>JAIPIB010000008.1 GCA_021734905.1 Minisyncoccota bacterium | reverse complement strand
GCCCCGTGTTTCCATCCTGTATTACAGGATGGAAACACGGGGCCCACAACAGCGTTACACCGGCTCGAAATTTTTTCCACTCCATGCCCCGGAAACCTCAAAGCTTTCTTCAGGAATTGAAAGCCTGAGCCGTTGCGGATGTCCGTTTTGTTCTTCCAGCGTCATGCATCTGTCGGTCTCACTGCCGTTGCACGACATCCTTCCGCAAATGCACTTTTTTGGAACTGGCAAAACTTCCTGGACGGTGAGTACTTTATCGAGAGCAAATTCCGGAAACCCTGGAGGTATGATTCCGACAAGAATTGTGTTCTCGCCGGGACTAAAGATTGTACACATCATTCTTCCCCTTAAAAGCATTAAACAAAAATCCAATCATTTTATACTATGAAATAACTTTGGAAGTCAACATAAACGCCTCAACTGGCGATTCCGAACATTCCTTAACAAATTTGATTAAGTAAAGGCCCCTACGCATATCCCTTAATCAGCATAATCGCTGAATAAGAGGAATGTGTTGGGGCCTGTTCGTGGCGTGGGTTCAGTCGTTTTCCGGTATGGGAGATGGAGTAGGAGTGAAAAACATTCCACTCCACTTTCCAAAACCTACTCTTGCCGTCTTTCCGTTGACATGCACGATATCAAGATATTGATGATGTCCCGTGACTTCAATTTCTTCTTCTGGGACTGTCTCTTGTGATATGACTTTGAAGGGTCCGTTTCCAAAATTCCTCTTCGCGGTTGCAATACAATCATCCCTTGATTCCGGCCTTTAAAAAACTACAGACTGACCGATTGTAAATGTGTGTACCATTTTGACTCTCCACACTGTTTGATTAAAAAACTACTCTCAAAACCTTGTGTACCATACAACTAATAATGTGGGTATGTCAATGTTTATCTCTTTTCAACGCGCATAGACGAAATAACAATTTTATAGTACACTCGGCCCACCGTAAGGTATTAATAGTTCTAACGGCATGAGGGTAATCCCGTAATCAAGCACACGGCTACGCGAGACGGATTTTACGGAGACCCATCGCCGACACAAAAATATTATGTCAGAAGAAAAAACATCGGTCCTAGACCGTATTACTTCTCTCGTACAAGGCACATCAACAACACCAAAAGCGGCAGAAGCCGACGTTGAGGTTGAGCCTTTGACACCAGAAGAAGAAGCTCGTACTAAAAGTCCAATGAACTCCCTCGTTGACGCGAGTCCAATACCACCCAAAAATGGTGATTTGATTGAAGGTAAGGTATCCGCAGTAGGGCGCGCACGTGTTTATGTAGAACTTGCGCCATTTGGAACAGGTTTGATTTATGGACGTGAGTTCATGAATGCACGTGATATTCTCCGAAAAGTTTCTATTGGAGATACTATTGCCGCAAAAGTAGTTGATCCTGGAAACGAAGATGGCTACATCGAACTTTCACTTAAGGAAGCACGTCAGGCACTTATCTGGAGTGATGCTGAGGAAGCAATGAAGAAACAGACTATCATGTCCCTTCAAGTAAAGGAGGCAAACAAAGGTGGTCTTATTATTGACTGGCAAGGCATCCCAGGATTCCTTCCTGCGTCGCAACTTTCTTCAGAAAACTACCCACGTGTTGAAGATGGAGACAAGGATAAAATTCTTACTGCTCTCAACGACCTTATTGGAAAGTCACTCAGTGTCATCATGATCACTGCAGACCAAAAAGAAGGTAAGCTTATTTTCTCAGAGAAAGGACCTCAAGAGAAAGAAGAGAAAGAAGAGAAAGTTAGTCGTTACAATGTTGGTGACACACTTAGCGGTGTTATAACTGGCGCTGTTGATTTTGGTGTCTTTGTGAAACTTGAAGAAGGTCTTGAAGGACTCGTCCACATTTCTGAACTCGACTGGGGTCTTGTTGAGGACACTCGTTCTCTCTACAAGGTAGGTGATCCTGTCAAGGTAAAAGTCATCGAGGTTAAGGATGACAAGATTTCACTTTCAATCAAACAACTGAAAGAAAATCCATGGGTTTCTGCAGCAAAGAAATACACGAAAGACCAAGCAGTACAAGGTGTTATCATCAAGTACAATAAGCATGGTGCACTTGCTTCGATTGAAGAAGGTGTCGCTGGTCTTGTTCACATTTCAGAGTTTGCAAGTGAAGAGGAACTTCGAAATTCCCTTTCACTAGGACAATCATACTCGTTCACCATTACGTTGTTTGAACCAAAAGATCAACGTATGACTCTCTCGTTCAAGAAGGAGGAGACAAAATAATAAACATCCTTACAAAAGCAAAAATAACCGGCGCCCTTCGGGAGCCGGTTATTTTTGCTTGAAATCCATAACTTATTTATTCCCTTCCTGCATTGCGTAGGAAACTCCTTTTTCAAAGATATGTTTAATTGCAATATCTACATGTTCAACAATATCGGGTAGTGAATTTATCTCCTTCTTCGTAAATATACCAAGGACGTATTTAGAGAGTTTCTCCCCTGTCGGTCGTTTAATGCCACCAAAAAATCCTCTTTGCGCAATCCCAACACGAATACGTATAAATGATGTAGCTCCGCACTCATCAATAATAGACCGCACACCGTTGTGCCCACCCGCCCCACGACCATATGAAATTTTTATCTCTCCAAAAGGAAGATCAATATCATCATGAACGACTATGAGTTTTTCAAGACTAGATCTATCTGAAACGTATCGCTGTATCGACACACCAGAATTATTCATGAATGCTGTTGGAAAAATTATACCAACCTCCTTACCAGAAAGAACACCCTCAGAAATAAGTGCTGTATATTGTGATGATTTTATAAGAGACGGAAGATTGTGTTTCGATAGTATCTCACCAAGAATAATCCACCCAATATTATGTCGGGTATTTTTATATTCATCACCTGGATTTCCAAGTCCGACGATCGTAAACATATACATTATTCTAGCGTACTTTATTCTTTTTTTCTCTTTCTTTAAAGTTTTTTATAGCACACCATACAAAAAACTTGTGTGGAAGTGAATGCACCGATATAATAGTCTGTAAATCATTTCTCTATGGATCTTTCACCTGAATCACAGAACCCCCTACAGACAAACACTGACAAAGTCTCGCCAGCTGAATCCTCACAAAAAAACGAAAAAGAAAGCATGTTTGGAGAAATTGTAAGGTTTTCACTTATCGCATTACTCATCGTCCTTCCCGTTAGACTTTTTATCGCACAACCATTTATTGTCTCCGGAGCATCTATGGAGACAACTTTTTCAACTGGACAATACATCATCGTTGACCAGCTTACCTATCATTTTGAAGAACCAGTCCGAGGCGAAGTCATTGTTTTTCGATATCCGAAAGACCCGTCAAAATTTTTTATCAAACGAATTATCGCCATCCCAGGGGACACAATCGCTATTTCTGGCCGTGACGTAATAATTTCAAACGATGAACATCCGGATGGTGTTCATCTTGATGAATCATACGTACACGACATGAAGCCAACAACGACCCTCACAGAAACACTCGGAAATGACGAATATTTTGTCATGGGAGACAATCGTGACGCAAGTTCTGATTCTCGTTCATGGGGAGTGTTGCAGCGTGACAAAATAATAGGACGCGCTTTTTTGCGGCTCTTCCCCTTTACAAACATTGGGATTTTTCCTGGAAGTTTCGTCAACGAAGCTGGGGGTGAATTATAAGTCTAACGTGTAAATTAATATGCCAGCAGTATCAACACAAGACTTTTTAAAATCATCAGCTCATACAGCGTACCATTTTGGTTTTTCACCACTCGAAAAGATGAAGGCTTTGTCTGCATGCAAAAATTGTGATACACGAATATCACACAAAGCAACTGCACAAAATCGCAAAAATGATTCACTCTATGGTCTTCTTACTTCAGGAGCATGCTCGTACTTTGATCACAAACTCAATGGTATTGAAGGTCCATCCCTTTTTTATACAACAGAGCAAGTTCCACGTTCTGGCGATATTGCCGTAACTTTCCACGTTCTCAACGTCAAAAAAAGCATAGCTGAGGCACTCCTTATCCAAACGATCCAATCTCTCCTTAATGATCTCGGATATATTAATCATATTGTACGGATCAACTCACTTGGTGACACAGACTCAACGTCACGCTACATCAGAGATCTCACAACGTATCTTCGAAAACGCCTCGATGAGATGCCTCCAGCTGCACGCGAACTCATGAAGGAGCACCCACTCGTGGCTCTCATGCATCTTATTGAGAAAGACCATGACCTTGCTAAAAAGAGCCCAAGTCCACTTGAGTATCTTACTGATGCAAGTCGAAAACATTTTCGTGAGATCGTTGAGTATCTCGATATGAGTGAAACACCTTTTGAAATCGACCCTCGTCTTCTTGGACACCATGATTGTTACTCAGATGCTCTTTTTGCTTTCGATATCTTGAACAAGGATCTAGAGAAAGATCCTGAAAATCCTCTCTACATTCGAGGCGGTAGATACAGTACCTTTATTACAAAAACGAGCAAATCGAAAATCCCCGCAGTCGGTGCAGTTCTTATCTTAAAAGATAAGAAAGCACCCGCTCATATCCCTGTTCCACGAATAAAACACAACCCTGATGTGTATCTTGTACAACTTGGCTTCGGACCTAAAGTAAAAAGCCTTCTGCTTATAGATGAGCTTCGTCGAGCTGGAATATGCGTCTATCAAAACATAATGAGTGATTCTCTTGGTGAACAACTTAGACATGCTGAGGCAAAAAATGCGCGCTACGCTATTATTTTAGGACACAAGGAGTTCATGGATGGGAATATTATAGTGCGTGATCTCCATAACCAAAGCCAAGAAAGTATTCCCTCCGCAATACTTGTGGCGCACCTTCAGGAACACCTCCCAGCCCATCACTAGACCTTTCCAGTGCGCACGATAGCTTGCAAAACTAACACCCCTATGGTATTCTCTCCCGACATATGGCTACAAATGTAGAAGTAAAGAAAAATAATCAAGAAAGCACAGCGAACCTTATTCGTCGTTTTACAAAACGTGTTCAAGGTTCAGGTGTTCTCAATAGACTCCGAAAACACCGATACCACCAACGAGATAAGTCCCCTCTCGTACACAGAGCTGGAAAACTTAAGAAACTTGCAAATAAAGTAAAGTACGAGACACTACTTAAACTCGGAAAGATTCAAGAAACAGTACGAGGACGAAGATCAAGATAATCCCCCGTCAGGGGATTATTTTTTATATAGACGTTTTCTCACATATGCTACACTTCCTGTGTGTCGCTCATTATCTCTACAACCGCACGCGAATATCCAAAGCTCGACTTTCACCAAATGAAAGATGCCGTCTTAGGTAGATCATATACTCTCTCACTTACCTTTGTTGGTAAAAAACGTGCCCAACAGCTTAATAAACAGCATAGAGGAGCAAGTTACACACCGAACGTACTTTCTTTCCCTCTTACTGACTCTGTCGGTGAAATATACATAACGCCTGTCGTAGCGAAGACCGAGTCTTCAAAATATGGGATGACGCCGCGAGGATACATAGGATATTTGTTTATCCACGGGTTACTCCATTTGAAAGGATACCCACACGGGGATACAATGGATAGAGCTGAAAAAAAGTATACGTCACGATTTAATTTAAAATAAGTGTAGTAAGTCCCAACTGCTCTCACATACAATTTCTTATATATGGCTCATCATTACGTCACAGGAATAGATGTTGGCACTTACCAAGTGAAGGTTGTTATTGCGAGTAGCAATTCCACCACTTCACAAGATCCGAATGGTGTCCCGCAAATTATTGGCACTGGGTATGCCGAAAGCCGTGGCCTCCGTAATGGATATATCATTAACGAAAGCGACGTCACACGAAGCGTGAGAAACGCTGTTGCACAAGCGGAGAAAGCTAGTGGCGTGAAGGTTAAACATGCATACATCTCAATGGGGGGCATCGGACTTGATGAGGTGCATTCTCACGGCGAAGCAATTACGTCACGAGCCGACTCAGTTATCACACAAGCTGATGTCGATAAGGCTGTTCAAACGAGTGAGGAATTCATTCAGGATAAGATCCCTAACAAAAAGATACTCCACGCAATACCGCTCCAGTTCACAGTTGATGGTGAGCGTGTCCATGGTCGTCCACACGACCTTAAGGGTACAAAACTCGAAGTTGATGTCCTCTTTGTAACAGCTTTTGAACATCATCTCAATGACCTCGTGGCAGCAATTGAAAGCATCGGCATCAAGGTAGACGACATCATGGCATCACCACTCGCAGGAAGCCTCGTTATGCTCACCAAGGCACAGAAACGAGCAGGATGTGTCCTTGCAAATATCGGCGCCGAGACTGTCTCAATAGTCGTTTTTGAAAATAATACGCCAACCTCGGTCAAGGTATTTCCTCTTGGTTCAAACGACATAACAAATGACATCGCACTTGGTTTAAAAATCACTCTTGATGAAGCTGAACGAATCAAGCGTGGAGGAATGACGAATGTCCCCTATTCAAAGAAAAAGCTTGACGAAATTATTTCAGCACGATTCTCTGATATCTTTGAACTTATTGATGATCATCTACGAAAAATGAAGCGAGATGGACTCCTTCCTGCCGGTGTCATCCTTACTGGAGGAGGTTCAGGAATTACGACTGTACAAGACCTTGCTCGAGCAGCACTCCGTCTCCCTTCAAAAATTGCAACACTTGATCCTGGGCAAAACGGTAAAGTTCGCGATGCTTCTTGGGCAGTTGGATACGGACTCTGTATCTGGGGAATGACTGGAACAGAGGAAGAAAGTGGCATAAATCTAGCACGTCATACAGGCAGTTCAATTCTCAATTGGTTCAAACAATTTCTTCCGTAGGTTGCTACTCAGCCACAATAGCACCATCTTTTTTTATAAAAACAATCGCACGAATGTCATTTTTGTCAATATAGTGACATATATTTTTATGCACTGTATGATAGTGCTACGTTATTATAAAGTGATGCAACCATGGGGGTGTAGCGCATAAATTATTTTTGTATGGAACACATAAAAACAGACGTTGAATCTTTTGCTCGCATTCGAGTAGTTGGTGTCGGTGGCTCTGGAAGCAATGCAGTCAACCACATGATTTCTGCAAAAGTTAAGGGCGTTGAATTCATTGCAATTAACAGTGACGCTCAGGATCTCCACCACTCTCTCGCAAAGAAGAAAATAAACATTGGAAAGAATCTCACTCGTGGACTTGGTGCAGGAGGAAACCCAGACATGGGCCGCCGTGCAGCAGAAGAAACCCGCGAAGAAATTGCAAACGCAATCAAAGGTTCTGATATGATTTTCATTACTGGTGGTATGGGAGGTGGAACTGGTACAGGTGCTGCGCCGACTGTTGCAAAAATTGCTCGAGAAACAGGAGCACTCACTGTCGGTGTCGTTACAAAACCATTTCTCTTTGAGGGGCAAGAGCGTATGCGACTTGCACTACAAGGTATCGAGGAACTCAAGAAAGAAGTTGATGCTCTCATCACCATCCCGAACGATCGCCTCCTAGCAATTGTTGATCGTGAGACAAGTGTCCAATTGGCCTTTGAACTCTGCGATAATGTGCTTAAACAAGCAGTCGAAGGTATTTCTGACCTAATTACCATGCCCGGTATCATCAATGTCGACTTTGCTGATATTAGAAGCGTTATGGAAAACGCAGGATCTGCACTCATGGGAGTTGGCCTCTCGACAGGTGAGAAACGAGCTGAAGAAGCCGCTCGACTTGCCATCAACTCTCCCCTTCTCGAAGTATCAATCACTGGAGCAAAGGGTGTTCTCTTTGCAATCGCCGGAGGTGACGACCTTGGAATGCTTGAAATTCAAGATGCGGCTCGCATCATAACTGAATCAATCGACCCACATGCAAAGGTTATTTTTGGAGCTATCAAGGATGAAAAACTCAAAAAGAATGAGATCCGAGTTACGGTCATTGCGACTGGTTTTCCGGAAACAGACAGTAACCACCAAATTCCTATAATGCGAAATCTTGATCGAGCTCCACAAGCTTCAGCTGAGGAAAAAGAACCTCTCCGAGGAAGAATTTTTAATTCAATCGGCTCAAATTCAGTACAGACTTCAACGGAAAAAAAAGATGATGCAATAACCACTCGTGAGGAAACTCAACAACAAGTTCAGAAAGAACCAAAACCAGTAGATCAAATTGATGAAGAAAATGATGACGACTGGGGCGCCGTACCTGCGTTCCTGCGCAGGTCAAAACTAAAATAATATTATTTTAGTTTTGGGGCGCCCTAGTCGGTACGAATGGGGCTGAAAAGTGCGGGGCACTTTTCAGGAGGTTAACTGATATTTTCGAGATGTATATCGAAGTAAAATATCGATAACTTGAACAGTTCCTGTAAGGAACAGTACCAGCATTTTTGCGTAGATCCAAGCTTAAATAAGTCTGGATAATGCAAAAATGTGGAACAGCGAACCGGAGCGATGTGAAGGACTATTTATAATGTCCTGAACCAGCGAGGTGGGGTTGCGAGTTGTTATGAACGAAGTGAATTACAAACTTGTGACCAGTTCTAGCTTTCCTTCGTCGTTCTACATTGAATAAAACACGTTTTGTAATATTCAGTACTATCCGAAGTCAAAACGACAAAACCCCATCAGGGGTTTTGTCGTTTTGACTATCTGCGGTAGAATAGCTCTTGTACGCTCCTTAACGGAGCACTATTTTTTCATTTAATTTCATTTTTCTCATGTACGATTTAATTATAATTGGTGGAGGACCTGCTGGAATTTCAGCTGGTGTCTATGCTTCACGAAAGCAACTTTCTACACTCTTAATTACAAAAGAATGGGGTGGGCAGAGCACTGTCTCTCCTGATATTCAAAACTGGATTGGCACAATAAGCATTTCAGGAAATGAGCTTGCAAAAAGTCTTGAAGATCATTTAAAAGCCTACGCTGGGGAGTTTGTAACTATTTTAGACAATAATCTTGTAAAAAATATTTCAAAAAGTGACTCAGGGTTCCGTGTAACTCTTAATGACGGAAGTACGCATGAGTCCCGCTCTGTACTTGTTGCAACTGGTTCAGTTCGACGAAAACTTACAGTTCCTGGAGCCGAGACTTTTGATCAGAAAGGTCTTACCTACTGTGCAACGTGTGATGGACCAATGTTTAGTGGACAAGATGTCGTCGTTATTGGTGGTGGTAATGCAGGGTTTGAAACTGCTGCACAACTCCTTGCATATACAAAGAGTGTTACACTCCTTCATCATGGAGACGCATACAAGGCAGACCCAGTGACAGTTGAAAAGGTACTCTCACACCCAAACATGACTGGTATCTTAAATGCAAAGACAAAAGAAATTCTTGGGGATACCTTTGTCAGTGGCGTTGTCTATGAAGATACAGCTGGAGAAGATCACATCCTCAGTGCAACAGGAGTCTTCGTCGAAATTGGTCTTGTTCCAAGCACTGATTATGTTGCTGATCTTGTCGAACTTGATGATTATAAACGAATCAAGATTGATCCATGGACACAACAAACTAATGTCCCTGGAATCTGGGCTGCTGGTGACTGTACAAACATTAAATATCATCAGAACAATATTTCTGCAGGTGACGCTGTGCGTGCTCTTGAGGATATCTATGTCCATCTAAAAACGAAATGAGGAGGAATTAATGAACGTAGTAATTATTACTCCCCCGTCGAAGCCTCCTGTTCATAATTGAAACAGTCGATGTTCTGAGCACGAAAAAACCGCCAACGGCTTGGCGGTTTTTTCTTATACAACGTAGAGCCTTATCTCCCGAACCTACACTCTATACAAGTGCTTGAATTATGTGAAGAAAATCACCACATTCGGAAGATATATACAGCTTCCCACACACAAAAATCACGTCAAGTACTTTTTTATGTAGTCAAAAAACTCTTGTAATACGCTATTCTGTGTATATGTGGTGGATAACAACGTGCATAAGTATGAGGACAAGTATGTTCAAAATACTGTTCGAAACCTCAAATAAACGTTTATTTTTGATTTCAAAAACCTATTCTAGCAATACAAATATGGACCGTTCGAAATCACTATTCAGGACGAAAAAATTCATCGTCGTTACTCCCTTCTTGGTATCCCATTCCTTCCCAAAAACCCCTCGCTGAATCAACAACGTTGCTCGCCATCACACTCAACTCGTGCTCATCTGCATACTCATGGATTACATCAACAATTTCGCTTCCTGTGCCCGAATTTCCATGTGTATCAATACTTCGAATTTCAAACATTCCTTCATCAATCGTAAACGTTAATGTCAATCTATTTCCATCAATTTGATATGTTCCGTCAATAATCTCGATAGTGAAATCTTCTCCCAAAAGTTCTGAAATTGATTTTACCAAATCATCTAATTCCTTAATCTCTTCACTTGAAATCTCTTTATGAAACTCAAACATATTTTACCAATATTTCACTGATTAATTAATACAGAAAGTATACACGTTTAAGTTACACATTGTCCAAAAACTCGCTCCGAATCACTCCAGAGCCTGAGCTTCCGAGGTAACATACCTTGATTGTTAGTGGGATTCAAAGTACACTTTTTTTCTATGATTAAACCTCACGAAGCAGAGATAATGTCTCCTGCAGGCAGTTTTGAAAGCCTTGCCGCCGCTATACAAGGCGGGTGCGATAGTATCTATTTTGGGGTTACGCAACTCAATATGCGTTCTCGCGCAGCAGACAACATGACGCTTGCGGACATTAAAAATGTTGCGGATATCTGTCACAAAAATAAGATTAAAGCGTATCTCGTCGTAAATACACTTTTGTATGATCACGACACACGACTCATGGAAAAAATTGTCGACGCTGCAAAAGAAAATGGTGTTGATGCAATCATTGGTTTTGACTTTGCAACACTACAATATTGTAATCGAGTAAAAATGCCGGTGCATGTTTCAGTACAATTTTCTGTCTCAAATTATGATTCTCTTAAATTTTTTGCGCCACTTACCAACCGAGTCGTTCTCGCACGTGAGCTCACCCTCAATCAAATCAAAGTGATCGCAGATAAAATCCGAGAGGAAAATCTTTTGGGAAATGAGGGTAGACTTATAGAAATCGAAGCCTTCGTACACGGAGCACTTTGTGTCGCACAGTCTGGAAGATGTTTTATGAGTCTCTATACTGACAATTCTTCTGCAAACCGTGGGGCATGTAGGCAAAACTGTCGTCGTGCATACAAGGTGACCGACATTGAGACAGGTAAAGAACTCGTTCTCGATAATCAATATGTCATGAGTGCTGCGGATATCTGTATGATTGATAAAATACCTGAACTCCTCAATGCCGGAGTACAGGTATTTAAGATCGAAGGTCGTGGAAGAGCACCAGAATATGTTGAAATAGTAACTCGTGCATACAAACAAGCTCTCAATGACATTACACACGCTACGTATACAAAAGAAAAAATTGAAGAATATTTTGATTCACTAAAAACTGTCTACAATCGCAACCTGTCCCACGGAAACTATTATCTCGGACAAGAACAAGATGCATATAGCAATACTCATGGCTCACAGGCCACTAAGGAAAAAATACTCGTTGGTATCGTAGAGAAGTATTATGTGAAAGCTGGTGTTGTCGAAATCTCACTTAACGCTGAGGGTCTCAAGATAAGTGATGAGATTAAAATCATAGGACAGACAACAGGAGTATATTCGTCAGTGATCAATGAGCTTCGTGACGCTAAACAAAACCCTATCACTCAGGGAGAAAAAGGAGACATTGTTACATTACCGGTAACCGAAAGGATACGGAAAAACGACCGAGTCTATCTTTGGAAAGATCGATAAAATAATATGGGAATCAAACGAATCATCATTAGTCACAAAAGGAACGATTGTATCGGATGTGGTTCATGCGCATTACTGGCACCAAAAAATTGGAAGATGAATGACGATGACGGTAAGTCTGACCTTGTCGGCGGAGATCTGAAAAAAAATGGAATTGTTGTGGCAGCAATTGATGAAGCTGACTTAAAAGACAACACATACGCAGCAGAAGCTTGTCCAGTGAATATTATTAAGTTGAATTGATTTCGAGGTAATTAAAAAAGCACTTTATAGGTGTTTTTTCTACTACCATTCCGGAGGCCGAGCCTACGGGTTTAAATTATCTTTTTTTAAAAAAAAGAACCGTCACAAATGACGGTTCAGGGAAAGAACAAACTTCGGCTGATCAAAATTTCACCCTGGTCATCTTTCGTCCTTCTTACTTAACCTGCGGTACTTCAGTCTCTGCAACAACCTGATTCGATTGTTGTTTTTCAAGATCTTTCAATGACTGCATGTACTCAGCGACTGTTCCATCCCAAAGCGGCGGTGTTTCAGATTTTGGTACACTCACTCGCTCGTGCGTCGGCTCTTTTTCAACTGCTTGCTCAACCTGCGGTACTTCCTCTTCAGCAACGACCTGATTCGACTGTTGTTCAACCGCTTGTTGAGGCATCTCAATGAGTACCATTTGCGGTTTCGAAGCAGCATCAGGATTTGAATACTTCACGTTGTACACCTCCAAAAATTCGCGACACAAGACAGAACCGAACTCGGCACGGCTGCATGCATCCATTTTTGATAGGCTTGGAGGACATACTGCAGGCCAATTCTCTACTGATCTCCTGAGTTGATTCACACACTGATCTTCAACCTGAGAAGCTTGAATCAAATGACCAGCATCATTCTGATTCGCGGGACCTCGCACAATACTGAACAAAGCATAAAGTCCCTGCGCAAAATTCGCGAACATGACCACTGCATCTGCGTCAGCTTTTGCAGGACTCGAGAGCGTAAGGCACACGCAGAGTATTACTACTACCTTTTTCATGACGAACTCCTTTCATGGTAAAAAGAAAAAATCTGAGAAATTCTTTTTCATAATGCACCTCCTTTATCCTGGTAAAAGAAAGTATGTGAAAACCACACCCTTAATTATGACTTTCCCCAAAGCCTTGCCAAGTGCCTTCCTCGCTACGGGATCCTTCAGTGTCATTACCGTTGCTCGGTAGGTTGTGGGAGGTGTCTGTTTTATTGTTGAGATCTTTGGTGAGATATCTGTTCCCAGGTACTTACCTTGCGGACTAATGCGGTCATGGACACTAAGTTCCATTCCATTAATTTTCAGCCCGCCTACCTGAGTCGTTCCGTGCGCAGCACCACGAGCAGCAACATCATCAGCAAATTGATTCATTACTGTAATGTGCTGACTACCACTTGGGTTGATGTGAACTATTTCACCCATCAATTTCCCCGCATTGTTCATAAGGGGCTTGTTTTTGGGTAAATCAGTTATGGCGCCAATCCCATTCTTCCTAAGTACTCCATCTTTCCCTAGTACCAAAGGAATATTGGATGCTGCAATTGGAGCAACTACTGAAGCAACTGCCCCGACTCTCATTGGAGTGTTTGCTGTTGATGTTGGCTGCGAATTCACGACACTCACTTTTGGCGATGGTGCGCTCGGCTTGGATGAAGTCGAACTAGTCGTCGGCATCGATGGCTTTGACCACGATGAGGTCGAATTAGTTGTGTACACCATTCCAGAGCCAGAATTACGCACGGTTGCTTTTGGCGATGGTGCGCTCGGCTTGGATGAAGTCGAACTAGTCGTCGGCATCGATGGCTTTGACCACGATGAGGTCGAATTAGTTGTGTACACCATTCCAGAGCCAGCAATTACCGAAGATGAGGAAATGAAGGTGATTACCAAAAACGAAACAACGAACATCTTATTAAGTAGTTTCATGATTTTCTCCTTGGTAGAGTCGCAGCGATTGGATGAATCTTTTATGTAAATGAACAAAACATACTATATATGTTGTGCGCATTAGTATTTCAATGAGTCCATATTTAACTCTACGTGTACTTAAAATATATGTCAACAGCTTCGATTCTCACGCAATATGCTCCCAACATATTACTCGTGGGGTCAATGATAAACAGATCCTTCTTGTTTAAACACGAGTGTTATGTTGTTTGAAAGAGGGTGGATTAAAGTTTAATGGACCTCCTCCCCGGCCTCCGCTGTGGCTCCGACCGAGGTTTCCTGGAACGGCATGAATGGACTGTGGTCCTCATGGGCAAAAGCGTGTCGCATTATAAGAGCGACACGTGTATAGATCCATTCATCCACGCCCTTCGCCGTGCTCTAGAGGGTTGGAGACGCACGCTCCGGGCATGGTTTTCTGGAAGAGACAAGAAAACGGACCCTCGGGTCCGTTTTACTTTGGTACAAGATTTTCATACGACGTACTGGTACTCGAGGAAACCTCTTGGATCAACTTCCCTGAGTTGCCGTTCTGTTACAAATTTTCTTTCAGCCTGGCGAAGCCGTTCCTCCATTTTTTTGATTGTCTCATCATCAACCTCGATTGCCTGTGCTCGATGCAACAGCTCATCAAGACTCATTGTCATGACACTTCTCCTCGTTTGTTCTTCCTTGTATAAGGTAGATTATTTTGTTGAATTTTGCAACAAAATATTTATACTTACTTAAACAAGTAGCTTTCGTACGTTGGACTTTTTTAAGGAAAACTTTGGCCCCCTAGATCGGACCTCGGTGTTCTTACCAGGGAATTTTTCATTACATGCGCAGTATTCGTTCAGAATATTTTGTTCGGCTGTTCGCTCCAAAAATATCTGGCAACAGCTTCGATTCTCACGTAAGAGTGTGTGTACACTCTTACTCGTGGGATCATGATGGCGCGCAAGCAAAGAGATCTGCGTGGCATGCATCTTGTGGTCACAAGTTGCTAAGTAAAATTTGTATTGCAAACAAATTTGTACTAAGCACTTTTCGACCTCGTCTCGGCTATTTCAAGCCCTGCAGAAGGTCTTGAAATATGCCTCCGACCTCACAGTTGACCCGTGCACAAAGCAGTTTGCGCACTAAAACAAAAAGCCATTGCCTAAATAAATTAGACAATGGCTTTTTGTTTTGTCAACTGTGACCCCACGGAGAATCGAACTCCGATTTCCAGGATGAAAACCTGATGTCCTAACCGTTAGACGATGGGGCCGAATATTTTTTGTACTTGAACTACTGCTTGGGACATTGTATGGGTTTTCATTAATGAAAACTTTTTATTGTCCTAGTCACAGATATTTCCTATGGAAATTCTGCGACCCCATCTCGCCGTTGCAGAGCAACATGCTCCGATTCTGAAATCTGTTCACAAGCAAAGCAGTTTGCTTGTTATGCTGCTCTGCATCATACAAATTTCAGCGTCAACCGATAGGGCCGGATCATTACTGAAGGCATTTACTAACATTCAATAATGTGACGCTATACTACCGAAAAATTGCCAAAAATGCTAGTTTATAGGTGCCTATAAAATTTTAGGGCCATGGAAGAGTCGCATAGTGGTTTATTGCACCGGTTTCGAAAACCGGCATCGGAGAGATCCGATCGGGAGTTCAAATCTCCCCTCTTCCGCAATTCGAGTTCCGCGAGAATTCGAGATAGAGGAGATTTGAAAAGGTTGCCAGCTATTCTGAAGGATGAGAAATAGCGACAACCTATACTGAACGTGTCAGGAAACTTTACTTTGTACATTTTAGTTAAAAATGTAGCGTTTATGAAACTTATTACGATAAATATAGAGGGTGATTTACATTTTGATTCTGTGATCCCTTTCATAAAGGCAGAGTTACCTGACATTCTTTGTATCCAAGAGATTTTTAAAATTGACCTATGCCAACTTGAAGAACTCGGTTATTCATGCACGTTTCTTCCAATGACCATGAAACTAACTCGTGGGAAATATTATGAATGGGGTACCGCGCTCTGTTCCCAAGCAAAACCAACTAAAACTCGTACATTCTATTACCCCACACCATGCAATGAAATTCCTGTATTTAATCACCATGATATTGAAAATTCAGTTTTACATGGCGTAATTGAATCTTGTATACCAATCGGCGGTGATAATTTTCGGATTGCTACGACTCACTTCACTTGGACTCCTGATGGTGCTGTTCCATCAACCAAACAAAAGACTGACATAGTTACCCTGCTCGCATACCTTGCACAGCTCGAGCCACATGTATTATGTGGAGATTTTAATATCCCAAGAAGCTGTAGCCCACTCTATGCGGAGCTTACAAAACACTACACTGATACAATTCCAGAATCGTATGTTTCAAGTCTAGACGCAAAAGTCCACCGTCATGGAAAAACGCTCGGTAAAGAACGCATCTTTAACTCATTTATGGTTGACTACATTTTTACACAACCTCCATACAAAGCTACTGACGTGAGGCTTGGATTTGGCCTGAGTGATCATGCGGCAGTAGTAGCCACTATTCTATAAATTGGTCAATGTCTGGCCTTGATCCTGAACAACCTCTACTTCACAAGAGATGACCCTCGTTCAAAATTGTCGCGCACCCAATCAATTTGACCAAAGAATGGACTGAGGAGTCCAAAAGCGATAGTTGCAATGATTGCAGACCCTGTAAAAAACCCGACTCCATGGATAATGCCTCTCAGAAAAACTCCCCTCACTGAACGCTGCGCGATCATTTCTGCGTTAAGTAATTCTAATTGTGCAACTATTTTATCTTTCTGTTTTATAACACTCATATAAACAATGTGTTTTCATTAGTATAGCACCATGAATACTGACTATTAACCAAACGGACACGTTATTCAACGGTAACAGCTTTTGCGAGATTGCGTGGACGATCAACATTAAGACCCTTACTTACACCTATATGATAAGCAAAGAGTTGTAAAGGAATAACCGAGAGTATCGGTTGAACAATTGGATGTACCTTAGGAATATATAAAACATCATCAACAATATCAGAAATCTGTGTGTCTCCTTCAGTAGCAATGGCAATTACTGGAGCATTTCGTGCTTTTACTTCTTCAATATTAGAAATCATTTTTTCATACACAGCATCGTGTGGCACCAGCGCGACAACAGGAAAATTCTTATCGAGCATCGCTATTGGCCCGTGCTTCAGTTCTCCCCCAGCATACGCCTCAGCGTGAATGTAGGTCACCTCCTTGAGCTTGAGCGAGCCTTCATACGCTATCGCTGAATGAGTATTCCTTCCGATATACATCATGTCTCGAGCATTCGCATACTTTTCAGCAACGCGTTTAATTTGTTCAGTTGTTGCAAGAATTTTTCTTGCAGCTTCGGGTAAGGAACTCAACGCAGTGGCAATTTCTATGCCATCTTTTTGAGAGAGTCCACGTTCTCGACCAATAAGAAGTGTCATCAATACAAATGCTGTAAGTTGTGAAATAAATGCTTTTGTTGAGGCGATGCTTATTTCTGGTCCTGCATGATTATAAATTCCTGCATCTGCCTCGCGAGCGATCGTCGAACCAACGACATTCACCATACCGAGTGTGAGTAATCCTAAATCCTTCCCTTTCCGAATTGAAGCAAGTGTGTCGGCTGTCTCTCCTGACTGTGTTACAGCAAGGAGAGCGCTGTTCTTGTGTGGGATAACTGTACGATACCGGAATTCACTACCAAGCTCTACATCTACTGGAAGTCCAGCATACTCTTCAATCATATACTTCCCGACCTGACCAGCGTACGCCGCTGAACCACAAGCCACGACCATAAGTCGGTCTATGGCAGCGAGTTCTGGAAGAACGTTTTCTAGTCCTCCTAATTTTGCTCTCCCTTTTTCAACAACCAGTCTTCCCCGAATGGTATTCTCAATGGTCTCAGGAATTTCCATAATCTCCTTCAAAAGAAAATGGTCATACCCTTTCTTTTGAATTGACTCAATATCCCACTCAATCTTTTCAGGAGTTTTCTCCTTCGATTCACCATGCAGTGTGACAATGTTGTATCCTTCTTTTGTAATAACAGCAACATCACCATCATCGAGGTACACGACATCTTTTGTGTGCGCCAATAGAGCTGAAGCATCGGAGGAAACAAAATTTCCGTCAAGTCCTATACCGAGCACAATTGGACTCCCCATTCGGACGACAATAATCTCGTGAGGCGCTTGCTCACTCAAAACAGCAATGCCGTATGTCCCTCTCACCACTTGTAGTGCTTTTCGCACAGCTTCATGTAAATCTCCATAATTAAAACTACCAATAAGCTTCGCGAGTACTTCTGTATCAGTATCACTTTCAAATGTTATGCCGCTTACCTGTAGGCCTTCCCTCAACTCTCGATAATTTTCTATAATTCCATTATGAACAATCCACACGGCACCACTCATGTCAGAGTGCGGATGTGCATTGAGCTCTGTTGGTGCACCATGTGTTGCCCATCTTGTATGGGCTATACCAGAAGTACCAGAAATAGTACTTGAGATTTTTTTCGCTAAGTTGTCTATTGGACCTGCAGCTTTAATCGAACCATGTCCGGGTATATAGACACCTGCAGAGTCGTAGCCACGATATTCTAGAGTTCTCAACCCTTCAATAAGAAGCGGTTCAGCTGTTCGTGTCCCTACATATCCAAATATTCCACACATATCATCTATATATAACCTCATCCAAGGATCAAAGGTCTCATTCGAGTAAAAAACCGCCTGCTTGATGTTTCCACAACCGTGAATATATTCCTCCAGCTTTTGAAAGCTTACTGTGTGTGCCGTCCTCAATAATTTTTCCGGCTTCAAGGACGATGATTCTATCCATCTCACGCAACGTAGAAAGTCGGTGAGCAATTGCAATAACTGTCTTCCCCTCCATCAATTCATGAAGTGCCTTCTGTATCGCCACTTCACTCTCACTATCAAGGGCACTCGTCGCTTCGTCGAGAACAAGTATTGGAGCATTTTTGAGCATTGCGCGAGCGATAGCGATGCGCTGTTTTTGTCCACCAGAAAGCTTCACTCCTCGTTCACCCACAAGAGTCTCATATCCTTTAGAAAGTGACGTAATGAATTCATGTGCTTGCGCCTTTTTTGCTACTTCAAATATTTCTTCGTCGGTAGCATTAGGCTTGCCATAGGCAATGTTTTCTCGAATTGATCGATGAAAGAGCATTGGCTCTTGGGGTACTACAGCAATGTTTTCACGCAATGAATCCTGAGTAATAAGTGAGATATCATTTCCATCAATGGCAATGGTTCCGCCAGCCACCTCATGTTGGTGAAGAAGTAACGATATAAATGTCGTCTTTCCCGCCCCACTTTCCCCAACAAGTCCAATCCGTTCACCTGGTTTTATGAGAAGGTTAAAATCTTCAAAGACAGGCATCTCACCATAATCAAACCTGACGTGTTTCCAATCAATTTCACCACGAATATCTGTGATTGACTGAGCTCGTTCATTGTCAGTGATTTCATGCGAGGTGAGAATATCAGTGAGTCCTTCCTCAATTTCACCATACCGTCGAATAAATCCATTCATGATAGAACCAATAAAAACAAGTGTCCCCTGTATTCCAATCATAAGCGTAATAATCATGACAAGATCACCGGTTGTAATCGTATCTAATATCCATAAACGTACAGTAATAAAAAGTACTGCCGCCTCAAATACAACAATGAGAACGTTATTTATTAAGAGTGTCCACTCACTCATATGCCATTGCTTAAGATTGAGGCTACGCATGTGATCAATCTGTTCACTGAAGCGATCATCTTCATGTGGTCCCCTTACGAACTGACGCACTGCAGCCATGTTAGTTATCGCATCTACTCCGTAACCACGTGCTTTGGTTGCCTGATGTGAATACGCAACGACATACGGACGGCGATGTTGTGCTAACTTAATGTTAAGTGGTATAAGAACAACAATGAGTCCAAAGAAAATGAGAGCAATTATCGGGCTCGTCATATACATATAACCCAGTGTCAAAAAAATAGAGAGTGTTGCATTGTAATAATTCCAGAGAAATGCCTCTGTAAGAGACTGGACACCCTCGCTTGCGTGTGTAATTTTACTCGAGAGTGAGCCGGCGAATCGATCAGCAAAGTATGTATAGCTATGCCGAGTGAGATACTTAAATAAGGTCTTATACGCAGATGCATTTGTGTGAGTAACCAGAGCCGCACCAAAGAAGCCACTGAGACGCCAACCAATAAAAAGGACGATCATCGCTAGTACATGCATAATGACCCAAAACCACACATCAGACACTTCCCCTATTCCGTTTGAAGCATTTGTTGCAGTGTCGATGATTGATCGGACAATAAACGGAACACTTGTCGTTGCAAATTGAGCAAAGGTAAGTGCAACAAGTGACGTGATCAAGTATTTCTTATTTCCGCGCACAACAAACCACCAAAACCGTATTGGTGTAACAGGGATTTTTTCTTCTTCATATTCTTTCTGAGGTTTCATTTGCATAAGATTACCATATCGTCGATAACAAGATGAATTTGTATAAATAAAAAAAGCCGGTGACACATTGCTGTGCACCGGCCAGCCCTCTGGAGAAATGGATGGTCAGACATAGGGGACTTTGAAGACCCTGATGGTCATACCATCAATCACATCAGCCGCAACGAGCATGCAGCTATTGTGTTCTTTCTTCCGAGTGAAGATGTGGTCCCGTAGGTCTGGGTCATCTCCAAAGCCACACACTTCTTCGGGACCCAAAGTTCCGACTGCGCAAATAAGCGCACCAATTTTCGCTTTTAAGTGTGGCGGAAAAGTACTGACAGCTACTTCGGACATGGATATCTCCTAAACAATTATCGCTCCCTAAGTATTAAGGGTTTACGAATCTGCTTTTATTATACCACATTTATCAAAATAATGTAAGGGATTCACCTCCACCATTACCTATCTCCTTTTGCACTCAAATGCTATACTTTGAATAATTATGCGAGCAGAAAGCTTTATTACACCAGAATTCCCTAGGAGAAACCCAGGCGAACACCCAGTTATTATAGAAACATACATAAAAGCTCGAGAGATGATCAAAGACGACGCTATTGATCCTCGAAATTTTACAAATCTTTATGGTAGTGAAAACGTTGAACGTGATTTGGCCGAAGTTGAATCCTTAAAAAAGAGATTCAAATATGATGAAACTCAAAAAGCGTCTGACGTCTTTGAGGCTCTTGTGTATGAACAGATTGAATTAAGTGATTGGCTTGGACCAAATGTTGAAACGGTTCGTACTTCTGAATTTGATGACATCGTTAATGGTATTGATCTTATTGCTGAGTTTAATAGCGAAGACAATACCTCAAGCCATCTCGCTCTTGGAGTTGACATCACATTTGGATCTGGATGCATTGAGAAAAAATTTAATCGAATTAAGAAAGAGATTGAAAATGACAATCTTGCTACTGCAAAATATTTTGAATCACACAATTTTAAAGGATCACTTAAGCAACTTCCGCGCGTCGTAATTGGTGTAGAAAAGGATACTGTTATCGCTCTTGCGGGTCTCTGGTCGCGGCAAGAAAAACAAAAACTTGCAACTCACTTTGTAAAAGATGTTATCGTTCAAGAGATCGAGAAGCAATTACGAGTATTTCTTATATACGCGAAGAGTATCGGCTCCACATCTGCAATAAAATCTTATACCAAAGCTCTTGGAATCATAAAATCAATTCGTGAGGCTGCCCATCAAGATAAGCCTGATAAATCACAACAAGATGCAATTACAAATGATCGAGTTTTTAGAGAAATCATTGGGCAACTCAGTAAATTTCAGATTCCTTCACGATAAATAGATACTCTGTTATATTATAGGAGTTCAAATGCGCGGTTAGCTCAGCTGGTAGAGCATCACATTGACATTGTGGGGGTCACAGGTTCAAGTCCTGTATCGCGCACCGGGGAAGATTACAAAATGACCATTCATATGAATGGTCATTTTGTAATCTAGGAAGCAAATGACTTTGCTTACGGCCTCGGTGCGAGCCACAGCGATATTTTCTTTCGACCAAGAAAGAAAAACCGCGAGGCGGGGTCGAGAGTGCTTAATAAATTCAGAGCAAGGCGAATGAATTTATTTAGCAACTCGTGACCACTGTGCGCGATATACCGCAACTGTTGCGAATGCAACAGGAGGACGGACCTGAAGACCTTGCCAGCTATTTTGTGACTGAAAGGAAGCAAAATAGCGACAAGGTGTACTGAAACTGTGAGTTTCAAATGTCCTGGACAGATTCTGTAAGCAAGCTTTCATGACCATCATTCGTAACTTAAATCAAAGTAAACTTTAATTTAGTCACTCTTTCGTTTAAATAAGAATCAAGATTCTTATATCAGCATCGACTAGATGGTGTTTGACCGAGGCAAGACCTTAGTCAACGTTACTTTTATAAGAAAACTTATAAACACATTAACAAATACCTATAAAGTTTGGGTGTAGAATTAAATAGGATAATCACAGGGAGAACGCTCATGAATCCATTTCTATTTCAACAGCTTTGCTTGATTGGTCTAGAAGTGTCGTCAGAAATTGCGATTGGCATGCTTGATGAAGGCTTTCGTCTGCACAAGACAGGTACCATGGCGTATCAGGAACTGAAACCCATTACCCATAGCGTACTGCCATTTCCTTGGGGCGGGAACAAAACTAGACCGAATGAATTTCACTTCTCTCTAGCACCAGTGATCGCCTTCAGACGCGCTGCGTAGGAAAAGTCATCCACCAAATCACCGTATAACGATGTAACGGGCGAAAGCCGCCCTTACAATGTAATACGGTGGCTTTTGTTTATATAGCTTTTTTTTAAGTTTGAGAGTAAAGTTCCTACACATATTATGAATATACTCAGCATCGAAACATCGTGCGACGAGACTGCGGTAAGTATTATTGAAACCGTAGGGGATTTTCCTAATGCCACCTATAAAATTCTCGGCAATTCTCTTTTTTCACAAATAGATATTCACCGTGAATATGGGGGAGTTTTCCCTGCGGTCGCTAAACGTGAACACGCAAGAACACTTGTACCAATGCTTGAGCGTGCACTTCAAGAAGCAAAGCTACTTAAAGTGCACGCTACGGCACTTTCTCAAAAACAAACAGAACATCTATGTGAAATTCTTTTTCGTGAGCCAGGCCTCGCTGATTTACTTACCAATTTTTTCGAAAAAAATGCAAAGCCAAATATCGATTTGATTGCGGTCACGAGTGGACCTGGTCTTGAGCCTGCATTATGGGTTGGAATTAATTTTGCACGAGCTCTTTCATATTTTTGGAATATACCAGTCGTCCCTGTAAATCACATGGAAGGTCATATTCTCTCTTCAATTTTTGACGGTGCAAAAATCCAACCCATTTCCTTTCCAGCACTTGGACTCCTCATCTCAGGAGGACATACGGAACTCGTCCTTATGAAAGAATGGGCGTCTTATGAACGTGTCGGCGAGACGCTTGACGACGCGGTCGGAGAGGCGTTTGATAAAGTAGCGCGCATGCTTGGTCTTCCGTACCCAGGAGGTCCAGAAATCGGTTCACGCGCCCAAAGGGCGCGTGTGAAGAACCTTCCTTCATTTATCATTCTCCCTCGCCCAATGCTGGACAAACCAAACCTCAATTTTTCTTTTTCAGGACTTAAGACTGCAGTAAGATATGCGATTGGAGAAAGAAAACTATCTTCGGATGAAACTGATGCACTTGCTCGTGACTTCGAAGACTCGGTCACTGAAGTCCTCCTTAAAAAAACACAACGCGCCATTGATAAGTTTGGTGTTCAAACACTCATTGTTGGTGGTGGGGTTTCGGCAAATACATACATTCGAAAATCATTTACCACACACTTTAAAAAAGAGTATCCCGAATTAGCAATTCACTTTCCTCCCCATCACCTTTCAACTGATAACAGCATCATGATAGCGCTAGCTGGACACGCTCAAGCAAAACACGGGCTCACTCATGAAATTTTTGGCAATGTTAAAGCAAACGGGAATCTTTCACTCTCAGTACTCGAATAGCTCGTTCATATATGCTATTATCCTCATACTATGAGCGATAATTCAGAGCAAAAGGAGACTACACAAAATCCCAACATTCCAGAGATTTTTCTTAAACCATACTCCCCGAGCGAACATGAGTCTAAGATCTATGCTGAGTGGGAATCATCTGGCTTCTTTAATCCTGATGTCTGTATTGAGAAAGGGTTAACAAAGCCAGATGCCGAAGCATTCGCTATCGTTATGCCGCCGCCAAATGCTAATGGAAATCTCCACGCAGGACACGGTCTTGTCTTTACTATCCAAGACATAATGATGCGATACAACAGAATGCGTGGGAAACGGGCACTTTGGCTTCCTGGCGCTGACCATGCTGGTTTTGAAACACAGGTAGTGTATGAAAAAAAGCTCGAGAAAGAGGGGCGCTCTCGGTTTTCTATGGATCCAAAAGATCTCTATAACGAAATTATGAACTTTACGATGTCGAGTAAGTCATTTATGGAGAACCAGATTCGACAACTCGGCGCATCATGCGACTGGAGCCGTTCGCTTTTCACACTTGATGACAGCGTCATCAAGATCGTCTACGACACATTCAAAAGATTAGAAACAGATGAACTCCTCTACCGAGGCGCTCGGATCGTAAACTGGTGTTCCAAACATCAAACGTCGCTCTCAAACCTTGAAACATCACACGTTGAACGACAAGATAAATTCTATTACTTTAAATACGGCCCTTTCACTATTGGTACAGCGCGTCCTGAAACTAAATTTGGCGATAAGTATGTTGTTATGCATCCTGATGATGCACGATATGCAGAATATTCACACGGGCAAAAAATTGAACTGGAGTGGATCAATGGTCCTATAACCGCAACAGTAATCAAAGATGAGGCTGGAGACCCTGAAATGGGTTCAGGAGCGATGACTATCACTCCATGGCATTCTGGTATCGACTTTGAAATTGCGAGACGTCACAACCTTGATTATGAACAGATTATCGATTGGCGCGGAAAGCTTCTTCCTATAGCTGGAGAATTTACAGGAATGAGTATTAAAGATGCTCGAGAAAAGATTGTCGAGAAACTGAAAGAAAAAGGTCTCCTTGTTAAAATTGACGAAGCATACACGCACTCTGTCCCCTGCTGTTACAAGTGTGATAGAGAAATTGAACCTCAGATCAGAGAACAGTGGTTTATAAAAACAAAACTACTTGCAAAAAAAGCTCTCAAAGCAGCTGATGCAGAGGAAGTTGTTTTTACAACAGACCGAGATGAGCGTGTTTTCCGTGACTGGATGGACAAAATAGAAGATTGGAATATTTCACGGCAAATTGTCTGGGGAATCCCCATTCCAGCGAAAATCTGTACAGTATGTAATCATGGCATGGTAGATATAAAAAATATTATTACTGAGTGTTCTCAATGTTCTGGAGCTGTAATTCAGGATCCTGACACCTTTGATACGTGGTTTAGTAGCGGACAATGGCCACTTGCCACAACAGGGTACCCTGACAGTGATGATTTCAAGAACTACTACCCAACGTCAATAATGGAGACCGGTAAGGACATTATTTTTTTCTGGGTTTCACGAATGATCATGCTCGGTATTTATTGCACAGGGAAAGTCCCTTTCAAAAAAGTTTACCTCCATGGAATGGTTCGCGACAAGCACGGAAAGAAAATGAGTAAATCAAAAGGAAATGTTATCTCACCAGGTGAAATTCAAGAAAAATATGGAACAGATGCGTTACGCATGGGTCTCATGGTAAATAACGCTCCTGGTACCGATATGAATCTTGACCCTGACAAAGTGAATGCTTACAAAAAATTTGCAAACAAAATTTGGAACATATCACGGTTTGTTCTTGAATCGGTCAGTGACTATACTGGAGACGAAGTTATCATTGCCTCAGAAGCCGACAGCTCAGATATTGCCATAATTTCTCGTCTTAATGAAATAAGCTTAGAAATCACCGACCATATGGAGAAGGACAGATTTGATCTTGCTGCTGAAAAAATATATCACTACGTATGGCATGAATTTGCAGACAAAATCATTGAGGAATCCAAACCTCTCATCGCTGGTAATGACGCGCATGTGCGTAAACTTCGACAACAAACACTTCTTACTGGTCTTCTTACATCGCTCAAATTACTTCATCCATTCATGCCATTCGTTACTGAAACAATCTGGCAAAACTTACCAAAAAACGTTCTTGGGAAGGAACGAGAGATGCTGATGGTGACAAAATGGCCAATATAGAGTAAGGTAGCAGCTGAATTTGTACATCTATCACAATCTATAAGGAAGGGATCTGAAATGACGAACCAACTTGAGGTCACTGACGTTGTTTATGATGGTTCATTTTTTGAAGCATCCTCATCTGAAGGAAAACTTACAGGAAATGGCGCATTTACACAAAACGAAGCCGCGACGGGAGGAACGATACATGGGACTCTTCGGGAAGGGCCTGAGGAACGTTTGTGGGCAGCGGTGACCATTGAATTTAGCGGTGGATCCGGAACCTGTACCTTCGATTAATTCGACACAGCAGCGAAACCCTTAGCCCCAGGCGCACCAAAAGTGCGCCTGTATTTATTTATTAAACTGGTACAATAAAACCTATGCAATCAATGACTTTTGCCATAGCGTTCCTTGCGGGTCTTATTCCTGCACTTTTTTGGTTATGGTTTTGGCTTCGGGAGGACAAAGCAAGTCCAGAACCAAAAATCCTTATCGCAACATCATTTATTGCAGGAATGCTCATTGTGCCACTCGTACTTCCACTCCAACAATTTGCCATGCAACGGTTTGCTGGAGACAACTTAATTTTTGTCTGGGTCATTATTGAGGAAGTATTCAAGTATTCTGCAGCACTTATTGTCATACTTTGGAATAAAGCTGTTGATGAGCCTCTTGATGCAATAATCTATATGATAACTATCGCCCTTGGTTTTTCAGCGCTTGAAAACGCCTTTTTTATCTTCAATCCACTTGTGGCTGGCGACTACGTAAATTCTCTCCTTACAGGAAATTTCAGATTCCTTGGAGCAACACTTCTCCATGTCCTTGCTTCAGGAACAGTTGGAGTCGCGATGGCACTCTCATATTACAAGCGAGATAGTATCAAAATCCTCTCAGCAACTACAGGCTTGTTCATAGCTATCATATTGCATGCAATCTTTAACTTCACTATAATGGATGCAAGCGGTGAAACTGTTCTTGGCGTGTTTATGTTCGTCTGGATGGGAATCATTGTCCTCTTTCTACTTTTTGAAAGAGTTAAGCTACTAGAAAAAATTCATCGTCGAATACTATGATTAAAAAACCTTCATTTCTCGAACGCATTACGGGATCAATTAAACTCGATTCATCGAAAACAGATGACTTCGATGAAACAGAAGTTTTTATTGATACCGAGAACACTGAAGATCAACATCGTCATGACCAGGATCCAAACTGGCAACAGCCAGAAGAAGACGACCAGGATGGAGAATTGCCTATTGACATGTATCAGACACGCGACACTATTGTTATCCGTGCACTTGTGGCCGGAGTCAGTCCTGATGACCTCAATATCTCAATAACTCGAGATATGGTCACACTCAAAGGACAGCGCGAAGAAGTTCAAGAGGTTCCTGACGAAGATTATTACCATCGAGAGCTCTTTTGGGGTTCTTTTTCTCGCTCAATACTACTCCCTGAGGAAATCGTTATTGATGAAGCAGAAGCAAGAGAAAGACATGGTTATCTAGAAATTATTCTCCCAAAGCTTGATAAAGGACGAAGTGCAAAACTGACAGTAAAAAGTCATCATTCAACAAAATAATAAAAAACCCGTAGACGAGCTACGGGTTTTTTATTATTTAATTTCTATAGACAGTGGTAAGTGATCAGACACCTCTGTGTTGATAACTTGAAAGTCTCTTACTTCAACACTATTACTTACAAAAATGTAATCTGCGAATTTTTCGGATTTTGAATATAAACTACTTCGTGTTGAGGTTATTTTATATTCACGAATAAGATTTCTCAAACCTGCATCTTCAAACATTTTTATACTTTGCGTATCGAGCAATAAGTTAAAATCACCACAAAGAATAACTTTCCCATCGAAAGTTCTTATAAAATCTATAATTTTCTGTGACTGGTTTATTCGATCCTCAGAATCAATTTTTCCCTTTCCATTCCACAGACCATGAAAATTCATTACGGTAAGTTTTGAACCTTCATGTCTTAGACTTACATACTGAACATTACGCGCATGATGACCAACATCTCCTTCAGGCACAAATCCACTATATTTGTGAACAAAGATATCTCCTGCATCAGAAACATCCATATCACCTCTAATGAGCATCATAAGCCCATAATTATCTTGATTATGTGGATGAAAGTAGTAAGAAAAATTAGGCAGAGCATTATGAATCTCTTGCATACCATAAACCATAATGTCTTGGTGCTTAATCTCCACACCTCCAGCATTGGCGCCCTCGAGGTGCTCATAAGGCGCAGACCATATTTCTTGTAAACAAAAAATATCAGTGTCATCTGCATTTTTTCTTAGGAAAGAAAGCAATTCTTCTTTTCCAGCTCTTCCTCCCCATGTATTGAGTGTTATGATTTTCATTAAGTGTCGTCGATCAATAAGTTAAATGTTGTGTATCTAAATGATGCTGTAATTCTTCTGCAATTGCCATAGTTAATTTCTTCATCTCATCGTTTTTTACACCCATGAGAGCTGTCCCAATAGATGTACTGAATTGCTCAGACAAACCTGTAACCAGTACTTGTGCTGCATTGAAAGGATCATAAACACCTTCCTCAGATCTCGCTCGAATAATATTTCCATCTCCATCAAAAGCAACCAACATTCTTTCTGCAACACCATCATCATTAAGATTCAACAAAAATTCCTCAACATAATCACACATTTCAGACTTTACCCTATTTGGAAGTGCTGATTGATCAATGTGCCCAAAAATATATTCTTTGGTTCCCTCAATAAAACTAATCACCAGCCGTTGTGATTCTTTGTCATATGGCTTTTTTTCTGACGTATTTGTTCCCAACTCTTCATTTCCCATTTTTTAATTGTATCATGTTGATTTGGGGCGGGCTCGGCGCAAGTTTCTAAGTATTTTATTACTCAGGGCTCGGCGTCCAACTCTAATTCACTTCGTTCACTAAGGTCAACTTACAGTTACCGTATACCCTGTGGATACTTTGTGTCATATCACTCACAAAGGTATCTCACAGGATCTTGCGAAGCTCCAAGCATTCGCTTCTCACCTGCCCGCGGTTCGCTGATTCGTGACATTGTATATAGTCACTCATATCGCGAACCGTTCGAGCCCGCCCCTCAGCACACTGGTTTACATAGAAAAAAACGCCTTAAAGGCGTTTTTTCTTACCAGTGTGCTGAGGGGCGGGCTCGAACCGCCGACCCCTTGCTCTTCAGGCAAATGCTCTACCAACTGAGCTACCTCAGCAAACGTCAAAATAGTACCACTTTCCAGCCTATTCTCCAATAGCTGGAAGGAAATACTCAAGCCCCTTAAGTCCAGGTATTTCAGCCATACCTCTCCTAAATACCTCATAGTTGGCGCCAAATACATTAAAATACGGTTCTAGAATGTAATAATATAGTGCGAACGGCATTCCTATTAGGATAGCGTACCAGGCAATACGAATTACAAATCCAATTACATTATGCCTATAAAGCTTGCTGAGTATTTCATTATTTTGCTTCAATAAAACAGCGTTCTCCTTGAGAAGTCGTAAAATTTGATCTTCTTTGTCATTGTCGGAATCAGACATTGCTCCAGTATACCAGATACTATAGTCAAAATGCTTTTCTTTGGTGCCCATGCCAGGAGTCGAAACTTACAGTTTCAGTCCCCTCGTTGGATATTTCATTTCGCTTCGCTCATGAAATTTCTCAACGAGGCTTCGACTCCTGGACCTAAATAACAAATCCCAGCTAAATACTGGGTTTTGTAATTTTGGTGCCCATGCCAGGAGTCGAACCTGGATCTTCGCGTTAGGAGTGCGAAGTTCTATCCATTGAACTACAAGGGCGAATTGAATTTTTAATGATGTGTATCATACACTGGATTATCTTTAGTGAATACCCTCCTTTCTTGGTATATACTCTGCAGATTCCATATGACGTCTTCGTCTTATTTTGAACATTGTTATGGTTAAGCTTTAATATTTTTACTCGAGATTCCAGCCCCTTCGCACCAATATCGTATCGCATCGAGAGGTACTATTGGATCTGATATTCTAATGAGCAAAATATAAATGTTCTTTCTTAATTTTTAGTATCTTCTGCGTAAAGATAAGGTACATATTTATCATTGCTTGATCAGTATTTGTGAATACCAGTTCTCGTTTGCTATCCTCAGCCTAATACAACATCGCGACAAGCGCTGCAAAACCACCATGGTCATTTTGTGATAATATCTTTCTCGCTTCACACATTGCCAAGATAAGTAACTTTTCCTTCCTCAGTTTGCTGCCACCCTGCCTTTTTTTAATATCTCTTAATAATGAATCCTTGATTTTCACATCTCTTACGTGATACCAAATCGTAGTCTTTTGGAAAATTTGTCGCTTTCATTATCTCAGGAATGCTTAACCCTCGTTTACAAAGCAATTAAATTTGTTCAATGTCTCTACTGGTATGTCTCCTCATACATAAAATATATGTACTTCGTTCACGTCCATGTATGTATGTGTTTTATCAACAATGCATCATTCAAAAAAAGATCAGTTTTACCTGATCTTTTTTTGAGGATTTTTAAGTCTCCTATTTGCCTAAAAGCTCTCGAAGCTTCGCTTCGTCAAAGCCAACAATAACTTCATCATCAACACGAATAACAGGAACGCCCATCTGTCCAGTCAAATCAACCATTTCTTTTCGTTTTTCAAGATCCTCTGCGACATTACTGTCTGTATATACAACATTATTTTCATCAAAAAAAGCCTTTGCTGCGTGACAAAAATGACATGCTGGCGTGCTGTAAATAGTTACTTGTTTTTCCATATACAATGAATTTAATTCTTAAAGTCCTTCAATTATAGCAAATTATTCAAAATTAAACAGGTGAGAAAAAAAATCACGTATTCCTTTTTTATCTGTTGTCGTCGTGCTTGGTGGAACAACAATGGTAGCTTCCTTCTTTTTTTCATCTTTCGGGTCAAGAAGTATAATGACCTGTTCCCCCTCCCTCGCAACATCAAATCTGTTCCTCAACTCTTCCTCGACCCCCCTATCGTTATCAAGATAATTTACCTTTGATTCAAGCATATTTGCCCGCTGCTTTAGTTCAGATAATTCAGTCCTTTTTGTTTCCAACTTCATCTTCATCTCTTGCGCAACAGAAAATCGGTTATACGCAGAAATAGATAAAAGTATTGATACAAGAAAAATGATTAAGACAAATGTTTTTGAATATAGAAAACTCCTGATCTTCCTCTTTTCATGAAAGTCGAACATATGGTACCATTCTACACTATGAGTTTCTTATTTCACAAAAAGACAAAGCTGGCTATGAAATGGATATGGTCAATTTTCGCAATCATCATAGCGATAAGTATGATTTTTGCTTACTCAGGTGGTATTGGGTACTAAGAACACCAATACCCCCTAATTGTCCAATTCATACGTTATCAAGCACTCTGTAATGCCTTCTAAGGTTACATTTGTATTGTGCGTCTCTCTTCTTTCAGACACTGAATTTGCTTTTTAGTCACTTTTCCGCTTACAGCGGCCAGTACACTTTGTCGATATTTAATTCGCTCTGCTCTAAAATATCTGACAAAATCTTAAAAGTGACATTTAGTCACTTTTCCGCTTACAGCGGCCAGTACACTTTGTCGATAT
>JAIPIB010000007.1 GCA_021734905.1 Minisyncoccota bacterium | reverse complement strand
GCTTGAAATGAAAATACTCCCTTCTGGGTGTATTTTCATTTCAAGCGGCCGTTACTGCTTGTCGTACTGTGGTTGCATGTTACTATTTTGAATATGAAAAAAATCAAACATAAAGATTTTAAATATTTTGTCCGTACGCTCTCTATTGTTGTAGGCCTTGTGTTTGTTTGGCGGGGTATTTGGCACATTCTTGATTTTATTGAAAATGAATATTTTGGTGGAGAATTATTCTGGACGTCAATAGTTGGCATTGTTCTTGGAATTCTCCTTCTCTATATTCCAGACCATGATCTTAAAGAAATAGAAAAGCTCTAATTTCTTATAAGAGAGCTGGTTTCAAATTTGTTCACTACGGCCCCATAATTTACGTAAACAGTAAAATATGATGTGATATTTTACTTATATGATTATTTTATTTTGCTATGTATACTATTAGGTACATATGAAACAAAAAATACTTATTTTTGGTGGTGTGGCTGTTGCTGTGATTATTGTAGGGGTACTTATGACACGCTCATCTACACCAAAGCAGGAAGATCAAAAATTATCTGAACAGGCAGTAGCAATAGGAGAGCCAGTTGATGTTGCTTTGGATTTTTATAATCTCTGGCTCGATGCACGAAAAGCTATAGATACAGATCCATATCAGTCTGGATTAGCGAATAAAGAATTTTTAAGTAAAGAACTACAAGCAAGACTCATTGCTACTCAAGGACGAGTAGAATCTGAGGCTGACCCCGTGTTATGTCAGGTGGTAGTGCCTAAAGGAGGGAAAGGGAGGGTGGTATCACAGGATCAAGACGGATCACGGATACTTATCACGGCAAAAGATAAAGAATTAACTGGTCAAGCAATCTTTACGCTCTTGCGCCATAACGATGGATGGTTCATTAACAACATCGAGTGTGCCCCAGGAGAATTTGACTTACCACGAGAATTTAGTTTTGAAAAAGAAGGATTTATACTCAAAAGTGTTCCGCCACCACTCAATCCAGAGTACTGGCACTTGGTTTTTGAAGAAAATGGTGAACTTGGACATTTTGTACCACTATTTTTTGATGAAGCGAGCTCATGTACATCTTTTGATGGAGAGCAGACAACATGTACACCAGATCAATTTGTCGAAGCAAAAAAAGCACATGCTTACGGTCAAATGACTGAACTAGGGGTTGAAGTAAAGCGACTTGAATTTCTCGAATAAGCTCTGAAATCAGATGTACACTCAGTGACCTAATTGTCATGGCTATTTTTGTTGTAATGTCAGCGTTTTTTTTTGATATCTGACATATTATGATTATGTGAAATATTTGCACCGCAAAACATTTCAGATATTTAAATAAAATATCTATAAACAACCTTCCAAAAAAGAGGCTTGCTTGATACCCCTAGGGGGTATAGACTATATCTCGTATGAATAAGAATAATGAAAAGGATAAATTGATACGCCGCTTGAAGATCATTGAGGGTCAGGTGAGAGGATTACAAGATATGCTCAATAAAGATGCATACTGCATTGATGTTATTACGCAGACCTCTGCAGTAAAACGAGCGCTTTCCGGAGTCGAGGACGCACTGATGGAAGATCACTTGGGAAGTTGTGTTGTGCATCAGATGAAACAAGGAAAGGACAAACAAGCTATTGCTGAGATTCTGAAAGTGTATCAGCTCAAACGAAAGTAATTCAAATTTATGGAAGGAAAAATATATAGAATTGAAGGAATGCACTGCGCCAGCTGCGCCGCTATTATTGACAAAAAACTTGGAAAACTCGAGGGAGTAGAAAGTACGCAAGTAAATTTTGCTACGGAAAAGGCAGTGATAGATTTTGACGAGACTAAAGTAACTGTTGCAAGTATGAACGAGGAGATAACAAAACTTGGCTATACGATTGTGGAAGATATGCCTCAAGGAGGATCGAATGAAATGTCTGGAACGGATCATTCTGAACATCTTGGTTTCACACAGTCAAAAACTACAAAAGAGCGAGAACTACAAGCCTACAAGACAAAAGCAGAATTTGCACTCCCACTCGCACTCTTTATGTTTGTGATTATGATGTGGGACATTACTGCTCGTACATTTTCTCAGATTCCAAATTTGCCAGTGTCAATGGAACTTTTCAATATCATTTCAATGGTGCTCGCAGTGCCGGTGATGTTTTGGGTTGGGAAGCCATTTATAGATGGGGTGACTCGTTTTGTGCAGTATCGTGTCGCAAACATGGATACACTCATCGGTATCGGTACTCTCACGGCATTTACCTACAGTACAATTCTGACACTTGTGCCACAGGTGCGTGAGCTTTTTTCACTTCCTGAATTTGTGTATTTTGATGTTGTTATTGTAGTGATCGGTTTTGTAACTATTGGGAAGTATCTAGAAACGCGGTCAAAGCAAAAAACCGGAGAGGCGATAGAAAAATTACTCGCACTCCAAGCAAAGACAGCATTAGTGATTCGCGATGGAAAAGAAATAGAAATTTCTATTTCTGAGGTAATTGTCGGTGACGTTATTGTTGTAAAACCCGGAGGAAAGATCCCCGTTGATGGAAAAATTCTCACCGGCGATACTGCGATTGATGAATCGATGATTACCGGTGAATCTATTCCCGTCGATAAAAAAGTTGGAGATGTGGTTGTTGGCTCTACGATAAATAAACAAGGAAGTATTACCTACACAGCGACCAAGGTTGGGTCTGATACGTTGCTTGCTCATATCATTCGTATGGTAGAAGAGGCGCAGGGTAGCAAGGCCCCGATACAAGCTCTTGTCGATAAAATTTCGAGCGTCTTTGTTCCTGTCGTGCTCGTGATCGCATTTTCGTCACTTCTCGCATGGCTCCTTATAGGCATTCCATTAATAGGATCGTCGGCAGCTATTTCTTACGGCATTCTATCTTTTGTTGGTGTACTCGTAATCGCGTGTCCGTGCGCACTCGGTCTTGCGACACCAACAGCGATTATTGTCGGAGTGGGAAAAGGAGCCTCAAATGGCATTTTAGTTAAAAATGCGGAGAGTCTCCAGATGCTTTCTAAAGTAGATACTATAGTGATGGACAAGACAGGAACTATTACGAAGGGTGTACCTGAAGTAACGGATGTTGTGGTGCTTGATCCATCCTATACAGAAGAAAAGGTTGTTCTCTATGCTGGAAGCATAGAGAAAATGTCCGAACATCCACTGGCTGAAGCAATTGTGACATATGCTAAAAAGAGCGGAAATCAATTATCAAAAGCCGACGCATTTATTGCGCATGAGGGAATTGGTGTCGAGGCAAATGTGGAGGGGGTGCACGTAATGATTTCAAAACCAGAAAAAAATAGTAAGGACTCAAAACTTACCACCCTTGAAGAAGAGGGAAAGACAGTAGTGGTAGTATTTATAGATAAAAAGAAGGCTGGGTATATTGCTCTTGCCGATACACTTAAAGATGTTGCTAAAGAGTCGGTTCAGACGTTACGAGGTATGGGTATCAATGTGATTTTACTTACCGGAGATAACGAGCGCGCAGCGCGACATATTGGTAACCAGGTCGGAATCGAGACTGTCATCGCCGGAGTATTGCCACATGAAAAAGCAAGTAAAGTTGAGTCACTACAACAAGATGGTCATATAGTTGCTATGGCAGGTGATGGGATTAATGATGCTCCGGCATTGACTCAAGCAGATGTTGGCATTGCGATGGGAACAGGGACTGATATTGCAATTGAATCCGCAGGAATTACGTTACTCCATGGAGATATTTCAAAGATCGCTAAAGCAATCAAGTTGAGCAAATTGACGTTACGAACGGTGAAACAGAATCTTTTTTGGGCGTTTATTTACAATATCGTCGGAATCCCAGTAGCAGCTGGGTTACTATACCCATTTTGGGGAATTGTTCTCAACCCAGTGTTTGCTGGACTAGCAATGGCAGGCAGTAGTGTATCTGTTGTAGGGAACGCACTTCGTTTAAAATCTAAAAAACTATAATACATAATATGAATCTTAACGGACAATTAAAAAAAAGCACATATACGTTCCATGTGTCGGGGATGCATTGCAAGGCATGTGAGCATCTTATTGAAGATGAATTAAAAGAAATTGAATATGTTAAGACTGTAGATGTAAGTCTTTCAAATGATACTGTGACAATTTCCGGTGAATTTGGGAGAGCTAATATGCGTGAGATAGTCGAAAATCTTACAGCAAAGCTTACAAAACATGGATATACAGTGAGTCTCGAACAAAAAAGAAATGTTCGGGATTGGAAAGATTTCAATTTGGCAATACCGCTCGCTGTTGGTTTCGTTGCTTTCTTTATTGCTCTCCAAAAGATGGGCATTGTGAACTTGATTGGCGCTGGAGAAGTTTCCTTCAGCACGGTCTTCATTATTGGTGTTGTGGCCTCACTTTCGACCTGTATGGCAGTAGTTGGCGGATTGCTGCTTTCGATGTCTGCAACTTTTGCCAAAGATGGAAGTAATACCAAACCACAGGTTCTGTTTCATGTCGGAAGACTTGTATCATTCTTTCTTTTGGGTGGTGTAATTGGACTCATTGGTACAGCATTCACTCTCAGTACCAATGCTTCATTTGTACTTGGGATAGTGATTGGAATTGTGATGCTTATATTAGGAATTAACCTTCTTGATATATTCCACAAAACAAAAGCATTCCAACTATCGATGCCCCGGTTTGTATCGAACCATGCACTTTCGATTTCTAAGTTCAACCACTCGTTCACTCCTTTCTTGGTTGGTGTTGTTACGTTCTTCCTGCCTTGTGGTTTTACACAGTCGATGCAGGTTTATACGCTTTCGTCAGGAGGGTTTTTCAATGGGGGAATGACTATGTTTGTTTTTGCTCTTGGGACATTGCCAGTACTTGCACTTATCAGCTTCAGCTCTATGAGTATTCAAAATAGTAAATATGCAGGAGTCTTCTTCAAGACAGCTGGACTTGTTGTCATTTCTTTTGCATTGATGAATATTATTAATAGTTTTGTTACAATTGGGGTAATAGCACCAGTTTTTAGTTTATGAATGCAACAGTAATAGCAGTTATTTTAGGAGTGGGTATTATTGGGTCTGTAATTATATTATCTTGGGGTACTAGGGGTGGCGATGATCAAGCCAATAAGGCACAAGGAGAGGTAAATAATGTTTCCGTTGTAGAAGGAAAGCAAATTATAGATCTTACTGCACGAGGTGGGTATTCACCGAGGAAAAGTGTTGCCCAAGCAGGTTTGCCGACAACAATTCGTATGAAAACTAGCGGAACTTTTGACTGTTCGTCTGCTCTAGTAATTCCATCGATTAATTATCAAAAGAATTTGCCACAATCTGGTGTAACTGAGATTGAGGTCCCACCGCAAACAGTAGGTACAAAGCTACAGGGTTTATGTTCGATGGGAATGTATAATTTCGAAATTGAGTTTGATTAAGTTTAGATTAAGAATTCAGTTACATAAAAGTACTTAGAAAAGAGTACGCATAAACACATGCGTACTCAAAGAACAAAAACATTCTGGACTAGTGGACTGTCCACGTAGTATCCAAATTGTCAGGTATGGCGATATATGACCAACCCTGGGGACTTTTTTTGGAAATCTCGCGCTCATAACGCGACGGTTGTGTAATGGCTGGAATAGTCCAACTTCCTTCACAGTACACGGGCGTTCCAACCGGACTTATGGGGATGCCGAGTGTGTCGCAGAGGACGAAGAAATCCATATCGATGACCATGACATAGAGATCTACTCCACTCGTTTTCGCATACCAGTAGAGACACTTAATGATGTCGAAGGTGAGCATTCGTTGTCTCTTTTTTCCGACAACCTTCGTTATTTCTGCCATGCGACTTCGAGGGGTGCGCGCGAGAAGCTTCAGTGCGTCGCTTCCTTGAGCTGCTTCAGTGATGAGTTTTGTGATCTGGAGCTCTTCCTCGTGAGGGAAGCCGTTGCCGCCATCTCGAACAATACGCATGCCGGCAACAATTTCCTCATTGGAACGTATGACGAGCGCATCACTTGTGGTGTCAAACTCATCAGTAACGATTCCGTTTGGATACTGTGACATATCAAGCCATCCTCGCTTTGCGTACTGCTCATAGACGAGTTTTCTAAAATCAAGAAGAGATTCTCCTTCACGGGCTATCGAAAGAGTAACTTTTTTTGAACTTGTTGAGGATTCGGCTTGCGCCGGTTGCACTGGCTGTGCAATTTGGATCCCCTGATCCCTTTGGCCAATCGGTGTGAGCTGCATGTTTAGGTCTCCTTCTGCGCAATGGCAAAGATGTCTTGGTGAGCATAGACGTATGAAACTTCTTTTACCGCAAGTCCAACCTTCTCAAGTACAGTCTTGAGCTCTTCTTGATAGTAGAAGTGAAACGTATCTTCTGAAGCAATTGAACGATTGAAGCGAGCGATAGTGAGCATGTCAGTGATCGCAACTTCATCATCTAAAGCTTCTCGAATAAGTTTCTCTTCTCTCTCGGGGCTCTGGTGAACATCAACCCAGTACGAATCGGGTTTACTGCTCCTGCAGTGCTCCTTAAGGATAAGGCCATTCTCATAGCCATATTTTGGTGTGACGAGGAACAGCACACCACCAGGCACAAGGACCCTAAAGAACTCTCGAAGCGTTGTTTCAGGATTCTTTACTGCGTAAAGCGTATTGATGCTCACTACCTGTCCGAATGATTCATCCTCAAAATCAAGATTCTGATTGAGGTCTGTTTCTGCGAAAAAACAATGTGGCCAAGAAGCACATTTTTTTCTTGCCCGTTCAAGCATGGCACCTGCCCTATCGATTCCAGTTATTTGAAAATTTTGATCGCTGCTTTCGCAGAAGACTTTTTCAAAGTTACCAGTTCCGCATGATGCGTCGAGTATTGTGTAATGTTGCGTAGTTCGAACATTACGAGCAACTCTCTCCAGCATATGCTGATAGGGGGTTAGATTGAGAAGGGAATCATAGCAACGTGCGTATTCTTCCCAGTCACTTTGCACAAATTTTTGAGACATGTGGTCACCTCTTTTTGATTGAAGAACTAGGCACACATGTGCCCCAATAATAACTATATAAAAAACAACTTCTTATTCTCATGAATAAAAAATAATTATGAAGTGAGTTCAAAATAAAATTTTGATAAAATAAAATTTGTACAACAAGTTACAAAATTCATGCATCAATCTTATATCCAATTCCAGGAATGGTCTGAATATATGCCTCTGTCCCTTTTGGGGAAATTTTTTTGCGTATATTTAAAATGTGTGACTCAACAGTATTTGAAAATGGATCAACATTCATGTCCCACACATGTTCAATAATTGTTCCTCGTGAGACTGCAGCGCCTTTACGCTTAAGTAATAATTCAAGAAGCATGAATTCTTTTTTCGTGAGACGTAATTCATCTTTACCTTTATGAATAGTATGTTTTTTTGTATCCATAACAACATCACCGACTTCGAGAATTTCTGGTGAGAAAGTCACTGGACGACGAAGAAGGGCTCGGACACGTGCCATGAGCTCTTCAAATGAGAATGGTTTCGTAAGGTAATCATCAGCACCTTTATTTAAAAGTTCGACTTTTGTATGCATTTCAGATTGAACAGAAAGCATAATGATTGGTGTTGATTTTCCAGTACTACGGACTTCCTCACATACCAAAGCCCCATTTTTTTTAGGAAGCATATTATCGAGTATGATAATGTCATATTCGTTTGTCCTTGCCATAAATGAACCTTTCTCTCCATCTTCTGCAATATCTACTACAAAGTATTCTGATTCAAGTCCAGCTTTTAGGAGCTGTGCTATTCCATCTTCGTCTTCAATTACAAGAGCACGCATTGATTTGATTATAGATGTATTCGTCGAGAGTGTAAACTGTCTTATGCTGAATTTAGTAGATTCTATTTTAAAATTTTATAAAGATCTTATCTTTTCTCAGAGGTAACTTTATTGAGTCTTGGTACAGTATGGTGATGAGAATTTGTATATTGTACAAAGGTGGTGGGTCTTTGGTGGAGAAATATATGCCAGCGGCAAATTATATTTTTCACAAGGTGTCATTTCTTGATGATTACCAGACGCAACTTAAGGCATTTAGAGCTGATATAGTTATTCTTGATATTACGCAAAGTAAGGGAGATAAAGATGACGTTTACGTCGTTGAGCAAATTCAGCAACTGGTTAAAGTCCCGATTTTTCTTATTGTTGGAAAGAATGAAGAAGCTACGTATCGCGGGCTAATGCTTGATGCTGGCGTCGATGGTTGTGTGCAGGTTCCTTTTATGAAGGAGGAATTATTTGCGCGACTCAAGAATCTTGTTCAGAAAAATCTCGAGCGTTTATTTAGAGGAACAGTTGTAGAGTCTCGTGGCGTACATATGGATATACGCACTCACGAGGTAGAAGTAGGCGGAAAAAAATTAAACCTCACAAAGACGGAATATGGTATTTTGTTTCATCTTTTTCTTCACCGACAGTCAGTAGTAAATGCCAACGAATTACGCATGTATATAAATGATGAAATACAAGACTATTCAGCAGCACTTAATGTTCATATATTAAATTTACGTAGAAAGCTTGGAAGAAAGGAAGTGATTCGAACGATACCCCATTGTGGGTTTATTGCATCGGAACAACCAGTTTAAGCCATATTATCATTGTATTATTCTTTTTCTTAATGAATATTTTATCTTTGCTTGAACTTTAGTGAAGGTCGTACTGATATGTTTGCAAAAGTACGTTTTGGACGGGCTAATTTTATATTAGCTATGTGTTCATTGTAATTTTTAAAACTAGGAGAAGAATAATGTCTAGAATAGAAACCAGTGTCCTTAATGACCTTGAGCCCCGTCAATGTAATGATTGGCCAAGTCGCAGAATTGTTACGCAGAATTGTAAGGACAAAGAACAGGAGAAAAACCGGCTTGTTGCCCTCGGGCAACTCACTGCTGGTGCTGTGCATGATATTAAAAATTTTTGTCAAGAAGCAAAAGGATTGGAGTTTCTTGCATTGCGCAGAATGAACGACCGAGATTACAGTAAAGTGACGGAGCACCTTGTTTCGATAGCAAATTCTGTTGATGAAATTGTCGCCCTTTGTGACAGCATGCTTGAGTTTGGGTCATCAAAGATTCGTATCGTTGACCCAATATTTCTTGACCATGCTGTTACTATGGCTCTCATGATGGCAACAGTGACCCTTTCAGGGGTTAATCATGAAACATTCTATCGGTATGAAGGTGTGAAAGTAAACATTAGTGCTTTTCAATTACAACAAATCATGTTGAATTTGATACGCAACGCGCGCTATGCACTTTCAGATCCTGTTTCGTCCAAAATCCGTGAGGGAGGAAAAATCACAATCCAGATACATCCGATGGTTCGTGGTTTCAAAGAAGAGATGCTTGAGTGTTCCGAACATAGTCAATATGTTGGTATTTCGGTTGATGATAATGGGGATGGAATGAGTGAAGATGTTCTTTTGCAAATTGCAAAACCGTTTTTTACGACGAAACCTGTTGAAAAAGGGACAGGTCTTGGTCTCTTTATGTCGGCGCACATTGCCGATCTTCATGGAGGATCATTGATTGTTCGGACGAAAATTGATGTTGGGACTCGAGTAACACTTTGTCTTCCCATCGCTGTATAAACATTCTGCGGTAAAAATTCACCCGTAGCGTTCGCGCTACGGGTTTTTTGTTCCGTAGGATATATAACTCATTATAATTTTATTATATAGGAACAACCAGTTTAAGCCATATTATCATTATATTATTCTTTTTCTTAATAAATATTTTATCTTTGCTTGAACTGGAGTAGAGGAAGTCTTTGCTATGGTGGCCTTAGTAAATTTTCACTGTTCCAATACCTCCCATTTAGTTCGTTGTCATTCTGAGGAGAAACAAAATGCAAACACTATCGGCTGCCGTACCTAATGGCAAAGAGCTTTTTCTTGACAGTTCGTCTGAAAATAGTAGCAACGTTATGGAGAAACAACCAATTCGATTGGCGCGCGATGATCAAGGAAATGTGCAGGCACTTGAAAACCTTTGCTGCCAAGTAAGAGGACTCAGTTTTCTTATCAGCCGTCGTTTGGGAAAAGGGAAACCTGACGAGGTCGCTGCTGGGTACATCGAGATGTTCGGAGATGCGGTTGAACGAATTTCTCAGTTGTGCAAAGAAGTTTTCAGGTTAGGTTCATCAGAAGGAATGACTTCAGAGAAAGTCCTTCCAGAGAAGGTTGTTAAAGAAATTGTGGAAATTGCGGCGGTGGTACTTAAGGGGGTCGTTATTGAAACAAAGGATTTAAGCGGAGACCGAAAAGTAGATGTAAACGATTTTGGTCTGCAACAAACCCTTCTCAATCTGATCTGGAATGCTCAACAGTCGAATCAGTGGTGGAATACCGGAGTGGCAGGTACTTCTGCTGAAAAAAAAGTCACGATTACTATTCATCCCTTACGGAGAAGGGCTGATGAAAATATTCGTCAATATTTCGGTAATGAAGCCTGTGTTTGTATTTCGGTTGGAGGTACGAGCATTGGCACTAACAAAGACATTGTTGGTCCGCCATTTGTGGAAAGATCTTCTTTGAAAGATACAGGGATAGGCCTTTTAAGGTCTGCTCTTCTTGCTCGTCTTTGTGGGGGTGCATTGTTTATTCGTTCTATGCATGGAGCAATAACAAACAGGATGGTTTGTTTGCCGGCAGCTTCATAGAGACTCATTGGGATTACCCGTGACACGCATGACTGTGTGTCACGGGTTTTTTTAAGATGCGCACGAGTCTCGTATTGTGTACAATTAAACTAATTATATTTCATGAGTCTATCACTAATTATTACTGCAATTACAAATATCATTAATTTGAGCCTCCTTGGCTTTGTACTTAGAAAAAGAGACGGAATATCATTGAACACACACACATTTGTTTTTGCGGGAAGTATCTTAGCTCTTGTTCTGTGGGCGACGGGAAATTATATGGCTGATACAAGTAGTACCCTTGAGAGTGCACTTTTTTGGACACGAGCAGCATTTCCACTCGCTCTTTTTATGTGTTGGTTTATTCTATATTTTTCTTTTGAATTTCCGACAAAACGCATTCGAAGGCGCGGCGCACTATGGATTTATCTAGTTTTGACAATATTATTTTCAGTTGCATCATTTGGATCAGCAATTGTTGAACAAGTAAGTCTTGATCCCAAAATAGGTATCTCTGAGGTTGTTATTGGACCAATGTATCTGTATGTTGTCGCTCTTTATCTTGTGTTAATAATTCATACCACAGCAAACTTTATACAAGATTATCTTCATCTCTGTGGAAGAGAAAAAATACAGATTGGATACGTTCTTACTGGGTGGGGGACTTTTCTTTTTTTTGCAGTTTTTACCAATGCAATCCTTCCGTTTATTACTGGGAACGCAAATTGGTCAAAATTTGGTCCTTTGGGGAGTATTATCATGAGCACTCTTATTGCCTATGCAATAGTACGTCATGAGTTTTTGAATATTAAGGTAATCATCCAGCGAGGCCTCGTCTATTCAGTACTCATTTCACTCATTGTCGGTGTATACGTCATACTTCTTTTTGCGACTCAATTTATATTTAGCGTTACAACAGAAATTGATTCCGTTATAAGCGCGGCTGTAACTGCTCTTGTTGGGATTTTTGGCGTCCCTCCTCTCAAGACATATTTTCAAAAAGTAACGTCACGTATTTTTTTTAAAGATCGTTATGATTATGCGACCGTGCTTGAGGAGCTCGCATCTGTGCTCAATGAAAATATTGTTAGAGACTCTATTCTTAAAAAAACTACAGCAATTCTTGAGCAATCACTCAAGGTTAAAGACCCGATCTTTTGGATGGAACCTCAACCACTACCATCTCGAGAAGTATACGAAATTTCTATTCCAATAAAATGTGGTAAAAAGAAAATTGGGGTACTTTATCTCGGGCAGAAACTTTCGGGTGACGCATATTCAAGTGAAGACATGTCTTTACTTCATACGTTTTGCGTGCAGGCAGGCGTCGCCATTGAGAAGGCGAGCCTCTACGCTACGGTGAAGGAGTACGCGGATACGCTTGAAGTAAAAGTTGCAGAGAGAACCGCTGAAATTCAGCGACTTCAAAAAGACCAAGAAGCAATGATGCTTGAGATATCTCACGGGCTCCAGACACCACTTACAATCATGAAAGGGGAACTATTTTTCCTTAGAAAACAGGGCTATGAAACTTCAAAAATTGATGTTCTGGATACCTCTATTAATCGTATTTCAGTTTTTATTAAAAAATTACTTGGACTTTATCGACTTGAGGCATCTTCTCATGCAGAGACACATGACGTGGAACTCCAGAGTTTACTTAAAGAAGTCGTTGCATCGTTCAGCGGTGAGGTGGCTGAAGGAAAAATTGAAATAGTAGTCTCTAAAGCAGAAAAAGTAATTGTTCAGGGTGTTCCTGATGAGCTCGAAGAGGTTATTTCAAATCTTCTTAGTAATGCAATTAAGTATTCAGAAAAGGGAAAAAAGAATATTATTAAAATCTCGCTTTTAGATACTAAAGAATTTGCCCAAATTATGATTTCGGATACAGGAATAGGTGTCCATAAGGAATATCTAAAAAATCTTTTCAAAAAGTTCTATAGAGTAAAAGATGAAAAATCTAAAGGGATACACGGGACTGGACTAGGTCTCGTTATCTGTAAAAAAATTATTGATATGCATGGAGGAAAAATATCAGTGAAAAGTGTATATGGGGACGGAACAACCTTTACTATTATGCTGCCCAAAAACTAAGCTCTTTGGAAAACTTACTAACTAATCAAACATTTTGAATTATGGGACTTTGACACCGCTTTAGATAGTGGGGTGTTTTTGATGCTATTGTAGTAATGTATACTCAAGAATCATTTTATGGAATCACAGAAAAATAATCCACTGCACGGGGTCACACTTAAGACCATTGTTGAAGAGCTGGTTGCTCAGTTCGGATGGGAAGAATTAGGAAAGAAAATAAAAATTAAATGCTTTATACAAAACCCAAGTGTAAAATCGAGTTTAACTTTTCTGCGTAAGACAGATTGGGCACGCGAAAAAGTTGAAAAATACTATGTATGGACTTTTTTTAAACAAGACGGAACACGGAAATAGTCCGTTATTAAAACATTTTTACTTCTTTTGTCCCCAAGTGATGTGCGCCCAAATGCGTTCGTGTAGGTAGTAGAGAATAGTACTGTAACCATTTACTATGGCGACTATGGTGAATGTCGCTATGGCATTTCTTGTAAAAAAGTAAGCAACTAATGAATCTGCCGAAATGCTCAGTGTACGATATACAACAGATTTAACGACTGATCGTGAATGTTTTTCGTGTGGAATAATCATAAAAAAAGTATATCACGGACATTTTGTGTGCCTGAAGGATGTGTAGTAAAAATGGTATAATACAGGTATTAGTTATGTAATTTTTTTCTATGTCATATTTCTTATTCCTCGCTCTATTTTTAATCACTATCAGTATTCGGCAGATAAATCAATACCAAAAAGGGGTACGATTTACTCTTGGAAAATTTACCTCAATCATGGAGCCTGGATGGAGATTGGTTTTTCCAATTATTCAGGGATACCAAAAAGTTGATGTGCGGACGAAGGCTGTTGATGTTCCAGATCAAAACGCTATTACCCGAGATAACGTCACAGTGCGCGTTAACGCAGTTATCTATTACAAGGTTTCGGATGCATATAAAGCCATTGTTGAAGTTGAAAATTTTCAATACGCCATATCACAGTATGCACAGACGACAATGAGGAATATTGTAGGTGAGGTTACTCTTGATGAGCTGTTATCAAGTCGAGATAAGATTGCTGAACGGATTCGTGAAATTGTCGACAAAGAAACAGATGCTTGGGGGTTGAAAGTCCAAAATGTCGAACTAAAAGACGTGAGTCTTCCGGCTGACATGGAGAGGACAATAGGGAAACAAGCAGAGGCGGAAAGAGAAAAGAGGGCTGTAATCATCAATTCAGAAGGAGAACTGGCAGCTTCAGAGAATATCTCCAGAGCCGCAGCGGTTCTTTCTGCAACACCAGGAGCACTTCATCTGAGGACACTCCAGTCAATAAATGACATGTCTTCAGACCAAAGTAATACTATTGTGTACATGATCCCTATGGAAGCACTGCGCGCGATGGAAGGATTCACTAAGAAATAATCCCAGACAATTGGTGTGTAGAGGGTGTTGTTAAAAAGCTCAAATGTAATTTTGGGTAGGTTATACTACTGGTATGCTTGATGTAAAAAGAATATATATTGGAAGCTGGTTTCAACGGACCACACTGCATTTGTCTGAGATCTATGATTTTATGACCAGTGGAGAGTCACCACTAAATCTCGATAAGCAGAAATTAAAGAGTCTAAAAGATAATCTTCGTCTTGTTAGTGTAGAGGATATTCATTCAGACTTTGAGTATATTCACGCCATGACGGAGGATGGGATATCATTAAAAATTTTTGAAGACGGACTGATTTTGATTGGGCATGATTCAGAAGATTCAAAAAATGGGATTAAAGAGACTATTTCATTACTGACTGAGTATTATGAAAAGGCACTTTCGGAAGGTCTCAGTTATGTTTTTAGCCTTGGAGCTCCTATTCCAAAGGAATTGGCAAATATTAAGACTGTTTACCCATATTTTATTGTACTTGAAAAAGCATCGGTAAAAGATATTGATGGTTTAATTAAAGAGTTTGGGCAGACAAAACATTTTGAAGTCAAAAAACCGACCTTTGAAATTCATCGTGGAGATACACTCTATATTATTAACACAAAAGGTGAAAAAATGGAGACCATTGAACAGTTTATTGGTGAACAAATTTTCATACGTGAATTTAAGTCACAAATGCACCGATATTTGAACCTGCATAGAGTAATTTGGGAGAATATTGCAGAGGTAAAAGAGCGCGGCAAGATACAAGGCAAAGAAATTTCTGGTTTCAAAGAAAAAATTGAGGGCTACCAGAAAACCATTAATATGATTGATACGAGGATTAATCAGATGGGAGCATATATTAATACGCGTGGCGCAATAGTACGAAATAATCCAAAGATGGAGAAGTTTATCGGCGTAATGCAATTCAAGCATGAAACACTCAATGATACACTTGGTTACGTAAAGGAAATATGGCGTATGACAAAGACATACGTTGACTCAGCATTGAGTGTATTCGGAGATCTTCAGGCAAAAGCGACGAACAGTTCGATTCAAAACTTGACGGTGGTTACATCTATGGGCGTTGGAGCCACCTTGCTTGGACTATTTTCAAAGACAGAACTTCCACAATTTAAGCTTGTTGGACTCTTTTATTTTGCCCTCCTTGCTTTTATTGGATGGACTGTCAATCGAGTTATGCGTAACATATCACTCAATAAAGAATACACTATCAAAGATATTAAAGCCGATAGAGACATAAAATGAATATTCCAGATTTAACAAAAAAAGCTCTTCATATTAAAGGCTTATATTCTGACTTTGAGAAGAAGAAGTCGTATAAAGCATGGACCGCAGAAGAAACATATGCAGGACTTGTATCTGATGTTGGTGACTTAGGAAGACTTGTTTTAGCTAAGGAAGGTTTTAGAGAAGTCTCTGATTTAAATAAAAATCTTGAACACGAACTTGCTGAGATTTTGTGGGCAACACTCCTTCTGTCTGTTGAATATAAGATAGACCTTTCGAAAGCATTTTTGGATGAAATGATTCGACTTGAAAAGGAACTTTTAAAATAAGCGTCATATTTTATTTGTCCCCAACAAAGTGAACAGAGGGGTCATAAAAGCGTACAATTAAAATAATATGAATGCGAAGTTTACTGACCATGTTGAGAAACTTATGCAGGGAAATAGACGTGTTTCTGGTGATTTTATGTACACCGTTCCTTCACCAGAGCATTACCCCTTTCAATGGTTTTGGGATTCTTGTTTTCATTCGATCATTCTTTCTCATCTGGATAGTACGCTCGCACAAAATGAATTACGTTCAGTCCTTGCAAAACCACTTGCGAATGGACTTATTCCCCATATGATTTACTGGGATGAAGCATATCAAACCATAAAGTGGGGGAGAGAAAATGAAGGTGATGTGTTAACGCAGGCATGGGGAACAGTTGGTGTCAGTTCCATAACACAACCACCACTCCTTGCTACTGCAATCTGGCATCTCCATACTCGTACACACGATATTGCATTTTTGAATGAAATTTATCCAGCAGTACGCGCTTATTACTTATGTTTACTGACAGAACGAAATTATAGTGGCCACGGACTTTTGGGGATTATCAACCCTGATGAATCAGGTGAAGATAATTCTCCACGTTTCGATGTGTTACAGGGACTAACTTCAAAACAGACGCCAGCTGAGAGTCTTCACCGAAGGATTGATAGAGTTCGCGAACATGCAGCATGTCATTTTGAAGTTCAAAAATGTACACGGCATCACTTCTGGGTTGAAGATGTCTCATTTAACGCGATTTGTCTACGTTCACTTGAAGCTCTTTCGTCCATTGCTCGCGAGATTGGTGAAGCTAATGAAGCTGATGTTTTTAGTCTTTGTGCCAAACAGATGAAAGCATCGATGCAATTACATATGGGTATTGGGTGTTGGTATTATTCACTACAAGGAGAAGATCAGGAGAAGGTACTTATTGAAACATGGGGGCTGTTTATGCCACTGTATGCAGGAATTCTTCATAAAGAGGAAGCAAAAATACTAGTAGAAAAATATCTCCTTAATAAAGATAAATTTTTTACACAATTTCCCATTCCGTCTGTCTCGCATCACGAGCAAACGTATACAAATGATGACCTTTGGAGAGGTCCGACATGGACTGCAATTAATTGGTTTATTTACAAAGGTCTTAAGGATTATGGTTTCCATGATTTGGCAGCAACAATTAAAGAAAAAACTGTCGGCCTAATCACTATCTCAGGATTTAGGGAATTTTATGACGCTCGCTCAGGAAAGGGTCATGGTGCTCATGATTTTACATGGGGAGGGCTTATCCTTGATATGGAGTGATTATCGTTGATAGGAGCCATTAAAAATGAAATGCCGGCGATTCATTCAAAGTAAGAAAAGCCCTTTATTTACTTGGAATGTGTGTTCAAATAGGGTATACTCACAGCTGGTCGGATTATCAGTTTTAACACCAATCACGACTATGACAGATGAAACAACAGAAACAGTAACCCCCGAGGAAGTTACTACAACTGATGCTCCGGCAACAGATATGCCTGCAACAGATGCAGTAGAAACAGAAACTGAAGCACCCGCAGCTGAATAAGTAGAAAACAAAAACAAGCAAAAAGCACCCATTTGGGTGCTTTTTGCTTGTTTTTAAACCCTTTATCAGAAAATTACGTTACATCGTCAATGCTACATTGAAAGGTCTTTCGGAAAAACGCCATATTATCTATAAAAGTCTTATAATTCGTTGACAAAAAATGAAAGAGACGATAGTGTAGTGCTTCGGCTCAGGTAAGCCGATGTTCTCGGGCATCCGCCCAAATCAAAAATCAAACAGGAGAATCACCGATGCAAACCAGAAATAACGCCAGATCCGGCCAAGGTAATCGTCGCATCGCCGCGACTCATGTCAACGTTGACGTCAATGGAAATGGCCACAAGACTGCAATTTCGGCACAGAGCCTCCATGGCGCGAAATTCACCGATTACCATGGAACTGTCGACGGCCGCGAGGTCAAAAGCATTCGCGGCATTCCGCAGGGCGAGTCGATGATCTTGTTGAACGGCAAGTCGGGGATGATGGCCGGCACCAAGGATGAGCTCCGTGTCTTTGCCAAGACCTTCTTGGAATCCGAAGGGCACACGGTCCAGCTCAAGGCTGGTACCGAGATCACGACCTCCTGACTAACCGGCTTCGGCCGATATCCACAACAGCGGGCAACCCCTCCAAAAGGTTGCCCGTTTTTTATTTTATGGCTTACATTATGAGTGAAATTGTAGGTATGTCTTGACAAGTATGTTTATTACGGTAGGATGACACCTTCGGCTCAGGTAAGCCGATGTTCTTAAACTTCAAATTGGAGAACTTAATGGGTAAAACGCTTGTCCCGGCACCGAAATGGGTGGAAGTAAAGGTTAATGGTGCTCAGATGAAAATCAGTCCATCAGGTATTCCTTTTGAACAACGAACGGTGCATCGAGGTATTCCCAATATGTCGAATAGCTATTGCATCGGTGATGCAATGCTTGTTTGGCCAGAAGGAAACAGAGGTCCGGCCTTTCTTTTGAGGAAGGATGAACAGAAAACACCACCGCCCGCACAGCAGTAATCGGCGAAACGAAAAGCAATAGGGTATCTCTTCGGAGGTACCCTCTTTTTTATTTAAAAAAATCCTTCAGTATAAAGTTGTGTATTCGGTATTCCTTCCTCACGAAGTTCTCTCCAAAGATTTTTGGTAAAGTCGATTGAGCCGCAGATGAAGAGTTCGGTTTTTTGAATGTCAGAAATATTTTTTAAGATTGAGACACCAGTCATGCGTCCTTTTACGAAAGGTGGTGGTGCATCCTCCTCTTGTGTGATGTGATGAATGACATTAAAGAGAGGATATTTTTTTTGCAAGACATCAAGTTCTTCTTTAAAGATTATGTCAGCGATGGTTTTGTTTGAATAGAAAAGTGTGATCTTTTTAGGGTACTCTCCAGAACATAATTTTTTGATGATGCTTATGTTTGGTGTTATACCAATTCCTCCAGCTATAAAAACGAGATCGTGATTGCTCGTTTGTTCTGGATAGAAAAAACCGTATGGTGCACTTGTGGTGAGTGTGTCACCTTTGTTGTGAGCATAGAGTGCTTTAGAGAATGCCCCCATTTCTTTAATCGTGAGTCGTACAAGTAGTTCGTCTCCACTACTTGAAATGCTATAGGATTTTCCCTCTGCTGGTTCATACCCAGAGAGGAGAACTGTAAGGTATTGGCCTGATATAAAATCTGGACGTGTGTCTCTTGCTTTAAGAATAAGAGAACGTACTCGAGGAGCTTCGTCGATAACGTCTATAATTGACCATGTGTATGTTGTGGGGCATGTTTCGTTCATACTGTTTCTTGTGATAAATTTTTTTCAAAATCTAAGACTGCCTCTCTGAGAGCGTGGTGCCCGAGTACAGAGCAGTGGTATTTTCGATCTGGTAGACCACCAAGGCGCTCAAGAATTGCTTCAGGTGTAAGATGTTTTGCTTCATGCAATGTCATTCCACCATTCTCAGTAACCATGAGAGACATCATTGATGTGGAAGCAATAGCTGAGGCACAGCCAAAGGTCCGCCACTTACAGTCGATAATAGTTTTTGTTGATTCGTCAACAGTAATCCATACAACCATCATATCGCCACAGGCAGGACTCCCAACAACTCCAACTCCATCGCTTTCATGGGAAGCATCGTCAATGAGAATATTCCTCGGATTAAAAAAATGATCTTTTACTATGTCATTGTAAAGCCACGAAGCGGTGCCGCTGCATGAAGTTACATCTGGTGTTGTGTGATCATTCTCTTTCATATATGTAATGGTAGTGGGGATATTTTACGGAGTCGATCTGCACAAACAGCAAGGGAGTGAGTCGTGTGGGTAAGGTCATCAGCTGTTGTTTTATTTCCAATACTAAACCGCAGACTTCCATGGATAATCTCATTTGGTTGCCCTATGGCGCGAAGTACGTGAGAGGGAGAAAGACTGTGTGAGCTGCATGCAGAACCTGTTGAGGCGCAGATACCGTATGTATCGAGAAGAAGAACGAGTGACTCTCCTTCGATGTATGGCAAAGAAATGTGGATGTTGTTTGGAAGACGTTCTGTAAGGTGTCCATTTATATGTACATCGGGTATTTCTTTTTGCAATGCTTTTATGAAACCATCTCTGAGTTTTGTAAATGAAAGAGACGTACCCTCTCGTTCTTTAATTGCAAGACTGAGTGCTTGTGCAAATCCAACAAGTGCCGGGAGATTTTCTGTCCCTGCTCGTTTTCCTAATTCTTGGACACCACCGACAATGAGTGGCGTAAGAGAAGTACCGCTGCGTAAATATAACATGCCAACACCTTTCGGTCCGTAAATTTTTGAGCTGTTGAGAGTCATGAGGTCGACACCAAGGTCGTGTGGGGAGACGTTGAGTTGTCCAGTTGCCTGACATGCATCGGTATGGAGAAGTGGTCTGTTTTTTTCTTGGAAAGATTCTCGTAGTTTTTGCGAGAGAGAAGAAATTGGTTGCACAGTGCCTATTTCATTATTTGCCAGCATGACAGAGATGAGGATTGTGTCATCGCGAACACGTGAAATTGTATCTAAAACATCGATGCGTCCAAAGGTGTCCACTGGTATATACTCAACATCAAAACCATTTTCTGCCAGTTGCTCACCTGCGCTCAGTACTGATGGGTGCTCGATAGAAGAAATAAGAATGTGTTTTCCTTGAAAACTGTAGGCTTCCGCAATACCAAAAATAGCCAGATTGTTTGCTTCAGTCCCTGAGCTGGTAAAAATAATTTCTGATGGAATCACATTAAGCACGCCAGCAACTTGCTCTCGAACGTTTGTGAGTGTGTCCAGTGCTCTTCGTCCTTCGTGGTGTATAGAGGACGGGTTTCCGTATATTGTTTGGAAGTAGGGGAGCATTACATCAATTACTTCACGACGGACTGGTGTTGCCGCAGCATGATCAAGATATATTGTCTTAGTAGGTATAGGTAGGTTATCTGACATAGCATTTGTCTACATATGCAGACAAACTATTCTTCATATCCTCAAATTCACTGTCTGTATACGTCGTCTTTTTAAGAAATGCTGGATTGAGTGTCTTTGTTGGGACAAATTTTTGAAGATAGTATGTTTTGGCGCCTTTAATAACTTCTCCAATACGAATAATATCGTCTGGAGAGAGAAGAGATTTTACCACAGTTGTCCTGAATTCATATGGTACAGAGTTTCTCATCATAAGGGCAATACTTTTTTTGACTTTCTCAATAGGGACAGGTCGTCCTACGGCCGCGCTATAGGAATCCAGTGGGGATTTGATATCCATTGCTATGTAGTCAACGAGCGCTGCATGAAGTAGCTGTTCAACAATCTCAGGGTTTGTTCCGTTCGTATCTAGTTTAACCAAAAAGCCCATTTCTTTTATCTTTTTGATAAAAGGGATCAAATCAGTTTGTACAGTAGGCTCTCCTCCAGTAATAGTTACTGCTTCAAGAAGACCCACTCTTTTTTTAAGGAAAGCAAGAACACCCTCGGCAGAAATTTCATCGGCTGTTTCGTCGACAAGTTCGGGGTTATGGCAATAAGGACAGTGAAAATTACATCCTATAGTAAAGACGATGGCAGATATCTTCCCAGGATAATCAATGAGGGAGTTTTTTTGGAGTCCACCTATTCGCATACTTGCTTACGTTGTTATTTGCTCGATTTTTGTCTGTAGCGCCAAAGCGTCAGGTTGAACATGTTTTCTATTTCCGTATTCAGCTCTCTTACCTTTATTCCACTGTTCAACTGGACGAAGATACCCGACTATCCGTGTGTACACCTCACAGTCACTATCACACGTTGGACATTTGAAGACTTCTCCGTGTAGGTATCCGTGAGTCATGCAGACACTAAATGTTGGTGTGATAGTGAAATAGGGGAGATGGTATTCAGTACAGATTTTTTTCACGAGTGATTTTACCGCTGTTGTATCGCGGATCCTCTCACCAATGAAGAAATGAATAACTGTACCGCCTGTGTATTTTGCTTGAAGATTATCCTGAAGTTCAAGAATTTCAAAAACATCATCAGTATGCTGTACGGGTAGATGTGTCGAATTTGTATAGTAGGGATCCACAGTGTCTTCACCAACTCCATTAGCAAAAATCATACCATCGAAGTGCTTTTGATCGAGTAAGGCAAGGCGGTATGAAGTCCCTTCAGCAGGTGTTGCTTCAAGGTTATAGTTATTACCCGTCGCTTCTTGGTAATCTGCTATACGGGTACGCATGAAGTCGAGTACATCTTCCGCAAATTTAGAACCTTCTGGTGATGTAATGTCAGTCCCGAGTAGGTTTGCAATCGCTTCATTCATACCCACAAGACCGATAGTAGAGAAGTGATTCTTCCAGTATGAGCCGAATGCTGTTCTGATGCTTTCGAGATAATATTTTGTATATGGATAGAGGTTTTTGTCAGTCATCGACTCGAGTACTTTTCGCTTTATTTCGAGACTATCACGGGCGTTATCCATAAGTTCTCCAAGGTTCTTAAGAAAGGAAGCCTTTGTTTTGGACGTTTTTCCAAGACGAGGAAGATTTACTGTTACCACACCAATTGATCCAGTGAGTGGGTTCGCTCCAAAGAGTCCTCCACCTCGCTTTTGCAGTTCACGATTGTCGATACGAAGTCGGCAGCACATTGAACGTGCATCATCTGGACTCATGTCGGAGTTTACAAAGTTTGAGAAATATGGAATACCATATTTTGCAGCAGATTCCCAAAGTGCTGATATATTCTCATTATCCCAGTCAAAATCTTTAGTTATATTGTAAGTAGGAATAGGGAATGTGAATACGCGACCAGAAGCATCTCCTTCGCTCATAACTTCAAGGAACGCTCTATTGAACATATCCATCTCTTTCTTGAAGTCTCCGTATGTCTCTTTCATCTCTTTTCCACCAACAATCACTCGCATTTTTTCGTAGTGCTTTGGAACAGTTAAGTCGAGGGTAATATTGGTAAAAGGTGTTTGGAAGCCAACTCGAGTGGGAATGTTTACATTGAAGACAAATTCTTGAAGCGTCTGCTTAACTTCATCATATGAAAGATGGTCATACCATATGAATGGCGCAAGAAGCGTATCAACATTCGAAAACGCTTGGGCACCAGCGGCTTCTCCTTGAAGAGTGTAGAAAAAGTTTACAACTTGCCCGAGAGCTGTTTTGAGATGCTTTGCTGGCTTACTCTGGACCTTTCCTGGAACACCTCCAAATCCTCTCATGAGAAGATCATAAAGGTCCCATCCAACGCAGTAAACTGCAAGGAGATTAAGATCGTGGATATGAAAGTCACCACTTTGATGTGCATCACGAATTTCTGGAGGGTATATTTTATTGAGCCAGTAGTTTTTACTAACCTCTGACGCGATATAGTTATTGAGACCTTGAAGAGAAAATGCCATGTTGCTATTTTCTTTCACTTGCCAGTCCGCAACGCCAAGGTACTGATCGACAAGGTCGATTGACTCAGTTTGGACCATTCGGCGAATTTGTGCGTGCTGTTCGCGGTAGAGGATGTAGGCTTTTGCTGTTTCAAGATACCCATTTTTCATGAGTTCTTTTTCAATCATGTCCTGGACGGATTCAACTGATGGCACATACTGTGCGTCAGTTTTGAGAATAGTCTCAAGATCGAATTCCACTGCACGGGTGACTTTTTCAGGAACACCATTTTTATGTTCACCAGTAGCACGAAGAGCTTTTTCAATGGCACGTTTGATTTTGGCATTACTGTAGAGCACTTTTCGCCCCGATCGTTTAATGATGTGTGTAATATGTGCTCCTGAAGTTGTATGTGGCATAGTTAGATAAAAAGTGTTGCTTCGTGCAACATGAATGATAATATAGATGAAACTCTATAGTTCTCATTATATAGATGACTATCTATACATTAATAAATACAACTGTGGAAAAAAGCAAAAAACAACTAGAACAGGTAAACTTAGAAACAAAAACATACAAACGTCCAGCGTGGGTGAAGCCCTCAGTCGCATCTGATGAAGAACTTTGTCCTGAGTGTTTTAAGGTTGTGGGAGTTCTGAGTCGTTACAAACTCGTGTGTATTTTAGGGAAAATAAAGAAAGGTACGACAGTTGGCGATCTTACCGATAAGTTGGGGTTAAAACAGCCAACAATTACACACCATCTAAACGTACTTAAATCGGTAGGTGCAGTTGATGTTGAGGACAGGGGAAGAGAGCGTGTGTATACCCTTAATCGAGATGCTCATTGTTTTGAAGAGTGCCAAATTCCGTACTAATTTTAAATTTTTACTCATATTCAGCGACTTTTGTTAATACTTTGAGGTCATGAAGTAAAAAACAGAAAATATCAGAATTTACTTTTGGTATAAAATCATCTAGGGTGTATTGTTTGCCGAGAGGTAAGAATCAGTTTTCAGTAACCAAACTACGTTTAACTCATGAAAATTTCTATTGTTACAACATCAATGAGTCCTGAAGTCATAGATATCATGACAAAAGCGGATGCACTGGGTGTTGATTGTGAGCAGGTCAAACTCGAGACCCCTAATAAATTTTTGACAGATGCTGACATTGTGTATTGGAGGTCATCACGAGTTACTAAAGACTTTAAGAAATCTGTAGGTCGTTCCACAGCAATGCTACAAGCAGCGGCACAGACAAAAATAATAAATGATGTGCTTATGAATAATACGCTCATCACGAGTAAGTCATACCAGCAGTCATATATCAAGTATAAGGCGCCACACATACGGGGCATCGATTCATATTTAGTTGCAGATGAATCCACTCTCATTCATTTGATTGAGCAAGGCATACTTACATACCCCATCATTGCAAAGCCAGATTTTGGTTCTCAAGGGAATGGCATTGAACTGATAAGTGCAGAAGAGGAACTAAAAAATCTCAAAAATATCTCTACGTATGTATTCCAGAACCTTATTCCGAACACGTGTGATTATCGCGTCTTTGTTGTTGGTGGTATTGCAGTTGATGTAGTCAGACGTCAATCTACAGAGCAATCGACAAAGATGTATCTCAACAACCTCTCACAAGGAGGAAAATCCGAACGGGTAAGTGATCCACAGCTCTATGCAAAATTAGCTAAAAAGGCAGAGGCGATTGCCAATGTCTTTGATCTGACTGTATGCGGTGTTGACTTAATACAACACGCTGAAACTAAAGATTTATATTTCTTGGAGATCAATACTGCACCACAATGGATTATCTTTGGTGATGCGCTGACTGCAGATGTTGGTGAAATGGTAGCAAAGACATGCGTGTATCTTGCAAGCAGAAAAAAAACCTTTTCAGTATCGGATATTCGTGACTATTATGAGCAAAATGCTGGATACTTGCAGCCAGATAAGCGATTTCATTTTTACTCACGTCTATTTTTATGGACAAGAGATGAGTCATATATGAAAGAACTCGATCTCCTTCGGTATAAATGGCTACCTGACATACAGTCGTATTGTACACTTGCAAAAAAAATACCACTTCTTCAAGCTAAACCAAGGAGTGGTGGAAGAATATACAGACAGAGTAGTTATCAGAAACACTACAAGGTATACAAATACAATCGTATTTTCTTTAAGGCGCTTTTCCTAAAGACAATCTATGGAGAATCAGTAGAGGCACTTATTGGCGCTATTGATGCGGAAGATATACAAAGAACGCGCGAGGAACTCTGCAATGATAAGGAGGCAATTTTTGCTCTCTCTACACATGCGGTTAATTTTCTCTATCATTACGAACATTTCTTTAATAAAACCGTGAATCCTCAATATATTCTTGATATCGGGAAGACCTATACACTCTCTGAACCAACACACAGTCTTGAGGCGCGTACGTATTTATATACGCATGCTATTATTGGCGCTTCGCATTTTTATGAGAAGAGAACAATAACAGAGAATCGTTCTGTGTATATTGAGATGCTTAAGGAAATAGAAACTGATATGCAATACCATTTTTCTGAGATTTCACTTGATATAAAATGTGAATTTGTTGTTTGTGCAGCCCTCGTTGATTATGAAAGTACCTACACGGACATGATTGCATCAGAAGTTGCCTTGTCTGTATCAAAGCATGCAAATTATATTGTTGATACATACAACTCAAAGTCCAGTAAGATATTTAAAAATGGTTTTCACGCATCTGAACATCGGAATGTTCTTGCGATAATGGCATTTGACAAAAAAGCTGAATAATTTTATTATCCATCCCGATTTATAATTATATGCTAGATTTTCATGTTAGAAGGACATTGGATGGCTGGTGTGTCAGGCATCTATTCATATAGAACAAACAAACATACATGAAAAAATTAGAGAGAAATATTATTGTGTACCTGATGGTATTGCCACCAGGGGCTATTGAGAGTATTCGGAGGTATGAAAAAAGGGAAAAGCAAAATTTTCGTATAATGTTAATACAGGATATTCATCATGGTGTCACTGAACAGAAAAAAAGGCATCCAGACCTCGATTTACACTTGACCTGTGACTTCTCAAACCCAGCTAGGATTGCAGAGGCGATTGCGCCATATCAAGATGAATTTTGTGCGATTACTTGTCGTATGGAGTCATACATGGCGAAGTTTATACAGATTATCCCTCACGTTCCTTACCTCCGTACACCAAACACAGAATCATTGAGGTGGGCGACTGACAAGCTTGAGATGCGTCGAAGATTTGCTTTGTTAGCTAAGAAGTTTACACCAAAATACGCTATTGTACGTAAAAATACCGGAGTAGAGAGAAAACGTGTTATCGAAAAGGTTAAATTTCCAATGATGCTCAAACCGACTAACCTAGCACAGAGCCTTCTTGTTAGTATTTGTTATCATGAAGAAGATCTTAAACGAGCACTCACTCAGGCATATAAAAAAATTCAGAAAATATATAAAGAGAATGGCCGAATAGAAGAACCCAAAATGATGGTTGAGGAGTTTATGGAAGGGGATATGTATTCTGTTGATGCATACGTGAGTGGAAAAGGTACGGTATATTTTTGCCCGATGGTAAGGGTTGTTACAGGAAAAAATATTGGACACGATGATTTTTATAATTATATGCACCTGTCACCAACAGGGCTTAAAAAAAGAAGTATAGAACGTGCGCATGAAGCATCTGTCGCAGGAGTTCACGCCCTTGGGCTCCGTAATACGACAGCTCATATCGAGTTGATGAAAGTTGATGATGATTGGAAGTTGATTGAGATTGGGCCACGTATTGGAGGTTTCCGCAATAAACTGCATAGCCTCAGCTGCGATATTGATCATTCAATGAATGACATTTTGATTCGTCTTCCAAAAAAACCTATTGTTCCAAAAAAGTGTAAGGGGTATGCAGCAACACTTAAATGGTATGCAAAGAAAGAAGGAAGAATCGTTAGGCTGAAAGGAATCAAAAAGTGCCGTGAACTAAAGTCATTTTCAGATATTAAGGTAAATAAAAAAGTAGGGGACCTTAGTCAGTTCGCCAAGAATGGTGGGAAGGCGGTATTTACGATTACTCTCTATAATGTTGAACGGTCAAAGCTCCTTGCTGATATACGGCGTGTAGAACAAATTATTGATGTTCAGGTTCACTGAACACTCATTGTGAACAAGAATTAACATGTTATGAGGAGATATTAGTGTCAGTGTTGTACTATAGTGTTCATGGTAAGTACGAAATATCTTCTCATTGCAATCTTCTGTTGTCTTGGTCTTATTTTGTGTGTTGGATTAATGTCTTCCAATTCAGTCGAAAGCGAACAACAGACGTATACAAAGGAAATACTTTTTGCTATACCACAAGATGAGTATGTTGTTATTTCTTTTGATCAGAACAATAAGAAGGTAGAACGAGAGATTTTTACAGAGAAAGTTAGAAATGCCGTTATACGCGCTGCAAAAGATACTGTTATAATTCAGAAAGATGAGAACCCCGTATCTATCCAAGAAGAGAGCGTGTCTACGACCTCTGTCTTTGATAAGTCCGAAGAGGTGACAGCAGTATCAAGTACTACAATACAGGCTGATGAATAATTATTTTTTTCAATAATAAAATTAGGGAACTATATACAAAGTTACCCTAGCAGTATAACAGAAGCCCCGCCGTGTTTGACATAGCAGGGTTTTATGGTGTGTGGATAAAAGGAGTTGACAACCCTAATCTGATCGTATAAGATAGGTAGTAATGAAAGAGTATAAAACATTGATTGACTTCCTCGCCCACTACAAGGACGAAGAAACGTGCAAAAAATACTTTGAGCAAATCCGTTTCAAAGACGGTGACTATTGCCCTCACTGTAACCACAGTAAGATAAACCGCTTTGCTGACGGCAAGCGATACCGTTGTGCGTCTTGTAAAAAGGACTTCACTATCAAGACAGGTACAGTATTCGGTGAAAGCAAAATCCCTCTACAAAAGTGGTTCGTGGCTATTTACCTACTCACTACCAACAAAAAGGGTGTTTCTTCTATCAACCTTGCAAAGCAAATAGGTGTTACTCAAAAGACAGCGTGGTTTATGGATCATCGTATTCGAGCGACTATGAAGCAAAATGGTGGACAGCTTTTTGGTAAGGTAGAAGTAGACGAAACCTACATCGGTGGAAAGGAGAAGAACAAGCACGCCCACAAGCGTACTAAAGGCACACAGGGGCGAAATACGCTCACCAAGACCCCTGTTGTTGGCTTGATACAGCGTGGCGGTAAGGTAAAAGCGAGTGTGGTACAAGACGTGAAAATGCGAACGCTTGAAAGTATGATTGTTGAACACGTCAAAATCGGTTCAGAGCTTTTTACTGACGAGTTTCTTTCATACTCAAAAATAGGTTCACTCTACCCTCACCAGTCCGTATCTCACGGAAAGGGACAATATGTAAAGGGTGAAGCACACTCAAATACAATGGAAAGTTTCTGGGCTACGTTCAAGCGTGGATACTACGGCACATACCACACAATGAGCAAGAAACACCTGCAAAAGTACGTCAACGAGTTTGTGTTCCGTCACAACAGCCGTACTGCTTCATTGGTAGATATGTTCACGGACGCAGTTATCAGAGTATCGGAAAGCTCACAACTTCCGTACAATAAACTTACCGCCTAATATGGGACGAGACAAAAAATATCACGAACCCATAGACGCTTCATTTGACGAAGTATTGACTGCAATCGGTACAGAAAACCGACCAGACATCATCGTGCCTACTGCCCGTCCGTTTGTAAAATGGGTGGGTGGCAAGCGTTCTATATTGCCCGAACTTATCAAGCGTATGCCCGACAGTTATGACGCATACCACGAACCATTTATGGGTGGTGGAGCATTATATTTTGCCCTGCAACCAAAAGAAGCATATCTGTCTGACATCAACTTTCACCTTGTCATTACCTACCAAGCAGTACGAAATGATGTAGAGCGACTTATTACCCTCCTCAAAGGACACGAACGAAACCACAGTAAAGAATACTACGGGCGACAACGTGAGCGACTAGCAAAAGAAAAAGACCCTACCAAACTAGCTTCGGTTTTCATATACATAAACAAGACGTGTTTCAATGGGTTGTACCGAGTGAACAAAAGCGGTGGTTATAACGTCCCTATGGGTGACTACAAGAACCCTGCCATCCTAGACGCTGACAATCTACGAGCGTGTTCTACTCTACTCAAATCCGCAAACGTCACACAACACAGCTTCAAACAAGCGGAAATATACAAAGACGACTTCTATTATCTTGATCCTCCATATCACGAAACTTACAGTGGTTATAGCGGTGACGGTTTTGGTGATGCTGAACACATAGCCCTAGCAGAGTTTTGCCATAAAATACACAAAAAGGGTGGTTTCTTTATGCTCTCAAATAGCGATACTCCGTTTGTAAGAGAGCTATATAAGGGCTATACTATTGAAACGGTATCGGCTTCACGGTTCGTATCGTGTAAGTCACATCAACGTGGAAAAGAAAACGAGCTTATCATCAGAAACTATAAATAGTCCCATCATTGGTGGACAGCAAGCAAACGTAACAGGCAATACCCTAGAGCGTTTTGTTGAGCGTATTTTGTTAGATAATGGCTACCTAGAGTTTACAGGCAACCGAAAGCAACTTTTTGATAACCGAGCAAACGTGGGCGGTAAACAGTACGCCAAGCAAGTGCCTTGTGGTACGAGTATCTACGAAAGCCCCAGAAAGTGCGATTTTCTCATCATAAACAAAGAGAAGTTTCCGAGCGACCTCATCATTGAGTGTAAGTGGCAACAGAGTAACGGTAGTGTAGACGAGAAATACCCATTTACGCTTTTCAATATCATCAAAATCGGGTTACCAACCATTATCTTGCTTGACGGTGGCGGTTACAAACGTACTGCTATGGAGTGGCTTAAAAACCAAGTGAACCCTAACAGGGCTTTAATTGGTGTTTACAATATGTCCGAGTTTCAAGCACTCGTGAACAAACGATTTTTAGGGTAACTTTGTATATAGTTCCCTAAAATTATATGCAAACAATAACCGCGCAAGAATTAAAAGAACGACTCTCCGATGGTGATTTTGATGAAATACTTATCGATGTGCGAGAGCCCTTTGAGTTTAAATCTCGGCATATTGCTGCGGCAAAAAATATTCCTCTCGACAAAATTATGGATGCTACAGATAGACTTAAGATGATAAAGACGGTGTACGTTCATTGCCAGTCGGGAGGTAGATCAGCCGGTGCATGCCAGTCTTTGAGTGACGTTGGAATAAACGTTGTTAACATTGAAGGGGGGATCAATGCATGGGAAAGTGCTGGTTTTGAGGTGGTCCGTGTTGGGAAGAACGTTATTCCAATTATTAGACAGGTAATGATTACTGCTGGCGTACTTATACTTACTGGGTCAATACTCGGCACATGGATGAATCCTTGGTGGTACGCATTGTCGGCATTCGTTGGAACTGGGTTACTTTTTGCTGGAGTGACTGGGATTTGCAGCATGACTTACATTTTGAGGTACATGCCTTGGAATCGAGCATGAAAATATGCGGACGCTTATATTTGATATTGAGACAATTGGAGAAGATTGGAATGGTTTTGACGAGGCAACAAAAGACTCACTTACACATTGGATTGATAGAGTTGCACGTAGTGATGAAGAAAAGGAGGTTCTTCTTGATGACTTAAAAAACTGCCTCGGCCTCTCGCCACTCACGGGTACTATTGTAGCTATAGGGGTTTATGATTTAGAGCTACATCAAGGTGTTGTGTATTATAGCGGAGGAGAAGAAGCTGACTTTGAGATTGAGGATTTTGTATTCAAGACAAGAACAGAAAAAGAAATGTTGGAAGATTTTTGGGAGGGTGCGAAGAGTTACGATACATTTGTTACATTTAACGGTAGGAGATTTGATGCACCGTTTTTAAGTATTCGGTCTACTAAATATGACATACGACCATCTCAGAATCTCATGGAAGGTAGATATCTTTATCAACAGAAAGCGGTCAGGCATATTGATCTCCAAGAACAGATGACTTTTTATGGTGCTACGCAAAAGCGACCACCGCTCCATTTGTTCTGTAGAGCTTTTGGTATAAAGAGTTCAAAGGAAGAGGGAATTTCTGGTGAGCATATCGCGGAACTTTTTCGAATGAAAAAGTTCCGCGATATTGCTGAATACAATGCTCGAGATGTTACTGCTACTACAAAACTGTATAAAAAATGGCTCAAAAATCTCGCACCAGACAGTTTTATTGAAAAATTTAAATGATTTGTTTTGATGGGTTAAGTAAATAAAACCGCTGGGATAATAAGGCTATCACAGTGGTTAACTATTTGTTATAGTTCTGTCAATGCAGCAGCCTGATTTAAAAAAATTTCCAGAGGGTTTTATATGGGGAGCAGCAACTGCTTCATATCAGGTAGAGGGAGGTATTATGAAAACTGATTGGGCACGAGCTGCCGAGGACGGCAGGGTCCCTTTTGCTGGGAAAGCGTGTGACCATTACAATCGGTACGAAGAAGATTTTGATATTGCAAAGTCTCTTGGGCACACTGGACACAGGTTTTCGATTGAGTGGGCTCGTATTGAGCCAGAAGACGGTGTTTTTAACGAGGAAGCCATCGCTCATTACAGAAAAGTACTTGAAGCACTTCACGTAAGGGGAGTTAAACCATTTGTCACATTATGGCACTTTACGCTCCCGCTTTGGTTTTCCGAGACGGGTGGTTTTGAGAGAAAAGATGCTCCAGAAATTTTTGCTAGATACTGCTCATATGTTGTCTCAAGGCTAGGTGATCTCTGTACAGATTTTTCAACAATGAATGAACCTAATGTTTTTGCTTCAAATGGGTGGCTTAGAGGAAGTTGGCCACCATTCAAACGCTTTGTTTTAACAGATATCGTTTCTATTACAAATTCAGGGAGATCTTTTGAATCAAAAGCTGAAAGAGGACTCACTCCACTTTTTACATACCTACGCGTTATTTGTCATCTAGCAAAAGCACATAATTGTGCGTACGAGGCAATTAAGAAAGTGTCACCATTATCTGACGTTAGTGTAGTGAAACATGTCATTTTATTTCGTGCCAATTGGAATCCAATTAATAAGGCCATCGCTTGGATAGCAAACTATTTCTGGACATACAGATTTATGAATCGTGTATATATGAAGTGTGATTCAATCGGACTTAATTATTATTTTCAAAAAAAATTTGGCGACAAGAAAGTGTATGAAAAGACAGATATGGACTGGGACATTTATCCAGAAGGTCTTGAAGAATCACTTATGATGCTTGCACGCTATAGAAAGCCACTCTTTGTTTCTGAATCGGGAATTGCTGATTATCGAGATGTGTATAGGGGTGATTACATTACTAAACAAGTACAAGCGACATGGCAAGCTATACAGCGAGGGGCAGATGTGCGTGGGCATATGTATTGGTCGCTTCTTGATAACTACGAATGGGTGCTTGGATACGAAAAAAGATTTGGATTAGTTGAAATTAATTATGAAACACTTGAACGTACGATACGCCCATCTGCGTATATTTATAAGCAGATATGCCAACAAAATGGGGTATAATAATCATGCAAGGTGATAATTTCTTGCAGGACACATCTTTCCAGTAATAGAAGGATAAGGTGATAAATCAGAAGCTATCGTTGTGCTAATAAATTTCTAGATTATGAATTGGATATTACTTGCTGTTGGGGCACAGTTTTTGAATGCAATAGTCGCGCTTATTGATAAGCGCATCGTGTCAGACGAAAAAATATTACCAAAACCGTTTGTATACGCATTTTATACTTGTTTGGTTTCAGGCCTTTGGGTTGCTGCGTATTTGATTAGTCTTTTACCTTTTTCTTTTGCTGGTATTCCGGTACCATCATTCTCAAATGTTATAAAACCAACTCTTGAAGTTGTCTCTCTTTCTATCCTCGCAGCATATACTTTTTTTACCGCACTCGTTTCACTTTTTACCGCACTTCGTTCCGCAGATGCATCAGATGTTGTTCCTGTAGTTGGGGCAACATCAGCGATTGCTACATTTGGACTTGGATATTTCTTTCTCAATACCGCCATTACACAGAGTTTTATGCTTGGCATTACTCTTCTTGCTGGAGGAACATTTCTCGTCTCGAAGTATCATTTTTCTTTCAAGACTTCAATGGTAGCAATACATGCTGGTGTATTCTTTGCGATCCATTATGTTGCAATAAAAGGTCTTTTTCTTGTTACTACATTTGATAACGGATTTTTTTGGTCAAGAATTGCCTTTGTGTTTTATGCAATTTCACTATTGATGGTCCCTGCATTTTGGGAAAAAATTATTGAACAAACTAAATCAACAACAAAACAGGCCGGGTTACTTATATTTTCTAACAAAGTTCTTGCCGGAGTTTCAACGATTTTAATTCTAAAAGCGACCGATTTTGGTGATGTCGCAGTTGTTCAGGCATTGGGAGGCCTTCAGTTTGTATTCATCCTTTTTATTGGAATATTTTTTAATACTCGTTCAAAAGAAAATAAGATCGGAGAGGAATATCATCACGATACGATTCTTCAAAAGGTATTATTTGTCGCAGTAATTTCTCTTGGCTTCTTAGCATTATTTACATGATAAAAAAAATGCCGGTTCGGGTTGCTGTTATTGCGGGGATTTTTATTTTATGTGTCGCTGCTGTCGTTTTTCTATTATCGATGAAGGATGCTCCCACAAAAATTGAGTATGGGATTTCTTATAATGTCCCCTACATACAAGAACTTGGACTCGATGCTGATTTAGTTTTTGATGCAATACTTTATGATCTTGGTGTCAGAAATCTTCGAATGAGTGCGCATTGGCAGTTGATTGAACCTAAAAAAGATCAGTACAATTTTTCATGGATGGATACTGATTTAAAAAAAGCAGAAAATGTTGGCGCCGAAGTTATTTTTGGAGTAGGTAGAAGATTGCCACGATGGCCGGAGTGCCATGTTCCTGATTGGGCAAAAACACTTACTTGGAATGACCAAAAGAGAGAGATTCTTGAATACATTGAGATGGTAGTTTTACGTTATAAAAATTCTCCGGCAATTACACATTGGCAGATTGAAAATGAGCCTTATCTTGAGATTTTTGCATACGAGCAATGTGGAAAACTTGATGAATTATTTCTTGAGGAAGAAATTGCGCTCGTTCGATCACTTGATCCAGAGCGCCCGATCCTAGTAACTGATAGTGGGAATCTAGGTACATGGAGAGGTGCGTACACACATGGAGATTCATTTGGTACAAGCGTGTATGTATATTTTTGGAATCCAGAATTAGGACAATTTAAAACTATTTTGCCACCCTGGTTTTATCGAGTAAAGGAGAAGGTTCTCACCATTTTGTATGGTAAGAAAGAGACCTTTCTTATAGAGCTCTCACTTGAGCCATGGTTACTTGAGCCAGTCACGCAAGTTCCGATAGAAATACAATATTCGCGAATGAATATTCAGAAATTTAATGAGATTATTGAATATGCTCGCGACACTCGTTATGAAAGACAATACCTTTGGGGAGGGGAGTGGTGGTACTGGTTGCGTGAGCATGGGCACCCGGAAATGTGGGAGAGAGGGAAGGAATTATTTGGTAAAAATATTTAGTAAAAGTATGTATCGAAATATTGGTCGTGTCTCAAAAGGTGTTGAAGATACTGTTGATGCTATGGATCAAGCAATTATTCCAGTCCGTCGCTCAATATTTAAGAGATTTCCAGTTACCTTTACTCTCCTTGTTACATTCGGAGTATCAGCAACTTTTTTTGGAATTGAGAGGATTATTATGGATATTTCTTGGCTTAATGACAGACCTGTAGTCATCCTTATTTTAGGATTGATGATCCTTATTCTTACAGGAAGTTTGTATAAAAAACTCGGGTAGGATTCTTTGTGTGCAGTGAGCTGTGTGTCGATTTACTGAAATCATTGTATGATATTACTATAGATGGGTATGAAAATCGTTCAGTTTATTTTTCCATTTTTATTTGTTAGGAATTGGTATGATGGTTCTTGGGAGTTCTCGAGAGCACGATTTATCCTAGTGGCAGCAAGTATTTTTTTGATACTTGTAGGACTCGTTATTGCTCACATATTACAAGCCTCAGTTACATATTCATCAACAACTTTATGAAGTCACTTAAAATATATCTTGGTATCGTCTCAGTACTTCTCGTTTGTGCGATAGGCTTAGGTGTTTATGTATGGTACATAGTTCAATCTGTTGATAAGCAGCTAGGTTCACCCACAGAGCAAATGTTGCCAGTGTCTGGACAAGGGTCAGATGTTTCTCATCAGGATGCTCAATTAGAAATTACTGAGCCGATAATTGTTAATACCTCAGATCTTTCTTCGACGCAACAAAAAGTTCTTGAAACTGTTGGCTATTCACAAGACACATTTACCATTACACCAGAGATGGTTGCATGCGCTAAAGATGCTCTTGGTAGTGAACGTCTTGCCGATATAATGGGAGGTGCTACTCCTTCAGCAATTGAGTCAATAAAGCTCGTTCCTTGCCTCAAATCATAACTTGAGTGGAAAAAATCCGAAGAGACGCTATACTATAAGCCATGAATAAAATAATCTTAGCCATAAGTATTTTTGCTGTGGTGTTGGTGCCGGAGTTTACTCACGCAGAACCAATAATACGAAGTGGTGAAAATATTTCAGTTGATTCAACTCAGGTCCTTGAGGGGGATTTTTACGGGTTTGCTCCCACGGTCACGATTTCTGGTCCATCAGAAAATGATGTGTATGTTGCCGGAGGAACTGTGACTATCAACGCACCTGTAAAAGGAGATCTTGTCGTCCTTGGTGGTGTCACACAGATTCATGGCGATATCGGAGATGATCTCCGTGTTGTCGGCGGAGAAGTTACACTTGGAAGGGAAATCAAAGGAGATCTTGTCGTCCTTGGCGGAACATTGACGGTACTCTCAACTGCCAGAGTTGATGGGGACATTTTATTTATGGGGGGCGAATTAATTGTCGAAGGGTCTGTGGAGGGGAGTATCCACGGAACTGCTGATAAAGTTCGTATTAATACAAAAATTGGTGGTGATGTCTCTCTCACTACAGGAACTCTTCTGGTATTTGGAGGTAGTGCTGAAGTCCTTGGTTCGGTAACGTACAAAAGTAGGAATGATATTGTGAGAGCGCCTAATGCAAATATTGTGGGAGAGGTTCGGAGGGTTGGGGTTGATATGCAGGAAGGGATTGGTTTTGCTCAAGGGTTTGCATTTCAGTTAGCGGTCCTTCTTTTTGCAGCACTTACTTGTTATCTAGTTTTCCGAAAACACATCTATCTAGTCATGGATCTCACCATGAGCGCTCCAGGTGTTTCAGGACTTACCGGACTCGGGATATTTTTCATTATTCCGTTTATTGGAGCACTCCTTCTCCTGAGCGTACTCGGGACACTTATAGGAGTACTCATTCTGAGTCTCTACATTGCGGCACTCATCCTTTCTCTTATGTGTGCGGGGGTGTTACTTGGACTCTATATACAAAAGATCCTGACAAAAAAATCAAAGATTACTTTAATGACTGTAGTTTCGGGCATTGCTTCTCTTTGTCTACTCGGACTAGTCCCGTTTGTTGGCGGCTTTATTATTTTTGGATTAATCGTGATGTCACTGGGTGGAATAAGCACATCTCTTTACCGAACTCTTCGTCTGTAGTCGTACAAAATAGTTATACCCATGCCAAGCCTACAGTTTTCTCAGAATGGTACAATATAAGTGGTCGCTTATAAGCTTCTATCGATGGTAAAAAATGAATAATAAAATGGTACACTCGGTGTCATTCATACTCCTTATTGTAGGTGGTTTGAATTGGCTCCTTGTTGGAGCATTTGACGTAAATGTTGTTGAAAAAGTATTTGGAATGGGTACCTATTCAACAATTGTGTATGTCCTTGTTGGACTTGCAGCGTTGTATGAACTTCTGACACATAAAGGAAATTGTAGTATGTGTAGAGTATAGGAACGGCATCGTTGCCGTTTTTTTATACCTTAAGATCCAAAACAAGGTCATTTATGGCCTTGTTTTGGTTTTGGTATACTACTCTCATGAATGCACAGAAAAAACTTGAAAGAATGGATCGAGTTGAGAAATTGAATAGAATTCTTAAGAAACTGTATCCGAACCCTGCTGTAGCACTTGTACATAGTAATAACTGGGAACTTCTCGTTGCTGTGCAGTTGTCAGCTCAGTGTACTGATGCGCGGGTGAATGTTGTTACCGAAAATCTTTTTAAAAAATATCCAACAGTATACGACTATGCAGCAGCGACACAGAAGGAAATGGAGCAAGGCGTTTATCAGTGTGGATTTTATAGGAGAAAAGCAAAAAATATACGTGCAGCAGCACAGATGATAATCAAACAGTATGGAGATAGTGTCCCGAATAATATGAAAGATCTTCTTGAAATCCCCGGTGTTGCTCGGAAAACAGCAAATGTAGTCCTGTCGAACGCCTTTGGTGTCCATGAAGGGGTTGCTGTGGATACCCATGTGAGACGTTTTGCCATTCGATTTAATCTTAGTGATTATCTAGACCCTGTACGTATTGAAAAAGATCTTATGGAAATTATGCCACAGGGAGAATGGTGGGGGTTTAACCATAGACTTGTTCATTATGGCAGAGACATATGCCCAGCTAGAAAGCATATATGCACCAGTCATCCATTAACCAAAGTGTATCCAGAAGCAGAAGATATTTGGCCAAAATCACGTTAAAGAAAGCCTTTAGATTATAGATGTATATTTCGATGAAAGTCAGGCTATTCGTCAATAGAGAGTATTTTTTGTGAGTGGTATTATGATTCTCTATGAATAGGGAATCTGTAGTCACTGCAATTGATACCGCATACGATGTTGTTATCCACGTGTCATTAAAAGTGATTTTAGGTATTGGTGATTTTTTTCGAAATACTCGTACTACCGATATTTATATATTTCCCGAAAGACATGGTGAAGAGGATGTAACTGAAGTACCACAACATACCTTTAAGAAGGTCCACGATATCATTGAAACAAAGAAATTTACTGGAGTTGAATCGAGGAAAAATACCATTATGTACGCGAGAACAGTATCTGTTCCTGTGTATCAAAACCCAACAGTAGAATTTGATGCTCAGGTTTGCGCCGTTCCCTATGGAGAAATAGTAATGGTATTAGAAACACGAGGTAGATTTCTGCGAGTCGTCTGGAACACCTGTGAGGGATGGGTACTCGGTGAGGATCTTGTTGACCGAGCTGTCTTTGTTTATCCGGAGTTTGTCATTGGACAAGAAAATATGGTTGACGATCCAAATTCTGTACGTGTCCGGGCGATTCTGGCTGATATTTTTGGAGTTGGACGTTCAGAATTTGCTCTTCAGGCAGGGGAATATGTTTTGTATAGATTATGGAGAAAGGGAATTGTTATTGAGTGGCCTCATGATGTTAAGCCTCGTGTTCCTGGATTGTGGCATAAAATTTTAAAAGGAACACCACGAGTTCATACTGGGGTCACGTCAAAAGTTGGCTCAGTCATGGAGTATATGCTTAATAGTGATATTGGGCACTTGGCATATGTCGAGGCTGTTTTCCCGGATGACACAATTACAATCACAGAAGTGAATTATCCAGATTCAGGTATATATAGTGAGCGTGTCCTCACGAAAGAGGAGTGGAAAGAGCTTAGACCTGTCTTTATTCAGATTTTGTAAGTAAGCCTAGGTGCTTCTTGAAGTTGTGAGACAGATTTACTCAGTATGGAATATAGTCAATAAATATCTTTTATGCTGTAATGATTAAGGAATTTTGATCTTATAACTAATCTAATATGAAGGGGGTCCATTATGAGAACAGGACGAATTGTGCTCGAGGAGGAAGGTGTACGCAGAGAGATTTGCGAAGAAGTGATGGCAGCAATCCAAAGGATAAGTGATAGTACCAATGTTGATGTGGCGATGTGGCTATTTCACGACAGAGGGATGCGTAGACGCCTCATCGGTCAGCTGCTTCATCCAGACACTCTTGTCAATCCGTCATTCGCGCAGAGACCGCTATCAGACCTGCTTGAATTCGTGGTGAAAGTGAATATCCCTTCTCGTTCCGGTGAATTTGTTGCAAAGAAGTCTTTCGTTGTTCGTAGTTGGTGGAGAAGACATAAATCACGAGTAACGATCCTTGAGCTTGGGTCAAATTTCATAACGTGGTTCCTTGAGGGTGAAGGAAAAATAGAGTCTTCAGGTTCTGGACACTCTTTCGATTGTTACAGTTTGCTTGCTTCGTCAAACGACACCAGCCTTATCAGGACACTCGGAGGTGAAGCTTGTGTTGAGGTAGGTCTCGGTGAAGTGTTTGCTTTTATGGAAAAACACCTTCACAAAGATATTCCAGTTCTTCAAAACAGGGATGCCAGCATGGTCTTCTACGTACGAGACCTTTCTCACACACTTCGTGCAGTCAAAATCAATAATGAAGGTAGAGGTTGGAAGATTGGAGCAAGTGGTGTCCATGTTGGCGGACGAAGTAAGGGATGTCTTGTGTTTTCACGTTCACCATACCCTCATCAGGAGGGCGTGGTTTAACGATTGCTGAGCAATGGTGCTATAAATACGGCCTACTTCGGTAGGTCGCTTTTTTTTGGTACACTATAGAGCATATGCAGAAAGTCGCTTTTTTTGATATTGACGGCACCGTTTTTCGGTCAAGCCTTTTTATTGAACTTGTTGAAGGGTGTATCACAGAAGGAATTTTTCCAGCTGAAGCAAAGCTTGGTTACCAGAAAGAATATGACTCATGGCGTAATCGTGACGGTTCGTATGAGACATATATAGATGCTGTTGTGGCTACATTCATGAAACATATTAAGGGGGTATTTTACGGAGATTTCGCTGACATCGGAAGAAAAGTTGTTAAAGAGCAGGGAAGGCAAACATACAGATACACCCGCGATCTTATTCAGGACCTTCGAGGCAAAGGATATTATATTGTTGCAATCTCGCAGTCTCCAAAGACGATTCTCGATGAATTTTGTGCAGGGTATGGTTTTGATAAAGTGTATGGGCGAATTTATGAACTTGGACCACGAGATCTTTTTACAGGTGAAGTCGCAGAGTTAGAGTTAATTAAGAATAAATCATTAGTGATAGAACGAGTACTAGAACGAGAAGGGCTTACACTAGAAGATTCTATAGGTGTCGGTGATACTGAGGGAGATATTCAACTTCTCGAGTCAGTTGAGACACCTATCTGTTTTAATCCAAATATGTCTCTCTATGCATATGCACAAAAAAAGAAATGGCCTGTTGTTGTTGAAAGAAAAGATGTTGTGTATACATTATAGCTATGACCAGAAAGAGAAAATTGTTAATGAGAGAAAAATTGTTTGTAAGAGAAGTTTGGGATTATTATAATCGCCATGGAAGACACTGTCTTCCATGGCGATTAACAAAGAATCCGTATCGGATATTTGTTTCTGAGCTAATGCTTCAGCAAACACAGGTTGAGAGAGTAATTCCTAAATATAAGAGTTTTCTTAAATGTTTTCCGACATTACCAAAACTTGCAAAGGCTTCTTTGAGAGAAGTGCTAAAAGAGTGGCAGGGACTTGGCTACAACCGCCGAGCAAAAGCAATCCATGATTGTGCAAAGATTATTATACAAAAGCATAAAGGTAAGATTCCAAGGACATATGAAGAGCTTGTGGATCTACCAGGCATAGGGAAGTACACAGCAGGTGCAGTAATGGCATTTTCATATAATAAACCTGTACCTATTATTGAAACAAATATTCGCACCGTTTTCATCCACAACTTCTTCAAAGGCAGATCCGATATTTCCGATAGTGAGATATTCCAGTTAACTGGAATAGTTTTGGACACAGAGAATCCACGTGAGTGGTATTACGCGCTTATGGATTATGGAGCACACCTGAAACAGGTGGAGGGCAATTTAAATAATCAAAGTAAACATTATGTTAAACAATCAACATTTGAAAATTCTGATAGGCAGATTCGAGGAGCGATTGTTCGAATGCTTATTGATGGTGAGAGAACTCGAAAGGGACTTCAAGAAGTCCTTTCATTTGATTCACAGAGAATTGATGAACAGATAGAAAGATTAGTTGCTGATGGAATTGTAGTGTGTCCAAGAAATGTTTGTAAACTTCCTTGAATAGAATCTAATATTCAGCGTATTATATTCTTGAACACTATCGAGTGTCATGGAGAGCCATGGCGAAAAAGAGACCAGGGATCATCAAGAGGCCGATGAAGAGGAATAAAATATTAAATGGTAGGAAGTAGAGAATGGCAGTACCAAGTACTGGCCCGATAACATATGAAAGCGGACGTGTCATACGGAATAATCCGATAACATTGATATCTTTTCCTGCCGTATGCTTAAAGAAATAACTTTCTGTTGTTGCTTCGACGAAACTTGCTCCAGCTCTTGTCATGAACATGACTATCGCCCAGACGATAACGGAACTATTGTCAAGAAAGATAAACCATGATGTGGATACTGCTATAACAGCGAAACCAAAAGCCATCATTTCTTTTTCACCGATGTATTTGTCTGCGATGACGCCAATAAAATATTCAAGGAAGATATATGCGCTAAGTCCCACAAAGAGAATGATACTGATTTCCCTCCAATTAAATCCAATGTTAGTTGCAAGGTAAATTGGCGTATAGATTACCATCCAAACAAAGAATAATTGAAGGAAAAAATGTGAGAAAAGTACATTGCGAATATCTTTGTAATGAGAAAGATATTTAATCCCCTCACGCATATTGAAATGCCGATAGTGAGGATCAATGAAATCTTTAAATTTATGAATAAAGACAAGGAGAAAAGGAATAAGGAAAAGGGCACCAATAAAATACACGAGTTCGAAGTTTGGATGACCTTCTCCGAGAAGACTTCCAACAGCGAGTATTGCGAGTGCGTATGTTGTGCTTATTATGAACAAAAAGAAACCACGCTTTCCTCCTGTCAGATCCTCTCTTGTTCCTATTAATTCCTCCATGAGTATATCGAGGCCAAAAAAGATTAGCGGAACAATTGTTTGGTGGATAACAAAGAGGGTAATTGCTAGATTAGGTGTGCTAGCAAGAGACATTCCTATGAGTGTACAAAATTCAAGTATTGTAAGGGTTGTAATAAGGCGCACCGCACCAAAACTAGCAAGGAACCTTGAGGCAAAAAAATGCACAAATATGGTAAGTGCAGCAGCAATGATATAGAGCATTGCGAGCGCCTGATGTGATACAAATTGTTCAAGGTAGGAAGAGTTAACATAGACGACAATTGCCCAGTGGAGCGATACAAAAAGCAACGCTGTATATAATGCATGAAATTTCTTTTTAAGTTCGAGATCAGTACCTTGTCCTGTAAGTGGTAACTCTTGCATACTGATGATAGTGTATCAGATATTAGGGTGTGTTTTCGGAGATTATATACAAAAACCCCCAGAAAAGCGAAGCTTTTCTGGGGGT
>JAIPIB010000014.1 GCA_021734905.1 Minisyncoccota bacterium | reverse complement strand
CATCGGAAGTCAGACCAGAACCGCCCCGCGCCGAAGGCGCGGGGCGGGGCGAAGTAGGTTCGTGCAAAAGTGAGAATGTCACCGCCAAAATTGAAAATTCATACTTTTGTATGGATTTTTTAGTTTTCATACACAAGAACTAATGTTAACTTGCACGTGACCGTCGACTACTCTTTGTTGCTGCGATTTGAGCTGCTGCAGCTTTTTGGGTAGCAAGCAAGGTCATTTGTTTCTCAGCAGCAATCTTTGCATCAAGAGCTATTTGTGCTGCAAGTGCTTGTGTTTTCTTTTGAGCTTCTACAAGTGCTGCTTGTTTTTTTACTTCAGCTGCTACTGTAAGTGCCCTTTGTCTCTCTACTTCATTTGTTATCGCAGCAATTCGCGCTTCTTCTACCAAAAGAGCTTCTTGTGCTATTTTTTTCTCTGCTTCTTTACGTGTAAAATCCTCTTTTTCTAGTCGCGCCACTTCTGCTGCGTGGTCAAATTTTGTAATAAGTGCTAATCGTTCTTGTTCTTTCTCATATGCAAGCTGCTCCTGTTTTTGAATTTTATGTGCAATCTGCTCAGCTATATAAACTTGTTTTTGGTATAGAAAACTACTCGTAGAGGTCACCAAGATAATAGCCATGAAACTTGATACAACGGGAATGATTTCTTTTTTCATAAAAATACGTAAAAAATTATTACTCAATTTTTTGCCACATTCCGGTACTCCCCTTAATTACATCGCACTCGCCACATTTAAAATCATCGGGAAGTGTTTCCCATTTTGTACCTGCAGGAATATTTCGTTCAGGAAATCCCACACTCTCATCATAAATCCAACCACAATCGAGACATACGTACTGAGCCATATTTATTGCTATATTTTCATATTTATTAATGATGCACGACTATACACTCAAACAGCATACTCAATGACTATGAATATTTGATGAAGAATATTGAAGTTATACACACGGTAGAGAGATGGTGAACGTAGAGCCTTTTCCAACTTCGCTTGCAACAATGACTGTGCCTCCCTGGGTATCTATAATTTCTTTGACAATAGAGAGTCCTAGCCCACTCCCGATACTACCCTTTTGCATTCGAGCAATGTCTGCTTTATAAAATCGATCAAATACACGCGTCCTAACACTTTCACTCATACCTATTCCTGTGTCAGAGATTGAAAGTAATACATTTGTACCTTCCCGTTTGAGTGCTACCTGTACGGATCCATCAGGGATATTATAATCAAGTGCATTTTTGAGCACATTCGAGAGGAGTCGCTGCAAATCGGACTCGACGCCTCTTATAAAGACCTTATTTTGTATTTCTTCAACTATCGAGATTTTTCTTTCTTGCGCATACATCCTTATTCTTTCTACACTTTTATGCACAATATCAGACAAATCAATTGATTCTTTTTCGCGGGCATTCAAAAATTTATGTTGCAATAGAAAAAGAAGATCGCTCGTTATCGTTATGAGACGATCAACCTCCTCAAGAGAATCACTGATAAAATTTTTATACTCAATATTGCTTCGTTCGGACCGTAATGCCATTTCTGATGCTGATTTCATCACTGCCAGAGGTGTCCGTAACTCATGAGCAACATCAGCAACGAATTTTTCTTGGAGCTCGTAGGTATCTTTAATTGGCTGTAATGTTATTCGAGCTAAAAAATATGAAAGCAAACTGGCAATAAACCACACTCCGGTATTCACCATAACCAATGCCTGGAAAAGAGTTTCACTAATCTCATGCGACCGTACGTCTTCATCAAAAACTCCCGTGAGTGGGCCGTCACCAATTGTTATGCCTGTACTAATCATAAAAACAATATAGGTTAGAGTACTCACCACAAAGAGCAACACGAATATAAGAAGTGAATACCGCAGAGAAAGCGCCATGGTCGCTCTATGGAACTTATCCAACTTTAAACGTGTACCCCACTCCGCGCACTGTTTTAATATATGTTTCATTTGTATCGTTTAGTTTACTCCGTAATTGTTTTATATACACATCAGTTATATTGCTAAATGCATTGTATGCAAAATCCCAACAATGATTGATGAGGGCTTCGCGTGTTACAACAGTGTCGGCATTTCGCATTAAATACTCAAGAACAGAATACTCTTTCAAAGTAAGATTTATCAACCGCTCGCTTTGATGCACTTCATGTGTTGCCGTATTGAGGGAAATATCCTGAATCAGCAGTACCTCATGAAGGTGTGATTGTGGCCGTCTGAGTAATGCGCGCACTCGCGCAAGCAGTTCTTCAATAGCAAACGGTTTCATGAGATAATCATCAGCTCCACTGTCAAGACCGATTATTCTGTCTTCAACTTCTCCCTTTGCAGTTAATAATATAATCGGCACCGCTATGTCGTCTGCTCGTACAGACTGACATACGGCGACTCCATCTTTTTGTGGCAACATGATATCGAGAATTACAACATCGTAAGTATCCATTCGAATCATTCGCTCACCTGTTTCTCCGTCACCCACCGCATCGATAGCATACCCATCCTCAGTAAATGCCTGCGCAATATATTTTACAAGTTTCGTGTTGTCTTCAATAAGTAAAATTCGCATGTGGATAACATTATATACCATTCATCTTTCATTCATATTCCCTCGATATACTCTCACTATATGCACGAATACGAGCACACGGGGATGGCTATGGGGACCGAAATATCCATTGCAATCATAACCTCATCCAAAGATGACGCAGAGCGCGGTTTTAAGCATGCACTTACGACTATCAGGGAATATGAGGAAAAATTTTCACGTTTTCGTCAGGAAAGTGAACTCTCCCGTTTAAACATGATAAAGAAAATGCCTGTTTCTCCTATTTTTTTGGTGGTACTTAAGGAGGCACTCGAGCTCAGTAAAAAAACGCAAATGGCTTTCAACCCGCTCGTACAAGTCAGCAGGCTTGGATATAGTACGAGCTTTGTGGAAATTACCAATACTACTCCAAGATCTCGTGACGAACCTTATGATACTGATATCGCAAAAATACACATTGATCCTCACACAAACATCGTTACACTTGCGGTTGGACAAAAACTCGATTTCGGAGGATTTCTCAAAGGGTACCTTGCAGAAAAACTCGCAAAAAAATTAGAGGTTGAATTTCCGTCATACCACGGAGTTATTGTAAATCTCGGGGGGGATCTTCATACTCGGGGTCTCGATGAATATGGAAAAAAGTTTGTCTTTGAAATATATAACCCTGTCACCACAACAGATGAATCCTGTATCCTTTATAATCAAAGTCTCGCAACAAGTGGTACCTACAAACGCACTTGGCAAACCTCTGATGGAAAAAAGCATCACATCTTAGACACATCAGGAAAAAAGAATCCTTCAACTGATATTGTGTCAGCGAGCGTCATCCATGCAAATGGGGCCGAATCTGAGGCATATGCTAAGACATTCCTTCTCTTCCCATTCAGTGAGGCGTTGAATATTATCAAAGATCCTACAGTGTCCTATCTACTCATAACTCATACAGGGATCATAATAAAAAACATATGAAATTATACTTCTCACTCATCGCACTAACACAAACAATATTGATGTCCATCTCTATTGTAATATTACTTGTACTGCCTTTTTCTATAGCTTTTTTTCCAGACACGTTTACGACAGGAGTGACGACATCCCTCTATGCACTTGCTCATTATTTTCTTCTCTTCGTCATGAGTGTACGCCCACTTGCTGATATCATTCCAAAAACAAATTGGATTCGTCCGTTGGTGATTTTACGAAAAGGAGCAGGGGTCTTTTCTGCGTCAATTATCATGTCATTTATTTTTGCGAAGATAATCATTGATCCTTCAAACTTCTTCGGATCTTTTGGTACTACTGCTTATTGGTCCTTCACTCAATTTGCCATCTTTGCACACACCGCAGATATCTCAGCGTTTCTGCTCCTTATCACTTCAAACAAACTTTCAAAACGACTTCTTGGCGCTTGGTGGAAACGAATACAACGACTTTCATACGTATATTTTTATGGAAGTTCCCTATATCTCTACTTAGTTTTTGATCAAACAATCATGGCTCACTTCATGTTATTTGTCACCACCATTACTCTCCTCGCCTTTATTAAAAATCAATTTAAAAAATAAATTATGAATATTCAAACTATACATGGAGTTATTGATAAAATAACTGACCTATCTCCTACAGCAAAAGAGATCACAATAGAACTTGATTCTCCGCTTACCTTTCTAGCTGGGGCCTTTGTAAACTTATTTTTAGAAGATGGAGGAGAAAAAATTCGTAGGGCTTTTTCTATATCTTCAGATGCTGGTACGAAAGATTCTCTTACCCTCTCAATACGAGAATCGCTACAAGGTAGAATGTCACCGCTTTTTTGGAAACAGGACATGCTTGGCAAGTCCGTTAAAGTGATGGGTCCACTCGGCAAAAATACAGCAGATAAAATGCGGGGTACGAAGATCTTTCTTTTTGGTTTTGGTATTGGTGTCGGTGTCGTTAAATCCCTTGCTGCACATTTTGCCAATCGTCCGGACATTGAAAGTATTACAATATCTACTGGTAGCCATAATAACGAAGATGTTATGTACCAAGAATATTTCAAAATACTTTCAGAAAAAGACGCTCGCATTCAGGTACGCCACGTGGTGAGTCAAAATGATGGAACGACTCACTTTCCAGTTGGGTATATACAAAATTATATTGATGATATGGATTTCAATAATTCTAATGTCTATGTCTGCGGACAAGAAATTGCTTGTACTCTCTCCAAAGGACCGTCACCGCAAAGGGTCCAGAGAACTGTAGTTTCTTTATTGAGGCTTTTCATTGAAACACCACTAAAAAACTTCTTCTTTGTCTTGCTTAACTACTGTGCTTCTAAAGTTTCATCAATATTTTGAGAAGTGGTGTTCATTGATGGAATAATTTGAACTATAAGATTCTCATTCTCAAGACGTGCCGAGAGCCACTGTGAGATTGTTTCGATTTCGGCCTCTGTAAAAGGAGCGGCTCCCGTCACTGTGTGCACCAGAATGATTAAAGAACCGTTATCCTCGATATCTTGCACATCTCCATATGAAAGTTCTCCTATCGCAATATCACGTATGCGTGGATTAATTGCTTTTGCTTCTTCAAGGAGTCGGGCCGGGCTTCTCGACATCATTTTTTCCATTTTTAGTTCATCTTCTAATGTTTGAACATTCTTTTCATCTTGTACCTTCTTTAAAATATTCATCCACTCTTCTTCATCGGGGGCAAAGCCTTCCTGTTTGATAACGAGTGTGGTATTTTTCAAACCAAAATCTGATAGTCGCGCTTGAAACTCAGCAATCTGATCTTCATTAAATCGTTCTGAAAAAAATGCAAGTTCTATTTTGTGGGGAGATCCTTTATATGAAAGATTTTTATAAACGACGATATTTCCCCGGTCTTCAAACGTTGCTTTAATAAATTGCTCTGCATGGTAGTCAAAATTATTCTTTCCCACAAAAGCATATGCAGAATATACCGCAGGGATAATCATAACAATGATAATCAACGTAATGATACGCCTGATTTTAATCTGATGCTTTTCATCCTCGTACTTTTTATGTGGGAGTTTGAGATATTTTGCGACAAGTAATGCTGAGAGACAAATAAATATACAGTTGATCAGAAACAGATAGAACGCTCCGAAAATAAACGTCGGCTGCAGCGTCCCAATTCCATACCCGACAGTACAAAGAGGTGGCATGAGCGCAGTTGCGATAGCAACTCCCGGGATAACAGTACTTCGTTTTGCTCTACTAATTCCAATAAATCCAGCAATTCCTCCAAAAATAGCGACGATTACGTCAAAAATTGTTGGCTGCGTCCTAGAGAGTAATTCCGATTGTGCATTACTAATTGGCGTCAGAGCGAAGTAAAGTGTTGAGATACTAATACTAATTACCGTGAGAAGGAGTAAATTTCTGAGTGATCGTCGCATCAAATTCCAATCATTGATTGCCAGAGCAAGACCAATACTCACGACTGGACCCATAAGTGGGGAAATAAGCATGGCACCAATAACCATTGGTATTGAGTTTATATTAAGCCCAACCGATGCCACTCCAATAGCAAACACTAACGTCCAAAAACGTGCACTACTAAAATCTGAATCATCTTTGACGTTTTCTATAATCGCGGCTTTTTCTTCAGCTCCTTCGCGAAGGTCAACGAGCTTTCGAAAAAATGATGTGATTGGTTGTGGCATGAGGATTCATTATTTTTGTACTAATAATTTTATTACGTTTCCCATTCTTACTTTTAAGTATACATGATACTTCTCACACGAGATGGCAAATAGTCCTTCTTATATTCATGTGTACACAGATGTAAAATACTCATGCTACAATTGTTATATGAAAGATCGAGAACATTCCGTGCATTGGGAAGCTCCCGAACACACTCACATTGAGAAGACAAGTGATTGGTATTGGATATTAGGTATTCTTGCCGTTTCTGCTTCAATAGCGAGTATGATTTTTAATAATGTGCTTTTTGGTATCGCGATTCTTCTTGGTGCAGCGGCAATGGCGATTGTTTCTCACCGTGGACCTAGGGTTATTGAGTTCGAAATTTCCGCACGCGGCATTCGTATTGGTAACGACCTCCATCCCTATGCAACACTTGAATCTTACTACCTCGATGAGAATAATACCGAAAATCCACAACTCATTCTTAAATCAAAAAAAACATTTGTTCCACTTATTATTCTTGCCATACCTGAAGAATATATTGGGATAATTGAAGACATTGTAGCTTCTAGACTCTATGAGGAACACCTGGAAGAGCCTCTCTCACATAGACTGCTCGAGATTGTTGGATTCTAAAGCACAAAACGCGGCAGCCTCTCCACCAAACTCCTTACAACATAAAATATTTATGGTATTATCCCCCTCGTTCGCTCTCATAGTTTAATGGATAGAATTTAGGTTTGCGGTACCTAAGATCCAGGTTCGATCCCTGGTGAGAGCACAAATGAAATGGCGCCTTTGGGCGCTTTTTCATTTGTGCTCGAACCATCCGCAACTGTTTGCGTTGTAGCAAACAGGAGGACGGATCGAAGAGGTTGTCGATATTTTGACGTAAGGAAAAATATCATACAACCTGAACAGTTCATGTAATGAAAGATCCCTGGTGAGAGCACCATACAAAAATGCGCACACCTTTTCGGGGTGTGCCGTTTTTGTTGGTGCTCGAACAGCAACAGTCTGGGAGACTGTTGTGTCAGGGATCGAAGCTGATGCGAGATAGTTTTGGAGCCAAAGGCGAACAAAAATATCCGAATCGGGTACTGAACGTGTAATGTTCGATCCCTGGTGAGAGCACAATATAATAAAAAGCATTCTTTTCGGAATGCTTTTTATTATGTAGTGCTCGAGAGAAAACATCGTTTTCGATCAGGGGTCGAAAGGGTTAAGTGTATCGCACGAAGCAGAGCGAGTACGATACGAAACCCGTACCGTCCCTGTAAGGGAAGATCACCCTGGTGAGAGCACCAAGGTACACAAAGAATCCCATACGTATGGGATTCTTTGTGTAGAAAGCAATCTGCTTTGCTTTCTTGCCTTGGTGCTAAGCAGAGTCATGTCTTTTGCTATTCTTAATGCAAAAACAGACGAGCTCGGGGAGGAAGTTCTTAGCGAATATAGTGATCTTAGAAACTTGACCCCACAATATTCTCTGGGATATCGTTCGTAAGAGATCGAAAACCTGGTGAGAACACCAATAAAAAACAAGAGGACGAAATAAAAAATCCCAAGCACTGTAGTGTTTGGGATTTTTATTACTTAGCCGCGTTCTTCAGTTGGATAGTTAGACGTGATTTCTTTCGTGCAGCTGTGTTCTTTTTGATGACTCCTCGTTTCTCTGCTTTATCAATTGCTTTGTAGACGGTTGGCATGAGTGCTTCTGCTTCTTTCAGTGTTCCTT
>JAIPIB010000002.1 GCA_021734905.1 Minisyncoccota bacterium | reverse complement strand
ACCAACTCGATACAGAATCGACCATCCTTGCTGAACTTGCTTCAACGACACTCCTTACCAATGGAACCAACAACGAGACACTCTGGAGTCGTCTCAAAACCCTTGCAATGAACTTCGTTGATGGGGTGTTGACGGTGGTTGAAGTTGTTGCCGATACATTCACTGCACAAAAAGTTGATACGAATGTGCTCTGTGTTGGTGACACTTGTGTCGACGAGGCGACACTTAAGGCACTACTACAGGGCAGTAGTCAAACACCAGTTCAGAATACTCAAAGAAGTGGCGGTTCTGTAGACACGACCGTTCCTGATACTACGAGTACTCCAACCACCACACCACAGACAAGTTCATCAACACCGTTAGATCTCACGAATCCTCCGGATCCTACCTCTGATGGTGCAAGCACCACACCAGCAATCTCAGAAGTATTACCAGAACCACCAGTTGAGGAAACAACATCGCCTCCGATAGAACAAACGGAGCCTACAGATCCTACTCCATCAAAAGACACGAATCCCCCGGATACAGCACCAGATGTAGCAATTTTACCAGCAACTCCAGAACCAACTAATGAGCCAATCACACCATAAATGTGAAAAATTTAACATCACAAGAGAATAATTTCATCACATACATACCGTCTTTGCCTCTGGAGGAACAATAACCTACACAGAGGCATCTGGTTTTAACCCACTTTCTTCATCAGCATATGCTGGAGGGCATGTTGTAGAGACTTTTACTACATCAGGAACCACCATGCCACCTACTGGAGTAACTTCCGTTGATTATCTGGTTGTGGGTGGAGGTGGGAAAATGATATACAACGACCTTAAGCAGAACCAATATTTTGCGAATGTGTATTTAGCTTCATGCGAGATTTTTGGTACGATTATTAATTTCATTCGGGTGGTTGTGGAAATAAACAGAAATCGAACTTGGTCACATATTCCCATAATATCTACAGAAACTATAGATATTATGGGAAGATTTCCAGACTTACCGATGAGGTTGTATAATAAAAGCTATGAATCAAACTCCTTACAAAGAAGTGTATACTCGCCTGAATCCTGAGCAGAAAGAAGCTGTAGACACTATTGAGGGGCCTGTAATGGTTATTGCGGGACCGGGGACGGGGAAGACTCAAATTCTCACACTTCGCATTGCTCATATTCTAGAAAATACCGATACAAAACCAGAAAATATCCTTGCACTTACTTTTACTGAATCAGGAGCGAAAGCGATGAAAGAACGACTTGCAAGTTACATTGGGGCGCCCGCCTACCGCGTTGCTATCCGTACATTCCATGAATTTGCAGGGGAGTGTATTCGTACGTACCCTGATGCCTATGAGCGTGCGGTAGGTGGGCGCCCTATTACGGATATCGAGAAAATTAACCTTCTTGAAACGATACTTGAAACGCCGGATATTAAGTTACTCCGTCCAAGTGGAAATATACAATTTTATATTCAGCCAATCTTGAGTGCTTTGTCACTTATGAAACGTGAGAATATTACTCCTAATCGATTCTTGGAGATCATTGAGAAGCAACAAGAGACTCTAAATGCAACACAAAAAATTCATGAGAAAGGTGCGCATAAAGGGAAGGTTCGGGGTGAGTACATAGATTTAGAAAAACGAGTCTCAAAAAATCGTGAACTCCTCTTCGTTTACCGTGCATACGAAGCAGCTTTAAAAACAGAACGGCACTTTGACTTCGACGACATGATTTTTGAGACGGTGCACGCACTTGAAAATAATGAAGATATGCTCAGACAGTTACAAGAGCAATACCAGTATATTCTTGCGGACGAGCACCAAGATGTGAATGGAAGTCAGAATAGAATTCTTGAGTTGCTTGCCTCGTACCACGAGCGGCCGAATATATTTGTCGTCGGTGATGAGAAGCAGTCTATCTATCGATTCCAAGGCGCCTCGCTTGAAAATTTCCTTTATTTTGAGGAGAAGTTTCCATATGCAAAAACTATTATACTGACAACAAATTACCGCTCGAAACAGGAAATTCTGGATCTTTCGCAAGAACTTATTACTGTCGAGACAGGACCTGCTGATGAACTTCGTGTCCCGCTTCAGGCAGCTACCTCAGGTAAAGCAATAATTGAAAAACGACAGTTTAGTCATGAAGCAGTAGAGCATGAATATGTTACACAACAAGTAAAAAAGCTCATTGAACAAGATACCCCATTGGAAGAAATCGCAGTCATACTTCGTACAAACAGAGAGGTTGAGGAACTCACTGCACTCTTACGAAAAAATGGGATTGAGGCCGAAGCATCAGCTGATGGTGATATTCTTTCTCATCCAATAACGACAAGTATTCGAGCATTAATTTCAGCAGTTGTATCTCCAGCTAATGAGCGACATCTTTTTGAAATTTTACATAGCGGATATGCTGCCATTTCAGCAAACGACCTTGTTCGCCTCGTTGGAGGAAGATCATATGCGCGTACACTGTCACAGATTGTAGAGGATGGTGAGTACCTTGAATCCCTTGGCGTGAGTGATGTTGGTGCCGTCATGAAAATTCCAAAAATCCTTCGTGAGGCTCGCAAAGGAATGGATGCAGAGTCCCCACATCGTGTATTGGAGTACCTTCTTACCGAGACTGGTTTCCTTGACTACGTTATTACTGCATATCCATACGAGGGAGGCCGTGTTATTCGTAGACTTTACGATGAGGTCGAAGAAATGGTTCGGCATGATGAAATAACAACACTTCGTAGTGTCGATGAGATATTTACAACACGCATTACACATGGATTAGCACTCAATGCACCGTATATCAATATGCGACGACATGCGGTGCGTGTCATGACGGCACATAAAGCGAAAGGTTTAGAATTCCTCCATGTGCTTATTCCACACCTTACCGATTCACGATGGGGAGGGAAAGTTCATAAAAGTTTTTTTACTATTCCAATAACCACACACCTTAATCCAGACCAGTTTAATAAAGAGGATGATGAGCGGAAATTGCTTTACGTGGCTCTTACACGAGCAAAAGTCGGTTTGTACTTGAGTAATTCTGAGACAAATACTGAAGGTCGCACATTCCTCATGACACGACTTGTCGAAGGTCTTGGTGAAGGGGTGATTACACAAGTAGACACAAGTTCTTTTGAGGATGAGTTTGACGCTCAAAATATTTTTGCCGCGCCCGGTTGCCAGTTCGCAATTGACAGTGAGTTATTTGCTGAAATATTGCGTGAACGAGGACTTTCTGCGACCGCACTTAATAACTATCTCCGTGATCCGTGGAATTATATTTATCGTAATGTTCTCCGCATTCCAGAAATACAGCCGGAGAGTGCACAGTTTGGGACGACCCTCCACGATACCTTGCGAAGTGTCATGAAGCATCGAAGAGAGAGTAACGAGCTTCCGAGTGCATCTGTGCTCAAAACCTACCTTGAACGAGAGCTTGAGAAGCTGCCAGTGACACCTCATGAGTATGCTCGTCTTCATGAACGAGCTTATTCTGCACTTACACATTATCTTGCATATGTTTCAGTTAACTTACCCCATGAGACTAAGGAAGAGTACAAAATTCAGACAGTACTTAAGACAGGAGACAGTGATTTTCCTGAAGTGCTCCTGACAGGACATTTAGATAGGCTTGATTTTGGAAAGGACGGAAAACTTATTCGTGTTGTCGACTATAAGTCAGGGAAGCCAAAAACTCGAGGATATATAGAAGGTACCACAAAAGACTCGACTGGCGACTACAAACGCCAACTCGTTTTCTATGCGCTTATTCTCTCTTGTATGGATGATGACCGACTCAAGACAAAAGAAGGAGTCCTTTCGTTTGTGGAAGCAGATGAGAAGGGAAGAATTCATGAAGAAACTTACATGATTACTGATGAAGAGATAGAGGAACTAAAGGCAATAATCATTCGTGTTGTTGGTGAAATAAAACACGGCACGTTTTCAAACGTGCCGTGTAATCCAGAAAAGTCTGACTACTGTTTTCTCGCTGAAGAGCTTCAAAAACGAATTTCGTCGTAGATTAGGCTTCAATTTGCGTTAAAACTGTTTCGATCATTTTTTTCACTACATCATATGGCTGAGCACCATTGATCAAACCTTTTTGATCACCAATCATGAGAATCGAATAGGGTGTCCCTCGAGCACCAGTTTTTAAAGCATCTGCAACAGCTGTTTTAACGGTTTCTGTATATGTCCCGTCTGCGACACATGTTGAGAATGAATCCTTACTGACACCTGCTTCTTCGGCATAATCAGGGAGTTTCGCCATATTGGTGAGTTCATTGAGGCCTCGCCCATCGAAGATGGAGTCACTAAATTTCCAAAAAGCATCATTCCCACCGAGATTAGCGACACATTCTGAAGCGGCAGCAATTTTAGGTGCATTCGGATGGAGTTGTTCGAGAGGGAATTGTCGGTATACCCACGCAACCTTGCCTCCTTTCCCGTATTCAGCAATGATCTTTGTCATTGTCTCGTGGAAGTTTTTACAGAACGGACACTCAAAATCAGAATATTCCACAATCATAATCGGTGCATTTGGGTTACCTTGGATGTGGTCTTTTTCAGTTACTGGAGCGATTTCAATTTCTGGTGTTTCCTGAGCAGTATCTAGTACACCTGCTTTTGGAGTAGGTGTGTTTTGTTTTCCTGAATACATAATTGCACCAGCGATTAGCACAGCAGCAATAACAATAGCTATAGGTACGCCAAGTGAATTATTATTACTTTGTTTTTCTCGAGAGGATATCTGGTCTCCTTGTGAGGTGTGTGTGCTGTTGTCTTCTGGTTGCATGATTATATTATGGTGTAAGTACTGACCGATAATTTCAACCAGTACCGTGTTAACTTTGTAATTGATACCAAGTATATCATAGTTATGTTTTGACCCATGATATAATCTCAGTATGGATATTATATCAGCAACTCTGCTTGGTTTTGTACAGGGTATTACAGAATTCTTACCCGTTTCATCAACTGGCCACTTAGTCCTTCTCCATACAGTTCTGGGTGTTGAAGACTCATCTTCGCTTGCTTTTGATGCTGTTTTACATCTCGCAACTGCTCTCGCCGTCATTGTGTATTTTTTTGATGAATTGTACATTCTCGTGCAAACAGTTCTCCGAAAGCTCGGAAGGCTCCCCGTCAACGAAAAAGATTTGATTGTCGTTAAGGCTCTTGCTATAGGTACTGTCCCCGCAGTTATTGTTGGGGTTCTTTTGGAATCGTACATGAACGACGCTTTTAGAAATCCTGTTATGGTTGCGATTGTGCTTGTTGTTGGCTCTCTTTTTTTTATGTATGCAGAGTATCTGTACGAAAATAATTTTCATACAGGAGAGATTAATGTTAAGACAGGATTAAAAATTGGAATGTTTCAGATTTTAGCACTCATTCCCGGGATGTCTCGTTCTGGAGTAACGATTGCTGGAGGGATGATCCTCGGCCTTAATCGAAGTGAGGCAGCACGATTTTCTTTCTTGCTCGCGGTTCCGGTGATTCTCGGTGGAGGTCTAAAAAAGATTTTTGAACTCATTACTTCGAATTCAGAAATTATTTGGCTCCCTATAGGTGTTGGGGCACTTACCGCATTTGTCGTTGGTCTTTGTGCGATTCATTTTATGATCACGTATATCAAAAACCATTCACTCTGGCCTTTCATATGGTATCGAATTATTCTTGCTGCCTTTGTTCTTTTTGTGGCCTTTTTTGGCTAGATGTATATAAAAGATACTTTAACCAACGTTGAATTAATGGGGGACTGTTTGATTGTTATAATATAAAAAAGCGGCCAGACGAATCTGGCCGTTTGTGTTTTTCTTCATGCATTCACTTCACTTCGAATGTTGTGAAGCTGCAAATCGTCCTCTCGTTGCGCAATTCCATTGCTGCAACATTTCCTGCGTCGACCGCATTCTTTTTCGATGTAAAGCCTGGAACCATCGTTGATCCGATGGAACTCAATGCGGTCGAACTCGAACTATTGAAGTTCCGCACTTCAATAAAAATAACTAACGTCCACATGCTGTACTCCTTGGTGAGAAGGTAGTATTATATTATACCATAAATAATAAATAACACAAGAGTTCGCTAGAACGGCAATGAAAACGTCATTCTGTGATTCTCGTGAGGAACCCAGAGAGAAGTATCAAGAGGGATTTCGCGTTTTTTGTGACCATCTTTAAATAAAACTTTGTTGTTAAGGAGTGCATATTCAAAAATTTCTTTCGTCACCTTAACATCTTGCTTACAATACTTCTTGATAGATTCAATATCACCCTCTCGCCACCATTTGATTGCTTGAAGGCCGTTGGCACTTTTTTTTGAACCGATTGTTGCTTGAGCGACTGAATCAAGACGAACCCTACGGCCAAGCGAAATACGGATATCTTCGAGAAGGTCAATGCTTTTAATGTGTGTAAGGTCGCCGGGGTAATATTTATTAAGAAGAGGGATGTCAAAATGATTACTATTATATCCAACAAGAACTTCTGCCTCTTCAAGAATTGGCCATAGTTTATGGAGTTCATCATGTGCAACTGTTGTATATGTATCGGTGATTGAGTCATAGACACAGCCAACGGAAATATCTAAATCAGCAGGATTATTACTCCCTGCATCAGCAAAAGTATTTTGTGTCTCTAAATCAAATACGACGTAATGCATTATGCAAGGTGTTTAATAAGGTCATCAAGTTGACCGGCAGTTTCTTCCTTGGTTGCAAGTTCCTTTAACGTAAAGTTTTGACTTGAAAGTTCATCTTCACCAACCACAAGGACATATTGGACACCTGCGTCATCTGCTGATGAAATTTTCTTTCCAATTTTTTTATCACTCAGGTCAACAGAAACAGTGACACCAGTAGTGCGGAATGTGTGAGCTATCTTTTCACATGCAATATTTAGGTCTTTTCCCATAGGAAGTATAGAAAGACGTGGAGCTGTTACATGAAGATCCTTCGGTAATAGTTTGTGCGTCTCAAGAAAGTCTCGCATAGTAACGTCACCCATTCCGAACCCTATTCCTGTAACAGCGTCACCACCAAAAAGTTCAGTAAGATTGTCATATCGTCCGCCGCCAATAAGTGAGCGGTTATTCTTTGGGTTAGTATCAAAGATTTCAAATACTGTGCCAGTGTAGTAATTAAATCCACGAACAATAGTTGGTGAGAATTTTATATTTGTAATTCCAATTAAGTTAAGTGCATCAATAATACTCTTGATACTCCTTTCTTTAGGAGCTTCCGTAATTTCGAAATCAATTTTTTGTCCAGTAATAATCTCGGACTCTTTTTCGAAATCTTTTATTTTATCTTTTTTGTCAATGAGCTGAATCATGTGTTTCATTTGGTTTTCATCCAAATCGTATGACTTAAGTTTTTCAGTTAGCCAAGCTCGACTATTAATACGAATCTCAAAATCTTCATCCTCTGCGCCAAATTCTTTGAGTACATTATATGCAAGTGAAATAATCTCTACATCAGCAGCAATATCATCAATACCGAACATGTCGCAATTTAGCTGCCAGTGTTCGCGAAGGCGACCTCGTTGCGGGCGTTCATAACGAAAAAGATTTGGAATTGAGTACCATCTAACAGGGAAGTTGAGGTCTCTGCGTCTTGCAGCGATCATGCGGGCAACAGTTGGGGTCATTTCGGGACGAAGCGTAACCTCGCGGTCACCTCGGTCGATAAACGTATATGTTTGTTCATTTACCATTTCTTCATTTTCTGCACCTTTACTTTTGTAAAGGTCTGACGGCTCAAGAATTGATGCGTCATATCGCTCAAATCCGAACGATTCGGCAGTTTTTGCCCACGTATCAAAAATATAGCGCTGGATCGCCATATCTTTAGGATAAAAATCACGAGTGCCTTTATAGGCTTCTGTTGCTAGTTTTTTTGCCATAGATAAATTGATTGTACCTCAATATGGAATTTAGGTCTAAACTTCCGTTCCGTCAAACTTATCAGGAATAGCCCCATAAGTCGTCTTGTCTGTTGCGTCAAGAATTAATGCCTTGAGCTCTCGAGGGTGTGGAATGTTTCGGGCAACAAACTCACGGTCTTCGCTTGCTGTTTGAGCCTCAAGATCTCCGAAGTTGAGGAATGTTGCGATAATGCCACGTATAGAAATATTAATATCCTGTAAGCGTTCAAGTCTAAAACTTCCAGTATTTCTATAGAAGAGCCCGCGTTGATCTACGGCAATAAGTCGTTTTGTCGTTATGGTCCAGACATCAAGATAGTAATTCGTCCACACATTAAAGAGGGCCATCCACATAACAAGTAGCCATGCTGTGCCAAGGGTTACAAAAACTGGTACATATTCCAACAAAAATGATGATAGTGTCTCTGCTGTTGCTAACAGCGTGAAATAAAGAACAAAAGGGATAACTGAAATAAAAAGAACAGAAAGTAACTGAACAAGAAGTATGAACCAATGTTTTCTTACCTGAATAAGGATTTTCTCATTTGTCTCAAGTTGTATTTTTTCGGTAAGCATAAATAATTTTAAAGTATTGAGAGTGCAAAGGAATAGGTGAGTAATAAAATGGCACCACCACTGAGGTATGTTGCAAGTGCGACAAGTGAAACTTGTTTACTATTTCCGTATGCAAACCAGTGATACGCAAGGAAAAGTGTATGGATGGTAAAGGCAAGGAGCAAAAAGTAAAAAAGTCCTTGCATTCCTGAGTATAGTAAATCTGAGATATTTGATTGCATTGCATCTATTCTTACATGGAAAGACTGTCTGTGCGAGTGAGTCGTGTGAACCGTTTTGTCCCGAATTGATCAGTCGCAGTTTTGGTAAAAAAACCTTTTTTTGCAGCAAGGGTATGTATAGTCTCTACCTGTTCTGGTTCATGTTCAATGAAAAGTACTCCAGATTTCTTTAGGAACTTATCTGCTCTCTCTATGATTAAAGAGATGATAGATACTCCATCTTTTCCTCCATAGAGTGCAAGAGCCGGCTCGTTTTCTGAAACACTGGATGTTGTCCGGTCAAGTTTTGGATCTATGTAGGGTGGATTCGTGAGGATGTAATCGTATGTGTCTGTGATGTTTTCAAATAGATTTCCACCAAAAACTCTAGCACGAGTTTGGTCTATATTGTTCTTAAGAACATTATCTTTGATGGTTGCATGGTGATCAGTATCAATTTCTACGAAATCGACATGCGAATCAGCGATATTATTCAAGACCGCAATACCAATGCATCCAGAACCTGCACAAAGATCAAGTACTCTGACCGAGGCAAGGCCTCGGTCAGAGATTTCATCCACTACATTTTGTACCCAGTACTCTGTCTCAGTACGAGGGATGAGAGGGTGAGAATCGAGATATATGGTGGTATTAATGAACGGGATATGTCCGATAAGGTAGGCAAGAGGCTCGCCATTTTTTAGTCTTGCACAATCAGTATTATATTCCTCCACAATTTTACCATTGTATTTCTCCTTCAGTAGCCATGTCTCATCTTGTGTCATTTCTTAAAGATACTCGCTTTATATAGTATACTCAAGTATCTATGAATGACGATATTTTATTTATTGATTCACTTACCAAGAAATATGGTAAAAAAATTGCTGTAGATAACCTCAATCTCTCTATTAGACGAGGGAGTTTTTTTGGTCTCCTTGGTCCAAATGGAGCAGGCAAGTCTAGTACGATTCATTGCATCACTGGTATTGGGACGATTACCTCTGGTAGGATCTTCGTTGATGGTATTGACGTTGTAGGAGAGTACAAGGAGGCACGAAAAAAAATTGGACTTTCGCCACAGGAGTTTAATGTTGATATCTTTGCAACAAGCTCTGATCTCCTTGATTATATGGGTGGCTACTATGGAATCCCAAAATCTATTCGGGAGGAAAGAATTGAGATACTCCTTAAACGTTTTGAACTCTATGAACACCGTAATAAAAAATTCAAAGAACTTTCAGGTGGTTTGAAACGGCGACTTATCTTGGCACGGGCACTTATCCACGCACCGAAGCTTTTGATCCTCGATGAACCGACGGCAGGAATTGATGTGAGACAGCGACATGACCTGTGGGAGTATCTGCGTGAACTTAATAAAGCAGGGACCACCATTATCCTTACCTCTCATTACCTAGAAGAAGTTGAGGCGCTCTGCAATAATATCGCAATCATCAATAACGGCATAATTGTCGCCGAGGGAACAAAAGACGAATTTATTCGAGATGGTTCATCGCTCGAAAAAAAATATTTAGAAATTACTCAAGGAGCAACGTATTAAATTTCATATATGATTAATTGGATTGGCGTATATACGATGATACGACGAGAAGTAGAACGCACGATGCGTGTTATTGTGCAGACACTTATTTCTCCCGTAGTCTCTGCTGCACTTTATATTTTTATCTTTGGTCACGTTATCGGGACACGAATTAGTGATGTTGCTGGTGTCCCATACATTACGTTTGTGTTTCCAGGGATTCTTATGCTCTCGATTATCAACGTCTCTTTTAGTAGCAGTTCAAGCTCACTCTACTTTGCGCGATTCATGAAGAGTATTGATGAAATTCTCATAGCCCCATTTTCATACATCGAAATGATATTCGGATTTATGCTCGGATCGGTGATTCGAGCAGTTATTGTTGCCATTCTCATTGTGTGTGTGGGAACTCTCTTTGGAGCTGTTTCTTTGGAGCAACCATTATTATTTATTTTTTACATCGTTGCGGTATCGGGAATATTTTCGCTGTTGGGTATTCTTGTTGCATTGTGGGCACAAGGATTTGAACAACTTTCGATCCTCAATACATTTTTTATCACCCCACTTACATACTTAGGCGGAATATTTTACTCAATCACGATGCTTCCTCCACTTGCGCAAACCATTACTCGAGCAAATCCATTTTTTTACTTTGTTGATGGATTACGCAGCTCAATGACCGGAGTCCATGAGGCAAATGCGATACTCGGACTGGTTATTATTTTTGGAATATTGTCAACACTCACCTTGCTTGTTGTTCACCTCTTCAAAATTGGATGGAGAATTCGTGCATAGATAAGTTCGTGAGATCGCGTGCTCGTTTGATATGTGCATACTGATACTGAAGGTGTGCTTATACCGTGGTACACTTTTTGTACTATGCAAAATAATACTGAGTTATATAAAACAGTCTCACAGCTCATGTTGGACGGGAAGGGGATTCTCGCAGCAGATGAAAGTGACGGGACGGCAGGGAAGCGACTTGCACTTGCGAATCTCCCAAACCAGAGTGGCAACCGACAAGATTTTAGAGAAATGCTCTTTACCGCACCGGGAATTGAGGAGTTTCTTTCAGGAATCATTCTCTATGATTCAACAATCAGGGAATCAACCGACCAGGGTGTTCCTTTTGTAGACGTTCTGATTGCTCGAGGTATGGTGCCTGGGATTAAGGTTGATGGGGGAGTCAGGCAATTGGATCAATTTGAAGGTGAAGTAGTGACGCAAGGACTTGATGGACTCGACGAACGTTTTAAAGAATATTATAAAATTGGTGCGCGTTTTGCGAAATGGCGAGCCGTGGTGAATATTGGTGAGGGGATTCCTACGAATGAATGTCTTGAGCTTAATGCAGTACACATGGTAGAGTATGCACTCATTGCGCAGGCAAATGGGATTGTTCCAATTGTTGAGCCTGAAGTAATGTTTCCTGGTTCGCACACTCTTGAAGAAGCTGAAGAGGTTACAACGAGGACGCTTAATATTCTTTTTTCAACATTGAAAAAATATCGTGTAGATCTTAAAGGTTTGATTCTTAAGTCGAGCATGGTACTTGCTGGCGATACAAATCCTCAACAATCAACTGCGGACGAAGTTGCAAGCGCAACACTTCGTACATTTAAACTTTCAGTTCCGCGGGATGTTGGTGGCATTGTCTTTTTGTCAGGTGGACAGGCTGCGAAACGGGCAACAGAAAATCTTCAAGCGATTGCAAGTTTTGGAAAGCAGCCGTGGCCGATTACATTTTCGTATTCACGGGCGATTCAAGAACCATTTCTCCTTGCATGGCAGGGAAAATCAGAAAATGTTTCTCTAGCTCAAAAGGCTCTTTTGTATAGAGTTAAAATGAATGCTTTGGCGCAATTGGGGAAGTATGACGCGTCACGCGATACTAAATAACAAAAAACCGGACAAGTGTCCGGTTTTTTGTTATTTCTTTTCTTTATAAAGGGTGTGTTTCTGAGCTACAGGATTGAATTTCTTAAACTCAAATTTCTTATCAGCGTGTTTCTTCTTATTCTTTCGTGTGTAGTAAGTATGACCTTTTCCGACACCTTTTGAATCGCCGACAGAAACGAGTTTTATGAGTTTATCTTGTGACATAGCTCGAAGATATTACCAAAAATAGCCATTTTCGTCAATGCGCAGTATCATTTGATTGTTAAATCTATTTCAGCACTAGCTACATTGTCTTTTTCGTCATGACAAACTATTTTTAATGGGAGGAACGCGCCATAAATGGGGGTTTCAACAGACCCAGATGGAGCAAGGTCGTCTCCCTTTCCTCGTGCTGTGTCCAGATAGCATCCGATGGCGTCAGTAGAAGACCACGAGATGGTAATAATTTCTTTCTCATGAATATTATTCGGCTCCGCCTTTGCTTGTACACTCAATTGTGAATTTGATGTATTTTTGCCAACATAGAATGCTGTGCTCGTTGCATAAATTTCATTACTTGATCCGAAAGCTTGCAAAAAGTATCGACCGGCGTATTCTGCTGAATTTACAATTCCATTTGGGAGTGTGACAGTAGTCCTTCCAGATAATCCTTCAGTGTCAGTAAGTTTCTGACGCCAAACTACTTCACCTGTTTCTTCCCGAATAACATTTACACCAGATGGTGGCATATTGGCATATGAAAATGAAATGGTGGGCATTGAGACACTTAATATTTCTAGATGAAAAGTATTCTTCATATTTTTTATCCATTCAGGACTAGCTGATGGAGCAGCGGGTGTAATAACTGGAAGTTCTGGTATTCCACCAATGACTCCAAGATAGTATTGGTGAGTGAAATATGAACAGATTCCAAGAATGACTAGAATAATAAAAATAATAGTGATTTTTTTCATTTGAGTAATATTATAGTTATTAAAGAAAAAACTCAACCACTCCGTGTATCTCAAAAAGTCCTTAACCAAAAACCTATGTCTTTAAATATAGGGATATAGGATCCAATTTTTGTGCGATGAATAGAGTAAGCCAAACCACACGTTCCTAGTTCTTTTGCAATAAGTCCAGCAAGCGACCTCATATATGTACCTGATGAGGCTATGCACGTGAAAGAAAGTATTTGAAATGAAAGCTCGTTTCGCGATGCAAATGTGTCCCACGACTTTCGAACAGCATCACGCCTGAAGTCAGCCCCAAGTGCTTTTCGTTCATCTGTCACTGCAGGGATAGTCTCTATCTTTTTTCGTACCGTCTCCAAAATTTCTTCTTTGGATATTTTACGTATTCCATCCAAAGTAAGTTTGTGTAGCATTGAGGTTTTAATGGGAATCTCAATCTCACTCAGCCTTCCTTCAAGTGTCCATGTATGAAGTGGTTTTCCTCGCACCGTCTTTGATGAAAAGTGAGGGTAGGGAAGGTCGATGGTTCCTGTGGTGGAGTCTAGTATTTCGCAGACATCTTTCTCACGCACAAATTTTTGTTCACAAGAAGAAAGAAGTCCGAGAACGTCTCCAGTATCAGACGAAGTTCCAAGTAGAATTTCAACCTGGTATTCCTTATCGAATGAGTGATATTTTTCTTGAACTTTACACTCATCTCCCATAAGAATGAGAAGTTTTCCAGATGCCATAGGGTCGAGTCTTCCAGCATACGCAAGTGGAACGTTTGAGGGAATAGAGAGGTTTTTCCGAAGTTTTTCCAAAGAGATAAGTGGCGTCTCACCGACCAGTTTTTCTATTGTTACATAGGGTCGGTATTGTTTTTTTTTCGGGAAAAATATCATAATCTTACCGTTATACCATTTTTTGAAAAACAGTGTGACTTATGCACCTCAGACGCATTTTTACTCATGAAAAAAATGTAATGCTCGTGTTAATATGGTGTAGTCTGTACTGATACTGTAGTGTCATCTGTCGTCGCAGTTTGATTCAAGAAGTACAGCTTTGTCGTACATGCGAATTTTGACATTTGGGTGGGATTATCCACCAATGAGAAACGGAGGGCTTGGTGTAGCGTGCCATGGTCTAACTGAAGAACTCAACAGCGAAGGCATTGAGGTTATTTTTGTGCTCCCAAGGAAGCAGACCACGATAGGTAACAATCAATTTCTTTTTGCTGATTTCGCACACAATGCACCTCGTTCTGTTTATCGTGTTGATTCGGTACTTGTTCCATATCAGAGCGCACACTCATTTATTGAGATGTTTCTGGCAGATGGTACACGGGTTCGTTTTTCACGAACGATTCTTGAGGAGGTGTGTCGATATGCTGACGCTGCGTATGCAATTGCTCAAACTGAGAATTTTGATCTCATTCATGCACACGACTGGACATCGTACTTAGCAGGCCAGAAGGCAAAGCTTGCAAGTGGAAAACCCCTTGTTCTCCATGTTCATGCGACGTCATTTGATCAAGCTGCGAGTGAATTTGTAGACCCTTATGTGTATGAGATAGAAAGGAGGGCTTTTAATGACGCAGATTCTATCGTTGCCATAAGCAACTACACTCGAAACATTATTGTGAATCGATATAATATCAATCCAGAAAAGATAGAAGTCGTCCATAATGGGATTAAACCACAAGAAGTCAAATTATTTGCTCCAGCTCTTGCAGAATTGAAGGCTCAGGGAAAAAAAATTGTTTTTTATCATGGTCGCATTACAATCCAGAAAGGTGTTGATTATTTTATCCGTGCAGCACGAAAAGTTGTTGACCATGATCCAAACATCATATTTGTTATTTCAGGGTGGGGTGATATGGAACATGAAATAATGCATCTCGTGGGTGCTCTAGGATTGTCAAAAAATGTAATTTTTGCAGGTGCTTTATGGGAAGATGAGCGCGATCGAATGTATCAGAGTGCAGATCTTTTGGTTATGCCGTCAGTTTCTGAACCTTTCGGACTCGTTCCACTTGAAGCTATTCAGCAAGGGACTCCAGCTTTGATCTCAAAGCAGTCAGGTGTTGCCGAGGTCCTTACGCATGTGCTCAAAGTAGATTTCTGGGATATTGATGAAATGGCAAACAAAATTATTGCCGTTTTGCGATACGAGACGATGAATAAGCAACTAGTTCAGGAGGGGCAGAAAGAGGTTTTGAAACTCACCTGGAATCGCGCGGCACGAAAGGTCATAGATCTGTATTATAAATTACTAGCTTTGTTCAGGCGAGAGATATAACATATTACATATGCTTACTGTATGCCCATATTTTCACGTTCACCAGCCACACCGCATTAAGCGATATAGTATTTTTGATATAGGTCACGATAATGAATATTTTAATGCGAGCGATGATACTGATCTCAATAATGGAAAAATACTTCGGAAGGTTGCTGAAAAGTCATACCTTCCTACGACAGCAATATTGTATGAATTGTTGAACCAGCATCCTGAATTTCGATTCTCACTTTCTTTTTCCGGAACTGTACTTGATCAATTTGAATTATATGCACCTGAAGTGCTCGTGGCTTTTCAAAAACTCGTTGCAACAGGACGTGTAGAAATTCTTGCAGACACCTATTACCATTCACTCGCATTCTTTTATTCACGTCCAGAATTTGAGCGACAAGTGGCGCACCATCAAAAGAAGATCTTTGATTTGTTTGGTGTAAAACCGAAGGTATTTCGAAATACAGAGCTTTCATATACGAACGATCTGGCTGTCTGGTGCGAGGAAAATGGCTACCTCGGGATTATGGCTGAGGGGTGGGACCCCGTTCTTGGATGGAGGAGTCCCAACTATGTATACCAACCAAAAGGATGTTCGCGCATCAAGGTGCTTTTAAAGAATTACAAACTTTCTGATGATATTGCGTTTCGATTTGGTAACCAAGGGTGGGGAAGTTGGCCACTTGACGTGTCGACTTACGCAAAATGGATACATGCACACCATGGCGACGGGCACACGATTAATCTTTTTATGGACTTTGAAACCTTTGGTGAGCACCAATGGGAAGATACGGGTATTTTTGACTTTCTCCGAGCTCTTCCGTCAGCATTACTACAACATGGTGATACCAGTTTTAAAACACCAACTGAAACTATTCTTTCATATCCATCAGTAGGAGAAATAGATGTCCCACATATACTTACATGGGCTGATACAGACCGTGATCTTACTGCATGGACAGGGAACGATATTCAAAAAGATGCAATAGCATCCATCTATCGAATGGAGGATGAAGTCATGAAAACAAAAAACTCAGATCTCATTGAAATCTGGAGAAGGCTTCAAACGTCTGACCATTTCTACTACATGTGTACTAAGTGGTCTAATGATGGTGATGTTCATGCGTACTTTAGTCCGTACGAATCCCCATATGATGCGTATATCGCTTTCATGAATGCCATGAGTGATTTACAATTAAGGGTGACGGAAATGTTGCGAGAGGAGGAGGTATTCAAGCCACCAAAACCAAAAGGTCTTTGGGTAAGATTTGTTGCATGGATTATGCGACTGCTTGGCCGGTTACCATTTATTAAACGACGGCTGGGTGCCCAACCGTCTTAACAGTTCATTATGTTCTTATGACAACAATTAAAAAAGCAGTGAAGGGAAAAAGTGGAACAGTAGCAAAAAAGGCGGTAGTACAGAAAGCAGCAACAAAAAGAAACCTCAAAAAAGCAAAACGTGTTCTCGTTTGTGCTGGAGGTGAGCAATGTTTTTGGACAACTGATGGCACAATTGTCTCGAACCTTGTTGAACTTAAAAGTCTTTTTGACACGATGGATGAGGCAGTTTTTGGAAATCATGTAACGTCCGAAAAAAATGATTTTGCTGACTGGGTTGAATTTGTCCTTGGTGATACTGAGCTCGCTGCAAGTCTTAGAAAAGTAAAGAAACAAAGTGCAGCTCGAACCGTTGTCGTAACTCGACTCAAGATTTACGATATTTAGTCGTATGTCACGCGCTATTACTGTTGGAAATGGAAACCTGTTAGTAGGCATTGACTCTCGTGGTCAGGTGCGTGATTTTTATTTTCCGTATGCTGGACACTCAAATCATGTTAGTGGTGCCAGTGGATCATATGTTCATCGAATTGGTATTTGGATTGATGGAACATTGAGGTGGCTTTCTCATGATTCGTGGGAAGTAACGACAACACCAGATCAAGATAGTATTCTTGATGTTATAACAGCGCGAAACAATGAGCTTGGAATTTCACTCAATATAACTAGCATTGTTCACAATGAACGGGATCTTTTTTTACGAAAGATACTTGTTACAAGTGAAAGAAATGAGACACGAACAGTTAAAATATTTTTTGGGCAAGAATTTCGTATTTCTGAATCACGTCGTGGCGACACTGCGTTTTACGATCCACGAGTTGGCTCGGTAATACACTACAAGGGACATGAGGCATTTCTTGTTCATGCACTCTGCAACGACAAATCTTTTGAACGTTATAGTATTGGGCTTTTTGGTATTGAAGGAAAGGAGGGAACCTATACTGATGCAGAGGACGGTGAACTTTCAATGAACCCAATTGAACACGGTTCGGTCGATTCAGTTATAGGTATTACTCATGCGATTGATGGAGGTGCGTCCGTGCCAGTTTATTATTGGATTACTGCAGGAAGAACAATAGCTGAGGCACAGTCCCTTCATCACACTGTACTGAGTGAAACTCCGGAACGACTCATGGTGTCTGCTCGAAATTATTGGCACGCATGGACACATAAAGAGTCCAAAGATTTTTCAAGTGTTGAGCCGGCTCTTAAATTTTTATACTATCGCGCACTTCTGGTTATTCGTATGCATGCAGATAATCGAGGAGGAATTATTGCCTCTTCAGATTCCGATGTTCTTAATCAGGGGCGAGATACCTATAGTTACGTATGGCCACGAGACGCAGCTATTAGTGCACATGCACTTGATCGTGCTGGCTATTTCGATACAGCAAAGAGCTTTTACGCTTTCATAGCAAAACTTCTCGAAGGCGATGGATACCTTATGCATAAATATAGAGTCGATGGAGTTCTCGGAAGTTCGTGGCACCCATGGGTTCGCGACGGGATGTATGAGCTACCAATCCAAGAGGATGAAACAGCTCTGCCTGTGTATATGCTTTTAAAACACTATGAACAGGTAAAAGACTTGGAGTTTATAGAGTCATTGTATGATCCTTTTATCGAACCAGCTTCTGATTTTATGTGTTCGTATATTGATCGTGAGACAGGGCTTCCTGCAAGCTCATATGACCTCTGGGAAGAGAAGTTTGGCTCGTCCACATATTCAGCTTCAGTAATATATGGAGCACTCAACAGTGCAGCTCAAATCTCGACACTTCTGGGAAAACGGAGTAATGCTGAAAAGTATCGTACAGCTGCAGAAAAGATAAAACATGCAATACTTACGTATTTATATGATGTTGAACAAAAATGTTTTATTAAACTAGTGAGACAAGATAATGGAAAGATTGTTCGCGACACAACCATTGATATCAGTAGTCTCCATGGAATCATAAATTTTGGCGTTCTTGACGTCCAAGATATTCGTGTGGCCAATTCTCTTAATGTAATCGAAGAAAAGCTCAAGGTACCAACTTCGTATGGTGGATTTATGCGATACGAGGGGGATAACTACTACAGGACATCGCTCGAAGCACCGCCAAATGCTTGGTGTATCACAACACTCTGGATTGCCCAGTATTATATTAAAGCTGCACGTTCACGGAAAGATCTTGAAAAACCATATGGAATTCTTTTATGGGTACGCGACAGAGCATCACAGAGTGGAATTCTTCCAGAACAAATTAATCCTCATACTGGTGAACATCTTTCAACGTCGCCTCTCGTCTGGAGCCATGCTGAGTTTGTCATTACGCTCGATAGGTATATGCAAAGACATAAGGAGCTTTCATAGTTGCATTAAAAAATAGTTCAGGGGTAGATAATAAGAAAGGCGACCTTGGGGAAGGTCGCCGTGTCTGTTGGGGTTGGTCTCGTTACGCTTCGACCAACACGAATCTCATTCGGAAGTCGTTGGTAAACTTCTTGACTTCGTCGACTACCAACGTGAACATATCGCAGAGCATTTTGACAAACCTCTGGATTTCTTTTTTTTCCACGTCGGTAAGGACACGTTTTACATGTCTCGGTTTTGACTTTTTGCAACCAAAGACAATTTGGAAGCCTGATTCTGCGAAACAAACCGCATGCCCAAGTTCCTTCTTGTCCGCCAGCCATTTTGATATTGTGAGCTTGATTTCAGCAAGCTTCTCATTATGCCCGGCTACCTGCTTTTTCGTCATCTGTGAATCCCCCATAACATAAGTTAAGAACATCCCAAGGCCCAATCCTTGAGACTGGTAGTATATAACAGAAAATTCGTAGTGTCTATGGTTTATAAACAGTTAATTTTCGGCTTATTTTGTAAGGTTTAGTGTGAATTATCGTCTCCATACAGATACGATGACGAATATGAAACATTTTAAAATACACTACATTGTGGCGCTTTTTGTAGCCATATCTATTATGACTCCGTCAGGGGTTTCAGCTACTGAGAGATCACTGGAAGTTTCTGGATGGATTCCGTATTGGCGTGACAGCGAAGGTATAAAAGATGCAAAGGAACACTTGCGAGATTTGGATAGGGTTTTTCCGTTTGCATATACGGTCACAACTAAAGGTCAGCTCCGCGATCAGGCAGGACTTTCAGACAAAGAATGGAAAAATTTTATAAAATCTGCACAGAGAAAAAAAGTTGAAATAGTTCCAACGGTAATGTGGAGCGATGGAGTAAGTATTCATACTGTTTTGAGTGATGATGTTTTGCGCGCTGCACACATATCAGAAATTGTAGCTATGGTTAAGAAAGGAAAGTATAATGGCGTTGATATCGATTATGAATCAAAAAAAGCTGAGACCATTAATTATTTCTCACTCTTTCTAAAAGAATTGAAAGGCGAGCTTGGTAAAAAATTACTAACATGTACGGTAGAAGCACGAACTCCTCCTGAGTCACTTTATCGAGAGATTCCAGAAGTTATTGAATACGCAAACGACTACAAGGAAATTGCAAAGTATTGCGACCGAGTTGAGCTTATGACCTACGACCAACGGCGAGCTGACATTAAACTCAATGCTGAGAAAGCAGGGCAGCCATACATGCCATTATCTGATGTTGATTGGGTTCGGAAAGTAGTCGAGCTGGCACTCAAAGATATACCGAAAGAAAAAATTCTTCTTGGGGTCCCTACGTATGGACATCATTACATTGTCACTGTCGCACCTGATTGGTATAAAAACTACAGGAGAATTGGGGCATTGAACGTCCCCGGAATTCTTGATATTGCAAAAGAATATAAGGTGAAACCATCTCGTAATAGAGCGGGAGAAATGAGTTTTACTTATATCCCTAAATCATCTTTGTTAAAACTGCCAAGCTCTTTCAAGATTCCAAAAGACACGCCAAAAGGCAATATTATTGCTGCCAGAGCTCTTGCTTATGCAAATAAAAGTGGCGAGACAATTACTTTTAATATGGCAACGTATTCAGATGCTGAAGCAATGAAACAAAAAATTGATCTCGCAAAAGAATTTAACCTTCGCGGTATTGCGCTTTTTAAGATTGATGGGCAGGAGGATCAGAAAGTGTGGAAGTATCTTAGGTGATCGATTTCTTGAGGTTGTAGTGTTCTTTATGGATAAGATAAAGAATAATTATGTCAGCAATAATTACACTAAGAAGTACGAGAGAGTGAGTATGAGTAAGTCTGAAAATTCCGTACACGATAAAAAGAGCTATCAGTACCATACTTACAGGGAACGCCCAAAGTTTGTGTTTTAAGAGAAGTGATGAGAGAAAAATATCAATAGATCCCCAAAAAAGTAGGTAACAGGAAACAAAGTAAGTAACGGTAAATGAATGGTTTTCAATAAGCTGATAAATAAATAGAAATAAAACATCCGCAGGATCTTGGACAATTTCATGTGCCATGACAGATGTCAAAATATCAGTAAATGATGAACCGATGTGGTTGAGGAGAATAAACCCAAGAACTATGCGAATAAATCCATAGAAAATTCTCCACCACATACTGAGGTGAAATAAGAAAGAGACGCTTTTGGGAGAAGTTACATCGTTTGAATCAAACTGTTCCATGTGCATCAGTATAGCAAAGAGTCTATGCTTATTCTTACTTATACACTAAAAAAGGCCACACGGATGTGTGGCCTTTTTTAGTGTCTTTATGACTGGACAAAGGTGATTGCTTTTCCTTTTTCTTTACCACGTCCTGTGCGTCCAATACGGTGAATATAATCTTCGTATGTCGCTGGAAGATCGTAATTAATTACGTGAGTAACATTATCAACGTGTATACCTCGTGCTGCAACGTCAGTTGCGACGAGTACTCGTGCATTACCATCTTTGAACTTTTTAAGTGATCGTTGTCTTTGGGGGTGAGACTTGTTGCCATGTATCGAGTCTGCAGTAATCCCGTGTGCAACAAGCTGTTGTGAAAGTTTTTCAACGCTGTGTTTCATTGCACCAAAGATGAGAACTCTCTTCATCTCAGGATTTCCGAGCAGGGTAGTGAGCGTTTCAAATTTATTACTGTGCCCGTAATGAAGTACATCTTGAAGGATACTTGCAGTAATATCTTGCTTTTTGACAGAAACAACAACAGGGTCATTAAGAAAGTCATTAACAAGTTTCTTGATGTCTTCAGACATTGTAGCTGAGAAAAAGAGTGTCTCACGGTCCTGACGGATACCGGAAAGTATTTTTCTCATGTCGTGGATAAATCCCATATCGAGCATTCTGTCCGCCTCATCGAGCACAACAGTCGTAATTCCTGCTGGGCGAAGAGCTCCACGGTCAATTAAGTCCATAACACGCCCTGGAGTTCCTATGATGAAATGGTTCTTTCGTTTGAGGCCATAAATTTGAGGGCGGATATTTGTTCCACCAACACACGTTGTTGAATACAGTTTAAAGCCTTTAGAAATTTTATTGAGCTCAACTTCAATTTGAATTGCAAGTTCTCGAGTTGGAGTGAGAATAAGTGTTTGTCTCGAGTACTCACGAAGTGTTTTATCGATAAGTGGTATGAGAAATGCCGCCGTTTTTCCAGTACCTGTATTGGCAAGACCAATAACATCCTTACCGTCAAGAATGTGAGGAATAATCTCATCTTGAATTGGTGTAGGATTAATAAGTCCTGAAGAAGTAATAGTGAACGCTAGTTTTTTATCAAGACCAAACTCAGTAAACGAATGCTTTGGTACAAAGACTTCAGTTTCAGTAACTGGTGCAGGATTTCGATTTATAAATTGAGAGACATCAAATGTCTTTTGAACACGCCCACCTCTACCTCCTCCGCTACTTCGTTGCGGTCTTTGGTGTGTAAAAACACGTCGCGCTCCTGGGCGTGCGCTTGATTGTCCATCACGAGAATGACCTCCGCCACGTGAAAACGAACCGCCGTCTGAGTGACGACGATCTGAAGTACTTCGAGTTCTTGTGCCAGAATCACGTGGGCCTGTATGGCCACTTGATCGTGATGAAGAACCAGAACTATGTGCATTATTAAAAGGCTTGGACGGTCGCGATGTACGAACAAAAGTCGCATCACGACGTGGTCGATAAGAATTATTCATTTATGTAGTTAATCTATAGGGCTGTGCAGGTAGTAAACCGAATCGTAGTTCGAACCCCAGAGCCCTACACGAGAATCTTAAGGTGACTGTATAATAATATATAAACAGATTTATGTCAAATAATTGTACAGCACACTTTAATAAAGCAAACTAACAGCACTGATCTGTTTAAACAGATCAGTGCTGTTAGTTTGCGTCTTGATTACATTTCTATGACTTGTCTTGCGCAAGACAAATACCAATCGACTACCCCGTGGCAGTCATCGGAAAAAGTGTGAATTTTATACATAAGAAATACAGAGCAAGCACCTTACTGAAATATCCCTTTATCCTAAATTTAAGTAGTCCATTTTTCAACTTACTCTATCTTGCCCACGTGGACGAGATAGAGTAAGTTGATCATGCTTTATTTTTCTCGCACTATACACGTGTCGACACTATGAAAAGAACTAGCATTGCCGTATAGTTTTTGTATATGATCGCTAGTATATTTTCTCAAACTGAACTAACATTTTTTTTTAATCTTTTGCTATGTCTTCTTGCAGGATTGGCAATTGGCATTGAACGTGAAGCAAGGGGTAAAGATGCGGGTATAAGCACGCACACCCTTGTCATCATGGGCTCAATGCTCTTTACTTATATTTCACTTCAGGTCGAGCCTGATCATAGTTCAAGAATCGCAGCTCAGATTGTGACAGGTATTGGGTTTCTTGGAGCGGGGCTTATTTTGAAAAAGGGAACTGTAGTCCATAACTTGACAACAGCAGCAAGTCTTTGGTTTGCCGCAGCAATTGGAATGGCGTTTGGTTTTGGTTTCTATATGATAGGTTTCTTTGCAACTGTTGTTGCAATTATTACACTACACATTCCTCGTCTTGTTCATGGTGAATCTCATGTAAGTCCAAAGCAAAAAGTAAAAGTTCAGTGAATAAGGAGTATAAGACTTAACCTAATTTAGGGTAAGAGTACGAAGTTCTTGCAAAGCGGCATTCGTTATGTAACCATTTTCGCTCTATAAATTATCAGAAGTGTCTACCTCGAGTGGAGGGGGTGTTTTGTATTTCATAAACAAAGCGCTGACTCCAGCAAGATTCTTCTCCCAGTCTGTATTCTTGTGTGTCGATAGTTCTACAGTAATTGCCGGGATACCTATTGAAGCAAGCCATCCTTCAGCGTCTCCTGTAATTTCGTATGCATCAAATGTATCGACAGCAGGGTACTTTGCTGCAGTCGCGTAGGTATTCATGAGAGTATAAGTTTCAGGAAGAATCCCATTTTCACATTCAGAAGCATACACGGCGTTTGACTGGCTATGCCAGAAAACGACCGCTGATGGTTTAATTTTTATTACAAAGTCACGAAGCGCAGCACTTTCTGGTTCTGAAAATGCTGCAGTGCCTGCACTTACGACATTTCCACGCCACATACTCTCGGGTTTCCACTTACAGTCAAAATTACGATTGAGGTCAACGTTGTTCGTGTTAAATCTACCGAGCCCTGCTGATGTATTTTCGGTAGCTGCATCGGATTCATCAAAACGACCTTCTTTACCTATAACGGCATGAAGGCCATCAGGATTTGCTGAGGGGATTATGGTCACTGTAATATTTTCTGGAATAGTACTCTCGTTGATTTCAAGATAGTCAATAAATTGGTATGCCAAAAGCTGGCTGTTCCATTCATATCCTCCATGAATGCCACCAACAAAGAGTAGTTGAGTATCGCCATGTCCGTATGTGTAAGTCATAATGGAGCGTCCTTCTACTGAGGTTCCTATTATTTCCGTACGAAGCTTTTTTATTTCTTCAGCAACAGTGACATTAGTATTTGTTATGGGTTCTGGCGTGGTTGGTATTGGAGCTTCTTTTTTGAGAACAACACTTGTTAAAAAACTGAGACAGAACAAAAGCAAGAGAATTAAAGTACCCTTGATTAGACGAATATGAATGTATTGCATTACTCTGCGTATTGTTTAAGGATGGCGTCGATTCCAGCTTTGTTTTTATCCCATTCTGTATCTGTATGTGAGGTCAATAGAACGCTGATTGCAGGAATATTATTTTTTGCAAGCCAGTTAACCATGTCACCAGTTACTGTATAGAAGTCAAAACTTTCATGAGCTGGATAGCCAGAAGCTTTTGCATAGAGATTGGTGATTTTCTGTGTCTGAGGAAGGACATCACCGTGACAGTTTGATGCGAATACACCTCCTGCAGCACTATACCAAACTACAACCGCATCAAGTACGTGCGACTCCACGTACGATTTAATGGCACGGCTCTCTGGCTCCGAAAATGCAGATGACCCACCACTTACTTTTGTATTTCTCCAAACCCCTTGTTCCTGCCAGTCACAGTTAAAGTTACGATTGAGGTCAACGTTGTTGGCATTGAAGCGACCAGGGATTGTCTGCGACTCCGTCATTGTAATGTCTGAAGATTTAAATTTTTCGTCACTTCCTGTTACTTTGAATAATCCATCAGGATTAAGTACAGGAATAACAGTCACGGTGACATCTTTTGGTAGAGAGTCAGAATTCTCCTCAAGATAATCCATGAGTTCATACGCAACGAGAGAGGTATTCCATTCATATCCTCCATGAATGCCACCAACGAACAAAATTTCTGTATCTCCTACTCCAAAGTGATACGCAGTAATATCACGACCCTCAACTGAGGTGCCAATCACTGTTCTCGTTTCATCTATTGGGGGAACTTGTACTGTTTCATCAACAACCTCAGTAGCCGTCTCTACCTCAGGCACAACAGTTTGTGGAGTACTTTCTAAAGTTGGCATCTCAGGCGGAAGAGAAGACTTTTGAATTAAAAAGAACGCACCAACACCAATAATAATGAGTACGATACCTACGGCGATATTTTTTATCATATTGATTATTCTAGCATATTTTTAATAAGGGAGATTGTTTGTAGGAGAGGTAATTCAATTCAGCATGGCCGAGATGGTATGGCTAGTGATATACTTAAATCGTATTAGTTATTAGAAGGTTTGTTTTCGAGAAATATGAACATCCATCCACTTTTTGTTCACTTTCCGATAGGAATTTTGACACTTTATTTTCTCCTTGAGGTAAGCAGATTGGCTATTATTACGAGAAAACAATTTTATTTTGAATTTAAGGCCGTCCTCGTCGTTATAGGGACAGTCTCAATATATCTCGCGGTAGCGACAGGAGATATGGCAGAAGAACTTATTCATAGTGGTGAGAACTCAGTCATTGGAGCAAATCTCCTTCCTCTTGTTGAACAACATTCGCTCTATGCAGGTGCAACTATTACAATATTTTCAATTATTGCTGCCAGTTATTTATTTGAGTATTGCAAGAAATTTGGCTGGTTATCACGAGTAACGAAAATCCAACTTTTTGTATCGTTGTCTAAACTTATACAAAAATATTCTGTTTTGCTTGCTGTCATTGGTATGGTGTTTATGATAATTACGGGTAGTTTAGGAGCTTCACTTGTGTATGGTCCTGAAATTGACCCGATTGTAACATTTATGTATACACTATTTGTTCAATAATTTGCCTAGTTGCTCAGTAGTATTTATATAGTAAACTTGAATGATATGAATTATGAAACAGGTGGGTCACAAAAAATGGATCCAGAAAAACTTTTACTTGATGAAAGATTTACTCGGGACATCGCTAATATCGATCCTATGGAAAGAGATGCTCTCAGTCAGATTGCACGAGTTATTTCTCCAGAGGAAGGAAGTACAGTTTTTCCATTTAGTCGTACTGAGGAGTATGTAAAAATCTTAGGCGAAGTAGCGGGAATACTCAAAGAAATAATTGACCCTGGTGTTTCAAAAACAAAGATGGAAATACAGGCGATGTTAGTAAAGAAAGCAGAGCTTATTGGACACCTTCCAGAAGCATATGGTGTTAGGAAAAAAGTAGCTGAAATAACTCAGATTGATGGTATGGAATCGCTTGATGGTATAATTTAATTATACTCATACAAATATTTAATATTGTATCTTTTAGCAAAAAGAAACATGGAGACGCATCGTCCCCATGTTTTTTTGTTGTGTAAGTGTGCTATCCAATATCACCAGGTCTTCGATCGTAGACGATTGGTATAAGAACAAGGGTAATGACAACAGAGAAGACAAGTCCAAACATCACAGCGTAAGCGAGCGGTGCCCAAAGGTCACCAGCATACGTAAGTGGAATCATACCAATAACTGTTGTAATGGTCGTAAGAAGGATCGGTCGAAGACGATTTCCTGCAGAATCAATCACGACATCACGAATTGGTTTCTCTGGGTTTTCCTTCCGCATTTTATTCATCATATCAATAAGCAGGATTGAGTTATTTACGACAATTCCAGAAAGTGCAATGAACCCCATGATGGAAGGGAATGAAAGTGAGTTTTTGGTGATTGCAAGACCGATCATTATTCCAATAAGTGAGTAAGGCAAGATAGAAAGTACATATCGAGTATGGAGATACGAGTTGAATTGGAGCACAAGAATTCCGATCATAAGAAGCACGCCGACAATTAATGCAAGAAACATTTCTTGGAATGCTTTGTTGGATTCATCAGTTTCGCCACCTCCTGAACTTATTATTACTCCTTCTGGTATTGCGATTTCATTTTTTATTCGTTGCAATGCTTCAGCTTGTATATCACGAACATTTCCCAGAGTGGTTACATCAGACGTCACCGAGACAATACGCTTATTATCCTCATGGTTTATAACAGAACTTGACTCACGCATCGAGACACGGACAAGAGATGAAAGTGGTATATTTCCATTTTGTGTTGGAATTGTAATTCTTCCGAGAGCATTAATGTTAGTCTCGTTTGTGGTATCACTGGTGACATCTTTTAGATTTTCTATATTAAGTTTTACAACTACATCAATATCACTTGCGAGCGAGGTGAGGGAGGTTGCATCAGTGCCAAATACTGCAGCATGAGCGATTTGAGATATGGTAAATGGATTAAGTCCGAGCGCTGCTGTCTTTGCTCGGTCTAGCTCAAGGACAAACTCAGTGTTGTTACTGTTCGTGCTCGCCTCAACGTTCACAGAGTGCTCAATTGATTTGAGTATTTCAACAGATTCATTCGCTATGCGGGTAATTTCGTTCAGGTCATTTCCAAGGAATTTTACGACAATATCTGCACCAGTTGGAGGGCCGTCACTTGGTTGGTTTACAGAAACTCGTATGTCTCGCAAGGAAGTAAACTCAGTACGAAGTTTTTCAACAATCTCGGTACTTGTTTCTTCTCTGCCTTTCTTCAAGGAGATAAGAATGTTTGCAAGTTTTTCTCCAGTACCGCCATTCGTAAATTGACTACCGCTTCCCACAGTAACAACAAAGGATTCAATATTTGGTTCACTGTAAAGTATCTCCTCAACACGACGCACGGCGATGTCAGTGGTTTCTTTTGTTGTTCCTTCTGGTTTTTCTATCTCTGTGATTATAAAGTCAACATCACTTTGTTCAAAAAATACAACTTTAACAACACCAAAGACCGGAAGAAGGAGAACTAGTACAAGGGCTATTCTGATGCCCCACATAAACCGTTTCTCTTTGTGCGGATGTCCAATGATTCCTGCGAGTTTCGCTTTATACCAGGTTTCGAGTTTGTGTGCGTAGATGACCTGCTTTTCTTCAAAAACGCTGGTATTCTTTCTGTGTAAAAATCTTGATGCAAGCAGGGGGATTATTGCGAGCGAGACGAACAATGAAGCAAGAAGAAGGAAAATGAGCGTGAAGGGGATACTTGCAATGAATTGTCCTGTTACACCAGAGACAATGAAGAGTCCCGTAAACATTGCCACAGTAGTAAGCGTTCCTGAAATCAATGGTGCAGAAAATTCTCTGATGGCTGCTATGGCGGCTTGTTTTTTGTCTATAGTGAGGTCATCTTTCATGCGGCGATTAATGCCTTCAACCATAACAATTGCAGAGTCGACGAGGATACCAATACCAAGAATCAGTGAAAAAAGACTTAAGAAATTTATAGTATTACCAGAGAGATATAATCCAATAAAACCAAAGAGGAAAGAAAGTGGAATTGCTGCCCCAGCCAGAAGTCCCTCACGCCAACCTATAGTTACAATGAGGAGAAGAATCACAAGAAAGACTGTCTGAATTCCTGAAAACGAAAGCCTCATAAGGTCTGTTTCAATTTGTTCTCCTGCATCGAGATTTGTCACTGCAGTGATTTCTTCGAGAAGCTTACCTGGTTCCTGGAGGTCTCTGATAAGTCCATTAACATCTTTTGCTATGCGTGTAATATCACCGCCAGACTGTTTGTAGACATCAAAGGAAATAGCTTTCTGCGAAGGACTCCCATTTACGCTCAGTCTGGAGAGAGATGCTACGGGTGCTGTCCCGTCAATTACTGTTGCAACATCACGAATGAACACAGGCTGACCACCTCTTGTTGTGATTCCTATGTTTGAAATTTGTGCAGTGTCAGTTATGTCACCTTCGAACGCAATATTGTAAATAATGCCGCTTTGCTTTATCTGACCAATTGGAAATGTTGTGTTTGCATTTCGTATGGCGTTCGAAATTTTGTTTAAGTCAATAGAAAACTGTTCAAGAGCTGTCTGATTAACAATCACCGTAACTTCTCTTTCTGAAACTCCTTGCTTAACTACCCGCGATACTCCTGATACTGACTCGATCTCATCTTCGATATTATCTGAAAGTGTTATGAAATTACGATCATCAAGATCTCCAGAGAAAGAAATAGATAAAATCGGCTGATTGACGAAATCAACTTTTGAAACAAATGGACCGGTCACGTCACTTGGCAGATCGCGCTCAATTGAATCAAGAGTGTCTTTAAGGTCGGTGATTGATGTATCAATGTCAGCCTCAGCGTCGAATTCAACAATTATTGATGAAACACCTTCACGTGATGTTGATGTTATCTTTTTTACATTTGTTAGGGAAGAAAGCCCACGTTCAATTTTATTCGTGACAAGTGACTCAATATCTGCAGCCGGCGCACCCGTCAGTACTGTTGTAACTATTCCTATAGGGATGACAACCTCAGGTGATGATTCTCGCGGAATCACTGAAATAGAATAAAGACCAAGCGCAATGAGTACGATAATGAATAGATTTGCAAACTTACTATTTTTTATGAAGAATTCCCACATATATTATTTGCGTGTAGATTCTACATGTTGTCCTTCTGAAAGCCCTCGAGCGTCAAGTACAAAAATAGTGTCTCTGTCCATACCTTCAGTGATATTAACGAATGATCCTGAGATCGCTCCGATTTGTACTGGGTTTGCAACAAGTTTCTCTTCAGAAACAGTAAAGACAACGCCGTCAGTTGCTGAAAACTTAACTGCGGTGATTGGAATATATAGTGGGGTCCCCTCAACAAATAAATCTTTGGCTTGATCAAGTGTTACCGTGACCGTCGCCCCGTTAGTAAGTTCAGTAGACTCTGTTGCAATTTTTATTTCGGTTTTTTGAGTCAAAGAGTCTATTGCTGGTGCGATAGTGGTAATAATTCCAGTCGCAGATTTTCCTATCTTGACTGTGCCTCCGACAGTAAAGCGAGGAAGGTCGCTTTCTCCGGCGTAAATTGATATTTGGAGCGCTGTATTATTTGCGACCTCAGCTACTTGTGTAAATGCAGGAATGAAATCTCCTACATGAATACGCACACTGTTAACTGTCCCGGAAATAGGTGAACGAAAAATAGTTTTTTCATAATTAGCCTGTGCGCTTCTTAATGAACCGAGAGCTTGTTTAATTTGAGCGCCAGCAAGTGAAACTTCGGCATTTTGTGTACTTCCGATTTGTGCACGGCGGAGATTTTCACGAGCTGAGGATAGTCCAGTCCGAGCGTTTGATATTGCGCTCAGTGTGCTATCTAGAGTTGCTCGTGCAGTTGTAAGGGAACTTGTGTAGCTTGTGGTGAGTTGTCCATCAATAGTGTCGCTAAGAGCTGCGTTATTTGATGCTGTGATGAGAATATCTACAAGCGAGACTACAGTTTTTATAGTTGCTTCAGCCTCAAGTAAATGAGCCTCAAGATCAGATGTTGAAGTTAGAGAGTTACTCGAGTTTTGCCAGTCAGTGAGTATTTTCTGAAGTGCAACACGAGTTTTGTTGAGAAAAATAGTGTTGTTGATGGAAGTGTCTACCATAACGCCAGGAGTTGATTGCGCATTTGGATTGCTGAAAAATGTATCTACTGTAGATATAACGATAGAATTGACTGTTGTGTATGCGTTCCTATATGTTGTGACGACATTATTTTGTGCAGCAAGAAGTGTGTTTTGGGCATCATTTGCAGATATATTACTCTGTTCGGTGGTTGCAAGGGTTGCTTCGTAGGCTCCTTGTGCCTGCAGAAGTGCCGCTCGCTGTGAACTGTTTTCAAGTGAGGCGAGAATAGCTCCTGCTGAGACTTTGTCACTGGGCTTTACATTTACCGACGTTATTCGTCCACCGATTTCTGATTGAATTTGTGCTTCACTCACTGCACGGACAGTTCCAACAAATGAAGATCCTGTGTCTGTGTCTAAGTCTGATACTGTTCCAACAAAAACAATTGGAGGAAGTGCTCCGGTCTCTTCTGCTATCTCGGAGTTTTTGTTAATAAGCACAACAATACTGACAAGAGCAATTATTAAGACACCAAGTCGAATGACTTTTGTCCGTGTCGTTGGAGGAAGAAAAAAAGTAATTGTTCCCAAGAGTATTTTTTTTGCTGTTAGTATCATATGTAAAAGATAATATTAATAATTCATTTACTGAAATCGTAGGTACAGGTCGTTATACTTCTTCATTGCGCGCACGACTATTCTTAAGCCTTGCCCCTTTTTTGTAAGACTGTAAACCCCGGAATCTGATTTTTGTACAAAACCCTCCTCAACAAGTTTTTTTAGTTTAAGCGTTAGTGTCCGTGAAGAAATTTGTTCAAGCCACTTCTCAAGCTCGGAAAATCTCTTTGGTTCTTCAATAAGTGCGCTCATTATAAACATTGTCCAACGATCTGAAAGAAGAGTAATTACCTTCGTAATTGGGCATGTGTGCTTTGTCCTGCGTGTCATACAGGGGGAATATACCAGAGATGCCTGAACTTTACAATGTAAAGTTCAGGCATCTCTTGGTGGGGAGTGATAAACTTGCATAATAATGATATTTATGATATAATATAAGCATAATGAAAAATTTCAAAAAGGAGGGTTTCCGAAAGGGAGGCGATGGTTTTGGAGGACGCCCAAAATTTGGTGGTGATAGAAAATCTGGAGGGAAGTTTGGTAGAGGACATGATAAACGAGGAGGCTCGGGTGGAAGTTCAGACCTTTTTCCAGCTACCTGTTCTTCATGCAAAAAAAGTTGTGAAGTGCCATTTCGTCCATCAAGCGATAAGCCAGTTTACTGCCGTGATTGTTTCATGAACACGAGTAAAAAAGACAGTCATGATTTTAGTAACGATAGACAACAAGGTGGAAATTTTTCAAAAGATTCTAGACAGCGGCGTGACGATTCACACACATACCGGCAACCGACTGAAGTATCAAAATGTGGAGGGGGTAGTGAAATCAAAATGAAAATTGAGAAACTTGAGATGAAGATTGACCGAATCCTTGAGCTTCTTGCTGACAAAGGAAAGTCTGAGACTATAATGACTATAGTAGATACAGAAATTACTTCTGCTGAGGAACCAGTTAAGAAGGTATGAAAGCCAAAAATAGTAAAGACAAAAGTTTCAGCGAAGAAAAAAGTTGCAAAGAAAAAGAAATAACCCCGTCGACAGTTTAATGTAGAAAAGTACAAGAAGATCTGCAAAGAAAAAGCCCTGTATCAAACAGGGCTTTTTTGTTTGTGGAGCTTATCTCTGGGTGTGCACGCTAGACTTTATTTTCTGGACGATTTACGCGCCAACCCTTTCTTCTGAACATTGCAGTCCCTGGTTTACCGCCATTTTTTCGAAGAGTCTTTTGATAGCGAGTCCGTCGATCACGGAATGGTTTCAAAAAATCAAGGACTTCTTGCTGCAGTCCATGATCCCACGGCAAATTCACTGTCTTTCTGTGAGCATCAGGATTTTTGCACGACCAGTAACGTGACTTCAAACCTCTTCCTGTGGTGATCTTCATGAGTTGCCCACAGATTAGGCACAATGGCCTCGCTTCAATTCGGCATTTTGCAGCAGATGCGTGTCCAAGAAGGTTGTGAAGATAATACTTAGTTCGTGGCACTAATTTGAAGTAACACCGTTCGTCGCCGTCTTTGATCAGAACCCAGCCGGCGTCTTTTTCTCGTGCCTGGTCCTCTGCTTCAAGGAATGTCGTCCAGACAACCACCTGGAGCCCATTTTTGGAAAAAATGAAGCCCGTCTCTCTTCCTCTTCGTGGTGTAGGAGGAGTAAGTCCAAGTCTCTCCAGGTCTCTTTTAAAGCTGGTGGGGTGTATTTCTTGAAAACCACGTCTCAAGAGAGCTTGTGCGAATCCGGTGAACTGACTTGCTGTGGGTAACGTCTTTGGTTTGGTCACAATGCGTCTCCTTGCGTGATCTAGAGTCTAAAAAGAGCAAATATATCTACTCTACCTAGTGCAGTTATATCCCACGAAGTAGTTTCATGCAAATTACCAACCGGCCTTCTATTTTTTAGTAAAAAATATTTTGATTGATTCCTTGACCGAGGCAAGTCCTCGGTCAAGGAATCAATGTTGAAAAGAAAACAGCTCCGGCAAGGAAGACGAAACTGTCTTCAAGCTGTGGAGCTGGTGCGAGATTAGCGCCGATAGTAGTACACACGTGGGGCGGACTGGTATTGTTGCGGGTACACTTGGGTTGCTCCAGCATTTGGCTGAATGTACTGCTGTTGCGGCACAAACTGCTGTTGGTGCTGGCGCCACTGTTGCTGGTGTTGTTGGTATGTTGGTACAGCGTAGTGTTGTTGTGGGTACATTTGTGTAGCTCCCGCATTTGGCTGAATGTACTGCCGTTGCGGCATATTCCAAGAGTTTTGCGCATGAGCAGTACCCCAAAGTAAGGTGATACAAAAAAGAACTACACCTGACGACTTTAGCATGATGGACTCCTTCAAAAGAACCTAAACAAAATGTTTAGGTTGCATTTAATTAAGCACTAAATTTTAGAATAATCAAGTATGGACCTTGCATCCCCACCTGAAACGCACAAACCCATGTTTAGGATTGGCGAAGATGCAGGCAAGGCAGTAAGGGATGCTCTGTTGGCAAGTGCAGCACTTCCAAGAGAAATTGTTGAGTCAGCTATCAACAAGAAATAAGATTGCAGGGAACCATAAATCTTTTTACTAAAAATTCCTCGTAAGAGGGGATTTATTCTGTATATGAGTAGCGTTAGGTTTTTGCTTAAAAAGTTTTCATCGGTGAGGACACCCTGGCCAACAACAAGGTCGTCGCTTGCCTTTGTTGATATCAGTACATAATCGCTCAATATGCTTTTTTCTTGTTTCCGGTTTTTTGACTGAAATAACCCAACAAATCCATTCGTTACGCGCAAGTGGTGTGAGGGCATTCCATAGCATAGTTGTCTCTGGTGAACTGGTGAAAACTTTCCGCAAGTCAGACGGAACTGTATGTACAACACCTGTAGAAATTTTCTTCGTCATGGATATAGTTTATCAAATTACGACCTAGTATCATTTGTTTTTAAATGGATGCAGTCATTTGTTCGTTAAGTACTCGGCAGTAACGATGAAGAATACACATAATATTCAGTGAATTAATACTTCTAGAATAAACAGTGTAATGAGTTTGCAAAAATTACTTCTGCTATACTATGAAGCATGACTGAATTTTACCCATTTTTTCTTGCCCTGTTCGCCGGTGTATTTTTTTCAATGCTCTCAAGGCGTACCCATATTCCATGGGTAGTTGCTTTGATTATCGGTGGCATTATACTTGGCCCAAATGCATTCAACTTACTTACTATCAACCCGACGATTGAATTCATTGGACAAATTGGTCTTATATTTCTTATGTTCATGGCTGGACTTGAAACTAAGTTTTCAAATTTCAATGGTTTTGGTGGTAAGCTTTTTCTTTTAGCATTTATTAACGGAGCTGTCCCGTTCGTGATTGGGGTAGGGATTGGTATGGCTCTCGGGTATGGTCTTATGACCTCATTAGTTCTCGGTGTTGTGTTTATCTCTTCGTCAATTGCGGTTGTAATCCCGTCACTAGAAACGCATAAACTTCTACATACACAATTAGGCCAATCGGTGATTATGACTACAGTTATCCAGGATGTGGCGAGCTTGATTGTACTCTCACTTATTTTGCAGAATGTTAGTCCAGTAACTTCTTTGCCTTTGTACTTATTCTACCCATTGTTACTTGTCGCTTTGATCTCATTACGATTTTTCATTCCAAAAATTCGAGACTTTTTTGTTCAAATAGTTGATGGTCGACCGGATCTTTTCCAGCTTGAGTTTCGCTCAACATTTTTAATACTGATCGGCACTGTAATGGTGTTTGAACTCCTAGGACTCCATCCAATTGTTGCAGGATTCTTTTCAGGGTTGATATTAGCTGGGTCAATTAAGACACCTGCCTTAAAGGAAAAAATACGAACGATAAGTTACGGGATCTTTATACCAACTTTTTTTATTGTTATGGGTCTTCAGACTGACATAACTATTTTCTCTGAGGTAAGCGGGGCTTGGATGGTTGTTACCTTTGTGGTGCTAGGTTCTGTTATTTCTAAATTTGTCAGTGGCTGGATGGCAGGGAAGATGGTTGGATTTTCAAGAGATGAAGCTTTGCTATTTGCAATTACATCAATTCCTCAACTATCAACTACTTTGGCAACAGGTTTTGCTGCATTTGCACTTGGTCTTATTGATCAGGTGTTACTCACATCACTCGTTACCCTGAGTGTTATAACGGTGCTTGTGAGTCCGTTACTCATGAATATTCTTGGTGAAAGAATTAGTCGCGCTGCTGGGGTATAGCTAAAGTATAGTGATTTTTTGAGTGCGCTCGATAACTCTAGCTCCGGACGGTGTTTTTGATTTGTTTATCAAAAATATAAATTTTTTACTAAGGTGTGAGTAAATACGCAAAATGAGAAGTGGTGCTCATGTACTATTAAAGGTATAGATACTTATCAATATTTGATTTTACATTATGTCTGAAGTTTTATCTGTCTTTAATTTACACCTTGTCTATCTCGTGGTCTTTTCGCTTGGTCTTTCAATTGCTGCTGGAGCAGCAATATTGAGCAACATTCTTTTCATGACGAGTATTCGGGACAGAAAAGTATCCGCTGATGAATTTCATATCTTGGTACAGTCGCGTAAGGTTGTCTGGTTCGGGATCATTTTATATGCCTTTGCAGGGGTGGGTCTCTTTACGTTATCTGCTGAAGCAATGCTTGGTTTAGGTATTTTCTATGCAGACATGACTATTGCAACACTAATGATAATCAATGCATTTGTATTTCAGTATTATCATTTACCGAAAATAAGTGAACAAATGGATAAGGAGTCTTTTGGAGCTGGAGATGAGGCCAGTTCATCGAATTTGAACGCGCATTTGATCGTGAGTGAAACAATCTCCGTTGTCTCGTGGGTATTTATCATTTTACATCATGCAATGTATCGCATAGCTGTAGATTACACAGATGTAATTTCCTTGTACTTAGCCGCGCTGCTGGTTGTTGGTTTTGTATTTTATTACAACGCACGTCACTCGTGTTCACAAAAAAATCTTGAATTCCTAAAAAGAACAAGTGTTGGTATTACTGCGCTCTTTATCTGTTTTGCTGCTTTTTCTGTAAGTGGTACAAAAATGTTTGAAGAGCAAACAGCGACAAGACAGATTCAAGATAATGCTGGTACCCAAAATTCTGTTGAGGAAATGAACACGACATATACATATAGTGAGGTTGCTCTGCATAGTAATATTGAGGATTGTTTGGTTGTTATTGATGGCGCCGTCTATGACGCTAGTCCAGCAGCCGAAAAATTCCCTGAAGTATATTCTTGTGGCGCAGATTCGACAGAAAGTTATCGAAAGATTAGGGAAGAAGGAGTCAGTGATCGCGTTCGTTCGTATCAAATTGGTTTGCTTGGATTTACCATGGAAGAAGTAGCTTCACACAATAGAAAAGATGATTGTTGGATTAGTATTGATAATCTTGTTTTTGATATGACAAGAGAATCAAAATTACATCCAGCAGCATTTAACTGTGGTACTGATGCAACAAAAAATTATCACCGAAACCACGGAGCGGGCATTAGTGAAAGACAGATGGAGTCACATATAGGAAGTGTTGATGACGGCGTAGTTTCAATGTTTTCTGGTAATCCAGCCGAGAAAAAAACTGCGTTGAATCCATATCGTGAACTTTTTGTGGATGAAGGCTCGTGGGATAATCACGACATATTGGTGGTCGTTGAAAAAGATCCTGAGAAATTACTCTTTATTGATGGAAAGACACATATGGAGCTTGGACGAATTCATGATATTGGTTTTCAACCGCACACATCAGTTTTTTCCGAAGATGCTAAGTATATGTATATAATTGCTCGAGATGGATGGTTGACTAAAATAGACCTTGATACACTTCAGCCAGTGATTTCAGTAAGTGTAGGTGAAAGCTCTCGAGGCACTGCGTTAACTGACGATGGAAAATATCTGGCTATTGGAAATTATATTCCAGGAAATGTGGTGATTGTGGACCCGGTCTCGATGGAGATTTTAAAGACAATACCAACAATTGGTGAAATGAATGGAAAAGAAATTGAATCACGAGTCGGGGCAATGGTTGAAGATGGAGAAAAGGTGATTGTTGCACTGAAGGATCTGAATAGTGTCTGGATTATTGATACAGCAAAACCAGATTTTCCTGTCATCGCTAAACATTGGAATATTGGCAGTAATGAGACTCCTCTTCATGATGCCTTTCTAACCACAGATGGGAAATATTACATTGTTGCTTCAATGGGTTCACATACTGTTTGGGTCATGGATACAGATACCTGGGAGCCGGTGAAGGAGGTAAAAACTGGAAAAACTCCGCATACAGGCCCAGGCGCTATGTGGGGAAACAAAATATATATTCCAGCTCTCGGGGAAGGGCTCATAACTTCAATTGATGTAAATTCCTGGGAGCCGGTTTCATACATTAAAACAGCTGGTCCTGGTTTATTCATCCGCTCTTTTGCTGAAAATCCAGAGTATCCATATGTTTGGGCAGAGACTGCATTTGGAGAATTCCATGATGAAATCTATGTAATCGACGCACGGACTGATGAAATCGTTAAAACGATTCGCCCGGTCGAAGGGGAGAGTTCATGGCATCCAGAATTTACTAACGATGGTAAGTTTGTGTATGTGGTGTCACAGACAGCAAATGAGGTTGAGGTGTATGACGCATGGACATTTGAGTTAGTAAAACGTATTAAATCAGACACACCTTCTGCAGTATCTAACGTAGGAAATCGTATTGAGGAAAAAGGTCTGTAATTCTCTTTGGAAGAATCCTTAAGGAAAGTTATTTTTGATTTACTACACCCCTGCGGATTAATGTTCGAATTTGTCTGGAATAAAAAACTGCCCTACAGAAGCATGTGGCTCTGTAGGGCAGGGAGGAAACAAAGAACTAATAAAATGAACCTCACGGTGCTTTTTCGCGCTGAAGAAAACGGATTTCACGGCGAATATTGAATCTGGCTTGTCCTTCGTATTTCTTTCGAAGAGCAGGGTGTTGAAAAATGTTTTCACGACTGAGAAAACCTTGTAACACCTTTACTCGCCCCTGCGCATATTCATCCCATGGAACCCAGTCATACTCCTTTCGAATGGCGGTCACATATTGCTTGTACTTCTGCGTAGAGACACCGAGTGTATGCAGATCAATATCAAGAAGTAGTCGCTGATTATCGGTCGCTACCTCATGATCATGCTTAGTAGCGAGAATTGAATCGACAACGTGTCTTTGAAAGGCTGAGGAGCACCCAATTAGGTTCATGTCGACTTCTGCCACAGACGCACTTCGGCTCTCGTTAGTCTGAGTGTCTTTCGTGTCGTAAATCAGATCTTGCCACCATATAGCAGCTTCTACTACTTGTGTATCTGCTGCAAGATGTTTGAACTTGTCGAAAAGAGTAAGGCAATCTTCGATATGCTTCAAGGTGTGATAAGCACGGTGAGGCTCGTTATATTTAGTGAGGATTCGGGCAAAGGCCAGATCAACACTTGAGCTATTTGCTGCAGCTACCTCAGTCCATAGCTGTTTCCAGCGCGCACGTAGATCCATATGACCCCCAGTTGTTTTTGTCCATACATAAAATACAATGATATGAATGTATTGTCTATTTTGGTTTTGGTGTAAAATAAAGTAAATAATTTAAGTTTATGAAAATATGTTTGTAGGACACTACGCACTTGGGTACTACCTGAAAGCAAAGAATAATTACGTTCCACTATGGCTCATCTTCCTTGGGGTACAGTTTGTAGATTTGCTGTGGGCAGTGTCTATATTTTTTGGGATTGAACGGGCGTCGTTTGACCCTGAAGCATCATCAGTTTTTCTTAGAGCAATCTATGAGTATTACCCGTACACCCATTCACTTTTTACAAGTATCAGCATTGCTTTTCTTTCTGCATTTGTTGTATACAAACTTTTTAATAAGAAATGGGCTATGGTCACGGGCATAGCCGTTCTTTCTCACTGGTTTTTAGATTTGATAGTCCATGTTCCTGATGTACCGCTATTTTTTAATAGTTACAAAGTTGGATTTGGGATTTGGAATTATCCAGTCACAACGTTGTTTCTGGAAGTGATATTCCTTACTGTAGGTCTCTGGTATTTCATTAAAAGTGAAGAAAACATACGGACAAGGAAGTGGGCTATTGGTATCTATTTCTTTCTTACAATCTTTTATATAGGCTCATTTTTTGCGCCAGCAGTACCTCCGACACCAATACAAATTGGAATTTTCGGTGTTCTCATTTATGGAGGAGTTGCAGTGGCTGCGTACTTGGCTGAAAAGAGTAAAAGAGGAACAACTAAAGAGTAGGAGACTATATAATTATTTGATGCGAGACATTGTCATTGAATCTTTAGACTTCAGAAAAGAGAACCATGCAATTGTGTCCAAATTTCTCAGCGCACTTTGCCAATACCCTAATGCTTTCGCATCAGGGTTCAACTATTTCTATGCTTCGCGGCAGAAGCTTTGAATTCTAATGCCTAGTGCTACAAAAAATGAGCTCTGTAACAAGGCTCATTTTTTGTAGATTTACCACCATTGGTCTACTTTTTCCCCTTTCGATTTGCTTTTTTTGCTAGCAGTTCTTTTTTTGCTTCTAAACGTTTCTTTGATTTATACGGTCGTGTAGCCGTGTTCTTTTTTGGACTCAATGCAATTATTCGTGACATGTTCACTAGTATATATTAATTTTGATTTATAGTTAAGGGGTTTTTAATAATAGGCCATTCCTATATCTTCAGGGTAGGGTTCAACGGTTTCTTCGATCCGTCTGATGAACGGTGTTCGAATTGAATTGCATGTAATACGGTTCGAAGCTGTCCAGAGATAGTTTTGGAGACATAAAGCAAACAAAAATATCCTGAATGGGTACTGAACATGTAATGCTCGAACCTGTCTAGCTCTTGTATAAAAAGAAACAACCCGCCGAAACGCGCCTTGTGGCGGGTGTTTCGTGCGGGTCGTGCATTATTGAATAACTGTTACCTTGAGTTCGATGAGTCGTCCCAAATGTTCACCTTCGGGTAAGGACAATGGGTCGTCTACTATTTCGTACCCATGATCACCGTCACGTTCGTATTGCGTGATTGTGAACGAGAACCTCCAGATTTCATGATCGATGATGATTACAGCATTCATTCCTTCGCCTGTAGGACTGCGAGGAAACTTCAGGGCAACTTTGCCAAGAAGACCACCTATGATTTCGTCCGTGAAACTGCCGTCAGAACAGTTTCTTTTTACGTCAGAAGCGTCAATTCGAATATATCCTGAGTAGTTACCTTCAAATGGGTACTGTGAAGGAGTATCGATGCCGTTTACGACGACCCTACCGAATTCCTTGTTGCATAGAAGCAACGGAACAGTGGTGTAGTAAAGTGCGTGATTATCTCTTGCAACTTGGTTTGCATCCATGGGCTTGGTCTCCAGTCATTATGGGAACTCTCAGAACATTCTGAGTGATGACAGATAGTTAACTGCTTTATTGAGAATAAGTCAAACAAAGGTTCGAATCCCGTCTGAGGTATACAGAAAAAAGCGCCAATCAAAGCGCTTTTCTCTCTGGCTCCGGCGGCAAGAACTTCTCTTGTTACACAAGCAATATAGGTTGTCATCATTTTCTAACGAAAATGCTAGGCAACCTTTTCGAATCCTGACGTAAGTGACATTTAGTCACTTACTTCGCCTCCACAAATGAAAATAACCCCGTAAAGGGTTATTTTCATTTGCTCCGGCGGCAGGATTCGAACCTGCGACCAATTGCTTAACAGGCAACTGCTCTACCGCTGAGCTACACCGGAATGTGTAGTCTTTCCTTTATAGACAGTGTTCGAGTGATTGATTCTTTTAGGAAGCGGTTGCCTTACAGACAACCTCCTTACAGGAGCTGTTCAGGTTGTAGAATAATTTTCGTAAACTCAAATTATCGACAACCTCTTGCGCAAGTCTCCCAGACTTCCTCACTCTACCGCTGAGCTACACCGGAATGTGTAGTTTTTGTTCTTGAGAAATGACATTTAGTCATTTCTCATTCTACCGCTGTGCTACAAATACGAGCGAGGAAGATAATGGAAGTTTACTTTCATTAGCCTTCCGAGTGAAGTATTTGTATAGGTGTCTAGCCCATACACCAGAATGATGAGCTTGTGCATTGTACCGGAAAAATGCCTTCGTGCAAATATGATAAAATTAACAAATGAGACAAGCATTCTTATTGTTAGGTATAATGTCATTCATTGTATACGGGGGAGCTTTCTTTGCCTTTTCAAAAAAAGCTGAGGCACCGCCAGAAATTACTCAAGATAATATATCTTCTATGTCATTAACACTTCAAGCAGCGGCGTTTACAAATGGTGGTGTTATACCATCACAGTATTCGTGTGATGGTGAAGGCATCAGCCCAGAACTTCACATAGATAATGTTCCTGAAGGGACAGAATCGTTTGTGCTCGTCATGGATGATCCAGATATTCCTGAGTCAGTGAAGATTGAACGAGGGATCGAGACATTTGATCATTGGGTTCTTTACAATATTCCATCTGATACGAAGATAGTTCCAGAAGGTGGAACTGTTGGCACAGGAGGTTTAAATTCTCGTGGACTTTTGGGGTATGTTGGGGCGTGTCCTCCTGATCGTGAGCATCGGTATATTTTCCGGTTGTATGCACTTTCAGGGGCACTCAATTTTTTGAAAGCACCAACGTTACGGGAGGTTGAGGAGGCAGCGAAGGGGATGACTCTTGAAACTGCAATATTAATGGGGAGGTACGAACGAAAAAATACCAATTAGTAATATTGAGTAATGTAAAATTTTTATGAGTACACTTTTTGTAAAGACCGGATGTCCATTTTGTGCAAAGGTAATAACAACATTTGATGCGCAGGGGATTTCATTTGAAGAGAAAAATATCGCCGATGAAAATAATGCAGCAGAATTGATGGTACTTGGAGGAAAGAGGCAGGTGCCATTTCTTGTAGACGGTGATGTCTTGATGTATGAATCTGACGATATTGTTTCATATATTGAAGAGAAGTATGGAGCCACAACTACAGATGTGGAAACTAAAATTCCTCCGATGAATACAGGAGGCACCTGTTCAGTATAAAATTTATGTATGTTCATGTACAAGTGACTCCAGGAGTGCGCCGAGAACGCGTTATAAAAAAAGATGCAACTTCATTTATAATAGAGGTTAAGGAACCAAAAGAGCGAAACCTGGCCAATAAACGTGTACGAGAGATTCTTGCGGCAGAATTTTCAGTCACTACATCTCAGATTACTATGCTTACTGGACACAGATCTCCATCTAAAATGTTTAGCATAGAGGTGGTATAATAAGAAGTGAAGATAGTTATAAGTTTTAACGTATAAGCATGACATTTCCTCATATTAATACGAAGGCGACTAACATAGAGATTACTCCAAAACTTCAAGAATTACTTGAACAAAAACTTTCTCCGCTTGGAAAATTATTAGACAACCAAGGAGATACACGATGTGAGGTTGAGTTAGAAAAAACAGCTGAACATCATTCAGGAAAAATATTTCGTGCTGAAATCAACTTATTTAACGGTGGCAAACTCTTTCGCGTTGAATCAACTGAAGAGCAAATTGAACAAGCAATTGATTCTGTTAAAAATGAATTACGAAGAGAATTGCAACGAGCGCAAGGTAAGAGGCAGAGTTTATTTAAGCGAGGAAGTCAGGCTGTAAAAAGAATGCTTCGATTTGGAGGTAGTGAGTAGACTTCGATGTTTTTATAGCAATTTTTATTGGCTTCGAAGGAAATCTTCGTAGAGCATTTCTTTTTTGCCTTCAGGTATAATTTTTGTGGGTACGAGGACTCCGTCTTGAATCAGAGCATCAAGAATCTTGATGCGTACAAGAGCTCCTTTTCTCTCGACAAAAAAGAACGCCCCCGGCCAACCATCGAATGCACGAATCCTGAGTAAGTTTTTATATGGATCGTTCGAAAAATCGATTTCTCCCATCTCTTTGGTAATTTTCTGTGAGTAGGTTGCTTCTTCATGATTTTGTTCTTGTGGTTGCATATTGCCACTGACCCATGTATGAATAGTTTTTGCGAGAAGCTTACCGCCTTGATGAGCAAGTATTTCATCGAGTACTGTTCCTTTAATTGGCCATTCTGAATCCTCAATTTGAGTCTCTTCTTGGGCAAGAATTGGTCCTTCATCGAGTCCTTTTGTGAGAATCATGATAGAGACCCCAGTAGGGTGAACATCCTCAAGTATTGCAGACCTGATAGGGCTTGCACCACGGAGCTTTGGAAGAAGTGATGGGTGCATATTAAGGGTTTTAAATCGTGGAATGTTGAGAATTTCTTCGGGGATCATTTTGCCATAGGCAGCAACAATAAAGAGATCACATCCAGATGCTTTGAGTGTTGCCACAATTTCTTCATTTCGGAGTGATGCAGGTTTAAAAGTTGCAATAGATTTTTGCTGCGCCCATTGCGCGACAGGTGTTTCAGTGAGAATCATTTTTCTTCCCTGGCGGGTGTCGGGATTTGTTATAACGAGGGAAGGAAGAATCCCTTCTTTTTCAAGTTCCTCAAGTACCCAGACTGAAATCTGAGATGATCCAAAAAATGCGACGGTGGGGTTAATTTTATTATTCATTTTCTGCTTCTTTGAATTTTTGCGCTTCAAGATCATCTTTATGCCACATTTTTTCTGCTCGATCTACAAAGAGTATTCCATCAAGGTGGTCAACTTCATGTTGAAAAATTTGCGCAAGGAGCCCACCTGCTCCACGTTCATATAGAGTCCCATTTTCATCGTACGCTCGTATCGTTGCGTGAGTTGAGCGTGACACAGCGCCATATTTTTCTCCAACAGAAAGGCATCCTTCACCGACAATATGTTTACGTTTCGATAGCTTGATGATTTGAGGATTGATTGCAATGAGGTCTGGGATCAGCCCTTTTTCCTTTTTGTGAGTACTTGAGTTGTGTACGAGAAAAATACGTAGAGAGATTCCAATTTGTGGTGCCGCAATTGCAACACCATTAAAACCATCAATATTATATCCATCCAAAGCAGCCCGCATATCTTTCAGTATCTTTTGAATTTTTTTTGAAGAAATTTCCTCGAGAGGAACTTCCGCAGCTATCTGATGGAGTGCTGCATGCTCTTGTTTTACTAACTTTGCCATGTTCACGTACTATAGCGCATTCTTACATTAAAATAAATTAGACGATTTTGTCAGGGTTGATTACAACACGAACCGTTGGGGGCACGCGACTCAGAAGTGCTGCGATTTTTTTGTTTGGCCATTCATTATTGGGGACACGAATGAGTCCGTACATAATTGTTGATTGACCTGTTGAGGTTGGGTTTTGGTATGGGGAGAGTGGAAATTCCTTAAAGAGCTCTATAAGATCGTCTTCAATTTTCTTCACGGCATCTTGGGACCCTTGCCATGTGAAATGAACAAATGTCGCATATGGGGGGTAATTGAATGATTTGCGAAGTTCTAGTTCTTCAGAATAAAATTGTTCGACAGTTCCATGTTTAGCATACTGAAGGACATTGGTAAGGGGTGATCGTGTCTGAACGAAGACGTTTCCCACCGTTACTTCACGAAGTCTGAGTAAGAGAGACAAATTTTCTTCCTCGAGACGCCACGTTGGCGTTGCAAGGAGTGCGTCCATATTTACGATGATGGAAAGGTCGACTTCATTTGTGAGATATGGAACAGACATGTGTGTTCCGAGAAGAATGACACCTTTTTCTTTATAAAAAGAGTCACGAAGGAATGTGGCTTTTTTGTAGGTACGAGCTGTAATATGGTCAAATAAAATTGTTGGGATATCTGGCAAAACCTTATGGAGCTCATCATATACTTGTTGAATGCCAATACCTCGTTCTCGCAATTTCCATGAATTGCATGAAGGACATGTATCTTGCGCTTTAATTTTTTCACCGGAGGTACTACAGATGAACCACCGCTCCTCGAGACCATCCTTTGTTGTGCGAATAAGTGAGTAGGGAGCACCGCTTTCTGGTGATCTAAAGATGTATCCACAGTCCATGCATGCGACGACGGGAGCAAGTCCCCGGCGTGCTGCGAACATAAAGATTCTCCCTTTCTTTTTTTTGACATCATTGATTGCGGTAAGGACCTGTTCTGAAAATAAACGAAAGGGCATTGATGTCGGTTCTGTTCTTGTCATTTCAATAATCTCAAGTTTTCCAGGAAGATCTATCCTCTTACACTCTTCACCAAGCGTTGTATAGGTTTCGTTTCGCCGGTAGGCTTCTTCTTCTGCACGGATAAGGAGGTCTGCAAAAATTAGTTTTCTTCCCGTATGCTTCGCATGGATGCGAAGAGCATCTCTATAATCAATATACGGACGGTTTAGCTCTTTATAATATGGAGAGCGCGAATGTTCAATGATGACAACTGTAATATCATGTCGTTCAAGCAAGGAGTGTGATGGTGTAGAAATTATGAGCTTGGTCTTGCTGAAATCCTCGAGGAGTTCATAGGATTTTTTTAGTTGCGTTTTGGTCATTGCACTGGTGAACATAATAATCCTATCCCCGATACCCTGTAGGAGAGCATCTTTCAACTCGTCTGCTTCAGTTGAAGTAGGAACAACACAGAGCACTGAGCCGCTGTGTGCAAATGTCTCACGCACCAATGAACGATAGGTAAGGAAGCGGTCACGTTTTTTTGCCGCAAGTACCTGTGGTGCGTGTGCTTGAGGAGAATTGACGTGGTGCGTATGTGGAAGCGGAATATCACCATTTCGAATGTCAGGAGCGAGAAGGTTGTAAAGGATTCCCCCAAGTGGAGAGGCATAGTAATTTGCAAGTTCACGAGCTGTGTCTATGTATGCTTTTCCAAGTATTGCTGAATGTGTTTGCGGGGGAAGTTTCCGAAGTGAAAATGTTGCAGCGCGTAAGGCTGTTTTTGCAGCACTGACTTCTTTTGAGTCGGTCACAAGTCCCAAAACCATGTTATTTCGAATTGGAATTGTCAGCATTGTCCCTTTTGGATAATCAGTACTTCCAAAGTACGAAAGAGTATCAAGGCCAATGCCACGTTTCAGTGGGACAACAGTAATCACGTACATGTTGCTATTCTAGCAAATGCCACGCAAAAATCCCAAATATAGCCTTTTAATACTCCTCAAGATATGAAATGCGAGCTCCGAGCGAAGCAAGTCTTTCAACAAGGTTTTCATAACCACGATTGATACTATAGATATTCCTAAGTACTGAGTGCCCCTTTGCTCCGAGCATTGCGATAAGGAGGATAGTTGCTGGACGTAGCGCTGGGGGGCAGATAAGTTCATTGGCACGAAGTTGCGTTGGTCCTGTAATGTAAATTCGGTGGGGGTCAGCAAGGACAGTTTCGGCACCAAGTTTATCGAGTTCAGTAAAATAAAGTGCACGCTTCTCGTAAACCCAGTCATGGATGAGTGTTTGTCCTACAGCTTGTGTTGCTATGACGGCGAAGAAAGGGAGGTTGTCAATATTGAGACCCGGGTAAACAGATGGGTGTATTTTTTCATGCAGTGCAGTAAGGGGTCCTGGTTTTGTCTTTATGTCGACAAGACGTGTGAGGCCATTTTCAGAGAGGTAAGGTTTCGAACGAGTGTAGACGAATCCCATTTTTTCAAGCTTGAGAAGTTCTATTTCAAGAAAATCAATCGGGCAACGCGTTATTGTGAGTGCTGAGTGAGTTACGATCGCCGTCGCAAGAAAAAACATGCTGTCAGTTGGGTCTTCTGAAAGGGTATAATCAATGTCCGTATTAAGTTCTTTAATTCCGGTTACGGTAAGTGTCGTGGTCCCAACTCCATCAATTGTGACACCACAAATGCGGAGAAAAGCACACAATTCTTGCACTTGGTAATTTGCAGAGGCATATTTGATTACCGTCATCGAAGGGGTAAGTGCTGCAGCCATAAGAACATTCTCGGTTACCGTGTCACCAGACTCGTAGAGAATTATTTCTGTCGGCTTTTTGATACTTGTTGATACCTCGAATGAGTCGTTCGTTGTTTTAATAGAGACTCCAAAGTGCTCTAGTCCATAGAAATGTGGACGTACTGTGCGACTTCCAAGTTTGCAACCACCTGATTGTGGGAGCGAAAACGAAGAAACTGTATGAATAAGTGGGCCAATGAACATGACGATACTTCGTGTCTTTCGAGCAGCGTCGGCATTAATTTTTTTAAGTGCGTATGATTTCGGTGGAGTAATGACTACATCAGAACCGTTCCATTCAACGTGCGACCCAATACTTTGGAGTACTTCAATGAGTCTGTGCACTTCCTCTATGCGTGGAACTTTACGGAGTGTAGTTTTTCCTTTGTTTAAAAGAGAGGCGCAGAGTAGGCCGACAGCACCATTTTTTGAGGTGCTCGTGACAACGGTCCCGTGTAATTTCTTGTTACCTTCAATACTGAGATTTACAGTACCTGGTGAGAGGGTTACAAGATTCTTCTTCAGTGCTTTACTCAATTTTTTGAGCATATCGGCACTGACATTCTGCTTGCCACTTTCGATGCGAGCGATGGCACTCTGCGTTGTATTAAGAAGCTTTGCGAGTGCTTTTTGTGTAACACCTTGTGTCTCGCGGATATCCGCTATTCGCATGCCAATATTTTTCTCCATATACGCCCACTATAGCATAGACGCTATAGTGGGCAATCAGAGTGGGTGGATATGGGCAGATTGATAAAAATGACTAACAGGGTACTATTAACCTTTCTATGAGAAGGAGCTTTACACCAAAAATTGGCATTGATCTAGGAACCACAAATGTTCTTGTTTTTGTGTATGGTGAAGGTATTGTACTTAACGAACCATCTGTTGTTGCTGTCTCTAGCATGAATGAAATAGTTGCTGTTGGGAGTGAGGCAAAACGGATGATTGGAAGGACTCCAGACACTATGCATGCATACCGACCAATGAAGGATGGTGTTATTGCAGATTATAGAGTGACCGAAGCAATGATCAAATATTTTCTTAAGAAAGCACTCGGTAATTTTAATATTTTTAAGCCAGACGTACTTGTTTCTGTTCCTGCTGGGGTTAGTTCGACAGAGAAGCGTGCCGTGATAGAAGCAACACTTAAGGCTGGTGCTCGAAATGTCTATGTTGTTAAGGAGCCTATTCTTGCTGCAATTGGTGCAAAAGTCCCTATCTACGAACCACAAGGTCATATGATTGTAGATATTGGTGGGGGAACTATAGATGTTGCAGTCATTTCTCTTGGAGGTATTGTTGCTTCAAATTCAGTGAAGTGTGCAGGGAACAAAATTGACGCTGCAATTATCGATTACGCGAAAAAAAGTCATAATCTTTCTATTGGAGAAAAAACTGCTGAGGATATTAAAATTGGAATCGGTTCTGCGCTTCCGCTTGAGGAAGAACTAAGTATGGATATTAAAGGGCGAGATTTACTTACTGGTCTGCCTCGTACTACAGAAATAAAGACGAATGAGGTTGTTCGTGCTATTTCACGGGAACTCCGCGAGATGGTTAAAGCAATAAAGGATGTGTTTCAAGATACACCCCCAGAGCTTGCTTCAGATATTATTGATCACGGCATCATCATGACTGGAGGAACATCACAGTTACGTAATTTTCCAGAGCTTGTGAAGCGACGAACTGGAGTGAATGCTGTACTCGCAGACCAAGCACTCTTTTGCGTAGCGAAGGGGACAGGTGAAGCACTTGAGCATCTTGATACCTATAAACGAACTATCCTTGCGAAGAGATAATCACAATTAAAAAGATGTTGATCTTTACCATCCTTGCGTAATTTAAATAATGTGTTATAATAAAAGAAGATGAAAAAATATAGTGTTCTGTCAAATGATTGCAATTCATAAAAGGAGAGGACTTAATGAACAACAAATGGAGATTTAAGTGGTTGAACTTCGGAACTGTTTTGGTAGCTTCAATTTTTACTGTTCTCCTTTGGGCCCTTGGAGTCTTCACTCTTCAAGTTTGGTCGGGAAACGGGAAAGCTCACAATGAGGTCATGAATACGACTCTCGATGCATCATCTGGCTCAGGTCTCGTTCGCGTTCGACAAACGAGAACAGTATCCGCTGATGGTGTATGCACCATCACGGTACAACGTTATGTCCGTTACGATGTGAAGCAAATGTTCCTTAGGCCGCCAGAGGTTGAGACGTTGCCTTGCATCGTGCGGACGATGTGAAAGGATAGGCTGGTACAGGCCGGTGAATGGGAATCTTCTCATTCACCGGCCGTTTTTATTTTATATTTTCCCCCTACATGTACTTACTCTGGTGCGTAAGCAGGGTATGATAGTAATATGGAACAAACGCCACTGAAAAAATTTTCTTCGCCGGATGAAGAGATCGCTTTTTTGCGTACGGAAGTCGCGCGACGTGAACGTGAATTACTTGAACGAAATAAGGATATTGATTCTATTGATCATGAGACTATTGGTAAGGAAGTAATGCGTGAATACGCTGAACATGATCCTTCTGTTGTTCTTAACAAGAATCACGCTTTTGACGCAAGAGAAATTTCAACAGCACATGCATCGCTTGAAACAGCCACACATAAAGTTGATCAGATCCTAGTGCTTGCTGAGGAGAAAGGTGTTCGGAACGCTCTTTCAGTGCTGGAAAAAATGAGCGACCCATTTTTAACTGATGAGGTACATCGTAATATGGTAGCGAAACTTCGTGGCGAAAGTAAAATCGCAGACCTTGAAAAAGGAGCCCCTCTATGGAAAGTACTTAGTATGACTTTGTATGAAATTGCACTTCCAAGAAATAAGGAAGATGAGCATACGGAAAATATAAAATCTCTCTTTTCTGGAATGGAGCAATTTTATGCTGGAATGCAGACCATTTCTGGTGGGAAGCAGAAACTTCACTATACGCTCGAAATTGCTGTCTCGGACAAGCGAGATGACATTATATTTTATGTAAGCGTGCCAAACGAGTTTGTGAATCTTTTTGAAAAACAAGCTCTTTCACTCTTTCCTCATGCTGTACTCTTGGAGCAGCAAAATGATTACAATATTTTTGTTGACGGTGGATCAAGTATGCTCTCTGTCCTCTCCCAAAAGAAACATCCAATTTATCCACTGAAGATGCATGATGCTTTTGAGAATGATCCGCTTGCTGTTCTACTTAATGCCTTTTCAAAAATCGAACGGGATGGTGGTGGTGCATCAGTCCAGGTCGTTATCTCAGGTGATGCTGAGTTCTATAACCATACGTATGGAGGTATTACTCATCGGATGGAAAAAGGTGAGGAGACTGATGTTGCTATACGCAAGAGTACGCTCGGAGGTGAATTATTTGAAGGCTTTAAAGGCTTTGCTGCAGGATTTGCATCAAGTAATCAAAAAGAAGAGTATCCAGAATCAAAAATTAATACAGAGAAAATTGAGCTTTTTAATACAAAAATTTCTTCACCAATCATAAATACAAACATTCGACTTGTGGTTTCTGCTCAAACGGATGAGCGAGCAAATCAAATTCTCACGGAACTCGAATCAAGTTTTAATCAGTTTCAAAATACACGTGGCAATCAGCTCGTGGCAAATCGACAGAAAGGTATTAATAAAATACGAGGACTGAAAGCATTTTCATTTCGAGAGTATGTTGCATCCCAAAAGATGCCATTGTCACTCACGGAACTCTCAACCCTTATTCATTTTCCCTCTGAAGGAGTCGAGTCATCACCTCAGTTTAAACAATCTCGTGCAAAGCATGCTCCTGCACCAATTGATATGCCAGTCCACGGAACACTCTTGGGTGAGAATGAATTTCGTAACACAAAGAAAAAGATATACCTCACTCCTGAAGACCGATTGAGGCATTTCTATGTTATTGGACAAACCGGTACCGGTAAGACGACTCTTCTTAAGAACATGATTGCTCAAGACATTCAAGAGGGAGCTGGTGTTTGTATGATTGACCCACTCGGTACTGATATTTTTGATGTCCTTTCGACTATTCCTCCAGAGCGTATGGATGATCTTATTTATTTTGATCCATCAAACATGGACACAGCAATAGGTCTCAATATGCTTGATTTTGATCCACGATTTCCCGAGCAAAAAACTTTTGTCGTTAATGAACTTTTCTCTATCTTCCAAAAACTGTACGGTGGAAACCCTGAATCAATGGGTCCAATGTTTGAACAATATTTTAGAAATGCGACCCTGCTTGTTCTTGAAGATCCAGAGTCTGGAAGCACCTTACTCGATATCTCTCGTGTAATGGCAGATGCAGAATATCGCGCATATAAATTGAGTAAGGCAAAGAACCCAGTCGTTGTACAATTTTGGAAACAAATTGCATCTAAAGCAGGGGGAGAGGCTTCACTTGAAAATATTGTCCCTTACATTGTTTCTAAATTCGATGTCTTTACGGCAAATGACTACATGCGCCCTATTATTGGTCAGCAAAAATCATCGTTTAATTTTAGAGAGATTATGGACTCTAAAAAAATCCTTCTTGTTAATCTTTCGAAAGGGAAACTTGGTGAAATTAACTCAAATTTAATTGGAATGATAATTGTTGGGAAGATTCTCATGGCTGCACTCTCAAGGGTCGACGATGTGAGTAAGTCGGCTCCACCGTTCTACCTTTATATAGATGAGTTTCAAAATGTTACAACTGACTCGATATCGAGTATTCTTTCTGAAGCAAGGAAATATAAACTTGGGCTAACTATTGCGCATCAATATATTGCGCAGATAGAGGAAGGAATTAGGGATTCTATTTTTGGAAACATTGGCTCTATTGCGGCATTTCGCGTAGGTACGGACGATGCAGAGGTTCTTGCAAAACAGTTTGAACCAGTTTTTTCTGCGAGCGATTTGGTTAATATTGAAAACAGAAATGCATACGTACGATTACTTTCTGATGGCTCACCAACTACACCATTTAGTATTCATACAATAAAGCCGAATGACACAGATCTTGAGTATGCAAAACAAATGATTGAATTTTCATCACTTCGATATGGGACGTCACGAGAAATTGTTGATGCAGAAATTCGTGCACGGTACATGAGTTAGAAGTTATCAACGTCAATTCGATAAATTTTAAAACAGAGAGTGTTACAATCATGAAATATGGGAGGGAATAGTACTTTACAAAGTGCGGTTGTACATAGCGGAAAGGCAGTAGAGCCTTCTGTCTTTGATTTGCAAAGTTGGCAAGGTCTTACTGAAGTCCTTCGAACTGCAAAAGAAAAATTAACTGACGCTTCAGAATATTCTGATTTTAGAGACCTTATTTTGCAGTATGCTCAACATGGTGGTGATGCTGAACTCAAAAAACAAATTAGTGTTGTTATTGCAAAATTTGGCAAGACAAACCAAAATACTCCACAAAGGAATGATTTAGTTCAAGCTAAGCCGCGTGAGCTTCAACAGAAAGATCTTGTGCAAAGTGGCGCTCATGAGTTTTCAGGTAAACCTAACATAGTCCAGAATGATACTCAGAAGTCTGCAACTGCTTCAGATCAAAAAAGATCTGTCCCTGCGACAAGTTCACGAAGATTGCAGCCAACGTTTGGTCGTGTTCAACAGGAGGACAATGATACAAAGAGTGAAAATGGTGTCGTTGTGTTACCGAACGATATTGAACAACAGCATCATGAATCAGCTAATGTTTTGAGCGAAAGTGACCAGTTGGGTGTAAACAGAACTACAGACATTACAGCACCGGTAGTTGTCGAAACGAAAGTAGAAGAAGCACCGAAACAAATATTTAGAACCCTTGAAGAACATAAAACAAGAATTTCAGAAATTAAACGAATCGTGAATGAACATTATGGCAACCCAGTTGCTCTTGTTGATCCAGAAAATGTTCTCGGAAGGGCGTACATGACAGCACTTCTTGGCGCACTTAAGGCTACTGGTGGAAACGGAACTGAGGGAGTAGATGGACTGATGAATACTCTTGAGAATGCATTTCAGGAATTGATAAAAAGTAACGAAAATAAGAAAACGGTACCGGAAATACGAATACATGAAGTTAAAAAAGAAGAGGTTGCGTCAGAATATGATAAAAAAGAAGAAATAGACATAGCTTCGACTAAGGACTCTGTTATAAAAAAGGATATAAAAGAGGTAGAACCACAAGAAGAACAAACAGCGGTTAAAGATGTGATTAAAACTTCAGCGACTCCAATGACGACACCTCCATCAATTAATGCAGAAGAACCTTCTCAAGAAAAAACTAATATTCAGACGATTCCTTCACCTGCTTCTGGGCAGGCATTTCTTGAAGATAAACCAGCGCCTGTGACGATACCGGAGAATATCCCAGAGAAGAAAGATAACCCGTTTGCTTCTTTTCCGAAAGAGAAAGAAGGTTCGGTTCAAAACAACATTCCGCCTTCACAAGAAATAAAGCAAGCAGATTCTATAAAAGAAAATATTACCACAACCAATATCGCCGCCCCCCAACAGTCAGACTTGGTTACTCCTGAGATATCAACTGCATTGAATCAACTTCTTCATGAGTGGTCCATCTTTGACGGAAGTGGTTTGTTTGGCACCGGCCCCGGAGGATCTGAACATCCACTCTATCTCAAACTGGCTTCATTAAGTATGGGGGAAGTAGTATCTGGACGATGGGAAGGATCTGACCCTAAGACCTTAAGAGCTATTAAAGAATATGTTGATGCCTGGCGGCATGAACAGGGTATTGCCTATACCATAGCTGAGACTTTTGAACACTATTTACGTCGAGTACTTCAAAGAATTCTCAAGAGACGCAACGTGTAGTAGTATGCTACATATACGCGTATGCACCATGCAAATTTACTCATCGGAGAGACAGATCAGGCGCTTGCTCAGGTACCTCTAGAAGACAAAGTACCTGGAGCAGATGTCTCTGTCATTCAACATGACAAACTCACCATCGCTCATGTTCGTGCACTTACCCATGAAGCGAACATGCGACCGATCAATCGAACGTATCGCAGTTTTGTTATTGTCTGTTCATCAATACTTCGCGAAGCACAAAATGCACTGCTTAAACTTTTTGAGGAACCAAACAGCCATACGATCTTCTATTTGATTATGCCACGTGCAGATGGACTCCTCCCGACACTATTATCAAGGCTGCACAGAATGGTAATTGAAGAAGAAAATGTAAAAATTTTTCAGGAGTTTGAAAAGTTCAAAGTAGCGCAATATAAAGATCGGTTGATTCATATTACACAGATTCTCGATAGTGACGATGCTACAAAGTTAGTACAGGAAATCGTCATGGGACTAAGTCTGTATGCGCATACCCAAAAAAATCTGGACCTGATGCGTGACGTTCTTATTCTTGAGTCCTACATCCATACCAATGGAAGTTCAAAAAAAATGCTTCTAGAACATATCGCACTTACACTTCCTTTAGGAACGTAGGTTGTGTACTGTTTGTGTGAGTTAAGTAAATTAATTATCAATAAGGATTTAATAACGTTAAGATTTCTCTTTGAGAAGAGGAAGAAATGCGTTAGAATGAACATTATATGCCACATGCAGTAAAAAATTTTGAAGAAAGGGGTACGGAAGTTGTTAGTTGGCTTGAACGTGAGTTTTCAAGTATTCGGACAGGGAGAGCAACACCGATGCTTCTTGACCTTGTCCTTATTGAGTCATATGGTGCACGTGTACCGATTCAGCAGGTTGGTTCAGTGAGTGTTGAGGATGCACGAACACTACGTATTTCTGTATGGGACCAAGCAGTCATAAAAGAAGTTGAACGTGCTATTACTGATGCAGATCTTGGAGTCTCCGTTGCTGCTGATGGAGCCGGAGTTCGTGTAATCTTCCCAGAATTAACAAGCGAACGACGTATTCAACTTCTTAAAATTGCAAAATCTAAACTCGAGGAGTCACGAGTATCACTTCGAGGTGCTCGAGATGAAGCTGTAAAAGAAATTGATAGTCTCGAGAAGTCAGGAGAAATAAGCCAAGATACAAAATTCTCTACAAAGGAGGACTTACAGAAGCGAGTCGATACTTTTAATTTGACACTCGAAAAACATTTTGATCTAAAGGAAAAAGAAATTAATCAGTAGTATGTCAATTCTCCTTTTTTTAGGTGTTCTTTTTGTGCTAGTCCTTGTTCATGAGTTGGGGCATTTTGCTATCGCAAAATGGACAGGAATGCGTGTTGATGAGTTCGGTATTGGATTCCCACCTCGACTTTTCGGCATTCGGCGAGGTGACACCCTGTACAGTTTTAATTTGTTTCCCATAGGTGGATTTGTAAAAATATTTGGTGAAGATTCTTTTGATGATTCTGTTAATAAAGAGTATACACAAGGTTCTTTTGCATCAAAGAGTAAATGGGCTCAAAGCGCGGTTCTTGTTGCTGGTATTAGCATGAACATTTTGTTTGCTTGGTTTCTTGTTGCAATTGCTTTCGGTATTGGTGTCCAGACGTCAGTATCAGAAGATAACGCGACTGAAAATGCAAAACTTACTATTACCGATGTTCTTGCTGGTAGTCCTGCGGAGCGTGCTGGGATACTACCAGGTACAGTTGTAAAAAGTGTTGAGGCTGGAGGCGAGACACTTGATGTTTTAAAACCATCAACATTTAGCGCATTTGTTGCTACACATGTTGAAACACCACTCACCGTTGTCTCTGTGTATAAAGGAGAACCAAATGTTGTGAGACTTGCTTCTGAGCCCGGGATTATTTCTGATAACCCCTCTCAACATGCAATTGGTATTGCGATGGTTCAGGTTGATACTGTGCAACGCTCATTTGTGAATGCTGTATCTGATTCATTTATCTATACAATAACAAGTACTAGAGATATTGTTGTTGGAATTTCACAACTCCTTGTTGACACAGTCCTTATGCGAGCAGACTATTCACAGATTGCCGGACCTGTTGGAATTGTCGGTCTCGTTGGAGAGACATCAGCATTCGGTGTTACAGCTCTTCTTATGTTTACGGCATTTATTTCCCTTAATCTTGCTGTTATAAATATTCTGCCATTCCCAGCTCTTGATGGGGGGAGACTACTTTTTGTGATTATCGAAGCAGTAAAGGGGTCACCGATTGCGCCTCGATATGTAGCAGTACTTAACACATTTGGTTTTCTACTCCTTATTTCTCTTATGATTGTTGTGACGTGGAATGATGTTGCAAGACTTATTTAAGAATTCTAACTATAGTACTGCTGGTATTCATTAACTAGACTAGCTCTATTGCGGTGTGTGCTGGTTTTGGATGCAAAACAGTAGTTCTTTACCGTCGCGCTGTTTGACGATAGAATAGTTAAATCACAAGTATTCTTCTTGTTCAGGCAGGTAAGTTTTTGTACTGTGTTTGTTGGAGGAGTTTTATTATTGGGTAATCTAGTATGTATGAAGCAATCTCGTTTATTTACAAAAACGCGCAAGGAGGTTCCTGCAGATGAGACATCGCACAATGCTCAGCTGCTAATACGTGCTGGATATGTACACAAGGAAATGGCTGGCGTCTACGCATATCTTCCTCTCGGTATTCGTGTTCTCGAGAAGATAAAGGAGATAACTCGACAGGAGATGAATGCTGTAGGAGGCCAAGAACTCATTATGACTGCTTTGCAGCGGAAGGAAATTTGGGAACGAACGAATAGATGGGATGACTCAATGGTTGATGTATGGTTTAAGTCAGAACTCAAAGCTGGAGGAGAAGTGGGTTTTGGATGGAGTCATGAGGAACCGATTGGTGAAATGATGAAAAACTATATTTCAAGCTATAAGGATCTTCCTGTCTATGTTTACCAGTTTCAGACCAAGCTCCGCAATGAACTTCGAGCAAAGAGCGGTATTATGCGTGGCAGAGAGTTCGTTATGAAGGATATGTATTCGTTCTGTGTTGGAGAGGAAGACCATACTGCTTTCTACAATGCGACTATGGATGCATACATGCGAGTATATGCACGTCTCGGTATAGCCGAAGACACATTCATTACCTTTGCTTCTGGTGGTGCATTTACACAGTTTTCACATGAATTTCAAACCATTACAGACGCAGGAGAAGACGTTGTTTACTTCAATCGTGAAAAAAATATTGCAATCAATGAAGAGGTATTAAATGATGAAACACTCACGAAACTTGGCATCACACGTGACGAATTGCAGATGGCAAAGACTGCAGAAGTGGGAAATATATTTAATTTTGGACGACAAAAAGCAGAGGATATTGGTCTTACATTTAAGGATGAGTCAGGAGAAAATATTCCTATTTGGATGGGGTCGTACGGAATTGGGATCACTCGCCTCATGGGCGTTGTCGTTGAAAAATTTTCGGATGATAAAGGGATTGTTTGGCCAGAAAGCATTGCTCCGTACCAGGTACATCTAGTAGAGCTCTCTGGAGATAATGAAGAGATTAAAGACTTTGCCAATGGTTTGTATAATACTTTTAATGATAATGGTGTTCACGTTCTCTATGATGATCGGGACGTGCGTGCGGGTGAAAAATTCAATGACAGTGACCTTTTGGGTATGCCATATCGCATAGTGGTAAGTAAAAAGACTAAAGAAGAAGGAAAGTTTGAAGTTGTTGAGCGAGCAAACGGCACTGTACATTATTTGACTGAGGAGGAACTTCATCATAAATTTTTAGGTGCTAATTCATAATGAACAAAATTTCTTCTTACATCGAAAAAATACTAGGGTCACTATCAACAGATATTGGTATTGATCTTGGTACAGCAAATACCCTCGTCTACGTAAGAGGTAAGGGGATTGTTCAAAACGAGCCAACGATTGTGGCTTTTAATAAGAAAACTGGCCAACTTGTGGCTGTTGGAAGCGAGGCTAAAACAATGCAAGGTAGAACGCCAACGCATATTGAGGTCGTTCGTCCGCTTCAAAATGGAGTCATTTCTGATTTTGAAGTAACAGAGGAAATGCTCGCATATCTTATTGCGAAGGTTCGAATGGGGACAAGTACTATAATTGCCCCACGTGTACTCATTGGGGTTCCTTCTGGGATCACTTCTGTTGAGATGCGTGCAGCGCGAGATGCAGCTAAAAATGCCGGAGCGCGTGAAGTCTACCTGATAGAAGAGCCTATTGCTGCTGCTATTGGAGCAAAGCTTCCTATCCATAGACCGCAGGGAAGTATGATAATTGACATAGGTGGTGGAACGACAGATATTGCAGTTATATCACTGAGTGGAATTGTCACGGCCAAAAATTTGCGTGTCGCAGGTGATCGCCTCAATCAAGATATCATGACGTATATTCGAGATCAGTTCAAAGTCCTTGTTGGTGATCGAACAGCTGAAGATACAAAAATCGCACTCGCCTCTGTCGAAGAACACGGAGAATCTAAAGAAATCATTGTTAGAGGAAGAGATGTCGTGACAGGCTTGCCACGGGAAGTTGTCATTACAGACAGTGACGTTCGAGAAGCAATTATGGGTTCAATTAATGCTATTGTGGAAGCGACTCGGGACGTTATTGAACGCACACCACCTGAGGTACTTGCGGACGTTATGCAGCGAGGAATCACTCTTTCAGGTGGCGGAGCGCTTATCCCTGGAGTCCCAAAATTACTTGAAAGTGTACTGGGACTTTCTGTTATCGTCGTTCCAGACCCGCTCCGAGCAGTAGTTCGTGGAATTGGAATGGTACTTGAGAATTTAGAAAATTATGAAGAACTTCTTATCGAAAACGAAGGGGAATTATTCCCTCAATCATAAAAATTCTGGTTTTTGGAAATATTTAATTCCAGTCCTGATTGTTTTTGTTGTACTCCTTGTCGGAAAAGAATTTTTAAGAGGTTTCTCTGCATTTATCATCGCTCCTGTGTACGAAATAAGACAGTACTTTGCAGAATCTTCCGCAACAATCCCGATGTATATTCGTAATAGAACTGAACTTGTTCAAGAAATTAATGCTTTAAAGCAGCAAGTATCGGCACAGCAAGGTACTGATGTAATGATGGCTTTTCTTAGGGATGAAAACGAGGAGTTGCACTCATTCTTTAAGGCAACAAGTTCACCTAGAATTTTAGCAGGAGTCATTTCTCGCCCACCATATAGTCCGTACGATACGTTAGTAATTGACAGGGGCGAGAATGATGGTATTACTAAAAATGCTCCTGTGTACATAGGATCTGGTCAAACTGTTGGTTATATACAGACTGTGTATAAAAATGAAGCGATTGTATCGTTATTCTCATCACCAGGAGTTGAAGCTACTGTGTACATTTTTGGACCAAATATTTTTGCAACAGCACGAGGTGAGGGTGGTGGTGTCGTCCGGTTGAGCGTCCCTCAAGGTGTTATTCTTGAAAAAGACAATGTTGTCATTTTGCCGTCGCTCGACACAGGAGTTGTTGGAAAGATTGCTCACGTTCAGTCGATTCCTACGGAACCGGAACAGTATGGTTATATAGCATCTGACTTATCACTCCAGTCAATTCGACTGGTGAACATTGGGACACACCCAATTACAAGGACATCTTTTGTTGAAGCACTTGAAAACGTGCATGAAGCCGAACAGTCACTATTCAAAATTGATTTGTCACAGAGTCAAGACGGGAAACTCATATCGACGCAAAAAACAGCATCAGGATCTGATGATCAGATGTTAGAACAAAACTTCCAGTAAAAAATATTTCTATGTATGTATTTCTTCGAATAAGTTGCTTCATTGGAATTTTTCTTGTGACGCTATTCACACCATTGGAGGTGTTTATTATTGCCGCATTTTTCTATGCGCTCATATGGACTCCGTATGAGCTTCTGATCCTAGCTGTCCTTGTCGATATTTTCTTCAGCGGAGAACAGATTGGTCTCTGGTATCAATACACACTTGTTGCGAGTGTGCTATACGTTTTAAGTCTATACGGCAAACCATACGTTAAATTTTATAAATAATTGTTTATGTCCTTTTTTAGAAAACGAAAACAAGATATTTCATTTGAGGAAATTCTCCTTGATTCTTCAAACTTACCTTCTTTTAATACAAGCAGAATGGAAGGGAGGATAGAGTTGCCTCTCTCTGATAGGAGCGTCTATATTGTCGGTTTTGTTTTTTTTCTAGTTGCGGGGGTATTTTTTGTTCAGCTGTTCAATTTGCAGATTATACAAGGTGCTGCACTCAAAGAAAAAAGTGAGTCAAACCGGTTTGAGTCTGGGCTCATTGTTGCAGAGCGCGGAATTATTTATGACCGGTTTGGAGAATTGGTTGCGTGGAATGAACATGATGCATCAGGCCAGTATGACTTTCCTGTGCGCGCATATACAGACAGAAGAGGATTTGGTCAATTTATTGGTTATGTGAGTTATCCGCAGAAAGATAAGTCTGGCATTTACTTTAGGACAGAATATTTTGGAAACAATGGAATTGAGGAGACGTATGACAATATTCTACGAGGTGAAAATGGAAAGCAACTAATGGAGGTTAACGTGCATGGAGAAAAAATTTCTGGTACGGCAGTTTTAGATCCCAATCCAGGTGAAGCAATTACTTTAGCACTTGATGCAGCTCTTTCAGAAGCAATGCATGATCTCATTGCAACAACAACCATAAAAAATGGTTTTCGCAGTGGTGCTGGCGCGATGATTGATATTAATTCGGGAGAAATTGTTGCACTTACTAGCTACCCTTCATTTGATCCCGAAGTTCTTGCTGATGGAGATAATCGTGAACTTATCGCTTCGTATAATAATGACCCTCGGTTTCCATTTCTCAATAAAGTGACAGGTGGTTTGTATACACCTGGATCTATCGTTAAACCATTTGTTGCCTACGGCGCACTTCAGGAAAAAGTTATAGATCCGATGAAGATTATTGTGAGTACAGGATCGTTGACTGTGCCCAATCCTTATAATCCCAGTAATCCGGCAGTATTTAACGATTGGCGTGTCCAAGGAGCAATGACTATGCGTGACGCAATCGCATATTCCTCAAACGTATATTTTTATATTATTGGGGGAGGTTTTGGTGATCAGAAGGGACTTGGTATTACAAACATTAATAAATACATGAGACTGTTTGGCCTTGGCAGCCAGACAGGGATAGCTTTAAAAGGGGAACTTGCTGGTGTTGTACCAAATCCTGAATGGAAAAAGAAAATTTTTGATGATGAATGGAGGCTCGGAGATACCTACTTAACGGCAATTGGACAATTTGGTTTTCAAATAACTCCAATACAGATGCTCCGAGCGTACGCCGCAATAGCTAATGGTGGGACTTTGGTTACTCCGCAATTGATTAAGGGTGAACAAGGTGCAACGACACAATTAAATCTCAATGAGTCTTCATTGAAGGTTATTACTGAAGGTATGCGCAGAACGGTCACTCAAGACAGAGGGACGGCCCGCGCCCTTGAACGAGATGATATACAAATTGCAGCAAAGTCAGGAACAGCAGAGTTGGGAGCATCGAAGGCACATGTTAATTCTTGGATTGCTGGATATTTTCCTTATGACAAACCGAAGTATGCTTTTATATTATTTATGGAATATGGACCAAGAAGCAACACTGTTGGGGCAGGGTCTGTTATGGGAAAAGTCTTCGATTGGATGGCTATAAACAGACCTGAATATCTTAAGTAGAGCCTCAAATTTTTTTCCACATTTGACTATCGGGGAGGTCTACGTATAATTGTGTCACCATACGAATATAGATGCTAAAGAAATGATTTTCTTTGCCACAGCATGTGTTTCTCTGGGTAGTCTAATTTGTTATAAAATATATGAGTGAACCCCGCGATTCGTTTTTAACACAGGAAAAATTCGAAGAACTTAAAAAAGGACTTGAACATCTAAAAACGGTCCGTAGAAAAGAAGTTGCTGAATCTTTGGAATATGCACGAAGTCTCGGTGATATTTCAGAAAATGCTGAATATCAAGAAGCTCGTGATATGCAAGCTGCTATTGAGGAGCGTATTCAATACCTTGAGCAGGTGATTAAGGAAGCGAAAATTATTGCTCATACACAGAAAGGAGATGTCGTTGGGCTTGGCTCAGGAGTTACCATCAAGAAAGAAAAAGAAGAGGGAAGTCACACATACACAATCGTCGGATCTGAAGAGGCAAATATCCACGATCATAAATTGTCGTATCTTTCACCACTTGGTGAGGCACTTATGGGCAAGGCAAAAGGAGATACATTTACGTTTGAAACACCTGGAGGAAAGCAGACATATACCGTTTTAAAAGTTGTATAGAAAGTAAGGTATAAATAATAATCTAGAAAAGTGCCCGAAAGCTTTGCTTCCGGGCACTTTTCATTTACTCCATTAAACGGTACTATAGCATCTATGTCAGCCATAGAAGAAATACGAGCAGAACGTGTAAGAAAGCTTAAGATCTTAACTGATCATGGGTATGAAGCGTACCCAGCAACGACTGCACGCACCCACAGTATTCTTAATGCGTTTGAATCATTTGAAGAACTCAGTACAGGAAGTGTGGAAGTTGTTCTTGTTGGTCGTGTACTCATAACTCGCGGACAAGGGGCGATTGTATTTCTTGATTTTGAGGATGGTACCGCAAAATTCCAGGCAGTCTTTAAGGAAGACACAATGGATCCTGCTGATTTTGCTCTTTTTAAGAGTGTTGTAGACTCAGGTGATTTTATTGAGATCCGCGGTACACTTTTTTTAACCCAAACTGGGCAGGAGTCTATTCTTGCAAAGAAGTGGGTAATGTTATCAAAAAGTCTTCTTCCTTTACCAGACAAGTTTCACGGGCTTCAAAATGAGGAGGAACGATTTAGAAAACGATATCTTGATCTTCTTACGCACCCTGATCTAAGGATGCTATTCAAGAGAAAAGAAAAGTTCTGGGATGTAACACGAAGCTTCATGAAGGAGCATGGATTTATGGAAGTTGAAACACCTACACTAGAGGTAACAACGGGTGGTGCTGAGGCTCGTCCATTTGTGACTCATCATAATGATTTTGATATGGATGTATATCTTCGGATAAGTGTGGGAGAGTTATGGCAGAAAAGATTGCTCGCTGCAGGATTCGAAAAGACATTCGAAATTGGACACATCTTTCGAAACGAGGGGACTAGCCCTAACCATCTTCAAGAATTTACAAATATGGAATGCTATCAAGCATTTGCAAATTATGACGATGGAATGAGATTGGTTACTGACCTGTATCGAAAAATTGCACAGGAGGTTTATGGTAAAACTGTTTTTACTCGAGGAGAGCATACGTTCGATCTTGCTGATGATTGGTTGCTTGTTGATTACACAGAAGAGATTTTGAAACAGACTGGCATTAATCCAAATTCAGCTTCAGAGGATGAGATTAAGATTAAGCTGAAAGAGTTGGGCGTAAATTACGATGGAGAAACAAAAGAACGCCTTATGGATACACTGTGGAAGTATTGTAGAAAAAATATCTCCGGACCTGCTTTCCTTGTTAATCATCCAAAACTTGTTTCACCACTTGCAAAAGAAGTTGTAGGTAATCAAGATGCAACGCAACGTTTCCAACCATTAATCGCAGGAACGGAAGTGGGGAACGGATATTCTGAATTGAATAATCCAATTGAACAACAGGTCCGTTTTGATGTACAACAAGAATTACTAAAGAGTGGAGATGAAGAGGCAATGATGCCTGATAGTGAGTTCATTGAAATGCTTGAACATGGAATGCCACCTGCGTGCGGTTTTGGTTTTGGTGAGCGGCTCTTTGCAATTTTTGAGGATCGACCTCTTCGTGAAGTGCAGCTCTTTCCATTGATGCGTCCAAGGGAGGATGAGAAGTAAAAACATCTGCCTCGCTATCCCCGCAGCAAGCTGACGGGGCATTACGCGGGCAGAATCAGGGTGTTTGTGCTAGCAGAAAATTCAGCTCCGCCGAAACTATATATTTGTCCATTCATCCACACCACAAGCGGACGTGGCATTCTGGACGGACTAGTAAAAAATGACAGGAACGGTATAACTAAAAACCCCAACAGTCTCACTGTTGGGGTTTTTAGTTATACACAGATTTGTGTATAACAGTGGTGGACGGTGGGGCGAAGTGGTATATAATTTACATGTGGTGGGAGATAGTGGTAGACTATGCAAATAGTTTAATCAGTGTCGAGTTTAATCCAAGGTCACAATCACATGTTAATTGGAGAGTACACACACAATATCGATGCCAAGAAGCGGCTGTCCTTACCTTCTAAATGGAGGAAGGAACTTGGTAAGAGTCTTGTCGTTACTCGCGGACTTGATAACTGTCTCTTTGTATATCCCTTGAAGGAGTGGAAGAAGATCACTGAAAAAATTGGTCAACTTCCACTCGGACAAGCGGATACGAGAGGATTCAATAGATTTTTTCTCTCGGGAGCAGTAGAGGTGGAGGTAGATTCTGTTGGGAGAATTCTCGTTCCTGATTTCTTAAAAGTATTTGCAGGACTTACTTCAAAAGTAGTTCTCGCAGGTATCTATGATCGTGTAGAAATGTGGGATGAGAATCGGTGGACTGAATACAAACAGCGTATTGAAGGACAAGCTGATGCACTTGCTGAAAAACTCGGTGAGATCGGAATCCTCTAAAAGCAACAAGTATGAAACCACACATAACAGTACTTATAGATGAAGCGGTGGAAGCACTCGCGATCAAATCATCTGGAGTAATAATCGATGCAACACTCGGTTCATCTGGCCACGCTCGAAACATTGTTTCGAAGTTGGAAAAAGATGGATTGTTCATCGGTATCGACGCGGACCAACAGGCAATTTTGGAAGGTCAAAAAACCTTTTCAGAAGCATTATGTCATGTTGAACTCCGGGTTGGTAACTTCAGAGATATAAACTCAATTTTAGAACAATTACATATCGAAAAAGCTGATGCAATTCTTGCAGACCTTGGGTGGAGAATGGAACAGTTTAGTGGTAATGGTAGGGGATTTTCATTCCAAGTAGACGAGCCACTTATCATGACCTTTGGGGACCCAAGTACGTATGCATTTGTAGCAAAAGACATTCTCAATGAGTGGAAAGAAACAGACATCAAAAATGTTCTTAAGGGATATGGTGAGGAACAATTTTCAGGACGTATCGCTAGACATATAGTCGAACGACGAGAGAAAACACCATTTGAGACGACATTTGATCTTGTCTCGGTAATAGAAGAGGCAGTGCCAAGTTTCTATAAAAGAGGGAAAATCAATGCTTCAACAAAAACATTCCAAGCCCTACGTATTGCAGTCAATGATGAGTTCGACGCACTTGAAAATTTCCTTATCAAGTCAATTGCGCACTTGAAAGCAGGAGGAAGACTCGCAGTCATCACATTTCACAGTACTGAGGACAGGATTGTAAAACACCTTTTTCGAAACTATTCACATGATCATATAGGCACAGTAGTGAACAAAAAACCCATTATTGCATCGAGAGAAGAAGTGGCACGGAACCCCCGAGCAAGAAGCGCCAAACTCAGAGTTTTTGAAAAAATATGAAACGAAACACAAAAACAGCAGCATATAAGGAAGAATCAAGGTTCTTTTACTTTAGTCTCGCATTCTTTATGGTCGCTTTTTTTGCCTACATATATTTTTTAAGTAATTCAGTTATGAATGTCGTCATACGAAAAGAGATTGATTCTGAAATTAGTTCAATGAGTACAGTCCTGGGACAGCTTGAATCAAAGTACATTGAAATGCAATACGAAGTGAGTACAGAAATAGCAACGCATCAGGGTTTTGTCGTATCTACTAAAAAAACTTTTATAGACAGAACTAAGGCAACACTCGTTCTATCGAAGAATTAGTTTTATTATGAGAAGAGATGCAATATCGAGAATTCGACTCATCACATCTGCAGTAGTTATCCTTCTCCTTGTTCTTGTTATACGTTTGTATTATGTTCAGGTCATTCATGGAGCTGAGTATCGTGCTGATGGGGAAGGTCAGTATGTGCACACTGTACGTGATCTTTTTAAGAGGGGAAGTATATATTTTTCAACTAAAAATAATGAAAAGATAGCAGCGGCAAATATTGAAACTGGATATCTCCTTGCTATTGATCCAAGTAAAATAGTAAACTTACAAGAAACTTATGATGCTCTTTCTGCAGTAGTGGAAATTGATAGTAAGAATTTTTTTGATCGCGCAAGTAAAAAGGAGAAAACCTATCAGGAAATTGAGAAACAAGTTGATAATGAGTCAGCTGATAAAATTCTAGCCTTACATCTAAAAGGAGTTAAGATGTATCGCAATCAGTGGAGATATTATCCAGGGAAATCTTTAGGCGCCAGAACGATTGGATTTGTTGGGTATAACGAGGATACACTTGTGGGTAAGTATGGTCTTGAGCGTTATTACGATGACACACTGAAGCGTGACAATGAGCGTTTGTCGGTAAATTTTTTTGCGGAGATTTTTAGTAATTTGGGAGATCTCATTTTTGACTCAACTGACACTAGTGCAGGCGACATTGTGACAACAATTGAACCAACGGTCGCTCGGGCACTTGATAAGGCACTTGAGGAAGCGCAGACAAAATGGCAAAGTGAACTTACTGGGGGAATAATAATTAACCCAATGAGTGGGGAAATTATTGCACTTAATGTTGTTCCTTCCTTTGATTTAAATAATCGAGCAGGAGTTGGGATTGAAGCATTTCGAAATCCACTGGTGGAAAATGTGTATGAGCTCGGTTCAATAATCAAGCCACTTACGGTAGCTGCGGGACTTGATGCAGGTGTTATTCGCCCAGAATCTACCTATTATGACGCTGGTTTTCTCACGTTGAGTGACTATACAATAAAGAACTATGATGGACGTGGACGAGGTACAGTAAGTATGCAGGAGGTGCTCAATCAGTCACTCAATACCGGCGTTGCACATATTGCTGCCCGTTTAGGTAAGGAAAGATTTAAAAAATATTTTTACGGTTTGAAGCTTGGCTCTGAGACGGGGATTGATTTACCCAATGAAGGACATGGACTTGTAAAAAATCTTGAAAGCCCGAGGGAAGTAGAGTTCGCAACAGCTTCCTTTGGTCAAGGTATCGCTCTAACACCAATTGGGGCAGTAAGAGCACTTTCAACACTAGCCAATGGAGGTGTTCTCATTACACCCCATCTTGTGAAATCTATTGAGTACGAAAATGGAAAAACAAATGTTAATGGCTACGCACAAGGAGATCGTGTTTTTAAAGTCGAAACGAGTGAGGATATTACACGGATGCTCGTAAACGTTGTTGATGTCGCCCTAAAGGGAGGGAAAGCAAAGAACCCATACTATACTGTTGCTGCAAAGACGGGAACTGCCCAGATTGCAGATCCCGTAAATGGTGGTTACTATGATGACAGGTACCTGCACTCATTTTTCGGCTATTTCCCTGCATATGACCCGAAATTTTTGATTTTCCTGTATACTGTTGAACCAAAGGGTGTTCGTTATGCATCTGAGACTTTAACTGACCCTTTTTTAGGCCTGGTCCAATTTTTGATTAATTACTACGAGCTACAGCCGGATAGATAGTTATAAATACATGAAAGAATTTCTCAAAAAAATTATTATTGCAATCCTCAGTTTCGAGGCGAAAATACTTTTGCGTCGTACTCACCCATACATTATTGCAATCACGGGAAGTGTTGGGAAAACGTCGATTAAGGATGTTGTGTATGAAATCCTGAAAGATAGCATGCATGTTAGAAAAAGTGAGAAGAGCTTCAATTCCGAAATTGGAGTACCACTTTCTGTGCTCGGGTTACCTAATGCATGGAGCAATCCCTTTTTATGGTTAAAGAATATTTTTGATGGTGCAGTAATAGCTTTTCATCCGGGAATCTACCCTAAAACTCTTATTTTAGAAATGGGCGTTGACCGACCAGGAGATATGGACAGGCTTACATCATGGATAAGGCCTGATGTCGTTATTCTTTCGCGTCTGCCTGATGTTCCAGTTCATGTTGAATATTTTGATTCTCCTGAGGCTGTTGCGCTGGAAAAACAGAAGCTTGTAAACGCACTTAAGCCCGATGGTGTTCTCGTCTATAATCAAGACGACGAGAGAATACTGAAGGTTGTGGAGGAGACGATACAGCAATCAATTGGATACAGTAGATATTCTTTTTCTCCATTTACAGCATCAGCCGATAAAGTAATTTATGAAAACGGAAAAGCAGTCGGTTTAGAATTTCTCTTAACACACCTTGATAAAACAGTATCTATGTTTGTGCGAGGATCCTTGGGGGTTCAGCATGCATACAACTATGCTGCTGGAGCAGCGGTGGCATCAGTATTTAATATTGATGTAGAGTCAGTCAAAAGAGCCCTTGGAGATCATCTACCTCCTCCAGGTCGCATGAGACTTATTCAAGGAATTAAGGATACATTACTTATCGATGACACTTATAATTCTTCTCCAACTGCTTCAGAGAGAGCTCTTGCAACCCTCAGCGAACTGAGAGGGGTTAAACGGCGTATCGCCGTAATGGGAGACATGATGGAGCTTGGGCAGTTCTCTATCCGTGAACATGAAAGAATTGGACGTATCGTTGCAAAATCAGCCGATATTTTGGTAACTATTGGCGTTCGAGCACGAAGTTTTTCAAAAGGTGCAATTGAACAAGGAATGTCAGAAAAAAATATTTTTGAGTTTGAAGATGCGCTGCAGGCAGGTAAAGAATTACAGACTTTCATTAAGTCGGGAGATGTGCTTTTGGTGAAAGGGTCTCAATCGATTCGTGCTGAACGTTTTGTAGAGGAGCTTATGGCAGAACCTGAACTTGCAGAAGATCTTCTTGTTCGTCAAGATGCAATGTGGAAGTCAATATAAGAAATTATTTACACAAGAGTGCGTAATTGAAGTCCAGTGAAAACAAGAAATATGAGTAAAGTTGGAAAAATTATTTCTGTAGTCGGCGGCCCACGAGCAGGGAAATCATTTCTCGTTAAACTATTAGCACAACACTATAATGGAGTGGCGATTCTAGAAGGAGAAGAGTCAGATTTTCCAGAACGTATCCGTATTGATATTCAAGAGAATATTCGCCCTTTAGAACGCATAACATGGTTTCGCAATAAGCTCGTCAAGGAGTATTTGGGTGCTTTAGAAAAGAAAGAGGAGGGTAGTGTCGTCGTTACAGACAATTTTTGGATTAGTTATCAGCTGTATATAGATGCACTAGCAAAAGATTTTGAAAGTGAAGTTATATACGATCTTGCAACTATTGATAAGCAGACTCTCCCATGGCCTGATGTTGTAATTTTTCTTTCATTAGAAGAAAGCGGAATTCGAGACTTTATTAAAAGGGGAGGAAGGGATTTTGACCAAAGTGAGGAATTTATCCAAAACCAAGCTTTGCCAATTCATAAACTGCACACTTCATTTTTCAATCGTGATGAAATAAAACCTAAGGTTCTTACAATACAAAGAGATCAACTGGATTTTCTCAATGAGTCAGATTTCGAATCTCTGATTTCAAAGATCGAAAACGGTAGTTGAGATAATGCTGAGAGTGGGAATAATGTTAGTTTGAAATATAGATAGTAAAAAGGGCTTACACACGATGTGTGTAAGCCCTTTAGTTTGCTTGGCGCAAACTATGTACAAGTCCATGCTGCTGGACCTTTTGTTGTGACGATCAGGCCTCTGTAGAAGCACTGGTCAATCACACCATGCACGGCGTTGTCCTTTTTTATCACTCGCACGATGTTCTGTGCGAGTTCATCCAGTGGCTTTTTGTAGAAGCCACCTGAAGTAAGTTGCTTGTCGTAGGTGACGATGCCACCCTCAACCACAGCATCGCTGGTAGATCCGCCGAGGTGTACAACCTCACCGACATCTGTGATTCCAAAGTCACCAGATTTCGCCTGCAGAAGGGCGAGTCGTTGCCACTTTTGCATCGCCACACCACTGTTTGTTTTGCTCTGTTCATTTGTCCGGCCTCTCGAGAGAATTATCAAAGCAGGCAAGCATACCTGCAACCATACTCTATATATTATACCATGGATAAAGCATTGTCGTCAATATCTCAAATACAGAGTCTTTTGGCTATATTATCACTAATACGGCTGTGTCCCGTCATTGCCGGCTGGATTATAGCGACAGACCCACATATCAGTTTGCTTGTCTCCGTTCAAACATATACTTACACTACAACCAACTTCTGTTGTTGTCCTCCAGACAATTTGTGTGTAGTGGCCACATTCCTCCCCAGCTTTGCAGGTATTTTTCTGGTAGTTATAGAAGGCTTCTTCCGCTGCCCACCACTCTACTGAATCTTTGGGATTACTGACAAGTCTCGTGCCGTCTGCTCTCGTGCTCCATGCCCAGTAAATGTTTTCACCGTATGGTGTACTCAAGTCATGATGAAATTTACAATCCTCTGATTGTAAGGTGTCACTCCAGACTTGAGAACTTTTAGCAAGAGTTTCTGACCAAGAGAGGTTAGATATACCCACAGATGAGCGAACGGCATTGTGTGCCTTAAGCATGTCAGTTGAACTAAATTTTAATGTCTTTGCCTCACTCGTTATAGGAACTTCAGTCTTTACAGTTTTCTCTTTTGACTCAACCTTTGTTACAGACGTTTGAGTAGATTTTAGGGCAGGAGTACTATCTAGCTCTGATGATGTAGTCGTGCTGCTCAATTCGTTTTTTGTACTTGAAGCATTTTCTCCTCGAAATTCCGCTTCAATTGTAGGCTCAATAACCTCGTTCAGGACAATTGCAGTATCTACTTGATTGTTACTGTTAGACATAAAAAGAGCCGCAACAACAAGCGTAATAGTGGCACCTACAATTACGCAGGTTCTCCGATGAAGAGTATTCATAGGCACAGAATACTACTAAATTCTCAAACGTAAAGGTGTCTTTCGATAGGTTCTATATGTTCTCAACTATCATCATATTTGTTGAGCATGGTATACCAAAAGGCATTCCAGCGCCGAGTACGTAGATGTCACCTTTTGTAGCAATCTCTCGCTCAAGGAGTACATTTTTTGCAATTTTACGTGCACCAGAGAGGTCTTTAATCTTTTTTTCTACTAATATAGGTTCACACCCGTATACAATAAGCATCTTACTAAATGTATCTTTGTGCGGAGTAATGACAAATATTGGCACACGGGGTCTGTAGCTTGCAATCATGCATCCTGTATACCCACTTTCACTAAATGCAATGATCGCTTTTGCACCTGTTGCGATGACTGATTTTGAGATTGACCTACCGACTACGTCACAAACAGTCTCTGGTTTGAAATCCCACTGCTTTTGTCTTTCGATAAAGTAAGGATCTGACTCAACCTCTTTTGCAACTTTTGCCATAATCGCAACTGCTTTATCTGGGTGCAGGCCGATAGCTGTTTCATCTGAGAGCATGATTGCATCTGTTCCATCAAGTATTGCATTTGCAATATCAGTGACCTCTGCCCTCGTTGGTGTTGAAGCAATTCTCATCGAATCGAGCATTTGAGTCGCTGTAATAACAGGTTTTCCTGCTTTGTTTGCCATGCGGATGATCCTTTTTTGGAGAAGTGGAACCTTCTCAAGCGGCATCTCAGTTGCAAGATCACCTCGCGCAACCATGATGATGTCTGCCGCATCGACAATCCCTTCGAGATTGTCGATAGCACTTTTTGTCTCGATTTTTGCAATGATGGGTATTCTTCGTTCATCACCAATGAGTGTTCTGAGTGTCTTAATGTCTTTTGCTGTGCGGACGAATGATAGGGTAACGAAATCAACCCCTTGAGAAAGCCCAAATATTAAATCTTTTCTATCTTTCGGAGTAAGTGATGATATTGAAAGATCTGCATCAGGAACATTTACTCCGCGTCTTCCTCGAATAGTCCCACCTGTCACAACAGTTGTAAGAATTTCTTTTAACGTAATTTTTTCTACTAAGAGACTCTGCTTTCCATCGTTGAGGTAAATCGTCATTCCTTTTGAAACTTCCTGGGGCAGCTTTTTATAGTTTACAAAAACTCTCTCTACAGTCCCGACACACTTTTCGGTACTAAGAATCAAAGATTTACCAGGGATGAGTGTCACTTCTTCAGTATTAAAATCGCCGATGCGTATTTTTGGTCCAGCTAGGTCTTGAAGTATTGCAAGAGGAACTCCAGTTTGTCTTGATGCAAGCCGTGCATTTTTAATTTTTGTGCTATGTTCAGCATGATCACCATGGCTCATGTTGATTCGCGCAACAGACAGGCCATTCATAAGCATTTTTCTAATTGTTTCTACGTCCGAGGATTTGGGGCCGAGTGTCGCAACAATTTTTGTTTTTGTATGAAGCTCTTTTAACATAGGTGTTGTATAAATCTTTAATGCGAAAATAATAAAACTCACAAAATGTGAGTGTTTCAATAATGCAGTTTACAGAAGTAGAATAGTAATTTTCCTAAAATACTAAGCAAATAATTAACAAATCAAAAACTACAAATTTCAACTAAGTCCATATAGTATCACAGCAGTACATAAAACTTGCATCTTTTTTGATCTAGGGTGAGTATAGAGGCATGATAAAATTTAATTTTGCTGATATTTCTTCAGCTTTCACAGACTGGTCGTTTCAACACGGCCTTTCGATAGTAGCCATTTGCATATTCGCACTTACTTTTGAATATGCAGGAGGAATTTTTTTTGAAAAGCTAATCAGAAAAATAATCACCTCAAAGAATTTTAGAACAGAGGAAGCAGAGAGAAAGAGGGAAGATACGTTGATTCGAATAGTGAGAGGGACGATTAAGGTTGGTGTCTGGATTGTTGCGTTACTTATGATTCTCTCAGAGTTGGGAATTGAGATTGGTCCGCTACTTGCTGCTGCAGGTGTTGCTGGTCTTGCTATTGGTTTTGGTGGACAGTACCTTATTCGTGACGTTGTTGCCGGTCTTTTTATAATTCTTGAAAATCAGTACAGAATTGGGGATGTGGTTTGCCTTGATGGTACTTGTGGGCTCGTGGAAGATATCAGTATTCGTGTAGCAACACTCAGGGATTTAGATGGTGTTGTGCATAATGTTCCTCACGGGGTTGTGGCAAAGGTCTCGAATCTTTCTAAAGAGTTTGCAAGAGTTAATCTTGATATTGGAATTTCGTATAATGCTGATATTGAAAAAGTTATCGCTGTGGTGGATAGAGCCGGCGCTGAAATGGCAGAAGATCCTGTATGGAAAACAGATATCTTAAAGCCTATTCATTTCGAAAGACTGGATTCGTTTGGAGATTCAGCAATGGTGATTAAAATTCTTGGTGATACAAAACCACTCAGACAATGGGCAGTGGCTGGAGAATTCAGGAAACGGATAAAGATCGCCTTCGATAAGGCTGGTATTGAGATTCCATTTCCTCAGAGAGTTGTTCATACAATTAAATAGTTGTAATTAGTATTAGTAATTGAAAGGAAGCTTCCAAGATTTGAAATAATTTATGGAGATATTTGTTTACATTCTTCTCGGACTCTCATCATTTTTCTTTGTAATTGTACCCATGTCTGGTGCAGTTGCTCTCAATCCACTCCTGTCTCTTGTTGTTGAACCACATGTTGCCGTTGGTATGGCTGCGTTCTTTTTTATGGTAAATAGCTTTGTAAAGATGTGTGTGTTCCATAATGATATTCTATTTGTCTACATTAGGAAAATGTTACCCATAACAGTTGTTATGGCGATTTTAGGTTCATATACCATTAGCCTCATTCAGCCAAGAGTGCTATTTGTTTTAATTTTTCTAATGTCACTTTACTTTTTGATAAAGAAAATATACGAGATGCTTGTCGTTCAAAAAAAGCCAAAAGATATTCATGGCCCAACAATAGTATTTGTGAGCATAATTTCTGGTTTTATGCAGGGAACTGGTCTAGGTGCAGGGGGTTCATTGCGAAAGGTCTATCTATTGTCTGAAAATATGTCGCTTCAACAAGTTCATGGTACTACGTCACTCATAAGCTTCATTGCACTTATTTTTGCCTTTTTAGTTCGACTTAAGACGGACCAACTTTCAATCGAAATGGTTGTTCCAATTTTATATCTTATTCCGCTGATTATAATTTCTATAGTATTTGGTAAAAAAATACTAAAACGACTGAGTAAGGGGGTGGCCGATATTCTTGGACTTGTAACTATGATTTTAATTACCGTGCTGCTTTTTATTAAATTGTTTTAAACAATTTTCTCGATAAGAATTGACCGAGGCCTTGCCTCGGTCAATTTTGCATACAGAAAGGTCTTGCTCCGTATGAAATTATCAGCATTCTACAGCGACTACTGTCAATTTTGTTTGAGTGGTGTAATCTATCCTAGGATGTTCTGGTCTAGTTTTTCGTCATAAGCCATAGGAGAAGCAAATTGAGGCAAAAAATATTTCGCTTATTCAGTGTTCTGTGTGGGCACACGTTTCTTGTGATTGGTGTCATTGGAATTTTTCTTCCAGTGTTGCCAACTACGCCATTTCTTCTTCTTGCATGCTTTTGTTATGAAAGGGGATCGCCACGATTTCATCAAGCACTGCTTGAGAACAGGTATTTTGGTCCACTTATCGTTGAGTGGAAGGAATTCGGCTCAATTCCAGTTCGTGCAAAAATTATTGCAGTAACAATGATTGTCATCAGTATCGGATGGGTGGTGTATGCAGCACCGATTCTTATGGTGAAAGTTGCAATGCTTGTAATTGGAACGAGCGTTTCTGTGTATATTCTGACAAGGCCATCTCGGCATAGAATAGGTGACGCTCTAAACTAAAGGCCTCTCGCGATGCGAGAGGCCTTTTCTGTTTTGATCCAATTCATTTACTTTACAACAGGTCTGACCGCGTGATGCAGGTATGCAAAAGAAAATGGTCACCATATTTCAGATGACCCCGGCAAAAGTCCTGGCTGTTACTGCTGGCGCCTATTCAGTCTTGTCATTTCCATCAGTGTTTTGAGATGGATAATATCGCCGTCGCTGTGTTCTACTTCCACAAGTCCGTTCTGCGGAAAATTAAATTTTTGTATAAAAAAACCGCTGCGAGAGAAGTTTTCGAGGGGGAGCGCAGCGGGTGTGCAACCACCCACTGTCAACCAACTTCTCTCGCTGCGGCACTGGGGATATTCCCCCCCCAGAATGCGCTGTTCTCTGGCACACCTCATTACTGAGGAGAATAGAGTACGGTCGTGCGCATTTGGAGAATACCATAAACGAAACAAATGTAAAATTTCTTCAATTTGCTTACTAACGGAGGCGGGGACTCCGTTAGTAATATTCTCACTTAAACAGTTTTCCAAACTGTTTACTCGTGGGGTCATGCAAAAGCCGCCCGAAGGCGGCGATTGCTTACATGACCCTACTCGAGATAGAACCCTGTGGTTCGTTGCCCCCGCAAGGTTTTCAGGTGCTTTTCTAGCATATCATTTCGACCCTTCTCGAGCGTTAGTTTTCCTGAACCAGATTTTCAAATTGTCCAAGAATGGAAGGATCTTCGGATTCAGTGAAGTGCTCGGTATGGTCAAAGACGCTCGTATGCGTTACGAACTGGCTGAACTTGTCTATGTTTTCTTGAAAAGCTCCATATGGATCATCTTTTGAGATGAGTAAGATTGATTTCGGGAGTACAGTTTTTATCTTCTCAGTATCTATAGAAGTTTCAATCCACGGCTTTGCAATTTGTGTAACTTCTTCATCTTCAAGATTCTCAAGATTGAACCATCCAGCAACAAACAATGCACCACCGACTTGCGTATCGACAGTTTCCAGATATCGCAGAATAGTCTGGCATCCAATAGAGTGACCAATGAAATATGTTTCGGAATCAGGAATGCCGACTATCTCGGATAGCTTGTCGACCCACTTTTCAATAACTGGCACATCAGTATCAGGCATATCCGGCGCGAGTACCTCATAACCCATGTTCTCAAGTTCCGTCTTGAGCCATGGCCGCCAGTCATCATGCGATCCGCCTTCCCATCTATGGACTATTATTACTCGCTTCATAAGAGCATTATATCTCTTTTCTCTAAAACTTGTAGCTATGCAAACTTACCGAATTATTGCCTTGACGCTTCTCGTGCACGCTGTTGATGGTGATGAAATCATATCCTTTGCTCTAACTTTCTTTCAATCACGAAGTGATTGATTGCGTGCTTCGCACGCGCTCGGCGCGTTGCTAGCTTTGTTCAAAGTAGGTTCGAGCTAGAGTTAGTAATTCATCACAAAATAGAACTTCGCGCTCTCTGAGCGCGAAGTTCTATTTTGTGACCCCACGGAGATAATCTTTCATTACATGAACAGTCCTTATTACATAAGCAGTATAGGTTATCAATATTTTAAAAAAATATTAGTTATCCTTTTTTAACAGTCTACACAGACTGTTAAAACCTTTTGGCTATATTGATTCGCCTCGCTCTCAATCTAGCTCAAAAGCTTTTCGATTCTCACGTAAGAGTGTGTGTACACTCTTACTCGTGGGGTCATGACGGAGTCGCTTGTAGTCACGAGTTACTAACTAGGAAAACCGCGGAGAACCGGCGCAACTCACAGCAATATTTTGCTCAAAATATTGTGTGGTTCCTGCCCCAGCTCACTCATTGCAAAGCAACATCGTTCCGCTTTTCGATTCTCCGACGCAAACAAAGTCATTTGCTTGCTTGGGGTCATGACTAGTTTTCAAACACAAAAAAGCACCATCTCTGGTGCTTTTTTGTGTAGAAAATCTACGCCATGACCCCACGGAGAATCGAACTCCGATTACAAGAATGAGAATCTTGTGTCCTAGCCGTTAGACGATGGGGCCGTATATATCTGTGGAGATGATACGGATACAGATAATGGTCATAGTTATAACAGATTTTGCACATTTTACAAAATGCTTCGTTTCCGAATGTGCTAAAATATTTTTATGAATTATATTTTCAGTGGGGAGGCAGCAGAGGGTATCTTTATCTTTGGTACGTTCGCCATTTTATCAATTGTTTGGTTTGGATATTTTAGAAATATATACTCATCTATTATTGCGAGATCTACCGCTGGGATATTTGTTACGTACATGGTTTTATTTATGTGGTATCGAAACTCAACAGGATATGTTGAGGAGCGTATAGTCTCGGATTCATACTATGCACTCGTTGCCGCGACGCATGGAATAATTTCTCTCATGGCAGTTATTCTTGTTTGCTATGTCTTTGTTGTTGCTCAGAAGTCCTTTTCAGAAGGAAAAAATTATTTCACGAATCATAGAATAATTACATATTCACTTGCAATACTGTGGCCACTTGCGTTACTAAGTGGTCTTTGTTTCTAGTGAATCGTCCACTAGTACCACGAATTGTCACGTGGTAGTATGTGCGTTGGATTTGTTCTAAACATCTTACGCATACAGCACATCAACGAGACGAGGAGGTGTCATGAAGCTTGAAATAGTGAATCTAAAAAACGAGTGGCGCTGGATTTTGGCAATATGTACTCTAGCCTTTGTCGGATGCATCTTCGCTGATTCAAAACAAGCTATCGCACTCGGATGGCTCTCACTTGCATCAGGATGGCTATTCATTTTATGGGTTGGCTACTATGGCCGTCTGGCACGCCGACTCAGGGGAGGGTACCCAGCTGATGAGGATTCTGTTGGTCTGCATCGATATTGTGTCGCTTGCATGACAACGATGATTCTTGTCGGTGTTATCGGTATCGAGGTTGGTGTTCGAAAGTATGGTGAGGCATGGGGAAATCCATGGTTTCTTTTATTCCATCTTTCCCTTGTTTCTTGCATGGTGGTCTCATATGTGTTTGCTCGCATCATCCATACAGGTCTCGGTTACAGGAGGAAACACCTACGCGCTGTGAGTGCGTTTGTAGTGTTCTATACTGCAGCACTCATCACAGGGACAATGCTCATTTATGAGCTGTTTCCGTCTCTCCTTGGGAATGGAAGAAGTTTATAGCTGGGGGAATGTTCAATCTGAGGCCTTCGCGCAAAAGCGTGAAGGCCTCTTCTTATGTATAATGATCTGCATGATTCAATCCTTAGCACTTGAAATTTTGAAGACAGGAGCAAATGTTTTTCTTACGGGTGAACCAGGTGCAGGTAAAACATATGTCCTCAATGAGTATATTGACTGGCTCATTGGATGCGGTATTCCAGTTGCGGTAGCTGCTTCAACAGGCATCGCTGCCACACATATTGGTGGCACAACAATTCATTCGTGGAGTGGAATAGGTGCGCGTGACTCACTTACCCCCTATGACCTTGATTCAATCGCGAGTAATGAGAAAACAGTAAAGCGTGTACAGAAACCAAAAGTACTTGTTATAGATGAAATCTCAATGCTCGACGGACGTGTTCTTGATATGGTTGAGACAGTATGTCGCACCATTAAACAGCGCGGTGAATCCTTTGGAGGTATGCAGGTGATTGTTGTTGGAGACTTTTTTCAGTTACCGCCAATCGCTGGAAGAGGTGAGATGTCGCGTTTTGCGTTTGAATCTCGAGCATGGGACACTGCAAAATTTTTGACATGTTATCTCACAGAGCAACACAGACAGGAGGATGAGCTTCTCCTAGGTCTTCTTGCCTCAATTCGCAAAAATGATATTGATGAGAGTCATTACACGTTACTCTCTGAGCAAACGGACATTGCTTTTCCTGATATTGAGCCAACGAAACTTTTTACACACAACAGTGACGTTGAAAATATGAATACTACAAGGCTGAAGGAATTAGACACGCAGGCGAGAGTCTATACAATGGTTGCTAAGGGCAACAAACAACATACAGCTAATCTCGTAAAAAATTGTCTTTCTCCTGAGGTGCTTGAGCTTAGAAAAGAGGCGATGGTAATGTGTACAAAAAATAATTTTGAAGTTGGTTATGTTAATGGGACTTTGGGCCGAGTCGTTGATTTTGACTCTGAAGATGGACTTCCAATTATTGAGACCAGTGATGGAAGGACGATCAAAATGGTGACGCAGACATGGAGTGTCATGAATGAAGCAGGGGACCGGTCCCTTGCTGAGATTTCACAAATACCATTGCGACTGGCGTGGGCAATCACGGTGCATAAGAGTCAAGGAATGTCACTTGATGCTGCTGAAATAGATCTCAGAAATGCATTTACTTATGGGCAGGGATATGTTGCGCTCTCACGGGTTAGATCTCTGCAGGGAATGAAGGTTATTGGACTTAATTCACAAGCATTACTTGTTGATCCTCGGGTGGTACACAAAGACGAACACTTTAGAAGTGATTCTGAAGACGCTGAAGAGGCATTTAATGAAATGGATGAGGAAGAGGCTCTTGCTATGCAAAGAAACTTCGTTTCACTTTGTGGAGGGAAGATTGATGGAGGAAGTACAATGAAAAGAGCTCCTTATGCCGCGAAAGGAAAACAGGATAATACTTATGAGCAGACAAAAGTCCTCTTGCTTAAAAAATTAAACGCGTCTGATATTGCAAAAGAACGTCAGATGGCACTTTCAACAATATGGAGTCATATCGAAAAACTTGCTGACCAAGGAGAAATTCAAGGTGAACATCTGCATAGTCTTATTCCTCCATATATTTCATGGGAACAGGTTTTTCCTCGCATTTCAGACGCAATTAAGAAATGTGGCATTGAAAAATTGAAGCCAATTTACGAAGAGTTAGGTGAGGAATATGATTACGACATAATACGGTTAGGTAGGATTATCTATTCAGCACAAAAATAGTTCAACATAATCGAATCAGTCATGGGTATTCAGTGGATTTTTAAAAGAAAAATATATCGGCGTAAAAGACGTTCTGTATCAAAATCCTCACAAGCGCACTATGAAGCGCACAAAGAAAAAGCTCGAGCTGTTGTGGAGGTGCGCTTGGCATATTGGAACGAATTTTATAAACATCTCTATAAGCGTGTAGCTATTCGAAATCAAAAATCTCGGTGGGGAAGTTGCTCTTCAAAAAGAAATCTTAATTTTAATTATAGGATTATTTTTCTTCCTGAGTTACTCATTGACTACATTATTGTTCATGAGCTTTGTCACCTTGCTGAGCTTAATCACTCGGCGCGATTCTGGGAACATGTAGAGCTGGCCTTACCAGATTATGTCGTGCGCAGGGCACAGTTACGCGCAGTATCACTTGATGCGATCGCTGTGGAGATATAGTTTAGGGTATTTAGAGGTTGATGCTATTATGATAAACATGAAAAATTTTGGTATTACATTGGCAGTTTTTGTAGTTTTATTCACAGCATTTCAAACGAAAGTTCAGGCACATAATGAAATCATTTCGGTTTTTCTTTTTGGACGTGATGATTGCGCACATTGTGTTGCCGAAAAGGCTTTTTTGGATATGTATGTTTCAGAGACTGAGAATGTCATTTATGAGTACCATAATATTATTGATGATAAAGAAGCTGCTGATTACTTCAACAGACTAATTGAAAAACATGAACTCTCACAGGTAACGCCACTCACTGTGGTCGGAGGGGAAGTCATTCAGGGCTTTAATGCTCCAGAGACAACAGGAGTAATGATTAAGGATGCTGTTCTAAGAGCGCATGACAGTGATTTTAGAACAATTGAAGACCATATAGAGAGAGCAGTAAAACAATCAGATGTTTTGGACGGAGAAGGATGTGATAAGGAGGGAAAAGAGTGTAATTCAATTAAAAATCCTAACGAATTTGTTTTCAAGCTACCCTTTTTGGGTATTGTAGACCTCAAGACTTTTTCGCTTTTTTCACTCTCAGCAGTTCTCGGCACTATCGATGGTTTTAATCCGTGCGCGATGTGGGTGCTTATTACATTTTTAGTTCTTCTTTCCCAGATAGGGGATAGACGAAAAATGATTTTGACTGCGGGAATATTCATTGTTGCAGAAGCGATAATGTATAACCTAATTTTGAATATTTGGTTTAAGACATGGGACTTTGTAGGGCTTGATGCAATTGTGACACCACTTATTGGACTCCTTGCCATTGGTGGCGGTACATTCTTTTTATATCGATATAGAAAGAATAGAAACAAACCTCTTGTGTGTGATGTGAGTGATATGGATTCTCAACACGCGACAACTGAGCGTATTAAAGACCTTGTTACACGACCAACGACTATTTTTACCCTGCTTGCAATTATTGCTCTCGCTTTCTCGGTCAATGTTATTGAGTTCGCGTGTTCTATCGGCATTCCGCAGGCATATACGAAGATTCTTGAAATTAACAATTTGGATTTTGTAATGCAACAATTCTATATTTTGGTATACACGCTTGGATATATGGTTGATGATGTTGTTGTGTTCGGTCTAGCTATCTGGGGATTTTCTAGCTTAGAGTCAAATGGACACAAATACTCGCAACTGTCCTTACTCATAGGTGGTCTCTTGATGCTCGCACTTGGATTTATTCTCGCTTTAAATCCATCGCTTCTCGTCTTGTAAGATCAGCCTTATTAGATACTATACGAGGAATGGAAGATTTACAGGATATTATCCTAATCGATAAGCCAAAGGGAATAACTTCCTTTGATGTCATTCGTCGATTGCGGAAAGAGTTAGGTATTCGCAAAATGGGTCATGCTGGAACGCTTGACCCACTTGCTACAGGGCTCATGATTGTTGGAATTGAAAAGGGGACTAAAAAACTTGAAAGTTTTCTTAAACTAGATAAAGAATACGTTGCAGAAATTCGCATTGGCGAGAAACGTTCGACAGGAGATTTGGAGGGAGTAATTCTCGAAGAAAAAGATGTCAGCTACCTTGATGAAAAGGAAGTAAAAAAATTTTTAGGTGAAATGATTGGTACTATAGTACTTCCAGTTTCTGCATACTCAGCCATTAAGAAAGATGGGGTACCAATGTACAAACGAGCGCGAAAGGCTGAGAAAACAGGCAATGTTGTTGTAGATATACCAATGCGCGAAATGAAAGTGTATGAGGCAGAACTAATGGGAATTAAGTGTGGCAAAAATCGATGTGTGGTAACTGTGCGTTTTCATGTCGGGAGTGGTACGTACATTCGTTCGCTTGCAGAAGAGATTGGGAGGAGGCTTGGGTATCCTGCAACACTTCAGAATTTAAGGCGAACAAAAATTGGCGAGTTTGACGTTAAAGAGGCGAGGGAATTGGCTAAATGAAACATAAAACCGACGAAGGCAAAGCCTTCGTCGGACAAAACAAAAGGCGTTGCAAACAACGCCTTTTTTGGAAACCATGCACAAATTAGTGCAGGACCCTTTTTTGTATCTCACGGAGGTTCGTTATATCGATCGCCGGCGAAAATTCAACAAGACGTTTTGTCGCCCATTGCAAGAGCAACATTCTGTTGAGTGTATCGATTTCAGCGTGAGGGTAAACACGCAATGTGATTGCCCACGTTCCTTCGTCGATTACGGCAATGTCGAGGTCTCGATAAATTCCTCCACCGAGTTCGTTTTCTATACGTTGGATTACTTCAAGCACACGCAGCCCATCGGGTGGTGGAATTCGCACCTCAGCAACGGGACGGTGGTCAATTTGTGTCAGTGCAACACGTAGTTGGCGCATGTGATTCTCCTTGTGAACAAATCAACAAATACAGTACATTTAATTATTCACCTTGTCAAGGGTAGATATCTTGGTTATACTTTGTAGACAAAAAAAGACACCGCATAAGCGATGTCCTGTAGGTTGGTAGGGTATGGGTTAATTCAAACTTTTGAAATCAGCAACAATTTCATCGCTACCCACAATCATTATGAGGGCTGATTTAAAATTTTCCAATCGTTTTTGCATTTCGTCCGGTTTCTTTTGTGGATTTAAGATGACGGTAAAACTTCTTCCGTCAGGTACATGTGCAGCTGTACATGCAAGCGCCACGGCTTCTGAGGAAGCAAGAAAATTATGCATTCGGTGTGCAAAATGACGCATGCTGGAAAATGTCATAAGTGGACAAATTAGTGTTGCAGAGATGAATCCTTCTTGATCTCGCGAAAGAACAACCTTACGTTTCGTTCGTTCTAGAACCTGTTGCATTACGAGCTCCTTTGAAATTGCACTGGAAGATTATATGTTAAATATTGTGTTTGTCAATGGCATGAGTTTGATATAAAAATGGCCAGAAACGCAAAGCGTTTCTGGCCCATCACACTTTTGTACATTTTCCGAGACTCGCTCGAACTTTTGCACACCGAGTTCGCATGTGGTTAAGTTCAGTTTCATCTGGAATTTCTTTGGGTTTTGTTTCTCCCCTGAAAAATGAGTTGGCAGCCTCCTTCATCTGTATGTACATTCCTTCAGGAATCGAAACCCGACCGTCCCCGACTGTTTTTACTTTGGTGACAAACTTTGCAGATCCGTCCGCTTTTTTTTCAAAGGTTACAACAAATATGCTTAAATTTACCATCACCATATTTTCACCTAAGGCATGACAGACTATTGTAGAACCCATCTTTGACTCCTTATGAATTATTGGATAGGGGAACTTCTCTATAGATATTATCTAATGAATCAGTAGCAATGTCAATAGTATACTAGAAATGCCCGAAGCGCTTAGCGCTTCGGGCATTGTTCGTGTTATATAGCTAATTTGGGTATCTTTAGCATACACGATCGTTTCGTCCTCTTGGATCTATCCTTGTCGATTTCTGGATTGATGGGTGGAAAGGAAACTCCTGACTTACGGAGTGAGCGAAGGTGTGTACTGAGATCAGCGTCTCCTCGACCATCTCTTATTCGAGTTACTGAAACAAATTTTTTGTTCATTGCGTTTCTCCAAGAAGAACAACACACACTATATGTTTGCCTAGGAAAAATTACAAGCTAAAAAGTTTATTTCGCCAACAGCTCTTCAACTACAGCTTTAATGTCACCACCTTCTGCTTTCCCATTAAATTCTTTCATAAGTGAGCCGATAAGTATTCCAATTTTAGTTTTGTCGACATCCCCGAGTTCAGAAATCTTTTTTGCTACTACCGGACGAATTTCATCACGAGACATCATTTGTGGAAGGTACGAATTGAGAACTACCAATTCCTCTTTCTCTGGTTCAGAGAGATCAGTACGTCCCGCTGCTTCGTATTGCACAATGGATTCCTTTCGCTGCTTCGCAAGTCGTTTGATAACTCCAAGCACATTTTCATCAGGAAGCATTCCCTGGGGAGTGCTTCCTGTAGCGACGAGTTCATTAGTAAAAGCGGTAAGCATTCCACGTACTGTACGAAGTTTGACTGCATCATGTGCTTTCATTGCCGTTTTTAGCTCCTCTTTAATTTGTGTATGTAATTCCATAGTCATTAAAAATTATATCCCTATACTATCACATAACCCATGCTAGAATACTTCAATGAATACCGTAGAAATAGGCATCTTTGTAGCGCTACTCGCAATTGTAACAATTTTAGTGTATGTCTTCTTAGTTAGAAAAGAGGATATTAAGGAATCTTCAGATGGGCTTCTCATGCTCCAGCAGCAATTACAAGATCTCACAAAAACGGTTGATGAACGAATGACTGAGAGTAATCGCGCGATGCAGGAAGGTGCACGTTCACAGTCTCGTGAAAGTCGTGAGTTAATTCAGGAAATTAATAAAGAGGTGAACGAACAACTTCGTAATGTAGTCAAGGGGGTGAGTGAAGTGTCTGAATCTTCAAAACAGGTTTTTTCAGTTGCAGAGCAATTACAAAATCTTGAAAAGGTTTTGAAACACCAAAAGCAGCGGGGGAATCTCGGTGAAGCATCATTGCAACTTGCTCTTGAAAATATGCTTCCAGCAACAGCATACAAACCTCAATATCAATTTCCAGGAGGTGAAACTGTTGATGCGGTCATTATTACAAAAGATGGAATGATACCTGTTGATGCAAAGTTTTCTCTCGACAACTATCGTAGACTAGTTGACGAGACTGATGAAGCAAAAAGAGAGGTGCTCGAAGATGAATTTAAGAAAGATCTTAAGAAACGAATTGATGAGACCGCAAAATATATTCGTCCTAAGGACGGTACGTTACCGTTTGCATTTATGTATATTCCGGCGGAAGCAATTTATTATGATTTGCTCGTAAATGAGGTTGGTTCAGTTAAGGTAAACACGCGGTCTCTTATTGATTATGCTTACAAAGATAAGAATGTCATTATCGTGTCCCCAACAACGTTTGCTGCGTACCTGCAGTCCGTTTTGTATGGCTTTCGTGCTTTCAAAATAGAAGAATCTGCCAAGCAGATAGGGAAGCATGTGGAAAGTCTTTCTCGTCACCTTAAGGCGTATGATGATTATTTCAAGAAGGTGGGGAATTCACTCAGTACGACAGTTAATCACTACAATGCTGCACAGAAGGAACTTGGAAAGGTTGATAAGGATGTTGTAAAGATAACCGGTGATACTATGGATATTGAGCCAGTGACACTAGAAAAACCTCAGGAAACGAGCGAATAAGCTTATTTTGTGATCCTTATTGATCCGTATAGAGCATATTCCTACACATAGTCAAAAAAACATACAAGAACTGACATAGAGCGCTTTGAAGTTGCATATTTTGTTGTTTTCTTGTACAATCACCGACGTTATGAAAAATGAGAAAGCGACAACAGAAGTGTTAGAATTTGCTGTCATTGAGACAGGTGGTAAGCAGTATATGGTTTCTGTGGGAGAAGTTATTGAGGTTGAACTTCTTGATGCGCAACTCAACGAAGGAGATGTTTTTGAATTTGATAAAGTCTTGATGGTAGATAACGGACAAGATACTACAATTGGTGAGCCATACATTGTTGGAGCTAAGGTAAAAGCAACATTTCTAGGAGAGAAGAAGGGAACAAAACTCCACATTGTAAGATACAAAGCAAAGAGCAATCGTGATCGAAGAATTGGTCATCGACAGAGATATTCCCAAGTAAGGATCGAGGCACTTAAATAGCTTCACAAAAAAACATCATGCAGCAAGCATGGTGTTTTTTTCTATGCTTTGATTGATTGACTTTTAAAGTTTCTGAGTATATTTTACTGAGAATGTCTGTGGCACAAGTGTCATTTGTCATGGGGGTCAATTCGCGGTTTAGGGTGTTGTCTGGGTCTTGGCCGACTAACTCATGCTAGGCATTTATTGCACATACACCAACTCATGTTTTTGTGGGGCCTGCAGCTACGGCGTGCGGGTTTTTTTGTTTATCAGCTTCTATTAATAAAAGCATTTTTAATTGTTTCAGAGTCAGCATATTCAAGTTCAGATCCCGTCGAGAGACCACGGCCAAGGTGAGTAATAGTTATTGCGTGCTTTGTTGTCGTGTCTTTGAGGAGCATCTCTATGTATCTGCCGGTATTCTCACCATCAGGATTTATTGAGAATCCGAGAATTATTTCTGCAAGATCCTGCTCTGCTCGTTCAGCCACGAGATGTTTAAGTGTGCCACCACGTAGTTTCTTTATATCGTGTGAGTCGAGAAGCGGCACCATCCCTCCAAGGACAAAATACAACCCATTATAAGTACCGCTTCGCTCTATGGCGTCGATATCGGTGTCGCGTTCCACAATGGTAAGTTTAGAGCGATCTCGTGATTCATTTCTACAAATTTGACAATGAAGCACGTCGTTGTAGATAGAATGAAACCTGTAGCAGGAAGGGCACGTCGCTACACTTGTATTGATTGTGCGTATTAGTTCTGCAAGCTCAACGACATCAGGTTCTTCAAGAGTCAGGATATGAAATGCAAAGCGTTTTGCTTGTCGGGCACCAATTCCAGGAAAGCGCTCAAAATATTTGATTAGTTTGTCAAACGAGGTCATAGAGTTTAGAAATCATCACCACCACCAGCACCAACGGTGTGGTGGGTATCAAGGCTTATAAAACGAACATGTTTTGAGTCAAAGAAGAGTTCAGCACTTCCCACAGGACCATTACGGTGTTTTTCAACGAGAATTTCAGCAACGTTTGGCCTGTCAGATTCCTTGTTGATTTTATCCTCACGGTGAATAAACATAACGACGTCAGCATCTTGCTCGATGGATCCAGAGTCGCGGAGGTCTGAGAGTCGTGGTTTTCCACCACGTTGCTCAACAGCTCGAGAAAGTTGAGAAAGTGCAACGACGGGCACATCAAGCTCGCGCGCAAGAATTTTGAGAGATCGAGAAATTTCAGTCACTTGCTGTACCATTGAATCACTATTACGAGCAGACGTTGGACTCATGAGTTGGAGGTAATCAACGATAAGGAGATCAAGCCCGTGTTCATTCTTGAGACGCCTTGCTGAAGATCTCATCTTAAGAATATTGTTTCCAGGTTGGTCATCAATATGGATAGGGGCTTCAGAGAGCCTACCCATAGCGGCTTGGACAGCTTCAAATTCCTGGTCAGTTGTAAGTTTTCCGGTACGAAGCTTCCATGAATCAACTCCAGCTTCTGCTGCGAGCATGCGATCAACAAGTTGCTGATCACTCATTTCAAGAGAGAAAATACCGACTGACGCCCCAGAAATACATGCTGCGTTGCGAGCAATATCGAGTGCGAAGGTCGTTTTACCCATACTCGGCCTTGCTGCAAGAATAATAAGGTCAGATTTTTGTAGTCCGGCAAGAAGATTATCAAGTGATGCAAATCCTGTTGGAATTCCTCGGTGGATGTCTGTCGATGAATTTAGTTTTTCAAATCGATCCCATGCTTCGGTAAGTGAACTACCAATAGGTGTAAACTTTTGTGTTGTCGGTGCATTGGTGACTTGATAGACTTTCTTTTCTGCAGTGTCCATTGCTTCATCGATATTTTCTGGATCCGAGTATCCAATTTCGGCGATATCGTCTGCAGCATTAATAAGGCCACGAAGAATTGATTTGTTCTGTACTAGCTCGGCATAGTAAATTGCATTACTTGCCGCAGGCACAGACTCAACAAGTTCAGTAATGTAACCAGCTCCTCCAACTCGATCTAAAAGACTTCGACTTTTTAATTTTGTTGTGAGTGTAAGAATGTCGATAGGATCTCCTTGCATGAAGATATCAAGGATCGCTCGATAAATTTCACGATGCTTATCAGCATAGAATGATTCAGGGTATACAGTCACTGAGACATCATGCATTGCCTCTGACTTAAGGATAATTGCTCCGATGAGTGCGCGTTCAGCGTCAAGATTTTGCGGAGGATTTCGTAAAAGGCGACTTTTTGTCCCTTTTGATTCCTGTACAAATTCTTCCATAGTGCGAGCATTGTATCATGAATATTGGAAGCTCTAAATTCATGGATTTTGTGGATTACAAGGGGACAAATACTATCGAGTAGAGAAGCTATCTATAAACCCTTTCAGTAGAGCCTGCGGCTCTACTGAAAGGGTTTATGACCTTCCTCAGTAAGAAGAGTGGTTATACTGATTTTGAAATCTTTTGTCCAGTCGGGGTGTCTTCAATAGCGTATCCTTTTAGATTGATCTCGTCACGGAGGAGGTCTGCCTCAGACCAATTGTATGTGGTTCGAGCCAGCATTCTTTTTTCAAGTAATTCTTGAATATCAGCTGGAATTACATTCTCACCAACAATTCCTAATTCTCGTATTATATCACTGGTATCATCGTTAAGTCCAAGATCGAAAACAGAGTCTATTTCTTTTAAGGTTGCCACCTTATCGGGCTTTGAAAGTGAGTCATCTTTAACAATTTCCCACATGAGTGCAATTCCACGAGCAGTGTCGAGGTCATCATTTATTGCTGTATGAAATTTTACTCGGTATCCTTCATGTATTGTTCCTACAACATTTTTACATTCCTCAAAGACAAATCGCTTCAACTTAAAAAGTGCCTGCTTTGAACCATCGAGTGCTTCAAAGGTAAAGTTCATCGTTGTTCGGTAATGTCCAGTGAGAAGCCAGTACCGGTAAACCAAAGGCGAGTAACCTTCGTCAACAAGATTTGAGAGCTGTATACCGTTACCCAGAGACTTCGCAATTTTTGTGTCATTAATTTTGATGTGCGCATTATGAAGCCAATAGGAAACGTACTTTTTTCCGGTCACTGCCTCTGCTTGAGCAATCTCACCGTTGTGGTGGGTATACTTCAAATCTTCGCCACCGGTATGGATGTCAATTTGCTTGCCAAGCGTGGCAAAAACCATTGCTGTACATTCGATGTGCCAGCCAGGAAAGCCTTTACCCCATGCACTTTCCCATCCGAGGAGAGCCTTTTTCCAGAGAGCAAAATCAGCAGGGTTTCTCTTTTTTGGGTTTATTGCAACACGGACTCCGCTTTGCATCTGTGCGACATTAATATTCCCAAGTACTCCATATTTTGGAAACTTTGAAATATCATAATAAACGCCATCAGATGTTTCGTATGCGTAGCCTTTTTCAACAAGAGTTTGAATGAGACGAATCTGCTCCTTCACATAGTCACTTGCTGGTGTATAGAGAGTGGGAGCAATATTCCTGAATACCTCATTGTCATCTTTGAAAGATTGCATGTAAATTTCTGCCACTTCACGCATAGAGGAGAGCGAGATTGTCTTTCCGTCACGTTTCAGGGCATTCATCATCTTATCTTCGCCACCATCGCCATCGTCGGTGAGGTGTCCAAAATCAGTAAAATTCATGACATGCTTAACAGTGTATCCGTTGTATAGACAGACGCGCTTAATTAAATCAGCAAGGAGAAATGAACGAAGATTTCCGATATGGATATGATCGTAGACAGTTGGACCACAGGTATAGAGCAAGACAGTTTTTGGCTTCAAGGATTTAAATTCCTCTTTTGAACTTGTTGCAGAATTGTAGAAAAATATAGGTAAGTCTACGGTACTTGTTGCTACACTCTTTGTAAAAAAATTAAAAAATTTCATGAATTACTTCGTCGTTAATTGGTACTCTACAGTGTATCAAATTCAAAGAGGATCACTAATTACATTGAAAAGTTACTACTATAGCCATCCTTTACGTTTAAAGAAGATAAAGAAACCGACAACGCCGAGAAGCATAATTCCAACAATAACCCAAAAATCACCATATGTGCCGATTATTGGAGTTGTTTCGGTATTCATTCCAAACATTGAGCTGAGAAGACTGAGTGGGAAGGTAATAAATGCCATCAGTGTGAGGTTTTTTATGATTTCGTTTTGTCGTGTGTTGAGCATTGCGATGTTTGTTTCTCGTAACGCGGTAAGTGTGTCAAAAAGCGTGTTTGTTCGATGTGTAAGAAGAAGGCTATGACCCTGGATGTCTTGCAAATCTTTCGCAAAAATATTTTTGTACACAGTGTTTAAAAAAAGTGTTGCGTCATCAAAGATTTCTGCATGACTTCCCATAACATGTCGAAAACGAATAAGTCTTTTACTTACTTCTGAGATTTCTATCACCATTTGTTTTTCGTTGTTATTAAAGATGTCTGTTTCAATGTCAGATAATTTTGTTTCAATATAATCAAGTTTTGCCGATGCACTATCGTAAAAATTATTTATTAAAGAAATAAAGAGGTGGGCCCCAGTGAGTCCCTTTTGCGATTTTCGGAGTGTCGCAGAAACTTCAAATTGACGTTTAAATCTATCTATAGCTTCCATTTCTTCGTATTGGACAGTCAAAAGGCTCCGTTTTGAAATGATGTATTTAACTTCATGTGCATGATTGGTATCAATACGTTTAACAACGGGGAAATCAAGTGTAATTTTAATAACTGAATCAACGACAACAGCACTATTTTTAGGAACTGGCGTCATGAGGTCATTCATGAGTATAAACGGGATATCTAGCTCAGTCATGGCCTTTTTTATTTCAGCAGGAGTTGGTGTTTTGAGATTTATCCAGCGAATTTTATTCTGTGTAAAACGTTCAATCATAGGGATATTTTATCATAAGGTGTGCCATATAAAAGTTATTTTTTGTATAAGTAGGGCAGAGTATGAGATAATCTCATTACATATGAATGATAATAGGGAAGTAACTACGCTTGAGCCATCTGTAATTCAGGATGATGTTTTCACTGTGACAGAGACAACGGAGGAGATAATCGAGAGGAAATCGTTACCACTTCTTAGTGTTGGCCTTTCAGTACTCCTTGCGGTGGCGACATTTTTTTCTGGTTTGCATTTGGGCGGAAACACAAACCTAGAAGCAAACGTTTTTTCTTTTTTTGACAGACAAGCAAAAGCTGATGATACAATTGACCTTACTGAATTTTGGAGGGTCTGGAACACACTTGATCAAAAATTTGTTCAGTCTTCAACAACTGAACAGATAGATACACGGAAAAAGTTAGAGGGTGCTATAAGCGGCCTTGTAAAATCATACGGCGATCCGTACACCGTTTACATGCCTCCAAGTCAAGCTTCAATGTTTGAGGAAGATATCAGTGGTAATTTTAGTGGAGTAGGAATGGAGGTTGGCATTCGAGATAATCTGGTTACTGTTATAGCTCCACTGCCAGAGAGTCCAGCTGAAAATGCAGGTCTTATGGCGGGGGATAGTATCCTTAAAATTAATGATAAATCTGCAGAGGGAATGAATATCGACGAAGCCGTGCTACTTATTCGAGGGGAGCGAGGGACAGAAGTAACATTCACAATACTCCGAGCGGAGGAGGATGAATTTTTGACTATTTCAGTAATTCGGGACACGATTACGATTCCGACAAGTAAGACCGAAATAAAGGATGATGTATTTATTATTTCTCTGTATAGTTTCAATGCTATATCGGAACTTGAAATGCAAAACGCTCTCCGTGAATTTGTAAAAAGTAAAAAGAAAAAATTAATTTTTGATCTTCGCGGTAATCCGGGAGGATATCTCCAAAGTGCTGTTGGAATTGCGAGTTATTTTTTACCACTCGGCAAGACTGTTGTACGTGAGAGTTTTGGGGATGATATCAAAGAAGAAGTTTATCGAAGTTCCGGAAAAAACCTTGGATTTTTTACACCAAAAAAATTCATTGTTCTTGTTGATGGTGGTTCAGCCTCTGCATCAGAAATTCTTGCTGGTGCCCTTAAGGAACACGGGGTGGCAACTATTATTGGTGCACAAACCTTTGGTAAGGGTTCAGTTCAGGAGTTGGTGAAGCTTGATGATGGTTCATCTCTTAAGATAACGATTGCAAGATGGCTTACTCCAAATGGTTTGTCTATATCTGCAGGAGGTTTGACACCTGATATTGTTGTTGAAAGAACTGCTGATGATAGAACAGCAAATATTGACCCACAAATGGATGCTGCTCTCGAGTTTATGAAGAAGAATTAAGAAGCGTACGACTATAATTCTTCTTCCATCGATGTTTCCTATTCATAATGGAAACAGCCGATGCAGACGGTCGAACGTTCTCAAAAACAATAGCAGAAGCGTAGCGTGAGAGACGAATACCTTGAGTCTCGCAAGACTCATTGAGGGCTTTTTAAACAAAAAGGCCCAATGAGTGGACAGGTCCTGTAAGGACTATAATTCTTCTGAACAGTGCACAATATTGAATGATTTGAATCATCTCTTGAATCTGTTATGATGTTGTCTCAACTAGTATATAAGAAGCTATATAATTTAAAATGAAAGTAATTCTTACAAAGGATGTGGCGCGATTGGGGAAAAGATCTGAAGTAAAGGAAGTGCCAAGCGGTCACGCACTTAACTTTCTTATTCCACGAAAACTTGCGGTCATTGCAACCCCAGAGAACATGAAGCGACTCTCACAAGTCGTCCTTAAACAAAATGAACTCAAACATAATAATGAACAAGCATTCGAGGAGACTGTCTCTGCATTAAGAGAAAAACTTGTTGAGTATAAGATTGAAGCAAATGATCAAGGACATCTCTTTAAGGGAGTTAGTGCAGAAAATATCGCTACGTATCTACAAGAAATAGGACATCAAGTTACGAAGACTCAGATTCAACTTGAACACCCAATCAAGGAAATTGGACAACACGATATTCCTTTAGTGTTTGGAAAGATCCAAGGAGTGTGTCATTTAGTAATAGTCAAGAAATAATAATATTTATGGCAAGTATTAAGCAAATAGCATTTGTCCTCATCGCTTCAGTAGTACTCCTGGCTTGTATCGGTTGGTGGATCGATAGAAACAATCAACCCCCGGAACTCCTCCTTGGTGCCGATGAGAAACTGGAAGGGCCACTTTCGCCTGAGGAATTAAAAATCACTAACCCAGAAATATCAAATTCTATGAATAAAATCGCACTTATGAAGACCAATCTTGGAACTATTGAAATTGAACTCTTTGAAAATGTAATGCCAATTACGACAGCCAATTTTATAAAGCTTGCTGAGGAGAAATTCTATGACGGGATTAAATTTCACCGTGTCATTGATGGGTTTATGATTCAGGCTGGTGACCCAAATACAAAGGAAGATGATACTTCAAAGTACGGCTCAGGAGGTCCAGGATACACCATTGCAGATGAATTTGTGGAAGGAGAATTACTGACAAATGTACGGGGAACTATAGCTATGGCAAATACTGGACAGCCGAACTCTGGAGGAAGTCAGTTTTTCATTAACACAGTCGATAATACTGGACTCGATTTTAACAAGGAGCCTTATAGTTCAAAACATCCAGTTTTTGGAAGAATAACTAAAGGTATGGATGTCGTAGATGCTATTTCGAATGTTGAAACAGGACAAGCAAATCTTCCAACAGAGCCGGTCATTATAGAAAATATTACAATTGTTGAAGCTCCGCAGAGTTAATCTTTCTAGCAATTTTACGAAATAAAAAAAACGAGGACTAAGTCCTCGTTTTTTTTTTGAGTGACGCACAATTACTTATGCAGTTACAATACCAACTTTCTTCTTTACGACAGTTTTTCCAGTGAAGTTGATCTTTCGCATATTTCCGAAAGATACTTTGCCAGCCTTTGCGGCAAAGAGAGTATGGTCTTTACCAACAAGTACATTTTTACCAGCTTCTATCCTTGTTCCTCTTTGTCGGACAATTACTTCCCCAACTTTTACAGTTTGGCCATTCCCACGCTTAACACCAAGGTATTTTGCTGCTGAGTCTGACAGGTTCTTTGCATTACCTCCGGCTTTTTTAGTTGACATATGACTTAATTCCTAATTGCTCAGCAGGTCAGCCCGCGTGAGTTCATGTATAATTAACGGGAATGAGTATACAAGAAATATGGTTAAAATTCAAGGGGCTGCTTAATAATGCCGATTTTGTATTATCAGTTCTTATCATTGTCGTAGCTTTAATCTCCTTTATTTTAGGGAGATTTTCAGTTTCAGAGAATGTTATAAGTACTCAAAATGCAGCTCGTGTATTGCCTCAGACAGATATGCTTGAAACAGTGGAGTCAATTCCCAGAAGCAGCGCCACGAATAGTCAGAAAACAGACACCTCAAATTTGTCTGAGGGGGGCTATGTGGCTTCGAAGAGTGGTACTAAGTATCACCTTCCATGGTGTGGAAGCGCAAAGCAAATCAAAGAAGAAAATAAAGTCTGGTTTGCAACAAAGGAAGAGGCTGAAAAAGCTGGTTATACTCCCGCAAGTAACTGTAAGGGAATATAAGCTTTAAAAAAGCCCAAGCGTTTCCGCAAGGGCTTTTTGTACGAGGTTCTCGCTCAGTTGCTGAAGATTTCTCTGTGCTACAGAGTGCTGGTCAGATTGGTTCATGTACCTTCCTCCTGTATTAAGTTTTGCCAAAATTGGCGGTACAAAATTCTGGATGCAATAGTACAATGATTTTCTAATCGTGTCTATTATAGTAAGAGCTACCACTCAATAGGTTGCCGGCCGTGTTTCTTGAGATACTCGTTTGCTTTACTAAAATGTTTGCATCCAAAAAAACCGGTGTATGCTGAGAAAGGGGATGGGTGAGGTGCTGTGAGTATAAGATGCTTTTGTGCATTGATAAATTTTTCCTTATCCTGTGCATATTTTCCCCAGAGAAGAAAAACTATGTGTTTTTTCTCGTCGGAAATTTTTTTAATAACGGCATTAGTAAACTGTTCCCAACCAAGTCCTTGATGTGACCCTGGTTTTCCATTGAGAACGGTGAGTGTAGCGTTGAGAAGGAGTGCTCCTTGTCTTGCCCACGAGCTCAGGTCGCCAATCGTACGTATAGGTATTCCCAAGTCATTCTGAAGCTCCTTGTAGATGTTTTGGAGCGAAGGTGGTACCTTTGTACCTTCTTGAACTGAAAAACAGAGTCCATGTGCCTGGTGTGCACCATGATACGGATCTTGTCCAAGTATGACGACTTTAAGATCATCAAGTGGGCATAGATTGAGTGCGTTGAAAATTAATTCTTTTGGAGGGAAGACCAACTCATCACCACAGTACGCTTCGCTTACAGAGCTGGCGAGTTTCTCAAAATATGGCTTATTAAATTCGTTTTTAAAAGCCTTCTTCCAAGATTTTTCTAAAATAATCTGCATGTAAACATTGTAGTCCAAATTTAAAGGGTATTCCATATAGATGTTCTTGTGTGGTATGCTTTTGACATGTTAGTAGTAGATATTGAAGCGTCAGGAACAGAATACGAGAAGCATTCAATTGTATCGATAGGTGCTCTTGATCTAGATAATCCTGAGAACCGTTTTTATGAAGAGTGTCGTATTTGGAGTGGCTCTCATATAATGCCTGATTCACTTGCGATCACTGGTTTCTCAGAAGAGGAAATCAATGATCCGCAAAAGAATCCAGAAGGTGAAGTGGTGCGCAGGTTTCTTGAATGGTCAGAACATATGGGGGATAGAACGCTCGCAGGACAAAATGTGTCTTTTGACCGTGATTTTTTGAGAGCTGCTGCACTCCGTGAAGGATTGTCATGGGATCTTGCTCATAGGACAATAGATACACATACACTTTGCTATATGCATATGATAACGCATGGAATACAACCACCAATTGATCCACAACATCGACGGTCAGCACTTAACCTTAATGGGGTACTTAATTATTGTGGTATTCCGGAGGAGCCAGAACCACACAACGCACTCACGGGGGCACTTTGTCACGCTGAAGTAATTTCACGTCTCCTTTACAATAAAAAGTTGTTACCAGAATTTGAAAAATTTGCTATTCCTTGGTGAGTGTCACGTGTTAGAATTTCTAAATGACAACGTTTAGAAAAAAAAGTGAGTCAAAGAAAAAAGATAGTTTTGTTAAGGATCGTGAGAATGATCACTGCAGGGTTTTGAGTGATCTTTTTGAAACTGATGACGCAATTCAATCATGGCGTATTTTTAGAATTATGTCTGAGTTCGTCGATGGTTTTGAGATTTTAAGAAAATATGGAACCGCTGCGACATTCTTTGGGAGTGCTCGGTTTTCACCGCGTGATCCATATTATAAAACCGCTGAATTACTTGCATCAAAATTAGCAAAAAAGGGTTTTGCGATTATTACAGGCGGTGGACCGGGTATCATGGAGGCGGCTAATGTCGGATCTTTTAAAGTTGGAGGAAAATCAGTTGGACTAAATATTCAACTCCCGATGGAGCAAAAACTAAATCCATACGTGACTGAATCTGAGAGTTTTCACTACTTTTTTTCACGAAAAGTAATGCTTTCTTTTGCTTCTGAGGTTTACATCTATTTTCCAGGAGGATTCGGAACGCTTGATGAATTTCTTGAGATAATTACGCTTATTCAGACTAGAAAGATATCACGTATCCCTATAGTTTTATACGGTAAGGAATACTGGTCACCGCTTATAGAGTTTTTTAAGAAGTCTCTTTTGCAAAAATATAGCGCAATAGATAAAGAGGATCTAGATCTCTTCCATCTCGTTGATTCTGTCGATGAGGCATACGAATATATTCTCAAGAACGTAGATATGAAGAGCCAAAGGCAAATGTAAATCCTCGTATGGAATCATCACTTCATTTTAGTAAATTTCCAAAAGATAAGCTGACTTCTTCAAAGAAACTTTTAGATGCGTATGCTAAAGAAATTTTAGTATTTAAGGAAAGTGCCCATTATAGTAGACCAGAGTCAGCACTCTTTATTGCTGGCGACATTGCGTATCAAAGCAACATAAAGAAAGCTCTTCGTAACTTTAAAAAACCCCAACACGTAGTACTTATTGGTATTGGTGGGTCGAGTCTTGGAACTGAGGCTGTATACAGTGCCCTTTCAAAAAAGGGAAGTCCATCCTTATTAACTTTAGACTGTCTCGATACTGATGCACTTCAGCGATTTGAGACGATATTAAAGAGCACTAAGAATGTACAAGATATTGCTGTCGTTGTAATTACAAAATCAGGAACAACCACCGAGACAATGATGAATGCAATTAAAGCAATTGAGGTGGGTGTGAAATATTTCGGTGATAAATTCGAGAAAAGAGTAATCTTCGTCGGTAGTAAAGATTCAACGTTTTACAATGTTGGTAAAGAACGTGGGATCCTTACTTTTTCATTTCCTGAAATGGTAAAGGGTAGGTACTCGGTTTTTTCAGCTGTAGGAATCGTCCCACTTACACTACTTGGAATTGACGTTACGCAACTCTGTCGTGGCGCAAATTCATTCATGAACTCCCAGACAATGAAGCAGACGAACTCCTATGCAACGACCCTTGCGGCACATGCAGAAGAGGGGGTACATACCGTAAATTTTTTCACCTTCAACAAAAAACTCATTCTTTGTGGTAATTGGTACAGACAGTTGCTCGCAGAGAGTATTGGTAAAAATGTGACTCTATCAGGGAAGGTGTTTACACACCAACTTCTCCCTATTGTCTCATCTGCAGTTGATTTGCATTCAATGGCCCAGTTATATTTAGGAGGGTATAAGAATATCTACACACACTTTGTGTGGTGTGATGAAAACAATTCCTTAAGACTACTAAAATCAAGCTGGCTTTTTCAACACGTCCCGTTTCTTAGGGGAAAAAAATTCCACGATGCTCTATATGCTATCAAAGAGGGAGTCATTAAGGCATATGCTGATCAGAAACTTTCATATCGTTATTCTGAAATAAAGAAATGCAACGAATATGAAATTGGCTTTATGTTCAGTTCTCTGATGTATGAAGTTATGTGTCTCGGAAAGGTTTTAGACGTTGATCCATTTAATCAGCCGAGCGTCGAGTTGTATAAAAAGCATACTCGTAAGGTGCTTGGCTCTTGATATTATGTATATACTTTTTGATATAGGAGGTACAAAAACAAGGATAGCATCAAGTGAAGATTTGAGGACGTTTGTTAAGGTTGTAAAGTTCGACACACCACCACTTTATATAGACGGAATCAAAGCTGTTATAGCTGGAGTTAAAGAAGTTCTCGATGGCAACAAAGTTAGCTCAATAGCTGGAGGTATTCGTGGACCATTAAATCATGAAAAGACGGGTATCGTTAGTGAGACAAAGCTATGTGACTGGGTAGGGAGGAATATTGTAGAAGACCTGAGGATGGAATTTGATACAGATATTTTTTTGGAGAATGACACCGCAATGGTTGGACTTGGAGAGGTTGTCTTTGGAGCTGGAAAAGACCACAACATTGTTGCGTATCATACTGTAAGTACTGGTGTGGGTGGGGCACGTTTTGTTGGGGGACACATTGATGTTTCAAGTGTTGGGTTCGAACCAGGACATCAGATTCTTGATATTGATCGTACACTTCTTGGACCTACAATTCCTCCAACACTTGAAAACCTTGTTTCAGGAACGGCACTTGAGAAGCGAAGGGGAGTGAAGCCATACGAAATTGCACAGGATGACTCAGTTTGGGATGAACTGGCACTACAGCTCGCTTACGGCCTTAAAAACACTATTGTGTACTGGTCACCGGACGCCATTGTTCTTGGCGGGTCTATGGTAATTGGAGATCCGCGCATTCCACTGGAAATGATCAAGAATCACACGGAAGAAGTCCTTGACGGTCTTCTTCCGTGTCCAATAATCCTTGATGCGACCTTAAAAGATGAGGGCGGTCTCTACGGAGCAATGGCTCTCCTGAAGGATAAATTAGACATTATATAGACACAATATTCAAGTATTTTTGCTTTGAAAATGGCTTAAAATATAGAAACAATTGACCATTGACTACCAATTAGATACGTTGCATAATTTGACAATACTGTAGCACGTGGTATACTATTAATAGAGCGACTTCAGGTCGTTTTTTGTATGACACGTGGTCATGCAGTAGCGCTCATCGGTTATGCAGACGTGGATATCAACTATGCACAAAAGCACAACTCTTGATCGCTATTTTGTTGGATAAGACCCTAGGCTTATTTTATCTAGTTTAATTACGGCAGTCATTGCTGTAACGAACGTAGTAGCAGTTCCGGTGACGGATACTGCATATGGGCACATTGCAACAATTGAAGATCAGGTTGCTAAAGAACGGCTGGTTGGAATGAATACTGAGGAAGCGGTACGTTCCTACTTTAGCGACATACCCGTCATGATTCAAATCGCGCGTTGTGAATCGACATTTCGACATACCATTGATGACGGTACAATTCTGAGAGGAAGAGTTGACCCTGCTGATACTGGTGTAATGCAAATTAATACGCGTTACCACGGTACAAAGGCTATGGAACTTGGCCTCGATCTAACGAATATGTACGACAACATGGAATTTGCTCGTGATCTCTACTTACGGCAAGGTACAAAACCATGGAATGCCTCGGCACCCTGTTGGTCACGTACGATTGCAATGCGTTAATATAACAAAAAACCTCCCAATTTTGGGAGGTTTTTTGTTGCTTAGCGGGGAAGATTGGTGCTAGGCAGATCGTGCTATTCTCCAACCGTCTCCAGGACCATATGCAAGAATGTAGAGAAGTCCACCCATAATTGAAAGGTTCTTTAGAGCTGCGGTAAGTTCCTCCATATTGTTGTGAACAAAGACAACGGTAAGTAGTGTAAAGATAAAAAGTGCTTGAGCCGCACAATCAACTTTGTAACCAAGTATGAGTGAGGCACCACCAAGAATCTTTGTTGCAAGGACAAGTACTGCAGCGAGTCCTGAAAGTGGAATTCCCATTCCCGAGAGCACTCCCGAAAGTCCTGACACTCCCATTGAAAGAAGCATACTTACTCCTGAGACCAAGAAAAGTAATCCTATTAATGATCTCCCGAGTAGGGTGCCTTTTGTTCGCAAGAACGTGCGATGTGATTCTGACATCATGAGATTTAATTGAGTTTAATGATAGTAATATTGTACAAATTGCTTCTATACTAAGTATAGCAAAAAGTCTACAATAGATACTATGAAGTACTGGTTAATGAAAACTGAGCCGTCATGCTACTCAGTCGACGATCTTATGCGAGATGGAGTGAGTATGTGGGATGATGTGCGTAATTATCAGGCACGTAATTTTATCCGTGACGAAATGGAAAATGGCGATAGAGTTCTTTTTTATCATTCAAACACGAAACCCATTGGTATTGCTGGTGTGGCTGAAATATCGGGCAGTGCATATTCAGATCCAACACAATTTGATTCTTCATCATACAAATTCGATGATAAATCTACAAAAAGCTCTCCACGGTGGTTCGCAATTGATGTAAAATTTATTGCTAGATTTTCAGAACCCGTTACACTAACTGAATTAAAGAGAGACCCATTTTTTGATGATATGCTGGTTACTCAAAAGGGCATGCGATTATCCGTCCAACCTGTAGCGAAAAAACATTTTATAAGAATTGTGAACTTGTCGAATAATAGATAAAATCAATTACTATGAAAGCTGAAATAGGGAAGTGCTATGTACATTATAAGAATGGAAATTTGTACACAGTTGTTGCGATTGGTAGGTTTGAGGCAAATCCAAAGGAAGAATATGTCGTTTATCGAGCAGAATACGACTCCTTAGATTATGGAAATAATGCTACATGGATTCGCTTAAGAGGTGTGTTTGAGGAAAGTGTTGAGCATAATGGAAAAACTATGCAACGATTTACACGGGTTGAGGTGTAAATTATTTTACCTATGAAAATTGGTTTCTTTGACTCAGGACTTGGCGGACTTACTATATTAAAAGCAACTCGACAGCTTTTGCCAGAGTATGACTATATCTATTACGGAGACACAGCGAATTTACCATACGGTGACAAAACTGAAGAGGAGATTTATCTATTGACGGAGAACGCTGTTAAAAAACTTTTTGATTCAGACGCTTTGTTAGTTATTGTTGCATGTAACACCGCTTCAGCTGAATCTGTTCGGAGACTTCAGGATAACATCCTTACTGGTGTGTATGCAGACAGAAAGGTGCTCGGAGTGATTATCCCGACTGTTGAAGAGCTTGTTGGCTGTGGCGCAAAACGAGCACTTCTGATCGGTACAGTAAGAACTATACACTCAAATAAATATAGTAAAGAGCTCGATAAGATTTCGTCAGGAGTAAGTCTAACAAGTTACCCTACACCACTACTCGTTCCACTCATTGAACAGGGAAAATTTATGGAAGCATGCGCAGCACTGCATGAGGATATTCAAGCATTGGTAGGGAAGATAGATACTCTTGTACTGGGGTGTACACATTACACTGTTCTTAAAGAGACACTTCGTGAAATCTACAAAATCAGAGTGCTTTCGCAGGATGAAATAATTCCAGCAAAACTACAAAAATATATTGAAAAGCACACAGAGATTAAAGAACAACTTAGTTGTGAGGGAACTGTCTCAGTTGTGCTGAGTAGAGAAGATGAACAGTATGCGCAAATTAAAAAAGAGTTTGGATTTGTAGATAGGGAATAAGCCATTTGCTAATTATATGAGTGTCGCACAATATATCTTTTGCGACCTATATAAATTTAACCCCTTCCCCATATACAAAAATTGAAAAAGTAGTTGATGGAGCAAAAGTGCGTATGTGTGTGCGTAATCATATTGGCATATAGTTCCTATTAACTTTCTTCATTAAATTCTTTTACTGAACATTCAGAGAGTATTCCTCACCGTTCCATTTAAGTATCATTGAATCGTCATTATTGATCTCCAAATCATGCATTTCGTTTGTAATGCTGTTTTTTACAGATAATTCCTTCACCGTGTAAGCAAAATTGAGCGGAATGTACTCTCTCTCGTCATTTTGGATGTACAGTGTCACTATACATCCTCCAGTCCCGCATGTTGCTTCAGAATTAACTGAAGCAACGAGATCAATTCTTTTGTCTGTATTTATGTAGACTGGATTAATTTTAAATGCCGCATCATCACTTAAGAGTTCGTTTTCAGGAAGGATACTTTCATTATAATTTTTAAGTATTGCTGTCCGAGCGGATGTTAAGTTGACGCCACTCATTGTGAGTGAGGCATCATCAACAAATGTTCGAATTTCTGTAAACACAAGTGTTCCGAGTATGTAGATCACTCCGATAAGTATTGTTGTTAAAAGCAGTCGCTTCATACGTATTAAATTGAATTATTGTTGTGTCGCACAATATTTCGTCAATCAGTTCTCTGCCCTACTGGGGTAAATATACCATTGGGTCAATATATGCATCTGAGGCTGCCACAGGGGTTGTTGCTGCGCCACAACTTGTTACTGCTTTAATTTCGTTAAACTTTCTGACGGTGACACCTGCTTTTGCATATACAGTAAAATGTAAATGCGGTCCAGTTGAATAGCCTGTATTACCAGAATATCCAATTACTTCACCAGTTTTAACCTGCTGTCCTGGGACGACACTCTGAAGGCTTTGGTGCGCGTAAAGAGTTGAAAGGCCGTTTGCATGATCAATAAGTGTCCATTTCCCCCACGAGTAGCATCCCTGGACGAGGTCTGTGTCTCCCGTCGCACGCACAGTACCTGATAAGGGTGCAAAGATTTTTGTTCCCCTAGGAACTCCAAAGTCAACACCAGGATGATATGCCCTCCCACCATAGACTGAAGCATTTTGTTTTGCAAATTCGGTACCTCCGAAGAGTTGCGTAATGACATAATTCTCTACTGGCCAATTGAATACTACTGTCCCTCGTGTAGGTATTGTATTTGGGTCAAGAATAAATTGCAGTTTAGCCTCAAAATCTCTAAGTTCCTTGAGTATTTTTTCCCGAGCAGCCTCTTTATCTTTAAGAAGTTTTTGGTATGAAGCCTCCTCATTTTTTGTGGCACTCAATAATTTACTCTTCTCTGTTCGATTTTCAATAAGGACTGAATTCTGGTCAGAGTATTGATCCTTCAAGTTAACGAGAGTCCCCCGTTTTTTGTTTGTTGATGAATATTTTTCTTCAAGTAGTATTTCGCGTGAAGTAAGGAGCTTAACCTCATCAGAAATTACTCTACGTATTTGGGATAATTCATCAATTTTATTCCAGAACTCAGATAGGTTGTCATACTGAAGAAGAACTTCAACAAGAGAATTATTATCAATCTCCGAAAGAGACTGGATAGTTTCACTGATGGCCTCCTTGTTGAGGGTTATGCTTTTTTCCGTTTCACTAATTTCAAGAGCAAGTTTTTCAATTTCAAGATCGGTCATTCCGATTTTGTTTTGCGTATAGCTTATGTCAGCTTCCACTTTCTTACGTTCAAGCTCGAGTTGAGTAACTGCCTTCTGCAGAGATGATTTTTGTCCGCCGACTTTCTTAAGTTCAATTTGGTAACTAGCGATTTCCGCCTCAATCTCTTTTAGACGATTGTTTCGTTCACCGATTTCATTTTTGAGAGTATTGATTTCAGATTGCGCATTTACTATATTGTCATGACCAAAAAAAACAAAGCAGCCAACTACAGTTAAAATTAGCAAAAAATACTGGAATGAAATGTTTATTGCAAATTTTGTCATTCAAGGATTTGACGTTTTAGTCCTAAGCAAGACTGTCACTTAAAATTGTATCACAGGCCCTCTTAATTCTTGTATAGGCTTCACTTGGCCCTATAATGTGAATGACTGTAAAAGGGTCTGGGGAACGCTCCTTCCCCGTTAGTGAGACGCGAAGTGGCCAAAGCACCTCTCCTTTTCCTGCATCAGTAGCGTATCCCCATATTCTATTTTTTATCTCGTCAATTGAGAAAGACTCATCCATGAGAGAAATTATTTCCGCAAGTTTTTGAAGTCTCTGTAAGGTAACTTTTGGGGAAGCGTCATTTTTCCATTTAACCATCTGTGGTTCGATTTTTGGAGTTTGAAAAGCGAAATCATACTCCCCTTTCTCACATTCTAATGTAATTTCCGCACCAGCAGCAGTCCTCTCCTTGATTGTGGGCAATAACCTTAAAAGCCTGTCGGTAGAAAATTGTGGTAGTGCAAGAAGTGCTGGAGTAATATATTTTGTTACATAATCGTAGTAGTCAGTATCTGAAAATCCACTCACGTGTTCTTTGTTAAACCACTTCAGTTTTTCTACATCAAAGATCGCCCCACCCTTTTGTACTCCTGAGAGATCGAATGCATTGATAAGTTCATCAAGTGTAAAAAATTCTTGATCAGTACCAGGATTCCACCCAAGTAGTGTTAGATAATTTATAAGTGCTGGTTGAATAAAGCCCTGATGTTTATAATCACTAAGCATTACAGCACCATGTCTCTTTGAAAGTTTAGATCTGTCGGGGGCAAGAATGAGTGGTAGGTGGGCATACTGTGGACGCAGAGCACCGATTGCTTCTTGGATTAGAATCTGACGTGGTGTATTTGAGATGTGATCTTCGCCACGAATAACGTGCGTTACTTCCATCTCGTGATCGTCGACAACAACTGTAAAATGGTAGAGAGGGTCAGTGATAGATCGAGCTATAACAAAATCACCAAGTTCAGTCGTGTCGAAAGAAATTTCACCCCGAATTTCATCAGTAAATGAAATTACTTTGTTAGGATTCTTAAGGCGAACAACCTCAACCATTTCACCAGGTCGCATCTTACTTTCTTCTTTACTAACATATGCACTCCCCTTTTCTATAGTGGTATTAAGGTACCCTGTATAGATGAGCGTCCTTTCAGATTGGCGATAAAATGAATCCCATTTGATACCTAACCAAGCTAGTCCATCAGTGATCTCATCTTCGAACTCTTTTTTACTACGCTCCTTGTCCGTATCCTCTGTCCGTAAAATAAATGTCCCGTTATGCTTACGTGCAAATAAATAGTTGAATATGGCCGTTCTTGCCGTTCCTATGTGAAGGTGTCCGGTGGGACTCGGAGCCATACGAGTTATAACTTTTTTTTCCTGGAAAATTGACATATCTATACTTAGTGTTGTTCTGCAATCTCGAGAAGGATTGTTTTAATCTGTTCGGCAGCATCTCTCTTCCCGAAGAGTAGAGCTGACGATGACATCTCTGCATATAGCTGCTTGTCGCTCATAATACGGCCAATTTCTGCACTAAGCAAGGTATCTGAGAAATTGGATTCCTCTAGTACTATGGCTGCACCTGTTCTGCTGTATGCATATGCATTTGTTCGCTGATCGTGGCTGATACTTTCTGGAATCGGTATTAAAATAGCAGGTTTTCCATGTATTGCAATTTCATAAATTGAAGTACTTCCTGCACGGGAAATCACTACATTGGCAGAGTGGTACGCATCATTAAGTAACGGCCCGTCCAAAAAAGGTGTTGGATGGTAGTGTGTTATAAGGCTCTGATTAGGAACCAAACTCTCAGCAGAGAGCTTACAAAGCTCGTAATTCGACTTTCCAGTTTGATGAATGACTGTAAACGAAACCAACAGCTCGTCAAGCGAATCCAGTATAAGTCTATTAATTTTTTCAGCTCCTTGCGAGCCTCCCAGAATTAAAATAACAGGTCTTTCAGAATCAATTCCAAGGCTAGCGTAAGCATCTTCGCGCGGTTTCGAAAGCAGTGATTGGCGAATAGGTATTCCCAAAAGGAGAATTTTTGGATGTGAAAAAAGATTTACTATTTCAGGATATGCTACAACAATAGTCTGTGCAAAACGTGAGGCAAGAACATTTGCTTTTCCTGGTACTGAATCAGATTCATGGATAACAATGGGTATTCTAAGAAGCCAAGCAGCAACAACAACAGGGACACTTGTAAAACCACCTTTACTCATGACAACGTCAGGATAAATAATCAAAAGTTTAATTAATGCTATGCAGATACCAAAAACAGTTTTAAAAGTATCAAAAAAATTTAATATTGAAAAATATCGACGGCGCTTTCCCGACGGAATTTGAACAAATTTTATTCCGTTCGTGATGAGTGCATCTTTGTCATATTCATCAGGGCCAGCGTAATATAATGTCGTTTGATAAGCATGAGTCCTTAGAGACTCGGCAATTGCTATGAGTGGGTAAAAATGGCCACCAGTGCCACCTCCAACAAAAAGTATGCGAATGTTTGGTCCTTTGTCATTCATAGTTTGTATGTTCTATCATAGCACGCTCAAAATACTGCTCTCAGGAAAAATTTTTCTGATACTTTGATACGTTGAGAATAATGCCTACTGAAGCGAGTGTTATAAGTAATGCTGTTCCACCGTGGCTAATGAATGGTAGGGGCAGTCCGGAAAGTGGCGCAATTCCGAGCATTGCAGCAATATTTAAGATTGTCTGAGTAATAATGATTGTAACGATACCAACAACAAGAAGCATTCCAAAAAGATCTGGTGCACGTGTCGCAATTTTGTATCCTCGCAGGGCAAATCCTGCAAAAAGAAGGAGGAGAGCAACTGAACCAAAGAATCCAAATTCTTCAGCATAAACAGCAAAAATCGAGTCACCTATAGGCTCTGGTAAGTATTCAAACTTTTGGATACTTTGCCCAAATCCACGACCTATAAAACCTCCTGAACCAACTGCGATGAGGGATTGCTTGATTTGGTAACCGGAACCCTGTGGGTCATTTGCCGGGTTAATAAAAGTCTGTAAACGTTCCATAATGTATGGTCTAGAGAAAGCAAGTACAGCGAGAAGAAGTATCCCTGAGAAGCCCATAATGATCACGTCACGAATCCTTCCTCCGGCCGTAATAAACATGGCAACAGAGGCTGTTGCCATAATTAAATAACTATCAGTATCTGGTTGTAAGAGGAAAGGTATTCCAACTAATCCAACAAAAAGAGCAAATGGTAAGGTCCCCTTTTTAAATGATCCTATATGATGTTTCATGCCGGAAAGCCATGTTGCCATATAGATAGTAAAAGAAATTTTAAGGAGCTCTGCAGGTTGCAGAGAAATTGAACCAATAGCAATCCACCGTTTTGCTCCGCCATGAGAAAATCCTATACCTGGTACAAAAACGCACAGTGTGAGAATAAGGCTGAATAAAAAAATATAAAATGCGTATTGCCGCCACCAGCGATAATGCACTGTGCTCATTAGGAAAAGTGCTGCTCCCCCACCAACGATACCAAACAGTATTTGATTGAGTGCTACTGAAGAAAAACGAGCACCTTCGCGCGCCAGTAAACCAAGTGACGCTGATGAAAATATTAAGAAGCCTATAACAACAAGTGTCACAGTAAAAATGAGAAGTGTTCGATCAAAGGTATGTTGCATGCTAAAACATTATTGTCAGTATGATTCCAATTACGGCAGCGACAAAACCTAGAATCCAGTAACGCATAGTCACCTTTTCAGCAGGCCAGCCTATTGCTTCGAAGTGGTGATGAAGTGGAGCAATAAGGAAAAGTTTTTTTCCAAGTATTCTCTTTGAGATAAGTTGCAAAATATCTGAAAGTACTGTCACAACAAGTAGAATACCAATAATGGGAAGGACGGAAACACCTTCACCTCCACCGAGCGAGTCGGTCATAAAAGCAACGATTGTAAGAGACATTGTGAGCGCCATAATTCCTGTCTCTGTCATGTAAAATCTCGCCGGGGGAACATTAAACCAGAGAAATGCAAGTATCCCTCCGACGATTGTTGCGCAAAATGCAGCGATATCAATCTGGTTCTGATAGACAGCGATTCCAGCATATGCTGAAAAGATGAACATAAAAGTACCTCCGGATAGACCATCAATTCCATCGATGACACTGCTTGCATAAATAGCAAGCGCAATGATGACAAAGAAAGGAATGAAAAATATACCAAGCTTGATTTGCCCATAACCTATCAAAGTCACGGTACTTACATCAAGTTTTTCATAAAACCACCATGCGCTGAAGATTGCTGTAATTCCTACAACAAGGAGCCGCTGCAGTAGTGGTAGCCCTCCAGCAAAATGCTTGCCAGTTCCTCGAACAACAAGAAAATCATCAATAAAACCAACTCCTGCTCCAATTATGAGAGCGAAAAGAGGAAGCCATGTTTGAGATCTACTGAGGAAATTCAGTGTTCCTACGGGATGGTCATTAAATAGAAATTGAAGAGCCCATATAAGAACGGCAGTAATAAGTACGCTTGCCCAGATAACAATTCCGCCCATTCTCGGGGTATTTGTGTCACGGTTCTTGTGAAGTCTGTCAAAAATTGGAGTCGCACCTCCACCATAACCAATGCCTTTTCCAGATTTCTTTTTCCACATCTCGAATTTGTAGAGATGGTGTGAAATTATTGGAGTAATAAGGATACCTACAGTAAAAGCAATTGCTGTAGGTGCAAGTACTTTTATGATTGTTACATCCATAGGCATAGGTAAAGGTTAGTTATTGATAGTCTGTCGAGCGCTATTTACAAGCTTCAGTATGTCGTTGAAGCGACCGTTTTGAGAAGAGCCAAGTATTGCAATTACAATCGGTCTATTAAAACCAGCATCAAAAGCTACAACAAGATTTCCTCCAGCGAGTACTGTATAGCCAGTTTTCGAAGCAATAAGTCCATCAATACCGTTTACTACATCATTAGTATTCTTGACGATATGGTATTCACCAGAATTATTTGAAATGGTCGTGATGTCAGTTGTTGTAAGTTCTGTAACATCAGCACTTTTGGTAATTATATACTCCATAAGTAGAGCAATATCACGCGCTGTTCCATAAGCTCCAGCCTCTGATTTTGAAATATCCAGACCTGAACTATTTAAAAAGCGTGTATTTGTGAGTCCCAACTCCGTAGCCCGCAGGTTCATTGCTTCTACAAAAACTTTTTCTGGGTCTTGTGATCGGACAACTGTCGCGCCGATTTTCTCACTCAGGGCAACAGCACCGTCATTTGACGATGAAATAAGAGTAAGATCAACGAGATTTCGCATAGAAAACTCTTCTCCATCTACAAAACCACTATCCCCTTCAGTTCTGAGTGATCGTTGAGAGATCTTAACTTTATCAGTTGGGTCGAGGAGTTCGTAAGCAACGAGCGCAGTCATTAGCTTTGTGACAGATGCCAAAGGATGAATGTCATCAGCATTTTTATTAAAGAGAACTCTTTGTGTCTGTACATCCCAAACAAAAGCACTTTTTGCCTCAAGCGTTACAGCATCAAAAAAGTTTGTTGCTATGGCTAAATTCTTTGAGGTATCAGAAAGGGTTGTCTCAATCCGCATCTCATTTGTATTCGGATTTTTTGAAAGTGTTTTCGCAGCACCGATATATGTAACTCCAAAAACAAACACAAGGACACCCAAAGCAACCGATAGTTGTGGAAGAACAGGAATAGGTGATGTTGCATGAGCTGGTTCTTCAGTTGTGGGAAGTTCAGGGTTCGTACCATCTACTGACTCCTGGGACTCATTAGGAATTAGTAGGCTCTCGTCCTTTATGTTTTCAGGGATATTACTCATGATGATATTTCTGACTCTGCAATCGCCGAGGAAGACACCTCTTTTTCAAAAGTATCGAGCTCATTCAATATTCTTTCAAAATCTGGTAATTCCTCTCTTTTTGAAATGCCAATATGATTTAGTAATTCAGGTGTGGACGCGTATACATATGAACGTGAATCAGATGGATGCGGACGTCTTTCAATAAGTCCTCGAATAAGAAGATTTCTTAAAATAAAAGATGAGTTGACTCCACGAATTCTATCGAGTTCAATACGGGATAGTGGTCCACGATAGAGGATTATGGAAAGTGTTTCAGCTCCTGCCTTTCCTATCTCTCCTCGAACTTCATCTTTACGAACCATATCAATAAGATCAGACATACTTGATGAAGTAACAAGTTGAGCTGAGGTATCGGTGGTAGTAATCTGAAGTCCGTGACCCTGTAACCTTTCAGTGAGTCTTATAAGCGCAATTTCAATTTCTTCTATGGGCACTGAAAAAAGTTCAGCAAGTGCTGATTTTTTCATAGGCTCTGTTTTATAAAACAAAACAGCCTCGATCTTCATTTCGAGATCCATAAAGGTAGTATAGCAATAAAATGTGTAATTTTGTGGGTGACCTGTCGATTAGTCTGTTACTGGTATCTTGGAGCTGACGAGCCCTCTCGTTTTATTTCTATATCATTAAATCGAGCGCTTTGGTGAGCCATAACACTTCCCTGCTTGACCATCTCAAGAACAGCAAGGAAACTAACAATAACGGTTGATCTTTCAGTAGCATCTCCTGTAAAGTCCCTAAATTTAAATAAAAATTGTTTTTCTATACGAGCAAGGAGACGTTCTATCATCGTCTCAAGTGAAACCACTGTTCGTACTTTAACTTTTGGTTTTTCAATCTTCTTTGGTAGGTTTGCAATAACATTGGTTATAGCAATACCAAGTGTGTCAGCGGTTACGCTAGAATCGGGCAGAAAGAGAGGTATTTGATCGACAGCAAACGGTCTTTCAAATGCACGACGGACATCAAATAGTGAAGCAAGTAATTTCCCTTCAGTGCGAAAAATTTGATAATACCTCAGCCGTCGCTCCAATGATTCAACAGTCTCTTCTTCAGCTTCTGAAAGCTCAAGAATTGGTAGCAATGACTTTGATTTGAGGAGAAGTAGTGTTGATGCAAGTACAATAAAGTCTGCCATTTCACGCAGTGGACTTTGCTCAAATTGAGCAATATACCGCATGTAATCGTCAGTAACAGAAGCTAAAGAGATGTCATTAATAAGAAATTTTCTCTTTTCAATAAGATCAATGAGCAAATCTAAAGGACCTGAATATGATTCAGTCTGAATACTAAAGGCCGCATCAGAAGCTCGCTGTAAACTTTCTTCCACACAAACATTTTATCATGTGCGCACCTTCGGCGCGCACATCTATCCCCGCCCCACGTTGAGTGAGAAAGAATAGATGCTCTACTGAGTAGGAGATGTCTCTGTTGGAGTTGTCACTTCAGGTTCAGTGGTAGTAGGATTTTCAACCGTCGACTCACTTAAAGGCACCTCCTCTTCAGTGGGAGTAGTTATAACATCAGATTCAGTAGGTGTTTGTTCTTGTGAAATGTCAGAATTCTCATCATCTTGGGTAGTGACTTCTGTGGTGGTGTTTGCTTGGGCGCTAGATGAGGCTGTATTGGTCGTATCATCATCCACAGTGTCAGTTGTCGGTTCAGGATCTTGTGATGTAGACACATTGTCTTGATCTGAATTGTTTAAAGCATCATCCCCTTCTAACAATCTTTGAAGTTTCTGTCGATCAATACAACTTGTTCCCGTGTCGTCGCTAAGGCAAATTTCACGTGATTGAACATAATCAACATTGGCACTCGTAAGTGTTAGCACACCATCAACAAACTTATCTTGTAGTGCCTGCACTTTTCCATACAGTTCCTTCAGTGCTTCAAGGACGAGCCATTGAATGTCACCGTACTTCACTCGGTAGTATCCGTCACTACCGAGTTCAACAAGTTCTGGTGCGACAGTGAGTGCTTCCTGTGCAATAAGTCCCTTGTAGGTACTTCCTGGAGCATTCTTGAAGTTAAAGGTGTGGAGTTCAAGGTTTGCGACTTTATTGAGTGCAGTACTTGTGCCATTTGTAAAGGTGAGTGTTTTGATGTTCTCTTTGAGCCTTTCGTCGGATGCGCAGGTACCGAGAGTGCCTGAGTTGTAATAGAGACATCCCCAGTCTCTTCCTGCTGCTCCTAGGTTGTATGCACCGCTTGATTCTGAAGCTATGGTGCCAGCCACCTCTAACTTGTATGTTGGTGATGTTGTTCCAATTCCGACGTTACCATTCTCTAATATCGATATTCTTTCATACCCATTCAAACCAAATACCAACCTATCGCCCGCAGAAACAATTTCTGCGTAATCGGAGTCAGCGACTTGATTTAATCTTATACCGCCTCCGAAAGCATCAACAGATTGTTTTATATCGAGCCTTGATGTTGGTGATGTTGTTCCAATCCCGACGTTGCCAGTGTTTGAGATGCGCATTTTCTCCGCACCGTTAGTTCCAAAGATTAATGGAGCTGTAGATTTTTGTGTGAAAATATTTAACCCATCAATTTCACCTCCAACTGAAATTACACCTTTATTTGGTTCAAATAAACCGTTTGTTGAAAAATTTGTCCCCATTAAACCTGCGGTATAATAATAATTTGGAAGTGCAGAGTTTGTAACCATAAGTCCAGTTTGGGAACTTGCCCCAGTGTTTTCATTTGTAATTTGAATTCTTGTTGGGCTATTTTGATCTTTTTGTACATGAAGTAAGCCTGATGGTGAAGTGGTGCCAATCCCGACGTTTCCGGCTTGTGTTATCCTCATTCTCTCGCCTAGTGCAGCTCCATTGTGCGTATAAAACTGTATATTAGAAGACGCATCAGTAGTGTTTTCCATATTAATGACCATTCGAGCTCCCTCAACCGCAGCTTGTCCTGTGCCTACAATAGTCAGTGCATCGCCCGCACCACTTGTTCGGTCTCCTCTTAGAAATACCCCGCTAGTATTTGATAAATCAAGAATACGCTGCGGATTTGTTGTCCCAATCCCGACGTTGCCAGCTGAATCGATGCGTAGTCTTTCATTTCCTCCAGTAATCAGACTAACGATATTAACACCAGGAGAACTGAATCCAGTATCGACATCCGAAGCAAAAGAGAGTGACGGTATGCCTGTTGCTGTAACACCTTTAAGTTGAAGACCGACTCTAGAAATAGCCCCATTTGTATCATTAAAGAATTCAAAAATAGTGTTTCCACCAGCAGAGAATGACATGATATCTGCCGCATTATGATATATACCAGTATTCAAATCGTCATTAAATGTAATTGATGGCGCTCCAGCAGATCCAACAGGGACAGTAAATTGACCACTGTTGATAGTGAGAGAACCTTGTGGACTCGTCGTCCCGATACCGACGTTGCCAGCTGAATCGATACGCATACGCTCATTCGATGCGGCGAGTCCACTTGTATAAAAGCGAATTGGTGTTGATGCGGTTTCTGTAGAAATACTCAATCCCCCAGAACCACTTGTCGTTAGATTTCCTGATCCCGTTTGCCTTGCTCCAGTACCTGAATAACTATTACTGAAATGTTCTACGAATGTGGATGAGAAACTAGCACCGGCCCCCACTCTCGACCATGCCGAAGTACCTGCGCTATCGTTTACTATCGTGCTTTGTATTAGGGCATCAGTATTGTCGTAGATTTGAATCTTACCAGTAGGATTATTTGTACCAATACCGACGTTTCCGCTCGCGGCATCAACAAACAACGTAGGGGTTGAACTGGTGCCTACTTTCAAATTACCCCAGACGTCGAGTTTTGCTGATGGCGAGGTGGTGCTGATGCCGACGTTGCCAGCGCTTGTAACTCTCATTCGTTCCGCTGCGCCAGCCGAGAAACGTAAATCCATCCCAGTATCCACGCCGAGAGTTCCTGTGTTTGGCTGTGTGTACCATGCCGTCCCTCCACCGTTAGAACCCACAGTAAGCTTAAGAACCTTGTTCACATTATTCTGAATAGATAAAGTTTGGTCGAATGCATCACTTGTGCCCGAAATTCTAATAATTCCTTCGACCACATCCAACTTTGCGCTTGGCGTCGATGTTCCTATACCTACGTTACCATTATTGAAGTATGTGTATTCATTATCTGAAATACCGATTTGGTTAACTATTGTACTTGCGGAATTAGCAAAAACTAATCTACCAGAACCGCTTGCAAGAGTTGAGAAATACAATCCCGCATTCCCAGTAGAATGCATAACAGCAAAATCAACAGCTCCCGAACTTCCTCCTTGCACAGTTAATTTTGACCCTGGGATCGCCGTACCAATCCCAACATTTCCATTATCCAAAATCGTGAACTTGGGACTATCTGCGCTGTCGGTGAACTGTGCGAGGAAGCCTGAACCGGTGCCACTTCCCTTTACGCTTAGTTTTGCCTGTGGTGAAGTGGTGCCGATGCCAATGTTTCCGTTCTGCTTTATTGTAAGCCATTCCGTTCCTCCACCATTATCGATAGCGAATCTGTCTCCGTAATAGAATTTAAGCTGGGCAAGCTGACCTTCTGCCTGTAGCTGTAAAGTCGCGTTACCTCCTGTTGTTCTTGTGTCGCGTACTTTAAGAATGGTATCGTTACCAACAATATCAAGCATTGCCTGCGGTGACGCGACGCCAATACCGACGTTTCCATTCTTTAATGTCAGTTCGGGCGTGCTGACCAAATGATTTGTGCTGAGATTTAAAGCATTAGTCGTATGGTTATAAGAGATTCTACCTTCATATCGTGCCGTCCCTGACATGGAATCGCCAAAATTAATTATTGATTCGGAGACTGCATCCGGCTCTATTATATTAATTTCAGTAGAATTGTTTCCTGCACCATATACTGTCAGTTCCTGTGTTGGATTCGTCGTCCCGATACCGACGTTGCCGCCGTTTGGATTCAACAATAATCCATAGTTGGTTGCTAAATTACCACTATCAACAGCCTGTATCCAACCATATCCAGCCGTTCCGCCAAAACCAAAATCAACCACACCAGTGCCAATCCCCTGACTCAAGCGCATAATTCCAGTTTGCGATGTGCCAGAAGTGGCTGGTAGTCCAGCGGCCGCAGCTTTTGTTTCCAGACGCAGGCCCGGCTCTGTCGTGCCGATGCCGACGTTGCCTGAAGAATCTATTCGCATTCTCAAATTTGTATCGCCACTAGCAGTAATGCCTGCACCCGTTATAAAATCAATGTTATAGCTCTTTGCTCCAAGGGTTAAAGATCCCCCTCCCTCAATAAACATGCCTTGATGCGTATTTGCAGATACAGCACGATTGCCGATATACCCACCATAGGTAACAGAACCGGCAGTAGAAACTGTCAGGACATTTTGCCTCGTACCATCAGCTCCTCCTCCGTGATTTACTTGGAGAGGTGTTCCCGGACCCACTGTCCCAATTCCCACATTTCCATTGTTTAGTATGGTCATACGGTCATTGGAGCCGGTTTTGAATAGTATATTACCTGAACTGTTGGTGTCTGAGTCTCCGGTGATGATGGCGTCTGTGATGTTTGAGAGTGCTGCTGCTGAACCAAGTGCTGCTGAGGACATAGTGCTTCCGTCTGCAAAGATGAGTTGTCCTCCTGAGCCTGTCTCTATGCGTATGTCACCATTGACGGTAAGTTTAGAGGTTGGAGAGGTGGTGCCGATACCGATGTTTCCTCCACTTGGTTGAAGGGACAAATTATTTGCTCCAGTACCTTCTTTTACTCCTTGAATTATTAATGAACCAGACGTAGCTCCACTTCGTCCAAACTGCAAGCCTAGTTCACCTGTTCCTCCAACTGTACTTCCGAACTGGGCAAAAGCGTCATTTCCGGAAACTGACCCATTTACAATTTGGAATCTAGTATTTGGTGAAGCTATCCCTATCCCAACATTTCCAGTATCAGAAATACGCATGCGTTCAGTTCCGCTTGTAAGAAACTTTAATGGGCTTGCTGTGTATGTTTGTAAGTTGAGACTGTTATCATTGCCTCCATATAGTGACCCAGCAGCAGTGGCACCTGAGTAAAAGAACATGCCACCAGTGTTTCCAGATGCATATTTTAGTGCCAGTGCAGAATCAGCTGTCAAAGATTCAATGAGTGTTTCTGTATATGCGTTACCAACAATATGTAATTTTTGTTTTGGACTCGTCGTCCCAATCCCCACACGCCCATCAACCGTCACACTACCCGCAAAGGTAGAGGTGGCAGCAGCATCTGTGGCAGTGAGGTATGGTGCAGAGGTGTATGCGAGTGATGAGAGTGCACCGTCAACAGTAAGGAGTCCTGATACGGTGCTGTCCCCTGATACCGTGAGGAGATTGGTGGTGAATGATGCAGCATTGGTACTCTGTGCATCTCCCTGAACATCATAAATTCTATTGGACTGTTTATTCACGAAGTCACGGGTCACAAACTGAGAGAGATCAGGTGGTGTATTACTCTCGGTATGGTAGACCACCTCTCTCACTGTGTCTCGTACGATAGTGGTTGGATTGGTGTTGTATGTATTGGTGATGTACGTTGGTGCAATGGGTATGGTCGTTGGTGTTTCATCGGGGACAATTCCCTCCATTGCGTCATGGAGGGTATCGTTCTGTGCGAGTGGTTCCCCGTCAAAGTTGGGCGTTGCACAGAGACCAAGTGGATTGAGTATGTACGAGAAGAAACTGCCACAGGTGAAAGAACTCACACCGGCAAAGAGTGTCGCAGTACCTCTCCAGAGAGATGAGTCATCGAGTGAGAATGCCTGTGTGTGAGAGACCGGAGCAAAGACAAGAATGCAACTCAGAAGCGCACATACTAAAAAATGCTGTCGCCGTAGATACATTGACTCAATTGTATCAAGATATCGCTATTTTGAGCGGTGTTTTTATGGATTGGTGTGTAATAAGTGGGGACATTTAATTAATCACAGGGTTTCTGTGTAATTCCAGTGCACAAATAGGATATAGCTACGTTTTTTAGTACATTTCAGCAATTTGTACGAGGAGTCGAGTTGGCTCGCCGGTTGCGCCCTTTGCGAGTTTGTCACTACCAACAGAAGTCATGCGTGGAGCCATATCTATATGAACCCACTTCATTTTCTTGGTGAAATGTGCAAGAAACATTCCTGCAGTAATAGTTCCACCATATTTAGAATCACTTGAGGGAATATTTGAGATATCAGCATGGACACCCTTCAAATATTGCTTGTATTCATCCCAGAGAGGAAGAGGAAAAGTGTAATCACCTGATTCTTCACCGAGCTCTCGGAACCTATCTTCAAGATTGCGGTCTTTTGTCATGATGACATTTGCATGCTGACCAATCGCAACGAGTGAGGCACCGGTTAGTGTTGCGATATCAACAATTAATTTTGGTTCATATTTTTGTGCATAGTGAAGTGCATCAGCAAGGATAAGTCTCCCCTCTGCGTCAGTGTGTAAAACATCTACCGTTGCTCCTGACATCATGGTGAGGACGTCTCCGGGATGAAGTGCATCCTCTCCAACACCGTTTTCAACTGCAGGAATTAATCCAATGACATTTTTTTTGAGTGCAAGTTTCGCTATGGCACCAATGGAACAAATAACCGAGGCTCCGCCTGACATATCCATATGCATCTCATACATCGACATACCCGGCTTGATTTGAAGCCCTCCTGTATCAAACGTGACTCCCTTTCCTACAAAAACAACTGGCTTTTCAGACTTCTTTCCTCCTCGATATTCAATAATGATGAACTTTGGTTTATGCTTTGAACCTTTTCCAACACCAAGAACTCCTCCCATATTAAGCTTGGACATTTTTTTCTCATCCAAAATAGTCACTACTGCTTTTGTTCCCTTAAAAATACCTTTTGTTTTTTCTGCAAGGATTGCTGGTGTCATGTCACCTCCTGGAGTATTTGCAAGATCACGTGAGATATTCGTATATGTTCCAACGATCTGTCCATGTGAAATTCCTTCTTTGGCAAATTTTCCATCAGCACCCTTTAGTACAACCTCAGTAAGCGTCGGAGATGATTTCTTACTCTTATAGGTAAGATACTCATAGTCGGCAAGGAGTAAGTTTTCTGCAATCGTACTCCAAAACCACGTCTCATTGTAGGCGTGACACTTTGGAAAAACCTTATAGTCAAATGAGATCGTTACCTTTAATAGCTTATGTTTTTTTGCGGTTAGAACGACATTTCGTATAAGCGTTCTGAGTGTGCGTGGTGTTAGTTTCTCAACCTTTCCTGCAGGAATTTCAAGTGTCGTTGAATTTTCATTTTTTACAAATCGTTCAACGCCCTTCTCGACGAAGATTATCTCGGTGTGCGATCTTTGTGTTGGCGCTGTCACTTTAGCTAATTTAATCTGCATGCTCGGTATTCTTAGTGAGTAATGTGTCAATGCGGTTAATATCACGCGGGAAGAGGGTTGCTTCCTTTACATTCTGAACACCACAGAATTTTGCAGTAAGACGCTCAAGTCCCATGCCCCATCCGCCGTGTGGAGGCATACCATTTTTGAATATTTGTAAGTAGAATTCAAAGTTTTCTGGATTGAGTTTCTTTGCGCGCATTTTTTCTTGAAGTGTTTGCACGTCATGAACACGTTGACCACCAGTCGTAATTTCAACACCCCTAAAGAGTAAGTCAAAGCTTTTTGTAAAGCCGAGATCATCTTCATCTTCATACGTATAGAATGGACGCTTTGAGACTGGATAGTGTGTGATAAAGATAAAGTCACTACTAAGTTCATTGTGCGCGTATTCACAGAGCCATCGCTCATCTTCAGGCTCAAGGTCTGGTTCATTCGTTTTGTCCTTTCCTGTTTTTTCTTTGATAAGTTGCTGTGCTTCTCTGAGTTTCATGTGAGGAAATAGTGGCGTGTCCTTATCGCCAAGTTTTGGAATTTCCATTCCAAGTACCGCAAGCTCTGTTGGTGTGGTGTTGTGAAGATGCTCTGCTAGGTATCGCATGAGTGCAGTCTCGATACGCATAATGTCAGTATGGTCTTCGATAAAGCCTATTTCGGCGTCGAGAGACGTATATTCACTGAGGTGTCGTGTGGTCGCACTCTTTTCAGCACGGAATGCTGTTGCGAAGGTAAATACACGTTCATACACACCAACCATGATTTGTTTATAGAGTTGTGGACTTGTTGCGAGGTACGCTTTATGGTCATTAAAGTAGTCTACTTTAAATACTTCAGCACCCCCTTCTGCATCACCACCCACAAGTTTTGGTGCCTGGAACTCTGTGAATCCTTCTCTGCGCATAAATGCTCCATAGGCTGCAACTATTTCACTTTGTATCTTAAAGATGGCCTTTTCATGCTTCCGTCGTAAAGTGAGTGGCCGGTAATCAAGGAGTGTATCAATATTAAGATCTGCATCGAGATCAAACGGCAATGCTTCAGCAAGTGAGAGAATAGTAACTGCTGTTATTTCAAGCTCAATATCACCATTTTGCACATTCGGATTAATCATTTTTTCTTGTCGTGCATGGACTGTACCTACTACGGTAACTGTTGATTCAGGTGAAAGTACTTTTACTGATTCGAGTAGTTCTGGTTTTCCAAAGATAACCCCCTGCACGATTCCGGTTCGGTCTCTAAAGTCAAAAAAAGCGACCTTGCCTTGATTGCGGACAACGTTGACTGATCCTTGAATGGTAACTTCTTGTTCAAGTTTATTTTTAAGCTCTGCGATAAGTATTCTTTCCATATTGTTTTATCTATTTATAGAAACAAAAAATGCCCCTACAAACATATTAATATCCTACTAATATATTTGTAGGGGCGGTCTTTGCCGCGGTGCCACCCTACTTCCCTGTCGTATGCGACATGAGCGCTCATCGTTGGCGTGTCGTGCCAAACGGAGAGTTCTACTTACTACAAAGTCATTGTAGCTTTCTTCTCTCACCTCAGCAGTGTCAGCTGCGTCATCAGTAATTATGATTGTATAAGCATTTTAAAGTATGGTCAAATGAAAGCTATTGTATATTCGTAAATATGTGACATAATATATGAAGTGAATTGATCAAAACTAAAGGGGGGGGCTAAGATGGAAAAGTTAAAGACCGTTGCAGCATATGCATTAAGCGTGGTGTTGGTATGCGCCGTACTTACGTACGTAGTCATGGGCACCATCGAGCTTTTGGGAATTGGATCTGGCATAGCTACTCATATTTTGCCAGGCTGATGCAGACCAACCGAAGCAAAAGGCCATGCTCATACGCGGCCTTTTTTTATGCACAGTGGAGATTATCGCATTTCTTTCAGAGTCCCGAAGTTAGTTATGCTAAGATACTATTACTTATGTTTGAACTCTCATGGCAAGATCTTGTGTTTATGTTAGGTAATATCGTCTTTTTTGTGGCCCTTATCCCTTCTATCATAAGTGAGAACAAGCCTTCAAAATGGACGAGTCTCTCAACTGCTTTAGTTATGAGCCTATATGTCATAACCTATTACTCACTATCACTAACCTATGCAACCGTTACGGGCGCAATCGCGACAACCGCATGGTGGATTCTTTACTTGCAAAAGCGTAATAGCTAGATAGGAAGACGAGCATAATCACCTACAGGAATATTTATTGACACATTCAAATGATGTGTTATTTTGAATATATGCATTACAGAATGTATCAAGTTACAACAAAGATTAATTCTCCACTTTGTGGATTTTTTATGCGTGATTACGCAAAAGATAATAATCTTGTGTTTAGCTTCGGTATTTCTATACCAAATCCCTCCTAATAATATTTCTTTCAGATAGAAAGACCTCAGCTAAACAAAAGCTGGGGTCTTTTGTTTAGTATTTGTTCTTTGATATCCATATCCCCTAATTAAGGAGACTATTATGTCTGAAGTAAAACAGGAAGTTATTTTCCGGAGGAGCAAGAGAGTAACATTACGTCCTGTACTTGAACAGGATGTTCCTCTGCTCTTGAAATGGATAAATGATCCAGAAGTTAGTAAATATCTCAAAGTCCATCTTCCAATGATGGAGGCTGATGAAAATGAATGGTTTACATCAATGCACAAACGCAAGCCACGCGATATGGTGGTCGCAATTGTTGTTGATGATAAACCAATTGGTACTATGGGTCTGCATGGCATTGATCATCGGCAAGGTCACGCTACAACAGGTGCTCTCATTGGAGAAAAAGACTGTTGGGATAAAGGATATGGAAGCGAAGCAAAGATGTTGTTGCTTGAATTCGCTTTCAATGTCTTGAATCTCCGAAAAGTCTACTCGAATGTCATTGCTTTTAACGAGCGAAGCCATGCGTATAGCCTCAAGTGTGGCTATAAGGAAGAAGGTAGACTAAAAGACCACCATTATGCTCAGGGTAAGTACTGGGATCAAATATGGTTGTCTGTTTATAGAAATGATTGGGAACTACTTTGGGAAACCTTCAGAAAAGAACATGAGGGATTTCTCATGGTATAACCCTTTTAACAGCCTACTCCGGTGGGCTGTTTTTACTGTCCGGAAATCTGATCCAAAGCATTTTGAACCGCTTGCTGTGCATTTGCTGCGCCAATCACTTTACGTCTTTCACGCGCATCAAAAAAAGTATCAGCTAGTTTGTCAGACCAACCACCAGTTCCCCTCATAACAACCATTGGAATATCTGCTTGATATGCAATAGCTAGCTCAGTTAAAGTGCCAGACCCTCCTGATATTGCAATAATTGCATCACAGGAATTTACAAGGACAAATTCACGTCCTCCACCACGTTCAATGCCAGTACTGATAATAATGTCGGTGTTCCCTTCTTTGTCCCATATATCTTTACCTTTTCCATAAGTAACTCCCACAGTAAGACCATTTACCTTCTTTGCTCCGCGTGCTGCAGCTGTCGAAAGAGAATCGTAATCTTTTTCAGCTCCATATACAACGATGTGACCTTTTTTAGCAATTTCGAGTCCGATATCTTCTGCTAATTGTTCAATCTCCTTAGAATAGTTAAGATCTTGAGCAGAGCCCATGACTCCAATTTGATATTTTCTTGACATGATGTATATTTACTGACCAAAAATAATTACTAGATATATTTATTATATAGAAACTCCTATCCTGTCTCGAATTTCTGTAATCTTTTTTTGAGCTTGAGCTTGAGCTTTCTCACTTCCGTTTTTTAGAATTGTACGAACATCATCATCGGTAATTTCTGATCGTTTCTCACGCATTGGTGCAACGAGAGTTTCAATATCTTCTATAAGTGCTTCTTTAAGATCTTTATATTTCCCAGCATGCTCTGCATAAAGTCCTTCAAGTTCAGATTCTGTTCTAAACAGACGATGAATCGAATAGACGTTTTCTGGACGATCTCCACTTGAATCAGTTACGACACTCATGACTGCTCTAGAAATTTCGTCTTTCGTTCCAAAAAGTGGAATGGTGTTTTTGTAGCTCTTACTCATCTTCTGACCATCAGTTCCTGCTACGATGCCGACTCCTTTCAAGACCATTTCTTGAGGTGGGACAAATGTCTCCCCATATGCATTATTGAATTTTGTTGCAGCTTCCCTTGCGTATTCAACGTGCTGTCTTTGGTCCTCTCCAACTGGCACAACATCTGCATCATAGAGAAGGATATCTGCAGCCATAAGCATTGGATAATTGAAGAGTCCTGCGTTTGCTTCCAATCCTTTTGCAACCTTGTCTTTGTACGCATGAGCCTGAGAAAGAAAAGGTACGGTCACTAAGCATTCAAATATCCATGCAAGTTCTGTATGTTCTGGTACGTCTGATTGTTTAAATATAGTGACTTCATCTGGTTCAACTCCAATAGCTATATAGTCTTTGACTACATCAATGATGTTGCTTCTCAGTGTCGTTGCGTCTCGCATTGTGGTAAGTGAATGGTAGTCTGCAATCATGAGAAAACTATCGTAGTCCCCCGCTATATCTTTAAAAGGCTTCAGTGCCCCAAAGTAGTTTCCAATATGGAGCGCTCCTGATGGTTGTAGTCCTGTAAAAAGTCGTTTTTTCATATATCAAAATACTACCAAATTGAAGGATATTAAGAAAGGATAAAAAAACAAAAAATAGGGGCACACAAGCTTTCGCACGTGCGCCCCTTTGATCTGTACCTTCCTAGAACATGACGACAGCTGCCGCCATGAATTTGATTTTCCCTTCATTCGGCTGAAGTGCGACTGGCACCATAACCCAAAATTTCAAGTTTTTGGTAACCTGCCATGAGAGCCGAGGACCTATCCCAACGCCGGCTTCGCCGTAGAGGCCAAAGCTAGTGTTGCCAAACTTCTTGTCAGCAAAGGCTTTATACCACCACCGATTGTCCGACTCCTTTCCGTAGTACTCAGCGTGTAAATACGCCTCGTAACTATCTGTAGAATACAAGATCCACGGATTGATGACATTGTGACGAGTATCGCCATATACGACGCTTCCTCCACCAAGTGCAACCTGCCAATTGCCAAATTTTCTGGCTAGGCCGACGTAGGTTCCCTTGAAGGTCTCGTCATCTGTTCCAGTTACCCAGAGCGATAGAGTTGCCGTCAATGGGAATTCTACGTAGGCACTGACGTCATTCAAGCTATTTGCCGGATCCTTGCCACGGCGTGTCTTCATGACGATCTCGACATAAGGCGAAGCCTCGTTCAATGTGTCATCGAATTTTTGACCATAGTCACTCGCAAGAGCAATTTTAGTTTTCTCGACATTTTCTGGCAAGAGTTCGGTTTCTGCCAGGGCAAGTTCTTCACCGGTCAGTGTTGGTGGATAGGCAAGAGTCTTCTCCCATGGCGAATCGTATGCAAACGCCATTTGAGACATTGTCGTTACAAATAGAACTATTAGGGTTTTCACCTAAGACTCCTTCCTCCCAATTTTGGGAATGAAAAAACATGAAATTTAACTAAATAAATTATAGCACATATTAGCTATGGTGTCCATTTTTCTTTAAAAAACTACTAAGTATCTTTTTTCAAGAGTGATTACCCTTCTCTTTTATCTCACTGAGGGTTTCCCAGGCAGTAGTGAAAATTCTATGTGGAATGTAGACCCAGTCCCCTCTCCTTCTGACTCGGCCCATACTCTTCCCTTCATCTCAGTAACCATTTTCTTTGCAACAAAGAGGCCGAGACCTGTTCCTGTGACATTGATGTTGTTGGCGTTCTTTGCGCGGACAAACTTATCAAAGACTTCTTCTTGTGTTTCTTTACTCATACCGACGCCGGTATCCTTAATAGTAACGTACATCTTTTTTTTCTTAATATCATCATGAGCAACAACTGTAATGGTTCCCTTTGGAGTATATTTCATTGAGTTGTCGAGGAGATTCATAATGACTTGGCGTGTTTTACCAATATCTGCATTAATCTGATTACTTCCGTTACAGTCAGAACGAAAAACCATCACGAGGCCCTTCTTCATAGCAACCGGTCGCATCTCGTCGACAATCTTTTCAGCAGCATCCTTGAGATTAAAGTCGCTCATTTCATACTTCATGTTCCCGGCTTCAATACGAGACACATTAAGATAATCCTCAATAGACATTGCCATGTATTTACTCGAGTCAGCAATATTTGCAGCAGCCTCCTGCGCTTTTACCGGAAGTCTGCCGTAAGAACCTTCCGCAAGCATAGAAGCGTATCCACGAATAGATGTAAGTGGACTTCGAAGTTGGTGCGATGCAATAGAGACAAATTCTGATTTCATCTTATCTAAGAGCTTCAGGCGTGCGTTCGCCTTTGCGAGTTGGTCGGTAAGGATCTCAAGTTCTTCCCTTTGTTGCACTTCTTTCTTAACGCTTCGCACAAGGAAGTAACCAGCGATTGTTGTGATAAGAAGAGTAACGCCAGCAACAGTGCGCGTTGTTGTAGACTGCGCCACAAAGAGCAGTGAATCCACAAGGAACCACAGTGCAACCACAAGCGCTTGTGCCCCGAGGAGCTTAATATTAAATGTTTTAAATTTTACAATCATGAAAGAGAACACTCCAATAAAGATAAGCATTCCAGATGGGCCGATGAAATTAAATTCATATAGATTAATTTCATAAAGGTCTGCTATTTCACTAACAAAGTATGAACCAAAGAAAACAAACAAGAAGAACGATGCACCAAAAAGAAGATAGATTGATGGCAGTAAGGCTCTGTCTTTAAGGCGGTAGTATTTTCTGATCAACTTTATGCCCCATGACAATAAGAACGTTGCTGTGGCAATTTCAAATGCGTAGAGGTAATACCAAAGTGGTCCAGTTATTGCACCACACCAGTCAACGTCAAAGGCTGGAACATTCAAATTTGTTGGGAGTAATAGTATTGCTGGAAGACTAACTAGCATAAATAAAACTTTTTGAGAAAAGGAAAAGTCATTTTTATTTATGAACAAATAAACAAAGTAAAATGTCAGTAAAACAATAAAGAAATGTAGTAATAGAGAAAGAGACCATGCAAAGTACATAATTCCAGCAGGAACCGCTACCCATTGCAGAAGTTCATTCGCAATAAATATTGAGAAAAGGAGTGTAATTAGAAAAAGGATTTTGCTTATTAATGAAAATCGATTTTGTATCAAAACAAACACACCTAGCAGTAGTGATATAAAAACAATTGGAATATAGGAATAGTAAAGCATGGCAGGAGCAATGCTTAAGTCAAAAATACCCACAAAATCAGGACTTGCGTCAGTGCATATGATTAAATTTGAGGTATCCATAAGCTAAGAATTATTTAACATTTTTTGCTAACTTTTTAATATCAGTTGATAGATACTGCCAAGCCTTTTTATTTTTTATGAGTTTTCTCCAGTCTTCACCAGTAATTACTTCTCTGCATTTTTTTGAACCACATGAACATTTCATCTTGAAATCAGGATTTGATTCGTCATAGCAATAATCCCAAAACAATTCTTCTCCCTTCTTAATATTCCTCATTGCTACAAAATTATAGCCCGCATCAAATCCAACATTCGGTTCACAACTGTGGTTTAAATGCCATGCTATAGATAAGTAGTTTAAATCTGGAGGAGCGTAAAAACCTTTAACATCTCCAGAACAATAATCCATAACCTTCCTTTGAGTAATTGGATCAAGCTCTTTATATTTTTCCCACGGAATAAACCTTTCACATAAGAATTGACTTGCTTCCGCCACGATAGAATTCTTTTTAAGATTGCGTGTCGCAAAGACGCCAACTTCACCCTTTAACATTTTAGAGGGTTTCATTTCGATTCGGACCTCATTAATTGCTTTTGGTGATATTTTTTTCATTGATTAGAAATTTATTCTGAGACAATTTCAGTGTCATTTTCCTCAGAATCTTCGTACACCTCCACAATGTCAAAATCTTGTTGAATGATAGCTTTGTAATATAAAGCAGCAATAGAGAAAATACACAGAACAAACATAAAAAGAAACAATGTCCTTGACTTCATATCCATCAGCTTATTATATCATTCCGACATTGATTATTTTTTATATATACACAGATGGGCCATACTCTTTAATTAATAGGTTAAATTCCGTTTTTAAGCTACGACGAAATCAACAGGAGGTATGTTCCCGCTCCAGTTATTGCAATGGCAAGAACTTTTTGCCAAAGGTGCTTTGCTTGAATCTTTTCAGCTGAAATTTTTGGAAAGAAAATTGTTAGGATTATACCAATAATGAAAACGAAGATCGGCTGAAATGAATTTGTTAGAAGAATAAGTGATATCGGAGCGAGAAGAAATGCGTATGCAAAAACAGAATTACCAAGTATATATAGCGATTCATTAAGGAAGTTTAATGAAAGTATTGAAGAGGAATTAATTTCAATTTCTTTAATGAAATGTTTCCTTGAAGACTTGGCAAAGAAAAAGATACCAACTCCGATTATTGCCAAAACAAAATGTTCCCAGAAAAGAGACCGCATAACATTTTCCTCAAGCGCAACGGCCTTAAAAATTACTGATCCCAATGCCCAACAAAAAGATGCTGCGGTCATAAGAAAAATAGTATTTTTTCTTAGCTTGAAGTTGTTTTCGACGTCTATCTCAAAAGAAATAATTGTTGTACCAAAAATAACAATTGCCATTGCGATAAGTTGTATTTGCGTTAGCGTTTCACTGAGAATGAAATATCCTAGTATGTATGCAAAAACAGGTACAAGTTGGTAAAATACAATCACAATAGAAGCTTCCTCATCCTTAAGTGCAAGAAGGTAAAAATATAGAACAAGAACATTCAAAGCCGCAACAGTTGCCAATACTGCAATATTTTTAATACCAACGCCAAATACAGTTTGATCGAAATAATAGATTAATGGCAATACGCATATCGACACAAGTGTCGAAAATAGCATAAGCGTACCTACTCCACTCTTCTTGAAATATTTTTCAAGTAATAATTTATCTATATGGTTAGTGAGCGCATACAGAAATGGGCCGATAAGTGTGAAAAAGAACCAACTCATAGAATATTATTTTTTTGAGATGGTGTATGTCTTTAAGAAGTGCACAGGACGGTAACTCATTTTAAGTTTACGAAGACCGTCAAAATTTAAATCTTGCTGCCAATTCCATAGTTCAATACCGTGGGTAATTAAATGAGCAGCGACTTTTTCATTAATATACTCGCTAACACCCCTGTATGAGTAATCTGCTTTGATGAAGTGTGCCATAGCATAACCACTTAAAAGTATCTCATCGATACTAAAACCAACCATCGTTTCATCTACATATACACATGAAAGAATGAGTTTACGATTGGTATCATTCTTTAGTAGACGATTTATTGCCGCTTGCTCATGTTTGAGATTGCATTGTTTTTTAGTATCTATTTTGTTTTTCTCCCATTGACGAATTACACCCGTAAGCTTCTTTCGTACAGCTAAATCATGCATATCTTCGTGTACTAGACGAGCGTCTGGATTTTCACGTAAAAATCTGTTTGCGTGTTGACGTTTTTGTTTAAAATCAGGACCTTCTGAAAGAGCGAGTTTTGATGTTGAAAAAATATAGTCAAAATTATCTCTGTCTTCTTTAATATGAAAATCTGAATGTAATAAACAAGTTTTTGTTTCCTCTGTTATGAATCGAAGTGCTGCTCCAGTTTTGCTCTTCTTTATAAACTCGATGAGCTCCGCCGCCGTCTCTTTAGCCTTATTCGTACCTAAAAAAGTAACGAAAGGTTTCGATGTTATAAAATCAGTGTAAAACATCACCAAATTACCATTAAGCTTTGATATTTTACACTTTTTCTCAGTGTTCCATGCCCATAGACTAGAGAAGTTAAAAAAAGAATACGGTTGAAAGCGGTTTGAAAAGCGACGTATTTCATTACTGTCCTCAACAGATATGCTTTTAAATTTTGGAAATTTAGGAATCACAGAAATATTATTAGAATTTAATTATTGTACAATACAAAATGCTGTTTGACAATAGCATTTAAAGAGACAGTGGATAACTCAAAGGACTAAAAAAAAGAAAATCGCGTAGCTTATGGCTACGCGATTTGAGTTTAAGATGAGCTATCCGACTCCGCACTATGACGTTAGGAGTAAGTATGTCCCCATACCAGTCACACAGATTGCAAGCAACTTTTGTAGCATGTGCTTGAATTCCGTCTTTTCTGCGGAAAAGCGGGGAAAATAGCTGGTTAGAAATACAGCAATCCCAAACACAAAAATCGATTGGAATGGCTGTGCCAAGAGTACAAGGGCAACTGGCGCCATCATTGATGCAAATGCTCCGACAACGTTTCCGATGATGTAGAGAACCTCATTGGTAGCGTTGAGGGATAGGATCGCCTTTGAATTACTTCGTAGTGCAATCATGAAATGATAACGGTACTTTGGCACAAAAATGAAGATGAGGATTCCCACAACCACCATCATGGAATGTTCCCAGAATAATGATCTCCACATATTTTCTTCAAGTGCAACTTTTTTGAGCACCACCATCTCAAGCGCCCAACAGGTGCAAGCAATAACCATATTCACAAGGGTACTGACTCTCAGCGTCAAGTTATTTGCTTCACCGATTTCGAAGGAGACAAGTGCTGTTCCGACGATGATTATTGCCATTGCTATGAGTTGCATATGGCTAATCGTTTCATCGAGAATAAAATATCCAAACACAAGCCCCAGTACTGGTACAAGTGAATAGAAGATGATCACGACTGTTGGCTCCTCATCCTGCATTGCTTTCAGGTAAAACCAGATGAGACCTACATTAAGCAGGCCGGCAAATGCTAATGCTGGCATATTTTCTATGCCAACACTCAGTACTGACGAATCTACCCATAAGAAAATTGGAATTGGGATGACCGACAGAAGTGATGAGACTATTACGAGGGTACCGACGCCACCTTCCTTGAAATAAATTCCAAGTAGGTTTCTGTCGATATGATTCGTTACTGCGTACAGTAACGGTGGCACCAGTGCCATCAGAAACCAACTTTGGTTCATTTCAGACTCCTTTCAAGGATCAAGTTGACTAAATATATTATACCATATATTTTAGTTCATTGCAATATGAAGAAAAGCCCTACTTAAAGTGCTGTTTGGTAACATCGTGAATGTTCCATTTTCTCTTTACAAATACAATTTTAAACAAAACGGAGCAATGAGCGTGAAGAAAAACCAAGTCATATGCATACATGCACTTTATGTCGAAGCATGCTCGACATTGTATCATGTCAAAATTTAGTCTTTTGAGATTAAGATTATATTCCCTTAAATAAATTTATTCCCTTAAATTTGAGTTGATGTTTGGATGGATTTTTTCAAGTAAAAAACATTTTCCATGGTATGCCTTTTCGTTTACTAAGTATGGTATTCCCTGTTCGGTTTCTTCAAAATCGATCCAGTGTGGTTCTGCAGTAACAAACTTTTTAACTCGATACAGTGGAACGCTACCAGTATGCAACGAATATGCATATGGGTACTCTAATGCTATACCATGCTTTGCTCTTGAAATAAGTGAATTTTGAATATTCTCAACGAGAACTACAGCACTTACACCATATGGTAGTACATACACTGCATCATCAGATTTTGTGACAATGCCACAAAATTTTGTTTGTGCTGTTGTTCTGTGAATATCGACAACAAGATCATAGTCGTTGAGCATCTCCTCCAATTCAACAGCTCTTTTTTCTTCATATGAGACCGGTGTCTTTACACCAAAACTTCTGTTCAGGTCAGTTTCAATGTATCGCAAATTTCGTTCCCTTGCTAAAGGATTTGCAACAAGCGCGTTTGGTATCTCATATGGTGGATGCTCATCACCATGCGTGTATGTAATGTATAAAGTTTTCATGTATTCAGATTGTTGCTGAATTATTTTCCAGACTGTTGGGCGCAAAGCTCAAGTATTGCTTCAACAGGGTTGGTATTCCTTAATTCAGCTGAATCTAGTATTTTCCACGCTCGCTCGAGACCAGGCATGGCTCTCTCCTTCGAGAGAATCGCATCTGTCTTCTCCCTTCCCCATAAATAATACAAACCGCCTTCGGCGAGCTTGTTTATCGTGATGTGATCTTGAGTACCAAAATCTTCGGTTGGGAATGCTTTTTGTACCGCGTTCCAGATTTTGTCTGACAAAATATCGTTCTTGTGATATAGAAAAAGTACATGGCAATACTCATGAATCAGTGTCGCCAAAACATCATCCTTGTCCTCCTTTATATGAAGAGTAAGGGGGTCAGAAAATGGAGTAAAGGTTCCCCTCGGATGAGTTAGATACGCAGGAGTCTGATTAGGGAGATTGAATCCTAATGAGGTGTAATATTCAAGAACTTGAGCAACAGAATTCCACTCTTTTTCAAAGAGTGTGCAGTATTCATATCCTTCAGAAATTTCAGCGTCTGATAGCGTGACACCTGATGCAAGAGACAAATTTGCATCGTATATGGGAACGTACTTAAGTAGTATTTTCTTATTAAATTCAGTTTTCATAATTCTCTCTAAAGTATAAAAGAAGAGAGGCGTCTTGCCGAAGACAACACGCCTCAGAGCGATACTACCGTAGCATTTGGGTTACGAGGGCGACCATTTGATCTTTCTTTGATGGGTCGCTTTCTGCAATGAGGAGTGTGAGAGCAGGAGGATTGATTTGTCTACTTCACTTCGCACCGGTCTTCCTGAGAAACCAGATGAATGCAAATGCTCCTGAACGCTTGTTGCCATCGGTGAATGGGTGGTTCTTTACCATGAAGTAGAGCAGGTGAGCGGCCTTCTCTTCAACTGTGGGATACATTGCCTTACCTCCGAATGACTGCATGACATTTCCGACAATACCTTCAATATTCCCTTCCCTACGTTCAGATGCAAACATCTCAGTTGCTTCCTTCTTCTTCACTAATTCCTTTCTCAAATCACCGATTGCAGACAAAAGGTCACTGCTTACGAGTGATACTTTCTTCTTTGTGATTCCTTTCAGTTCAAACTCTTCCTTATCATATACATCAAGGGAAACCCACGTTGAAGCAAACTCCTTGATAAGTTTTCCCATCACTGGCAGTTGTTGCATTTTTTGCAACAACTGAGTTGCGATCTAATTTGCCCTCCAAAAAAATGTTTTTAAGGTGTCTTGAAATTACTGACTTATTCCGACCAAAAACTCCTGCGATTTGATCGAGGCTGGCCCAAATTGTTTCCTTCTCAAAATCCCCACGCAGTTCAAGAGCACCAGATTTTGTCTGGTAGATAACTAAGTCTTTTGAAGTTGTTTTTTGCCATATGTTTCAATATACAACTTAGTGTTGCAAAGGTATTGAAACATTACGGTGCAGTTGACTAAATTTATATTTTATGGCATTTTACATGCAGAAAGAGTCTGTTCACAAATCTAACTCACCCAACAATCAACAATCTCAGGAGAAATCATGAAAAAGAAAAGCGAATCACTTGTACTTGGGGAAATGCTCCAAAAAATTGCCCCAAAGATTGGGGCGAAGGTACTCCTCGAACCAGAGTGGCGTATCGTAGGGCAGATCACCTTTAAGAGTGGAAGGCGGACGTATTTCAGGTACAACACGCTTGACCTCAATCCAGTAGGCGCATCGGATGTTGCGAAAGACAAGGATTATGCGAACTTTTTTATGGTCAAACTGGGCTATCCAGTTGTTCCGGGAAGCAAGACGTTCTTCCGTGATGACTGGTGTAAGGCAATTCATGCGAGGCGGCGTGGCATTGATGAGGCGTATGCTCATGCCCAGAAGCTTGGTCTTCCGGTCATTGTGAAGCCAAACAGTGGAAGCCAAGGGACTGATGTGGCACTCGTGCACACAAAACGTGCGTTTTACCGTGCGGTACGCGCAGTCTTCAAGAACGATCGCATCGTGCTTGTGCAGAACCCTGTCTTTGGCAAAGACTACCGCATCGTGGTGCTCGACGGAGACGTCATTTCAGCGTACGAGCGTATCCCGCTTTCTGTTGTAGGTGATGGAAAGAGGACTGTACGCGAGCTTCTCCTCAGGAAGCAACGTTCATTTTCGCGAATGGGGCGTGATACGCAAATTGTGCTCGATGATCCACGCATTAAGGAAAAGCTCGCGCGAGATGGTTGTACGTTCGAGAGTGTTGTCGCGAAGGGCAGGAAGGTGTTCCTCCTCGACAATGCAAATCTCTCTTCCGGTGGTGAGGCTGTCGATGTCACAAGTGTCGTGCATCCTACGTATCGAGCACTCGCGGTGTCACTGACTCGGGACATGGGCCTCCGTCTTTGTGGAGTTGACCTCATGATCTGTGGTGATATCACTGAAGAGTCAAAGCAGTATTGGGTACTCGAAATAAACGCCGCACCAGGACTCGACCACTACTCACGCAATGGAATTGACCAGCAGAAGATAGTCGAACAGCTTTACTCGAAAGTACTTAAGAGTCTCGACGTCTAAGGAGTCAGTGTTTGAGTTTGCCGAGGTTCTCAACCTCGGCATTTTTTTATATAGTTATTAATATGATACTTGAATCAATACCAGAGATTTCCCTTTGTCACGGTGTAGTACTCTATGTGCCGTTTTTCAATGAGCCAGATTTATTGCCTCTTTCTATGCTATACCGTAGTGAGGACAGTATTGTTACACCCAACGATTCTCATATTGATCCAATTGAGTGGGCGGATACCTGTATAAAATTTGCCAAAGGAAGACGAATGTGTGTGCTTGTGCCCGGTACTGCATTTGATTCATCAGGCACGCGACATGGGCGTGGTGGTGGGTGGTATGACAGATTCCTTTCTCGTATACCAAAGGGTTGGCTTCGCATTGGTGTTGCTACACCAATGTCATTTAAATCTGGTGAAGTGCTTAAAAGACAGCCTTGGGATGAGCAAGTTGATTATATCTTCATCTACAAACCCAAACTTACTTCTTGGGATGTTTGTGAGGCTCTACCGAAGCGTTTTTGTATAGATATGTAAAGATGTCATCTTTGGGGAGAAGGAAAAGACGTGTTTCCTCATTTTTTAATTTTGATTGAGTGAAGGTTATTGGAGCATTTTGTATGACAGCGAGAGGTGTTTGTTCATTACCTTCGCCCATGACAAGAACGGCACCTGCCGCAAGGGCATCAGCAACATTACTTATCGTTACTCGGCTTTTTCTTCCGAAAAGGTCTTTCTTGCCAATATAACTTTTGAAGGGATGAAATCCTGCACAGCCAATGGTTCGTCCAATAGTACCAACACGAAGTGGTACACTTCGTGTGTCTGTAATAATAAGACCAAGGTTTTTTAGACCATAATGTCTCTTGAGTTTTTTAAGGAGAGCATGCGCGCATTCAAATGGTTTTTTTGGAAGTGTGATGAGGCTATCTTGTGCATTCGATTCATCAATGCCCGCATTGATGCACCAACCCTCATTTGTGTGAGTGAACGTTGCCCACGGAGTTTGAATAGACTGCATTGAAACATTTTTAAGATATTCGGTATACATGTCGTGCGAAATAATATTTCCTTGTGAGAGAGCTACTATTTTTGATGTTACGACGAGTATTTCCCCATCATCAAGTCTTTTAACATGTGAAACTATGAAGGAAAATAAATCATCACTGATACAGTGAATTGATGTTTTAATTGGCTTGATCTGCATATAGGTTTTACACGAAGAAAAGAACAGCAAGTGGGAGGATGAGCCACCAGAAGAAGTTTTCTTGTGAGGCAAATAGTGCCTGAATTGGTGTGCCGGGGGTGATTATTTCTGTTACCGGTAGAGCATGGAAACTAAAAATCATAACAAGCACAGTAGCCATTACTGCAAGAAGAACTTTCTTGCCGATTTTATGAAAGGCTGCTTCATAGTCGTCGCCAGGTATGTGTCGTCTAAATAGAATAATTCCTACGAGGAAAAAACTAATAAATAAAAGAATCTTTGCAACGGCACTACTGTCCCCTGTCCCCTGCACAATTTGATTATAGTATGGAAACTTGATTGATATGAGGAGTGCGAGGTAAAGTGCAAAAAGTACATTGATGAGTGCGTATCTTCCCTTCGCCATGCCATATATAAGAAAAGTTGAAAAGACAACAATCATAAAAATTGACTCTTGGAGAAGTGTCACAATTCCAGCTGTATCCATGTACACATTATATGCCTATTTTTTATAGTTTGGAGTAGTACTTGGTGGTAACTCAAGTTTGTCTAGACAAAGCAAAACCCCCGGTGACGGAGTCATCGGGGGTTTTGCTTAATTTTAAAATTAAATACCCTCTTTTCTAAGCTCTTCGATAAGTTTTTTTGCTGTTCGGGAAAGTTTCTGAGGGATGTCTATAGAAATTTTGACATGGAAATCGCCTCGAGATGATCGCGATGGAACGCCCTTTCCTTTGATTCTTAACACTTCTCCATGTTTTACTCCTTCCGGAATTTTAATATCTATTACCCCGTCAAGTGTTTCAACCCCGTAGGTGCCGCCAAGTAAAGCATCTGAAAGTTTTACACGAAGAGTGCTCTCAAGATTGTCGCCACTTCGATGAATGGTAGGGTGGCGCTGCACATGTATCTTGATGTAGAGATCTCCAGGAGTTCCACCGCGTATCCCTTCCCCACGTCCAGTCATGCGAATCATCTCCCCTGGCTCGATGCCAGCAGGAATTGCAATGTCGACAGTATCTTCAGATCGCTTAATACCAACCCCTCCACAGTCAGTACATTTTTCTTTTGGAATCTTTCCTGTACCCATACAGACAGAACATTCTCGAACTGTTGCAAATTGACCAAGAATACTTTGCCTTGTTTCACGGACTTTTCCATTCCCGTTACAGGTACTGCAGGTAGTCGTTTCTGTATTTGGTTTTGCTCCAGTTCCGGTGCATGTTGAGCAGGTATTATTCTTCGTAAGCTTCAATGATCGCTTCGTTCCGAAGATTGCATCCTTGAATCCAAGCTCAATATCAACTGAGATGTCATTACCGCGCATACTGCGTCCGCCACCCCCATGTCCACCACCTCCAAAGATATCGCCAAAATTCTCAAATATATCGTTTAGGTCGAATTCAGCTCCACCGCCCTGAAAACCACCTTGAAAACCTCCCCATTGGGCATTTTGAGCTCCTCCGCCTGCATAAGAACGTCCGTACGTGTCGTACTCAGCGCGTTTCTTATCGTCACTGAGCGTTGAGTACGCCTCACTGATTTCTTTGAACTTAGCCTCGTCGCCTGTTTTTTTATCGGGGTGGTATTTTGAAGCTAATTTACGAAATGCTTTTTTTACCTCATCTTTCGATGCTGTCTTTTGTATTCCAAGTATTTCGTAGTAGTTTTTCATAGATCAGTTAGTTATACGCCTGGTTGATATTTCTCTCTAGCTCTACTACTCAGACTTCTTCTCCTCGTCATTAACCTCAGCATCACGGATAGTCTCTTCCTCAGGTGCCTCAGATTCAGTTTTTGTCTCTCCGTCCTTTGGTGCTTGTTTTTGGACAGCTTCACCAATCTTTTGCATTTCAGTACTAAGTTCTTGCGTTTTTGTTTTAATTACTTCAACGTCAGACGCATCTTTCACCTCCTTAAGTGCCTTAACCTTTTCTTCTACTGCAGTCTTTATTTCCTCTGTAATTGCATCTTTGTGGTCCGTAAGAGATTTCTCAGCAGTATAGATAATCTGGTCAGCAAGGTTACGAACTTCAATGACTTCCTTTTTCTTAAGATCTTCATCAGCATGTGCCTCAGCTTCTTGCTTCATACCTTCGATATCTTCTTTTGTAAGACCTGAATTGGCTTCGATACGAATCTTCTGCTCCTTTCCCGTAGATTTGTCTTTTGCAATAACATTGAGTACTCCGTTACTATCGACGTCAAAGATAACCTCTACTTGAGGCATGCCACGTGGTGCTGGTGGAATACCATCAAGAATAAATCGTCCAAGTGACTTATTGTCAGCAGCCATTGGACGTTCACCTTGTGTGATGTGAATTTCAACTGATGTTTGGTTGTCAGCAGCAGTTGAGAATACTTGGTCACGCTTTGTTGGAATGTGGGTATTTTTTTCAATTAATGTTGTAGAAACTCCGCCCATGGTTTCAATACCAAGTGAAAGTGGAATAACATCAACAAGTGTAATGTCATGAATGTCACCTTGGAATATTCCAGCTTGAATAGCAGCACCAAGTGCAACTACCTCATCGGGGTTAACTGATTTGTTTGGTTCTTTTCCAAAGAGTTTTTTGACCTGCTCAATAATGAGAGGCATTCGAGTTTGTCCACCAACAAGAATAATTTCATCGATATCTTCCTTTTTAATTGATGAAGCTTCAAGTGCTCGCTTTGTAATTTCGATTGAGCGATCAACAAACTCTGAAGCTAATTCCTCAAGTTTTGCACGTGTCAGTGTCAGAAGAAGGTGTTTCGGACCGTTTGCATCTGAGGTGATGAAAGGAATATTAATTTCAGCATCACCGGCTGTTGAGAGTTCATGTTTTGCCTTTTCAGCAGCTTCATCAAGTCGTTGAAGCGCAAGAGGGTCACTACCGAGGTCAATTCCTTCCAATTTTTTATATTCTCCTATGAGGTGACGAACAATCTTCTGATCTATATCTCGCCCGCCCATATGTGAGTCACCATCTGTTGCCTGGACTTCTATAACATCATCACCGACTTCAAGGACGGTAACATCAAATGTTCCACCTCCAAAGTCGTAGACAACAATTTTCTCTTCCTTTTTCTTATTAAATCCGTAAGCAAGTGCTGCTGCCGTTGGCTCATTGATGATTCGCTTTACATCGAGCCCTGCAATTTTCCCTGCATCCTGTGTTGCTTTCCGCTGTGCATCATTAAAGTATGCAGGAACAGTAATCACTGCTTCAGTTATTTTTTCACCAAGTTTGGCTTCTGCGTCCGCCTTAATTTTTGAAAGAATCATTGCAGAAACTTCCTCCGGTCTATAGTCTTTTTCACCCATATGGATGATGACACCTTCATCAGTTCCTTTACGAATTTCGTAAGGAACAATCTTTTTGTCACTCTGGACAACATCCTCATCAAAGTTATGACCCATAAATCTTTTGATACCGTAGATGGTATTTTTTGGATTTGTCACTGATTGTCGTTTTGCAATCTGACCAACTAGCCGTTCTCCTGTTTTAGAGATTGCCACGATAGAAGGTGTTGTTCGATTTCCCTCTGCGTTCTCGATGATGACCGGCTCACCTCCTTCAATAATTGCTACCGCTGAGTTTGTTGTTCCTAAATCAATTCCAAGAATTTTTGCCATATGTTGTATTTTAAAATTTAAAATTGAAAATAATAAATGCTATTTGTGTCCGACGATAACTTTTGCAGGTCTGATGACAGTGTCATTTCTCTTGAAGCCTTTTTGAAGCACGGTGATAATTTTTTCTTCATCTGCATTGTTGGTGATCGGTGTGCTTCCAACGGCTTCATGTTCCTCTGGATTAAAGGTGAACCCTGTCGGGTCAAACTGCTCAACACTATTACTTTTAAGAATCGAAAGAAGTTTTGTGTGAATTGCTTCTACTCCTGTTCGCCACTTCTCATCTATTGATTCCCATAGTTTTGTGTCAATCATTGCTGTATCGAAACTGTCTATAAGTGCAAGAAGGTCAAAGAGAATTTTGTCCGTGGCCCTCTCTTTGTCTCTGGCTAATTGCTCTTCTAATCTACGTTTGCTATTGAGAAAATCTGCTCTCGTGCGCTGAAGGTCATCCTGACATTGCTTCTTTTGTTCCTCAGTTTTAGCGAGCTTTTCGCGAAGGATTCTCAGCTTGTCTTTTAAAGATTCGTCTTCAGTTTCAACGTCTATGTCCTCGATTTCTGTTAGAGTCTCATCTTCAGAAATCATATCTATTTCTTCATCTTTTTCTTTTTTATGAACCATAGAGTGGCATTATACAGTTGAAATTTGTCTGTGTCAAAAAAGCAGGACTAGCGATGCTAGCCCTAATTATTCACCAACGAATCTGCGCATGAGCGAGTACTGTCTACCGTCAATAAGTTGTGTTGCTGTGTACCCATCCTCATTTCCGTCGATTGGCACTACCATTGGTGGCATGCCAGGGATTTGTGCACTAATGTAAAATCCATGCCTCAAGCAAAGTATCTCAAGCTCGTCAATAAAACCACGAACCTTGTCAACGTGACTTGTGTCCCACGGGAGATTTGGCCATAGTGTCTCAGCAAAAGTTCTTGCGCGTGCAATTGCCCACGTGACACGCTCTTTTGTCTCACCTTCACGAATAAGATCGTTCGGAAAAACCAATTTCATATTGTGTGGCGTGGAAAGACCGAACGGCGCACCAATGTCTTCATTAGTAACGAAGCCGCGTGCATCGAAGAACATTCCGTCGGGAGTCTTGATACAGGCATGACGTGCAACTGAACCTTCAAAAAGGCCAACCATTGGCCATTTAGTACCCTCACTTACTGCTAGGGCGAACGCATAGCAGTCGCCGTCGAGAAATTGCTTGAGTACCAGTTCGTGAAGAAGACCCCGCTCATCAGAATCAACAGAAACAATTCGAGTAACCATAACTCCTCCATATCAAGATTTGTCTGAACGCACTCTACGCCTCGCATGAGACTTTGTCAAAAAGTCCATACTGGCTCTTGTTAACGCTTACTCTCGAGTTGCTAAGTAAAATCATTCACTGCGTTCTGATTTTCTAAGCACTTTTGACACCGTCCTACAGACGCCGTACACCTTTCACAGAAATTGCTCAAGGTCTTGCGAAATGGGTTCCATCCCATTTCTCACCTCGCTGTTCGCCTCATTATGAAAGATACTCACAACGCTCCGACTTCGAAACGTTAGTCACAAAAAATGCCACCTTGATGGTGGCATTTTTTGTGACTAACGTTTCGACCACTGTGGACGTCTTCGTGCTTTCTTGAGTCCAAATTTCTTTCGCTCAACAGCTCGAGGATCTCTCTTGAGAAGTCCTGCACGTTTTAGTGTGATACGTCGATCAGCCTTCTCCTTTACAAGTGCACGAGCAATACCAAGCTTGATGGCATCTGACTGTGAGCTGAGTCCTCCCCCAAAAACTTTTGCTGAGATTTCGTAGGTATCAATTCCAGCATTCTCAGTCTCAAGAACATCGAGAATGTTCTTTTGAAGAGCAGTAGCATAAAAATATTCTGCGATTGGGCGATCGTTTACAATGACTCGAGATTCAGCAGATTTCACAATTCGCACACGCGCCGAAGCTGTCTTTCGTCGTCCAATTCCTTCTATGTATTTCTGTGGTGTTGCCATAAATAAAATGATTGAGTTATTCCGTTACAATAAGGTTAAGCATTCGCGGTGTGTGGAGCTTGTTCTTTGGAATCATTCCACTAATGACACGTCGCACAACCTCATCATATCCAAGGCGGTTCGCTAGATGGTCAAGATTTTCAACCCGTCGTCCTCCAGGATATCCTGAGTAACTTTGGAATTCAGTATCTCGTTTTTTATCACTAATATCAAGCTTTGATACATTTGTAATAGTAACAGTAACTGGCTGAACAATATTTTTTGCAAAACTTGTTGAATTTTTTCCAAGAAGAATAGTAGCGGCCTCAGTAGCCACGCGACCTAATCGTTTACTTGTTGCGTCAATTGTATATTCTTTCTTTTCCATAAATATTATACGAGCTCAATGTATGCCTCTGTGCGACCTGCTCCAGTATCGCCTAGTTTAATAATTCGTGTATAACCACCGTTGCGGTCAACATACCGCTTTGAAACATCATCAAATAATTTCTTGACTATGTTTGTGTGTGGTTCACCGAGCGAACTTTGAACAAGTCGACGAGCAGTCAGTGTCCCCTCTTTTCCTTTTGTAATAAGTTTTTCCACATAAGGACGAAGTTCCTTTGCCTTAGCTTCAGTTGTCTGGATTTTTTCATGCTCAATAAGAGACAACGCAAGACCACGAAGAAGCGCAGTTCGTTGACTTCGTGACCTCCCGAGTGTTCTGTTTTGGTTATGATGTCGCATACTTATTCTTTAAAGCTGATGTTCAAGTTGCCAAGGATAACTTCAAGCTCGTCTACACCTTTTGGCCCAATTCCGTCGAGGGCTAGAATATCATCTTTTTTCTTACGCACAAGTCCTCCAACAGTTCGGATATTAGCTGTTTCAAGTGCATTTTGTGTACGCGTAGAAAGATCAAGTGTTTCAATACGTGTTTTAAGGACATCAGTATCAAGTGATGAGTCATCAGTGCTAGCTGTATCCTCAGTAGATGTATCAGGTTCTGATTTAGATGCTACTGTTTCTTGAAAACCAATAATCGCCTTAAGTTGATGCACCATAATCTCAATTGAGTTTTCTAGCGCTTGTCTCGGAGTAAGGGTCCCATCTGTTTCAATAAAAACTCTAAGTCTATTGTAATCAGTCCTGTCGCCGACACGCATATTTTCAACCTCATAGTTAACACGACGAATTGGTGTGAATACTGCGTCAAGTGCAATAGTTCCGATGTCAACTTTATCTTTTTGATGAACTTCTCGAGGAACATATCCAAGGCCGTGTTCAACAGTAAGGTCAATTGAGAGAGTTGTTGATTTGTCAGTAATTTCAGCAATTACTTGTTCGGGATTAAGTATTTCAATCTGACTTGGTGCAGAAATATCAGCAGCAGTGACAACTTTTCCACCGGTTACTTTAAGCGAAAGAGTCATTGGCGTGTCGCTGTGCATAAGGAGTCGTACACGCTTAAGATTTAGAAGAATTGTAATTACATCTTCCTTTACCCCAGCTATAGTCGAGAATTCATGCTGAGCACCATCTATTTTCACCTGTGTTATTGCGGCACCTGGTAGTGAAGAAAGAATAATACGTCGAAGTGAATTTCCGAGTGTGTGGCCGTAACCAGGGTAAAGACCGTCAATCTCAAAAACTCCAGAGAATTCTTCCTCTTTGATAACTCGTGGCTTTGATGGTAGTGCTACGTTTGTTTCAAGCATGATACTAAATTATTTATTAATATTACCGACTGTAATATTCGAGGACTTGCTGAGGGTCGAAAAACGTTTCTGAAGGCTCGTATGTTGGTTCTGACTTCTTCTCTCCAATAAGGTCCTTCTGGTTAAGTTCAAGCCAGTTTACTGAAGTATGGTCACTGAGCGTCTCTGAAAGCGTAACAAACAATGCTGATGGCTTACTATTTTCTCGTATTGAGATCTTGTCGCCAACTTTAACTGCATGTGAGGCGATATTGAGTCTCTTGCCGTTAACAAAGATGTGTCCGTGAGAAACTATCTGTCGTGCAAGGCGACGTGTCTTAGCAAAGCCGAGTCTGTAGACAACATTATCAAGACGAGACTCAAGACGTGCTATAAGGTCCGCTATTGGTTGGTGACCCTTTTCGAATGCTTCCTCCACATACTTTGATAGTTGCTTCTCAGATATTCCGTATGAAAAACGCATTCGCTGTTTCTCGATAAGTTGTTTCTTGTAATCGGACATCATTCCGCCGCGGCCTCGACGTGTTTTTGTTCTTGCACTTCGTGCTTCAGACAGCGCAAATTTCTCAGTTTGAGTTTTTTCAAACACTTGAGCTCCCAGTCTTTTTGCAATTTTATATTTAGGACCTATTATCATGATATTTAAATTAGATTCTACGCGGCTTAGGTGGACGTGGACCGTTGTGTGGCACTGGGGTCTGGTCTGCAATTTTTGTAATGGTTACGCCCTTGCTTGAAAAACCACGAAGTGCAGATTCTCTCCCTGCTCCAATTCCACGGATTACCACATTAGCATCCTTCATATTCATTTGAACTGCCTTATCCCCTATTATTTCTCCAACTTTTGCAGCAGCGAAAGGAGTGCTTTTTCGAGAACCTTTAAAACCAAGTGTCCCGCTTGATGCAGAAATCAAAGTATTTCCCTTATTATCACAAAGTGTGAGAATAGTATTATTAAATGTTGCGAGAATATTCAATGTCCCAACAGCAACTTTTTGTTTTGGAATACGAGCAAGAGCACGCGATGTTGCGCTTGCGTCACTTCCTCCCCTCTTTTTTATGATTCGTTTCTTACCCATAGATCATTCGATATAATTTTATAGTGCCTAAAAAGCAATTTTAAGTCTTTTCAAGCTTACGTCTACCAGATCCCATAGTCTTTTTAACTCCTTTTAGAGTACGTGCATTTGTCTTAGTTCGCTGACCACGTGCAGGAAGTCGTTTAGCATGACGTGATCCACGATATGATTGTATATCCTTTAGTCGTTTGATATTTCCACTCACAGAACGTTTCAACTCCCCCTCAATCGTAAATGATTCAACTTTTTCGCGGATTGCATTCTCTTCTTCGGTAGTTAAATCAACAACTTTTCTTGATGGATCAATCTTAAGCTCTCCTAGTATAGAAATAGCTCGTGATTGCCCAATACCAAATACAGCCGTGAGGCTATACTCAAGTTGCTTATTGTCTGCAATTGTAATACCTGAAATTCTCATACTTAGCCTTGTCGCTGTTTATTACGTGGTTTCTTTTTGTTAATAACGTACACGTATCCGCGTCGACGAACAATTTTGTCATCGGGACTGATTTTTTTAACTGATGATCGTACTTTCATAAAATTTAAAGTCGTTTTGAAATTCTCCCCTTACCACCATAAGGTTCTGGGACCACTGCTACGCGGTCACCAACTAAAACTCTGATTTTATATCTTCGCATTTTTCCTGCGAGATATGTAATTACTGGCTTATCTTCTCCGTCTATCAAAACACGAAAAAGCGCGTTTGGGAGCGCCTCCTCTACTGTTCCGTAGACGAGATTATCTTTGTCTGATTTTTCTTGCATCAAACGTCGGTGAGTTTACCAAATTATACAGAAAACGTCAAGCGTTTATCTGATTTTGTGTCTAATAAATATGATCTAAAGACTCCAGCCAGAGGATTATTCTTTTCCTATAACTGTTTTGATCATAATGTTGTTAGGTTTGCTTGGAAAAGATGTCTCCCAAAATGGCCTAATGTCTGCATGTGCTTCTTGAATTGATCTGTATTTGCTAAAGACTGATGTGGAATCAGATTTTTTTAATGAAACTAGTTCATTTTTTAAGATTTCTTCATCAAACGTCCAGACTACTCGAGCGCTTCCCTTGAGTGTGAAGTCAATCGAGAGGTCATCAGCAATATCACTTATTGAAGTCGTTGCTCCTGCATATGCGAAAGAAAGAGTCTTAAAATCGACAAGTGTTACAGGATCACCAGTGTAGTCGGGAATCGTATTTTCCGCAATGTATGATGAAAATTCTGATTCCTTAAACATAGGCACTTGCAATCGAGCTCGTTCCTTTATTGTGGCGAGAGATTCACCGTATTCAGTCGATGGAAGTGAATCGTATGCGAACGTCACGGCATCGTCATAAATAACATACCCTGCAGGACGTTCCTCGGTAAGCTTTTTCAGAAGTGAATCACGAAGCTCAATGTGTAGCGCTTGTTTTGCTGTATTAAGTTCTTGTTCGTCTATAATATATTTCTCACCTTCAAAGCCACCTGTAAACTGTGTCGTTGATTCTCCATAGATTGATTCAAACTGTGGCGTTCCTTCTAGACCAGGGATTGTAAATCGTTGTGGTTCAATATTATATTGTTCACCAGTCCCATCAGCTATAACATTTACTGCTATAGAACCCGGCACAATATTTCCATTGGAATCAGTGGAGGTTCCTGGGACTTCCACTGATTCATTAATTCTATAAACGAGACCATCCTTACTTTCAAAACGAGTGTTTTTAATGAGTCTCTGTGAAACGCTACCCTTTGTGTTGTAGACAAAGATTTTTCCCTCTGTCCTTAATGAAACAACTTCCTTACCTGAAGCTTTAACTTGTTTTTCCCCAGAATTTTCAAGTGTAAGCAGTTCATAACCAAGCTCATCAACCTGAGGTGCTGTATAGGCTGAAAAACTTGCCTGCACTGACACATCCTTTATTTTTGGATAGACCGTAACATCAGCCCCTCCTAAAAGTAAATTTGTAACAAAGCCAACACCGATAATAAAAAACGCAACAACAACAGTTATCATCACACGTTTTCGCTTGACACTGTTTCCATCAATGACGTCAATTGACGAGAGCTCAGTATCAAATGACTGCAGCTCTGGGTCGACTTGTCTCTGACGGATCGTTATGTCCTGTCTTGGTTTACGTATTGGAGCTTCCCTCATGGTTGGCCGAGGCTTCCCTGCAGGTCTTATGTCTTGGAGGTTCCATTTTTGAGTCATGTATATAGTATATACCCTTAATTTTTATTCACTTCGCTAGAAGCGTCTAACGTGTGGAAAAAGTAAGCACTTATCGCAAGATATAGGTCATTTGTACTTTCTGGAGGTATTTCAGCCAGCAATGAAGTTTCTATTGAAATGATATTTGATGTATCTAATTCAGCTTTCAAAAAAGCAGACGATACAATTTCCTTCAAAAGCGCCTGATGGGGTTCTTGTGCAGAAACTATAACAGTTTTTGGTAATGCTGTTTTCTCAAGCATTTCCACAATGTGGGAATACGCTTTTTCTTTGTAGAGATCAATGTACTTTTTAATTTCAGTATCACGCGTATGTGTATCGGTGGAGAATGATCTTAGGATTGTTGAGACGTCAGCTTCTGGTTTGTTAGTTTTCTCCATTATTTCTCTTATAAAAGAATTAATTCCGTATGGTAATGAGTTATTTTCAAGCAATACACCATCTCGAACAAGACCAAACTCCGTTGCTTCTGCGGTTATGTTAATAACACACGCTGAAGTAACTTTTGGAAAAATATTTCTAAGAACACAATATATAACAAGCATAAAAGTGTGTGCATTTAGTTCCGAGTTCGGAAAAAGTTTTTCCTGTACTTCATACGCGGTATTGATAATTTCTTTTGGTAGTAGTCCAGCTATGTGTGAAAGACTAAGTGTTTTTCCAGATAAATGGAAAGGGTTCTCAACAGAATAACCATTAATCTTAATATCAACTGTTGATTCTTCAACAATATCAAATCCAAGAGCAGTTATTTCATGTGCTTCTTTAAGGGAATCCGCAATTTCTGTTTCTGCGGTTTGCACAAGGTCATCAATTACTGAGTGCGTGACTTTGAAATTCTCATCATCAGTATATTGGACATTTTTTTCTTGGGTGTAAGCCCACGGTGACGCGCAGGTAACGTGAAGTTTTGTAATACTTGCATTGGGGTCAAAGCGCTTAAGTTCTGCATAGCCATCTTGTGATAATAAGAGGCATTCAGAAAGAAGTGTTTCGCGAACACGCCGAATATCGTCAACACTTTGCTTATTTTGCTTTGTTATACGCATCGATGTGCGGTGTGTATAAAGTAGTGTTGGCAGACTTTTGTTTGGCAATGATGCAACTATAGCGACCCCAACAGTGCCGGAACCGATGTCAATAACTGCAGCGTACCTCGCCTTATTATGGTCTCTGTGTCCAAAACTTAACATATAGAAACAGTATACCTTGTGTCACCTCTATAAAATGTCCGTAATCTACAGCCTCACTATGAGTCAGCAGGTTTAATCGAGAATTGCCTTAATACGTCGAACACCTCGAGATGAAGATTCTTCTTTGATGATTTTAAAAGTTCCTTGCATAGCTGACGTATTTTCAACATGTGGTCCACCGCATAATTCACGAGAACATATTTCACCCTGAGAATTCTTTATGGTATAAACTTTCACTTGATCAGGATACTTATTCCAAAAGCTCCCTTCAATTGTGGGATCATTTTCAGCATCTATCTTCGAAAGTGTCTCAATTGCCACAGGTAAGTCGTTTCGGATTGCTGTGTTAACGTATTCTTCAACTTTCTTTAGTATGTCATCTGTGACTTTCTCATCGTAGGTAAAGTCAAAACGTAGACGTTCATTTGTAATATTGGAACCAGCCTGATGCACAGAGTCCCCAAGCTCTTTGCGAAGTCCTGCTAAGAGCAGATGTGTGGCTGTGTGGTACATGACCACCCTATTTCCATGATCAGCGAGGCCACCTTTAAACTTTTGCTCTGAACTTGTTCTTGATAACTCACGATGCTTATCCATGCAAGTTTTAAATTCGTCTAGTGCAACAGTCATGCCTCGTTCCTTAGCTATCTCGATAGTGAGCTCAATTGGAAAACCATATGTGGTAAAAAGATTGAATGCACTTTCACCTGTAATGAATTTTTGTTGCGTCGGCTTCTTTGAAGAATCAGAAACAACTTTTCCGTTAACTTTTTTAACTGGAATTGTGAGTTTGAGTGCGACTTTGTTAAATTCCTTAAGTCCTTGTTCGAGTGTTTTGCGAAATTGTATCTCCTCTGCAAAAATGCTCTCAATGATATCTGATTCACGTTCAGCAATCTGAACGTAGTGATCCTTAAATATATCAATTACAGTTTTAGCAAGTACCTTTAACTCCCCATTTGGCACCTCAAGGGTGTCCGCATAGCGAACAGCTCTCCGGAGTAGTCTTCGTGTGAAGTAGCCTTGTTCAGTGTTGCTGGGGTATACTCCATCACTAATCATGAATACAGCTCCTCGAATATGGTCAGCGATAATTCGAAAAGCTAAAGGATAATCAAAATATTTTTTTCCAGAAAGTAGTTCAAGTCTCTCAATTATGTTTTTGAGCAGATCAACTTCAAAAACATCAGCATTGTCATTTACTGCAGCAGCAATTCGTTCTAGACCTCCTCCAAAATCTACATTTCTTTTTGGTAATTTTTTAAATGCGCCATCTTCATTTTTTACATATTCAATAAAGACGTTGTTTCCAATTTCCATAAATCTCCCACAGTCGCAGTTTGGGTGACAGAATTCTCCATATTTTTTATCATGAGGTAAGCCAAAATCATAAAACATCTCAGTATCCGGACCACCAATTTCACCCACAGGCATTTTCTCAGGACCACCAGAACGCGACCACCAATTCTTTTTTGCATTATAATAGAAAATACGTTCTCCAGCTTTCATTCCTCGTTGCGAAGCTTCCTCTTCAGTATTCATGTCAGCAACTTCTGCAACGATTTGTTTCTTATGAAAAAGTTGTTTCCACAGTTCTGCAGATTCAGTGTCTTTTGGCACTTTGTTTACTTTATCACCTATGAAAGCCGTGATATATAATTTCTCAGGGTTCAGGCCTAATTCATCAATCAGAAATTCAAACATCCAAGATATCTGCTCGTCCTTAAAGTAATCACCAAGAGACCAATTCCCAAGCATCTCAAAAAAAGTAGTGTGTCTATTGTCACCAACTTCTTCTATATCCTCAGCGCGAAAACATCGTTGAGAATCCATCAAACGTGTACCCATTGGGTGGGACTCACCCATAAGGAAAGGAATGAGTGGTTGCATCCCGCTCCCAGTAAAAAGCGTCGTGGGGTCATTTTCTGGAACAAGAGAGGATGATGGAATCAGCGCATGGCCACGTTTTTCCATGTATGTCAAAAACTTTGCTCGAACGTCATTTCCAGTCATAATGTTAGCTACTATACAAGATTAAAGGAATTCTTTCTAGCCCATAAAGTGTCAAAGCACTTTCCCAGAGCAAAATCATTTTAGACTCAAGTGTACGAGAGCTAGTATATAGCTCGTTTATATTCGGGATATAGCTTTCTTGAGCACCTTCGTAATACTTTGAGTTGGGCCGGCGCCACTGAAAACAATTGCCTTTGGGCTCAGGTATTTTTTCATTGCGGTATTAACTTTTGCAACAGTCATATTTTCAATGTCTTGTTTATACTTGGTAAAATCTTGTTGAGAAAAACCGATCAATGAAAGTGAATGAGCCTCACTCACCTTCTTTAGAAGTGAATCCTCAGCGAGAACAAATCGAGTATGTAAGATTGCCTTGAACCTTCTCAATTCATCATTTGACATTCCCTTTTCACACATACGAGTTATTTCTCTTGTGGTAGACATAATTCCTTTTTCTACATCCTTAGGGCTGAAAAAAGTAACAATCCTCCAAAAACCTTGTTCGCTCAGGGTGCATGATTCAATATATCCATAAATTGAGTACGTAAGACCTTCTTTTGCTCGAACAGTACTCATAAGTCGACCAGAAAAGCCCGGTAAAGCTAGAACATTAAAGCCGAAAGAAAATGCTGGAAAATCAGGGTCACTTCTGAATAATGGAAGCACATTTCCGATGCTGAATTCAATATTTTGTCGGTGTGGGATGTCAATAAGGGAAAGTGTGCAACGGGACACAGAGAGTCCAGTTAACTTAATTGGTGCTTCCATTACTTGTGTATCGTCACATCTTCTAATGTTTATCACAATGTTTTCAATCGTAGCGCATGTTTTATCAGTTCCACCTGACGTGAGGAGCCAGTTCTGCCTCCAGAGAGAAGTGTGGAATGCTTTAATATCGTCACGATTAATTTGTGCCACCTCTGAAATAAGAGTGTCAATACTGAAGGGGTGTCTAAAATCATCTACGCTTGTGAGTGCTGATACAAATTGTTGATGAGCTCGTGAACGAGCATTTTCCTTTTCTAAAACTAAAGAATTTATAAGATGTTCTTTTACTTGTTTTAGCTCAGAGTCTTTAAACGTCGGGAATATGATGACATTTGTAAGAATTTTAAGTGTCTTCGTGAGAGTAATATCAAGTGCATCTAATGAGATACTAATATTTTTTGCGTCAGCGTGAACACATATTTCTGAACCAAGTTTGGCAAGAGCATCATGTAGTGTCTCGCGTGAAAAGTCTTTGGATCCAGACAAAAGCAGCTCTGAATATATGGTTCGTAAAACATCATTCTTTGGTGAATGGGCATCTTTATTTGGAATGGAGATTTTACACACAGCAAGACGTTCATTATCACGAATGATTCTTACTGCTGACACGCCGTTTGTTTGTTTTGATGTTGTGTGCATAAATTATGGTGTTCCAATGAAATAGCCGATGGTTATTTGTGACTCATCAAAGACAGATTTGGCTCGAATGAGAATGTCTCTAGGAGTGATACTGGTTAATAGTTTTTCAGTTGCAAAAAACTGCTCAGGTGCCCCAGCACTAATGTATTCTACGAGCTCTGCGGTGTAACCGAGGCTACTTTCTCGGGTTGTATACTCCCCAACGAGTGCTTTCGCAGTAGTTTTCTTTAGATATGGCTTAATTATCTTGAGTGTAAGTGATTTGATGGTGTTTTGGATGATTGTGTGGATTTTTTCGTTCGTTGCTTTTGTACTTAGTATTACAAATATAGTTGCAAGATTTTTGTCTTGCAGAGGTTCTATCGATGTTTGAATCTGTGTAGCAAGGCCAGTGTCGACTAATTTTTTATGAAGGATGCTATCTGTGCCTCCCGCAAGCATATCTAAAATAGCCATTGTTTCGAACCATCCTTTTTGAGGAAAGCCGTCATTCAGGATACCTAACGCGTAAACATTTGTTGAAGACTTACGCTTAATGGTAATTGTACGTAGACCCTCTTGCTTTGGCTCTGTAATTTTTATGCGTGGAGTAAGTTTCAAAGAGGGTGTCAGCAAACCAAAATGTTTAAGGACAGCCTTCTTCATTATTGCTTCAGTAACGTCACCAATAACAGTAAGTACAGCATTGTTGGGAGCATAGTAGGTCTCATAAAATGTTTGAAGCATCTCAGTCGTATATGCTTCGATATCTTCTCGGAAGCCTATAGTTTCATGACCATATGGATGGGACTGAAAAGCAACATTTGACATCTGGACTGAAAGAGCAAATTCTTCTTCACCGGCATACATATCATACTCACTGAGTACATTTGTACGCTCAGGTTTAAACTGTTTGTCAGTAAGAATTACTCCATGCATGCGCTCTGCCTCTATTCGTAATGCCCTGTCAAAATGCTCTGATGGGTAAGAGAAATAGTAGGTCGTTCGGTCTTTCCATGTATTTGCGTTGACTATAGCACCTGTCTCACTTTCAAAAACCATTGCAGCTGAATCGGTTTTTCGTTTGACGTCATGAGACGTAGGTTTAAAAACCATATGTTCAAGCATGTGTGCAATGCCTGTCTCACCTCTTTTTTCATCTCGCGAGCCGACTTTATACATAATGTTGCTTGTAACAACACTAGATCCTGGCTTGTGCACATAAAGCACAGTTAAACCATTTGTTCTGATCTTGTATTCAGTAACCTCATTATAACTACGAATTTTTGCAAGAGAAGGACTTTTTGTTGTAGAAAATTTGTTAGTATTCGTTTCTCTTTTTTTCGACATCTTGTATAAAATTTTTATATTCTGTAAAGACACTATTGAACTCGGACAGTATAGCATTTTTTAGATTTCGGTTGAGTGTATTGCTGATCTCTTGGTACATATACATCCGATCATCAAATGATGATCCAAAATCTGCGATAAATTCTGAATGATTATCATAATATTCCTCAACGATAGAACGCATATTATGAATTTTGTCTGCCGCAGCAACAACGAGTGCTCGTTCGGAGGCTACCTTGAGTTGCTTGAGGTATTGCTTCTTCTGCTCTGAGACGCCAGATTTATCATCAGTTTTAAGAGACGGCTCAGTGACTGAGAGTACAATATCTTTCACATCACCGCCAAAGTCGTCCTCAAGCTCCGCTTCCGTGTAGTCAGTGTCTTCAAGTGTGTCATGAAGAAGTGCTGCAACAATAGTATTCTCGTCAGATGTGTAGTCAGAAACAATCATTGCAACAGCAAAAAGATGTGTTACATAAGGATATGGGACCTTCCCTTTCCGAACCTGATCTTTATGTAATACAGATGCAGCTCTAATTGCTTGTTCAACAGCGTAAGAATAACTCATGAATAAATTCTAATGACGACCACCTGAAGATTGTCGAATTAAATATGAGGTTTCAGCATCTCTCTTTTTTTGGTAGTCACTAAGTCTATGGGTGAGCTCAGTCTGCTTTCGTATTGTATCTTCTAGACCGCGCATCTGGAGTCTGATAGTTTCTTTGAAATCCTTATGTCTCCTTTCAGAATCTGTAAATACTTGCTGTGCTTCCTTAAGCTTTCGCTCAGCTGCTGTTTTTTCAGAATCGATCTCTCTTTCCTTCCACTCTTTATCAGATACTCCTCGCTTAAGTTCTTCGATGTCACGTTGAATATCAACAAGTGATCTCTGGATTGTCTCTATATCACGATCTAAGCGTCGCGTTGTGTCGTTTGAAAGTGAGTTTGAATTATTCATATTATCGTAAGGTTACGCCTTCTCGTTGTAATAAGATGCCTTTTGTAATTGATCCTCCTCTATTATACCCACCGAGAGTACCATTTGAACAGACTACTCTATGGCAGGGTATAGTTTCATCATAATTCATAGCCATAACACGAGCAACTGCTCTGGCTGCCTTAGGGCTTCCTGCTGCTCCGGCGACTTCTTTATAACTCATAGTTTTACCTGAAGGAATTTTTCGAACTATAAGCCTTACAGTATCGGCAAATGAGGTACTACTTTTTTTCATTTTTATAAATATCCTGCAATTTTTTACCACATGCCTCTCGGTAAGAACAAAACTCACATCCATTTCCTGAAGCAGGGTATGTCGAATTTTCAAGACATTCCTTAATTTCTTGAAGTGTTGGTTCTATCCAGGTATGGTCACCTTCACAGGGTACAAGTGTGGTTTCAAATGTGAGTACATTATTAAATTCATTCGGCTCTGAACTACCGTTTGCATATACAAAATACCCCACTGAGTCTACTTCAAAGCCGTTCTGTAAAAATAGCCATTGATAAACTCCTATTTGCCGTTTGTACTGGTCTTCCCATGCTGAGTCAGCAAGTGTCACGATTGTGCCTTCTTTTGCCGTTGCCTTATAGTCAACCACAATGAGTTTTTTTTCAGGAGTAATCCAGACATCGTCAATTGCACCGGAAACAGTAAATCCTGTTGGTTCATGTTTGAAATCAATTCCTTCAAAGTTTTCACGCCACGTATTGAGTGCTTTATGCTCAAATGGAATTGCATCAATTTTGTACTTTTGCATAAGTGGATGAGGTGCCTTGTTCTTTCTGTAGATATCAAACTCTTTCTTAAAGAGAGCATCAACCGCAACGTTGAGCGTAAATGCTGGACCACGTGGCCGTGCTGTTCCTAGTTTATTGTCAATATAAAAACACCGTGGACATTCCAAGAACAAATCAATTTTTGAACGCGAAAGCCTCCATTTAGTACCGCCATAGTTCCAGTCAGCATTTCGATTGGGGTTATACTTTTTCACAAATGTACTCATATAGTTATTAGTATAACACCTCACGTGTTTCAAGTAGCAAAAAAGCCCAAGTCGGGCTTTTTTGCTGCTAAATAAGACGTGACCTAATTAGCTTTGAATGTTGCAGCAGTAGTATCGATAGGCATATCTTCATCAAGTTTGAAAGTCATATCGCCTTCATTTGTGTAAAATACTACTTGATATGAACTACCTGATGTTGTGTTTCGAATTAGTTCAACTGAATTTGGTGTCAGTCCGCCGTCTACATCATATCGTGCTGCCCCAAGAACATTGCCCGGAACACCATCCATATAATCACGAACAACAATCCAACCAGAATTTGATGGAAATTCAACTGAATCAAGCGCTACGAAGTTCCCTGCATCTTGGTTGGTGATTGTAATTGATCCCTTACCAATAACTTCTTTTGTCTTTGTAGCAGACGTTTCCTTGTCGCTACCTTGAGTTGTGTCTGACACTTGCTCAGATTTATTTTCTGTTTGGTCATCTGCCACAACCACAACCTTACTCTCTGGTGAAGATGAAAAAACCCAAACAAGTAAACCGCCGATGAGTAAACCTGTAATAAATGCTACTACTGTCTTCTGACTTTCCTGCTTTTCTACTTCTGACATATTTCTTACGTAACTACTACATCTATTAATATTGAAAGATTATAGCATGCAAAAAGTTCCAATACATAAGCCGTTAAATTGCACATAATCAGGATTTGTTTGTCAAAAATACTTATTTCAAGCCACTCAATAAGCTAGCTTCATGTAGTACAGCATCAATTTTTTGACTTGACAATCCAATGTTTTGTAGTAACTGCTGATTTTTTTCAAGTTCTGAACATAGAATAATGCCGAGCTCTAGAAGTTGTCGTCTTTGAGTGGTGGTTAGATGTGTCAGTACTGTTATTGGATAAATACTATATTTTTCAATTTTAGAATGGAGTGAGTCATGCGATGGGTAGTCCCAGCTTAAAAGTTTAATTCCTGTACATGCAGCATAGTCAATCGCTGCTTTTGTAAACTTTGTGTTCGTAATAACATAAAGAGAAATAATCCCACAGGTATCATTTGTACAGATTCTTGTTGATTGCAGGTCTAGGTATCGTGCATATGAATACATCGCTACTTGAAGATCAGACTTAATACCTGGATTCATATGAAATTTCGCTTCTGCCACAAAGCTATGCCCGGGCGAGTATGCAGCAAGATCTAGTTCGTGCACTGCACACTTACCTTGTAAAATAAGGCGACGTTTTGTTTTATATCCTTCAGCTTCAAAAATTTTTCCTAAGAAATCCTCAAAAGGAAATCCTGTTGGCCCAAGATTAAAAACAGCTCTACGCAATGAGTATTTAGCCGCTGTAGGGTCGTTGCTATTTCGTAGTAGTGAGAATGCCTTTTGATAGATATTCTGAGTTTTCATTCCTTCAAGTAGTGAAGCTTCTATCTCTTTGACGATACTGGCAATTTCTGAAGGGCGTGCACCAGCTTTTTTTAGAGATGCAACAAGTTTGCGGGCCTTGAATTCCTCTTTGGATCCGTCAGCTTTTGTAATTAACATAAAAAATCATTAATAATTCCACCACCTAAACACCGTTCCCCTCTGTAGAGGACACATGATTGTCCAAGAGATGGGAATTCAATGTGTGGATCTATTATGTTTATAATAGCATGGTCATTATCGTGTTGCGTATACAAAACCTTAAAAGGTTTTTGTCTGTACCTAAACTGAGCAGTGCACTCTCCGGAAATCGGGTCTCCTATGGCATTAACATTCGATAACTGAATCATTGTACCTGATAGACGCTTAGGATTTTCTGAGACTGTAATAGTGTTATTTTGAATATCTTTTTCAATAACATAGTAAGGAGTACTTTCATGAGAATTTGTCGTCACAAAAAATCCATGCCTTTGGCCAATCGTGTAGAAAAAAGCACCATCGTGTGAACCAATTACTTTTCCTTCTTGATTAAGAACAGATCCTTGCTCAGATTTAATGTACTGTGAAAGAAATTCCTTGATATCAACCTGACCCAAAAAACAAATGCCTTGACTGTCCTGTTTCATGGCCGTTGGTAACTTCTCTCTTGATGCTTCTTTTCTAACTGCATCCTTGACTGTATCGCCTACGGGAAGGTGCATGTAGCCAAGCTGTTCTTGTGATAGAGACCATAAAAAATAACTTTGATCCTTCGAATGATCCACACCTCTATATAGGTAACTCACTCCATTTTTTTGTTCGAGTCTCGCATAGTGCCCGGTCGCAACCCTTGTGGCGCCATGTTCGATTGCAAATTTAAGAAAAGTTCCAAACTTAACAAACTTATTGCACATAACGTCAGGGTTGGGAGTCTTTCCCTTTCTGTATTCTGCAATCATGTATTGAGCAACATCGTCACGATAAGTACTTTCCGCATCGCAGGTCATAAATGGAATTTCTAAGTGTGCTGCTACACGCATGGCGTCAAGTCTTTCTATTTCCCATGTGCACTCAAGGAAATCAGGTTGCCATGTTTTGATAAAAACTCCAATAACTGTGTGTCCAGATTTAATAAGTCTGTTGGCAGCAACACTAGAATCTACCCCACCAGAGAGGCCTACAAATACTATTTCTTTTTTTGATGTTGTCTGCACAGTAATTTAGAATATTATTCTAGGTAACGTTTCTTATTCTTTTTGTGTTCCTCAAAAGTTTTCGCATAATAGAACATACCATCATTTCCAGTAAGGTAATAGATGTTGTCAGAATTTATAGGCTCAAGAACTGCCATTAGTGATTCGAGTCCAGGATTTGCGATTGGTGTCGGGGGAAGTCCTCTATTTATGTAACTATTATAGGGTGAATCAACTGATAAATCATCGAGAGTAAGTTCTTCACTTGTCTTATCTAAAATAAAATCAAGACTCGCATCAACTTGCAGAGGCATGTTTTTTGCTAATCTATTTTGCAAAATACCAGATACCATCTTTTTTGATTCAAGATCTTTTGCTTCACGTTCAATAATAGAAGCGAGTATAACTACCTCATCTAATGTAAATTTTGATGATTCAATTTGTGGTATAAGTGGCTCAATTTTTTCTATAAATGTTACTTGCATAAGTTTAACAAGTTCTTGAAACGGCATATCTTTTGAAATAAAATATGTGTCAGGAAAAAGATATCCTTCATACTGAGAAAATGACTCAGTAGGTATGTTTGAGTATGTCTCTGGCAAAAAACTATGAAGATTTTTTGCTTTGAAACCCTCAGGAAAGGTAACCTTAAGCAACGGTTTGGTGTTTCTTCCGCTTGTAATTTTATCTGCCACATCTTTTGATGTTAATGGTATTGGAAACGAATATGTCCCAGCTTGAATATACGCATTTTTGAAAGAATGTGACACAAGAAAATAAAAATAAAGCGGTGAGCGAATTACGTTTACTTCGCCTAGCAATTTTGTTATTTCGTTAAGAGTCATACCATCTTCGATGGTAATGTCTGTTGCTACAGGAAAATTTCTAGGTGCTTCATTGATGAAATTAAATAGTAAAATTACAAAAACAAAAGAAAATGCAAATGCAGTAAAAAAATATAGAATATATTTTTTTTTAATAACTTTTATGTTTTGTGAATAAAGCTCAAAAAACATAAATTAGCCAATAGGTAAATTTGACGGAGGTTCTGCGCGCTTTGATGGAATACGAGCCAACGAAGGAGTAAAGGCAACCTTTCCAGGAAAATGAAAAATCGTAGCCAATTCTTCAGTGGTGAATACTTTTTCCCCGTCCTTACTACTTTGGCTTGTGTAAACTCTTCGTTTGTACTCATCAAGCTCTTGTTTTTTGAGCATGTCAGCATGGTGTCCATGTGGGTCCTGCCACCAATTCCAATCAAAATCAGTTCGCCACCTTACACCAATAGCATTTCTGTTTAGGTCATCGTATGCGCGCCATCCAGTTATAATTGCGCCAATTTTTTCACCAGGTGCAAAAGCATCTTTTTGTGCAATATACATCGCTCGAATAGTTGTGTTGAAAGCATTCTTTCCAAGACTCCTTTCGATGGCTTTGATTGTGTCTTTTTCAGCATCCGTCAGCAACTGGTTAACATTTGTTCCAATTCCATCACTGCTAACTCCGACTCTTTTTGCTGCGTTTTCAATAATCTTTTTAATTTCTGTCCGAGCATCATCAGTCCAGTCCTGATGGGTTTTTAGTGAACCTTCTTTGAAGGATGTCTTTCTATTTGCGTCAATAAGTATTTGTATCCATACATATTCACCAGGGCCCATACTTCCGAGCATTTCGAGCATAGAAGTAATCGGGTCAATTTTCTCTTCTTCTTTTGGCATCTTATGGAGCTCGTACTCGATATAGGTCTTAATCGGATAGGCGTCCTCTTTCTTTGGACTAAAATGCATTGAAAAGTAAGAAAATCTAGACTTATCCCATGGAATTTCTGCTGTGTAATCGATATCAAGTTCGTGCACCTCTATTCCTGGATATTGTGAATATAGCTGCGTTTCAGCTATATTCTTAAATTTTTTTCTGGGGACGCTTAAATAAAAACGCACATCGCCTCCACGCGATATTATTTCAAGACCATACCTTGGAGGATGCTTCCCGTCAAAATATGTCTGGATGTGGTTATCCGGAGAGGCTGATTGATGAAGCTGCGTCAGTACAAGTTCCATTGCTTCCGGTGATTTGAAAATGTCTTGTGGAAGTTTAATTTCAAGTGTTACACGTCCCTGGTTCAAATCAAATTCCTTTCTTACATATTCAAGCCATTGATCAAAAAATAACACAAATGTTACTACAGGTAGCCATAGAGGTGCTGAGGCAAGCAGTACTTCTATGATTTGGTTTGACTTAAAATCGAAAAGAGTAAAAATTATATAAACTAGTCCAAAGCCAACAACAATGAGCAGCCACTTTACGTTTACACCAAGATTTTCCAAAAAATGGATCGGGGCTTCTATAAAATGGATCATCCAACTATTGTACAACAAACCCCCGAAAAGGCAGAAGCCTTTTCGGGGGTTTGTGTGGGTTTGTTATTCAACAAGCATGTAATTTCCATCAGATAGTTTCTTGAAAAGCGCTACATCTTGAAGATTGACGATAATAGTATTGTCTTTAACATATCGTTCTTTTCTGACTTTATCAATAATTTCTTCACGTGTGAGTGGTCCGTGCGTATTGAGAATATCTCGCAAAACATCTTTTACAACTCCTGCAGAATACCCCCACTCAGAAAGTGCGTAAAGGCCGCGCCCGACGAGAATGAATCTTTTGTCCTTAATCAATTCATTATGAGTAGTTGCAATATGAGCCTTCTTATTAAAAAGTTCTTTAATAGAATCAGCAACTTCCTTAAAGTGCATTGGAGAACCATGTCTTTTCACAGCTAGGTATGCATAATCACGAATTCCTTTTGCTCGGACATTTGGACTTGATGCAGGTCCCCATTCTCCGAGTGGATTTTTATCAATTTGTTTTGATATTGACAACCACCTCTTAAGAATTGTTTCATTCTTAAGATCTTCTTCAATTTCACCGAGTTCATTTTTAAGTCTGGCAATTATTTCGCTTTCAGAAACAAGATCGTCCTCTCCCAGTGATTCAAAAATATTTTTGAGTGCAGCTTCTACAGTTTCAGAAACTTTCTTCTCAAGACACCATCGATAGTTAAATGAGGTATCTTCCTTAATTCTTTTGAAAGGATCTCCAACAACAAGAATAAAATAAAGATGATTATGAAGTGATGAGTCTTTAGAAAGTTCATTGAAAAGATCAGTCTCACTAATTACTCCACCCAATGACTCGAATGCGTTTTTGAGCTCATCAATTGCATCGTTGAATTCTGCGTAGACATCAGATTTTTGTATCGCTTGAATTCCGTAATTCTCAATTTGTCTGACTCTTTCTCGGGTTACACCGTATGTCTTTCCAATTGACTCAAGTGTATGAGTTTCTGATGTGACACCCAAACCATACCGCTTTTCAAGTACATCGCGGGCACGCGGTGGCAGCACAGAAAGCAGCCTTTTTGTTACTGTCTTTGGTTTAAATGTGATCATACAGATAATTTAAGTAATATTTCCTCCAAATTGTTAGTTATTTTTAGCACGGATATCTAGGAGAGTCAAGTGGTCACTGGACAACGTTAACTTTAGTTACTTCCCCGTCTAGGTTTTGCTGAGAATTATGTTGATAAGTTTGTTTTTGATATAAATGACTCGTGCAATCTCACTATGAATTTTAGCTGAGTATTCGTCCGATGAAGTAAGAGCAGTGACCACAGAAGCCTCATCTGCATCATAAGCAACTGTAATGCTCCCACGCATTTTACCGTTAATCTGTACACCGATTGTCGCCGTTTCTTCTAAGAGGAATTTTTCCTCTGCTACAGGCCATTGGCTCTGGTGTATTGACCCTTTGTTTCCTATCGCACTCCATAATTCTTCTGAAAGGTGTGGAGCAAATGGCGCAAGAAGTTTAAGAAAAATAGTATAGTCATTATTTGAGATGCCTATTTTTTCTACTGCATTAATAAAGATCATTAGAGCACTGATTGCTGTATTGAACTTATACTGTTCAATATCGCGAGTTATTTTATCGATTGTTTTATGCAGTAGTCGTGCTGTTTCAAGAGAATTGCTCTCAGTAATGTGTTCACTAAGACCGTAGGCTCTTTCTAGAAAGCGTCTAAGACCAACGATGCCTCCCATATCCCACGGATAGTCTGCCATCTCACCGTATGGACCCATAAAAGCAAGATACATTTTAACTGTATCTGCACCGAGCCTACTCACCTGTTCATCCGGATCGATTACATTTCCCTTTGATTTACTCATCTTGTTTCCATCAGGACCAAGGACAAGACCGCGGTTGATTCTTTTTTTGTATGGCTCGTCTACAGCAGAAAGACCCAGGTCATAGAGAACTTTTGTAAAGAAGCGAGAGTAAAGAAGGTGCATCGTATTGTGTTCTGAACCTCCAAAGTAAATATCTATTGGCATCCACTCATTCTGTTTTTCTTTCGAAGAAAACAAGTCAGTATTGTGTGCATCAAGATACCTAAAGAAATACCACGATGAATCAACAAAAGTATCCATAGTTTCAACTTCTGGTGTCCACCCTTTACCAAAGATACTTTCAACTCGCTCCTTGAGCTCCGAACTCTTTGCAAGAGGGGCTTCACCTGTTGGCTTGAAATCCACATCTGTTGGAAGCTTCCATGGTAAATACTCCTTTGGAATTACGTGCGGCTTCCCTTCTGGATCATAGACAATTGGAATCGGCACTCCCCAGTAGCGTTGACGTCCTATAGACCAATCTCGGAGCCGATAGGTGTTCTTCATCTTCCCACCAACTTTCTCTGTAATTGCCACTTTTGCTTCTTCTGAATTCATGCCATCAAATTCTTCTGAGTTCATTAAGTAGCCTGGAGCTGTTGCAACCTCATTAGAATGCAGCATCTTCCACACTTGCTTTTGGTGGTCTGGAGTCAGTAAGTCAAGAACTTCTGATTCCTCTACCCACATAAGTGAATGCAAATTCTGTTCATGTTGCGATGTTATTTCTTGATTATTAAGATTTTCTACTTCAGCAATAAAAGCAAAAGAATGTGCGCATCTATTTTCGTTCTTGTGTGAAGCACAGTAACGAGCAGCAGTAACCCATGGTAATCTATGTATAATTTTAATGTTCTTCAATCCAGCCTCCTCATTAATTTCATTAATTACTGCTTCTTCAGCAGTTTGTCCCTGCTCAATGCCCCCCATAATTGCAGTAGTAATTCCTTCAAGACTCTCGTGCCAGTTAAGCAGCGCAAACTTACCTGTAGACTTATTTCGCAGATGAACGATTATAGTATCTCGTTTAACTTCGCCATAGTCATTTTTCGGTGGATTGTGAGAATCGTTTGCACAAGGAACAACAACTTGTTTAATAGGTAAATTAAATTTTGTCGCAAATGCATAGTCTCTCTCATCGTGAGCCGGGACGGCCATAATTATGCCAGTGCCGTATCCCTTGAGTACGTAGTCCGCAATGAAAACAGGAATTTCTTCACCATTCGCCGGATTTGTTGCTGTGATTCCTTCAAGTTTTATCCCTGTTTTTTCTTTCTCAGATTTGAGACGGGCAATATCATCTTTTTGTGATGCTTCTTGTGAATATCTTATAACTGATTCCCAGTTTTGAATCTTATTCTTACTCCTTATTATAAAATCATGTTCTGGTGCGAGTACGAGATATGTTGCTCCATAAAGAGTGTCGGGACGAGTGGTAAAAACACTCAAAACGTCACCCGTTGAAAGAGTGAATGGAATTTCAGCACCAGATGATCGTCCAATCCATTGCTTTTGCGATTCCTTAATATGATCTGGCCAGTCGAGTGGTTCGAGGTCATTAATGAGCCTGTCTGCATAATCAGTGATCTTAAGCATCCACTGCATCATGCTTCGTTTATCTACGACATCTCCTGAACGTTCGCAAGTTCCGTCTGAGAGCACCTGCTCATTTGCAATTACTGTGTTACATCCAGGGCACCAATTAACAGTAGCTTCACCTCGAAACGCAATATCTTTCTCAAAAAACCTTGTGAAGATCCATTGTGTCCATTCAAAATACTCTTCATCAGTCGATGACGTCGTTTTGTCCCATGAAAAAGCATTTCCCATTTGTTCAAGTTGTTCTCGCATGTGAACAATGTTTGATTCAGTCCACGCACGTGGATCTAAATTTCTTTTGATAGCAGCGTTTTCTGCAGGTAGACCAAAAGCGTCAAATCCCATAGGAAAAAGGACTTGCTTCCCTTGCATTCTGTGTGCTCGCACGTAGATGTCTACAACAGCAAAGGCAAACCAGTGTCCTATATGGAGATTGCCTGAGGGATATGGCCATTCTACAAGTACGTATTCTTTTTCCCTTGACAAGTCTCTCGTACCAACATTGTATATTCCAGATTCCTTCCAGATTTTTTGCCACTTCTTTTCTATTTCTTTGTGTTCAAATTTTTTATGCATTGGTGAAAAATCTTTTAGAATTACTCAATTATGCTGAAATTACTCAATAAGTCAAAATACCTATCAAGATAAGCATGAACTGAAACAGTGACCTATTTTTGTATTTCGGTTATTTGACGTTCAAAACACCACTCACCCACTCCATGATCCCAGTTTGAATTATTAACAAAGGATTTACCGTCATATTGCATTGGTTCAACATATCGGTATTGATGATCATTCAGACTAGACGGATAGACAAAAGTAGCACACAAATTGAATGAATCATCGGATGTGACCTCGTATGAGTAACTGCCTCTTTCAGGAGCTGGTTGTGGCGGTTTTACTCCAGAGAAAGTACTCGCAATTGCCTCAGGTAAGGCATTCTTGGTTCGAACATAGTCTTCTATGCGCAACTGTATCATAATGAGGTCATTGATTTGTTGTTCATCTATTTTCATTTCGCGCACTTGTGCTGGCGTCTCAATGTGTAAAAAACCAGCAACTAGTACTATTGCGACAACTACAGACACTCCGATGCCATATTGAATTGATTGACGCTCATGACTTTGCCAGTATCCACGGGCATCAAGTAAGTAGTAAAGAAATGCAGCCCCAACAACAATCAGGAACGTGAGTGCCTTAAGGATAAATCGTATTGTCAATTCGCCATTCAAAAAGCTATTAATTATCGCAACCAAATCACCCAGAATAATAAGTCCGCCAATAAGAAGTGAGAGGTAGATGAGCCATTTTGTTAAAGCAAGGTACATTCCATCGGCACCTCTTCGTATGACATTTACAACTCGTGTGAAATATAAATATACTGGAAAAAAAACAACAAGCAGAGCAATGCTGAACCTTATGCTTGATGTAGAGCTTTCAAGGTCATAATATCCTTGTGCTGGGTCTGGATATAGTACTGAAATAATGCCAAAAAGAAGTGTTATAAGCGCAATTACTGATATGTAAAGCGTGACAAGAGAACCGAGCTGTAGAACGAAATTTTTTGCTGTATTTTCCATATATATAAATTGTGCGCTTTTTTAAGATATTGTAAAGGCAATATCATATAACTAATAAAATATTATAAAAATTTTTACATATAGTGAACCACACTAGGTTGTTCTAGTTATAATCTGATATACTTGCAACACTATCAATCAACTAACATATACCGTTATGTCACCAGACGATTTACAGAAAGCTCCAAAATTATTTTGCGAAAATATAAGAATCGGCTTCACTCCTGAGTATTTTGTTGTTGGTTTGAGTTCGGGGACACAATCTTCGATATACTCCCTTACACCAGCACATGCAAAACGATTTCTTCAATACCTGACGCATGAAATAACACAATTTGAGAAAGCTAATGGAACGATTGTTGCAGAATGGAATCCAAATATTGTCAGTCCTGTACAAAAGCTTAATCCGCCAGATACTAAAAGTTAGTTTTTATTAGTTTTGAGTATGTAAGTATAGAGCACAATAAGAAAAACAAAAAGAATCGTTGAGAGTAGAGGGAATGTCATAAAATTAAATTCGAAGAAGAATCTTTTCAAACAATCTGAACCAGCTCCTGAGGCTGGGCATGGGATGAATTCATTACCACCCATTTGTAAATAGTGATGATACAGCGAAACGATAAGACCAAAAGATGACAAAACTATTCCATAAACTGGCATTGATATATCTTTGATAAAAACTGCGACACCAATTAGAATCACCTGTGGATAGAGAAGTATCCGTTCAATCCAACATAACCCACACGGTATAAAACCAAATATTTCAGAGTAAATTAGTGAAAGTACTGTTGCGCTGAGCGTAGAAGAGTACGCCAAAACCATCCCCCACATGGAAACTAAACCTTCAAATTTTTTTATACCAGAAATATCAACAACAAGAACAAGTGAAAAAATAATAACAAGAAGGCCCCCTATCCCTAGGATATGGTTCATGTTTAAAATAGTTTCAATCGTTATCATTGCGCCACTGGTAGCTCACAATTTGTCTTTCCAGCAAGCTCTTCAAATGATTGGAGGCCGTTAGCAATACTCCCATCAGCAAAAATCCATGTCGGGTATCCAGTAATACCAGCGTCAACGCATGTTTTAGTCTGATTCTGCCCATTCGGAGTCGAACATTCAATATAAGGAAGATACTTCGAGTTATCAAAAAGCTCTTCTTGTTCCTGACAGTGAGGACACCAATAGGCGCCGTAAAACTTTGCTCCTGCATCAGCTATACATTGAGCAAAAGAATCGTATTGAGTAATAGATAAATTCTCTCTTGAAGCATTGCTACCGTTTCTGATTAGGACAAGACCAACAATGATTACTACAACAAGCCCAATATATACGTATGAAGATTTCATATTTCGATTATAACATTCTAAGCAAAACTGAACAGCACAGATAGTTGAAGTGAAGCTAGCGACGAGATTTTGTACGATCAGTTTCTTTGAGTACTTGTTTCCTAAGACGAACAGATTGCGGTGTCACTTCAAGATACTCATCAATTGACATTATTTCAAGACCCAATTCGATCGAAAGTGGGCGATGCGGAGTTAAGGTAAGTGCTTCATCAGTACCTGATGATCGAACATTAGAAAGCTGCTTTCCTTTTGTTGGATTAACCATCATCTCTTCACCTTTTGAAGTATTTCCTATGACCATACCCTCGTACACCTCAGCGCCTGCACCAATATAGAGCTGTCCACGATCTTGGAGATTCCAAAGTGAAAAACCGAGCGCCTTACCAGCAGCCATAGATACCATAGAACCTGATTGTCGCTTTTTTATTTCTCCGGCAAATGGTTTAAAACCAAGCACTCGAGAACAAATAATACCCTCTCCTCGTGTATCGATGATAAATTGACCCTTGTATCCAAGAAGACCACGTGTTGGACCCTCTAAAATCAACCTAACTTGATTTTCATGCATAATCATATCTTGCATAATGAAAGCTCTTCGTCCGAGTCGTTCAATGACAACACCTTGGAATTCACTCGGTATGTCAACCGTAACTTCTTCAAAAGGTTCGTATTTTCCATCTTCACGCTCTTCAATAATAGCTTGTGGCTGAGAAACTTGAAGTTCATACCCTTCTCTCCGCATATTTTCAAGAAGAATAGAAATGTGCATTTCACCTCGTCCATACACTTTACATGAATCGCCGTTGTCAAAGGAGACCTTAAGTCCAACGTTCACTTCTAGTTCACGTTCAAGTCGCTCTCGAATTTGTCTTGTTGTTACGTATTTCCCTTCTCGTCCGGCGAATGGTGAGTTGTTGACAACAAAATCAAGTGCGATAGTTGGTTCATCGACAGCAATTGCATCAAGTGGTTTGGCTGCTTCAATGTCACTGATTGTTTCTCCAATATTAATGTCACTAAATCCAGCAACAATAACAATGTCACCTGCATATGCTATGTTCGATTCAACTCTTTCTATTCCTTTAAAGATAAAAAGTTTTGTTACCTTACCTTTTCTTGGTGTTTGTCCGTCATGAAGAATATGGACATTTTGTCCATATTTTAATTCTCCTTCATAAATACGTGCTATCGCAAGTCTTCCGAGGAAATTATCATAGCCAAGATTAAACACCTGTGCACGAAGCACTTCTCCCTCTGAGTAACCTTTCGCTGGCGGTACTTTTTCTAATATAGTGTCGAGAAGTGGTGTAAGATCCGCTGACTCATCAGCGAGGCTTCGTTTTGCAATCCCCTGTCTTCCAATAGCATAGACAACAGTAAAATCAGCCTGTTCGTCATTTGCTCCAAGTTCTAGAAATAGCTCAAGTACCTGCTCCTCAGCTTTGTGTGGGTCAGCGGCAGGTTTATCAATTTTATTAATGACAACAATAGGCTTCAATCCTAGCTCGAGAGACTTTTTGAGGACAAAACGTGTCTGTGGCATAGGACCTTCTTGCGCATCTACAATAAGAAGGACAGAGTCTATAGAGCGTAGTACGCGTTCTACTTCTGATCCGAAGTCAGCATGTCCAGGTGTGTCAACAATATTGATTTTGGTATCCTTATACTCAACAGAGGTATTCTTAGCATAAATAGTAATACCACGCTCTTGCTCAAGAGAATTTGAATCCATTGTTGCAGAAGCGTCAGTAACAGCTCCTGTCTGACGCATAATAGCATCAGTAAGGGTTGTTTTTCCGTGGTCAACGTGCGCGATTATCGCAATATTTCGTGTTTCTTTTGCTTGCATAAAAATAAAAATGCGCCATTTCGTAGGCGCTACGTCAGAATAGATTACTTAAAAAATGCCGTTAAGTCAAATCACACTTTTTAATAAGCACCTCCTTCTCTTCCTTTTTAAGTTTTTTAATTGCTGCCTCACGTGTTTGAGCCTCACTTCTCGAACAACACGGCTCCATGTATGCTACATGAAGCGCAATTCGTGCCCTTGTATACTTTGAGCCAACTTTTCCTTCTTTATGCTCTCTAAATCGCCTTTCAATATCTGTCGTAACTCCCGTATAAAGCGTCGCATCACTGCAGCGAATCATGTACACGCACCAACTCATGCAATCATGAATTCAATAACGTCACCATTTTTCACAACATACTCCTTCCCCTCAGTTCTTAATTTCCCTTTTTCTCTCGCCACCGCTAGGGAGCCGCAAGAAACTAGATCTTCAAAGGCGACCACTTGCGCTCGAATATAACGAGTTTTGAAATCAGTATGAATAGCAGAACCGGCTTCTGGACCTGTTGATCCTTGAGGTATCGTCCATGCGTGTGTTTCCTTTTCACCAGTCGTAAAGTATGACATTAGACCAAGTCGGTGATAGCAAGCTTTGATTAATGAATCAATGCCAGAGTCAAGTGTTGCATACTCTCTCCGGAATTCAATTTTTTCTGTTTCTTCAAGATCTTTTAGTTCATGCTCAACTCCAGCATCTATGAGGACATATTCAGATCCTGTTTCCTCAATAAAATCCATAAGCTCCACCCATCTATTGTCATTCGTCTCATCAAAATTGTATGCCCCTTGTTTCTTATTGAAGACATAGAGAATCTTTTTCATTGTGAGCAAGTGCAAATGACTTACTGGTATGATTTCGTTGTCTTCAAAGGCAAATGCTCTTGCAAGTTTCCCACCTTCAAGATGCTGAAGCAATCTTTCTAGCATACTCTTCTCAACAAGAGCCTCTTTAATCCCTCTATTGGCGTCCTTTGCAACATTTCCTAAGCGTTTTGAAACAGTTTCCGCATCAGCAAGTACGAGCTCAAGATTAATTACTTCAATATCTGAAAATGGGTCTACAGCGCTATTAACATGAATGATATCTTCGTCTTCAAAAATTCTAACCACCTCAGCAATCATGTCTACCTCACGGATATTTGCGAGAAACTTATTACCTAGTCCCTCACCAGACGCCGCGCCTTTGACTAGTCCTGCAATATCAACAAATTCAATGATAGCTGGAACAGTCTTTTGCGAACTAGATATTTTGGATAACGTTTCAAGACGATCGTCAGGCACAGCAACAACTCCTACTGATGGATCGATAGTGCAGAAAGGATAATTTTCAGCTGGCACAGCATTCTTGGTGAGAGCATTAAAAAGTGTTGACTTTCCAACGTTCGGTAGACCGACGATTCCGACTGAAAGTGACATAGGGTTATTTGTTTTGAAACATATTAAACGTATAGAGCTGTCTATGGCAGTAGTTCCATAGAGTATCAGACTTTTGAAAAATCAAGAAGCTGTCTATTGTCTATTGTTGTGCCCTATATTTGTAAATTTGTGCTTATATATCCTCATTCAGGAGTTCATTTGCCTCATGCACAATGCTTGAATCCGAGTCACTAATCAGTCCCTTGGCTAATTTACTGAGAACACTTGAGACCTCGTCTAGAGAATATCCCATGTTCACCAGTCTTGTAGCCTCTTCGAAAACCACATTCCTATTAGAGTTGCTTTTCTTAAGAGCGTTTTCAAACATTTTTTCAAAAGGGTGGGACATAGGTTCACTATACTACAGTAGTAACTTTTTGATTTCCTGATATCGTTAGTAAAATATTATGTCACAATCAACAATACCAAATATCGTAGACTTAACCTCACTCGCCGAAAAAAATGTTCGGAGTATTATTTGTGGAGCAATTGAACATGTCTCACCTGAAAATGCTCTTGTTATTTTTGATAATCAAAACGAACTTACACAAATCCTAACTGAAGCATACAGAAGAGTTCTTCCGCATGCGGTTTTTATAAATTTCGATGAGACAGAAAATGATTCAGTTATTGATGCTATAAACCTATTGAATCCTCGAGATCTCGTCGTCCTTATTCAATCAACTGATTTCAGGCTCAATGCATTTCGTATTAGGATCTACCTCTTTCAAAGAAAACTAAAGGTGATTGATCATCTTCACCTCTCACGTAACATAGCTTCTTCATGGAAGACATACATTAATTCTCTTGAATATGATAGCGAGTGGTATCGTGGCACCGGAAAAGCGCTCAAAAAGAGACTCGAGAGTACGAATACTTTTTGTATTAAGTACAGGGACAGTACTTTAAAGGTCGAGGGTGGCCTTGAAGTACCAAAACTCAACATTGGTGATTACTCAGGGATGGAAAACATTGGGGGAACCTTTCCTATTGGAGAAGTTTTTACAGAAGCTAAGGACTTCATTCAGATGAATGGTTCGTTTTATGTTTATGCTTTTGCTGACAGTACGTACAACGTCACAATGCACGAACCATTTCGGGTTGATGTAGAAAAGGGACTTGTTGTTTCATGGGGTGACAATGCACCACAAACATTCACTGATGTGGTGGCACAAGTTAAAAGTAATGAACGAGCACTCATACGAGAAATTGGCTTTGGCCTAAACCGTGCTTTCACACGAGAGAATTACGTGAATGATATTACTGCATTCGAGCGAATTCTCGGACTACATCTTTCACTTGGTGAAAAACACACCGTTTACAAAAAAGCCGGGATTGTTGCCGACAAAACACGCTTTCATGTAGATCTTTTTATATCTTTTAATGAAATTACTTCAGACGGAAATATTCTCTCAAAAGATAAAATTTTTTACATAAACAACAAAAAAGGTCTCCAAATGGAAACCTAACAGTTCTTAATAAGACTTAACACTACAAACGCCCCGATGGACTCAGACCTCAGACGGCCCTACTTGTGTCAAAGCTTTTTAAGGAACTGATCTAGATGTTCGCGCGTTCATCCAGATTCACTAAACCTAAGACAATTAGACCACATATTAGTAACTTATCAACAGAGTTATCCACAACGTATTTAATACTTTAGTTGAGACAAAAGACTTACTTTCCTTGGGCTCCAAGACCTTTGATCTTTTCTATCCATGCATTTCGAACTGGTTGTTCGACTCTTTCGCAAGGACCAAGTGCAGTTACTGATGTTTTAATTCCGGCAAAACCTAGAATTCCGTGTGATATTTCATTTGTATAATCTCCAAACTTCCACCATGTCATAAACGGAGTGTGCGAACCCGCCACTATTATCACGCGAGCAGTCTTCCCTGTTAGTCGTTGTACAAGTTTCTTAGCTACTTTATCAAAATTAAACGCAAAACCTGGGAGCCACATACGATCAAACATACCTTTCATTATCGCTGGCATAGAGCACCACCAGTTTGGATAAATAAAGACAATATGATCAGCCCAATTAATTTTTTCTTGAACCATGAGTAGGTCTGGTTCAAGCTGTTGTATGTCTCTGTATCCATTATGAAGAATTGGATCAAATTGCAAATCACCAATGTTAATCCTCTGGACTTCAAAACCTGAGAGTGTCGCACCATCAACGTAGGCATCTGCCAAATTACCAGAATATGAGTCTTTGTTGCCATTACCGAGAAACACAAGTATTTTTTTCATATTTTTGTAATCTTATATTAGCACATAGGTACACATAAAAAGACTGGATTCAAAAAATGTGTGAACAATTATATGCCTTAGGAATGTAGCGTTCCGTTAGGATTGAAGCGCACGCCACTCTTTTGTTGCTTTGGAAACTTGTCTCCCATTGCGGCCTGGAGTTCAGATTGATACTTCGGTAGTACTTTCATCGCTGCAGTCATTTGGTTGCTTCCCTTTTTGATTTCTGCTTGCATTTCTCCTGCTATTTTCTCAAATAATTTTGGATTTTTTTCAAGAAGAGTGAGGATCATTTCTCTTTGTTCAGGAGGAGCGCTCTTGAGTTGTCGCTCAAGGAGCTTGCGCATCATGAATTTTTTAGCATTGTCAAACATATTGAATATAGTTAAATTTAATTAAAACGTAATGATGTTTTAATGTAAGCTCTAGATCACCTCGACTATCTCGACGTTTACACTGAAGATGTTTTACAAAGCACCTTCATGTGAGTCTTTTCCTTACACCAAAACAGTCACTTGATTATTACTCGTCTCAAGAAGTCCTTTTGAAATCTGAAAGGTAGTAATTTCTTCTCCTGTTCTTACATGTATTGTACCCTCCTTGAGAAGCGAAACAAGTGATTCATGATGGGCAAGAATAGTAAGGACACCTTCTGTACCAGGTAAAGTTATTGAGTTCGCCTCACCACTAAAAAGCTGCTCATTGATTTTGGATATTGTAAGTCTGAATACTGCCTCTTGTTTCATAATTATTGTACTTCATCAATACTTCCCTTCATGTAAAAGCTTTGTTCGGATTTATCGTCATGCTTACCTTCGAGAATTTCTTTGAAGCCACGTATAGTCTCCTTTAGTGGAACGTATGCACCCGGAGTTCCTGTAAATACTTCACCAACGAAAAATGGCTGTGAAAGGAAGCGTTGAATTTTTCTGGCTCGATATACTGTCTGCTTATCATCATCAGAAAGTTCTTCAATTCCAAGAATCGCAATAATATCCTGAAGGTCCTTATACCTCTGAAGTACCTGTTTTACGCCCTGGGCGACCTCGTAGTGCTCTTTACCAACAACGTATGGATCAAGTGCTGATGACTTACTTTCCAGAGGGTCAATGGCTGGATAAATTGCTAGCGACGCAAGCGCACGGGAGAGTACTACCGTAGAATCAAGGTGTGAAAAAGTAGTAGCAGGCGCTGGGTCAGTAAGGTCATCAGCGGGAACATAAACGGCTTGTACCGACGTAATAGAACCGGTGTTTGTTGATGTAATACGTTCTTGCATTTGTCCCATTTCTTCAGCAAGTGTTGGCTGATATCCCACCGCAGAAGATACACGTCCAAGCAATGAAGACACCTCTTGTCCTGCTTGTGTAAACCGAAATACGTTGTCCATGAAAAAGAGCACATCTTTCCCTCCCTCGTCTCGGAAATATTCAGCCATGGTGAGTCCTGTAAGTCCAATTCGAGCACGTGCACCCGGGACTTCATTCATTTGCCCAAAAACAAGTGCTGTTTTTTCGAGTACACCTGATTCTTTCATTTCATGATAAAGGTCATTTCCTTCACGAACTCGCTCGCCTACTCCAGCAAATACTGAGTACCCACCATGTTCTGTTGCCACGTTTCGAATAAGCTCCTGAATGAGTACTGTCTTACCAACTCCAGCACCGCCAAAAAGGCCTACCTTCCCTCCTTTAATAAACGGTGCGAGGAGATCAACAGACTTGATTCCAGTTTCAAAAACCTCCGTTTTGGTTGACTGCTCAGTGAAATGTGGAGCATTGCGGTGAATTGGAAGCTTTGGAGCATCAACAATATTTCCCTTCCCATCCAAAGGATCTCCGAGGACGTTCATGAGCCGACCTAAGGACTTTTCGCCTACGGGCACACTGATGGGTGCTCCGGTATTTCGTACCGACAGTCCACGCATGAGTCCTGCAGTATCCTGCATCGCAATAGCACGCACACGATTTCCTCCAATATGTTGAGAAACTTCAAGTACAAGGGTTGAACCATCTTCAGTTGCCACCTCAAGTGCAAAGTTAAGCTTTGGAACTTCCGTCTCGAAATAGACGTCAATAATTGGTCCAATTATTTGTGTGATTATGCCTGTTGTAGTTGGTGTTGTCATATGCGTATTGTTATTGCTTTGGTTTGTAAATAAAAAATTTATAAATTGTTATGTGTCTTTCATGGCTTCTATCCCTCCGGTAATTTCTGACACTTCTGCCGTGATGACACTTTGCCTCTTTTTATTGTATGAAAGTGTTAACAGTTTCATCACATCTCTGGCTTTATCTGTTGCATTTTTCATAGCAACCATTCTCGCTGAATGCTCACTTGCTTTCGACTCGAGAAGTGCATGATAAAGCATAATTTCAACTAGTATGGAAAATATCGAGTCAAACACAGTTCCTCGGCTCTGTTCAGCTGTATAAATAATCATAGATTGTTTATGAACCTGTTCACTGTATTTCCCGTGCTTTGGAAGAATATCACGTATCATCAAGCGAACATCTTCTTTACTAATCGGCAGAATTTGACGGACAATAGCATTCTGCTCAAATGTCGACAGGAAGTGTTGGTACACGACACGGACGCTCTTATAATGACCTAAGGTAAATTGCTTACCAACATGAGTTACTACACTTTGAACATCCTCAATAGTGACATCATCACTCATGTTCACGTGATGTAATGGAATTGTATAACCACGCCTCAAGAAATGTTCGTATCCTTTTTTACCAAAACATATCAACTCAACATCATTTGCAGACTGACCACCAAGAAGTCGTGTTGATTCTTTAAGTACAGCGCTATTAAGACTCCCCGCGAGACCTTTGTCTGAAGTAATTACAATAAGACAATCTTTACTACCTCCATTTGCTTTAATGAATGTATGGTGTTGAACGTCCACACTCCTCGCAATATTTTCTAGGATACGAAAAGCTGCTTCTGCGTATGGTCGTCCAGTCAAGGCCTTTTCCTGGCTCTTTCGCATTTTTACAGCCGAGACAGCCTCCATAGCCTTCGTCACTTTACTAGTGCGCTCAGTTGATTTTATTTTGTTTTTAATATGCTTGAGAGCCATGGCTTATGCGTAGTAGTGTACTTGTGTATTCTTAAATTCAGCAATCATCTTGGTTAGTTCAGAAGCAACCTCATCAGTTAGCGCACGTTCTGATTCAATACTTTCAAAGACTTCCTTTTTGTCACGTTCAATCATGCTCAAAAAATCATTTTCAATTGCTCGTACATTTGCTACTTCAGAACCATTAAAGAGACCATTATTTGCAGCAAATATTGAGACGACTTGCTTAAAGAATGGGAATGTCACATGCTGATCTTGTTTAAGTAGTTCTGTATAACGCCGACCACTATCGATGCTATTTTTTGTATCCTGATCTAGGTCACCAGCAAACTGCATGAAGGCCTCAAGTTCCCTAAATTGCGCTAGCTCAATTCGAATTTTTCCAGACACTTTTTTCATCGCCTTTGTTTGAGCACTACTACCGACACGTGATACAGAGATACCAACGTTAAGTGCTGGTCTGATACCTTTGTTGAAGAGATCTGTTTCGAGGAATATCTGACCATCAGTAATTGAAATAACATTAGTTGGGATGTATGCAGATACGTCACCTTCTTGTGTTTCAATAATTGGAAGTGCCGTTAATGAACCTCCTCCAAGTTCTTTAGAAAGCTTAGCGGCTCTTTCGAGTAGCCGAGAGTGAAGATAGAAAATATCACCTGGATATGCCTCTCGACCTGGTGGTCGTCTGAGCAGAAGCGACATTTGTCGGTATGCCACAGCATGTTTTGAGAGGTCGTCATAAACAATAAGTGCATCCTTTCCCTTTTCCATAAAAAATTCACCTATTGCAGCACCTGCAAATGGCGCGAGGAATTGTAGTGGTGATGGGTCTGCAGCTGAGGTTGATACGACAATCGTATACTCCATCGCTCCATGCTCTTCAAGCTCTCTAACAATACGAGCAGTTTTAGACTCCTTTTGACCAATGGCTACATAGATACAGATTGGGCGAGTCTCTACCGGCTCAAATTTCTGATTGATGATGGTGTCTATAGCAACTGTTGTTTTACCTGTTGCCCTGTCTCCAATAATTAGCTCACGCTGCCCACGACCGATTGGAATCATCGAATCAATCGCCTTGATACCAGTATGAATAGGCTCATTAACAGCTGACCTGTCCATAACTCCATATGCTACACGCTCAATAGCCATATCTCGCTCCATCTTAAATGCACCTTTTCCATCAAGCACCTCGCCCAGTGGCGTTACAACCCTTCCTACTATTTCTTCACCAACGGGAATACTAAGAAGTTTCCCTGTTCTTTTAACTTGCATCCCTTCTGAAACGCGTGCTGTATCGCCGAGGATTACAACCTTAACAGTCTCCTCTTCAAGATTGAGAATAAGGCCATATAGAGCATCTGTATACTGCATCGCCTCCTTGAGAGATTTACCTTCTCCATCATCAAAAAGGACCATCTCCATCATTCGTGCACCACGAATACCTTCAATTTCAGCTACACCATCTCCAACAGTAACGACAACACCGACCTCTTCAAAGGTGGTGTCATCTTTTAGAGATTCAATTTCTTTTTTTATTCTTTCTATGATTGCTGTACTCATGATGCTTTATGTTGTTAATGACCGATAAACCGCTAGCAATTTCTTTTTATACGTTCTGTCGACAACCTTGTCATAACTGGTAACTTTGTATCCACCGATTACACCTGGGTCAATGATTGTTTTAAACTCGCTGTTTAAATTTAGTAAACTAAGTTCTTGGAGGATGTTAGGTTTAAGTGTCTCTATATCAGACTGTCTACCAACCGTCACCTGTGTCGTATTCAATTTTTCGCTTTTAATGCATTTTTGAAGTAGACCTTTCATGACGTGAGGGTAGAGCTTCGTGTGCTTTTTGTGTCTTAAGAGTTTTTTAAATGAATCTACTGTCGTTTCATAATCATCACCCCGCGCAATTAATTCAAAAAGAGCGTCTCTATAATCACGAACTAACATATTACTTACTCAATTGAGTATTAAGAATTTTTTCAGCGGCAAGTATAGCAACTTGTGCAATTTCAGATTCGCTTTCCTTATGAGCCTGTGCCTTGATTTCCTCTGCCTTTGCCCGTGCATCACTTGCAAGTTTCTCGGCCTTTGTGTGAGCCTCTGCAACAATACTTACACCCTTTTGTTCAGCATGCTCACTTGCCCTTTGTACAATTGATGTTGCTTCGCCGTGTGCGACAGTTAGAATTTTATTCTTTTCCTCATCGGCAAGATTTAATGTTACTGCAGCAGCCTCTGCGTCGAGCACTCCTTTCTTGATCTTTTCTTCTCTCTCGGCAAGAATTTTTAAAATAGGCGTATACAAGAAATACCACAAAACTCCAGCAAGGAGACCGAAGTTAAAGATCTGGATGACAATAAGTCTCCAGTCTATTCCGAATGCGTGAATTATTTCTTGCATATATATCTATTAACCAAATTTAACAATAAATCCTACAACGATTGCAAAAATAGCCAGCGCTTCAGTAAAAGCAACGCCGATAAACATTGTTGTCTGAATCTTCCCTGCCGCTTCCGGATTCCGCCCAATAGCTTCAAGCGCTTTCGACACGAGAATACCGAGACCGATACCTGGACCAATCATTCCTAAACCTACCACGATAGCCATACTAAGGGCTTTCATTGCTTCTAAATTTTCCATACTTAAATTATTTCTTATATAAATAAACACTATTTTGTCCCTAACGGACAGCTGGCATTGTGTGTATATTTACGCACAATGCCAGCTGTCAACTAGTGCTCTGGCTCTGCAATTGCTAGTTTGATAAAGAAAAGAGTCAATACTGCAAATATAAAGGCCTGAATAAGACCGACGAATAATTCAAAGGCGAGAATTGGAACCGGAACTATAAACGGTACAAAAAATATTGCAATGAGTAATAGAGTTTTTCCTGCAAAAATGTTGCCGAAAAGTCGAAATGAGAATGAAACTAGTCGCGCTAATTCGCTAAATAGTTCAATTATTCCAATAAGGAAGTTGAGCGGGGATGAGAAATTAATAAATTTTCCTCCATACTTTACAAATCCAAGAAATGCTATCCCGGCAATTTCTATTGCAACAAAGGCTATTATGGCTAAACTGATCGTTACGTTAAGGTCTGTGTTAGCTGGATGAAGAAATGGTACAAACGTCTCAGCATCATGAACTGTTTTCCAAATGCCAATCGAATCTACACCAGGAAGTAAACCGAGCCAATTTAATGACAGAATAAAGATAAATATGGTCATCACCAAAGGAAAGAATTTTCGTGCAAGTTCCCTGCTTTCCAGTGCATCTGCCATATAGTCAAACCCACTCCCAACCAACATCTCAAGTGATATTTGAATTTTGTTTGGTATCAGACGCAGTCTGGATTTCATTGTAAATGCTAGGACTGCAAGTGCAAGCATAGTAACCCACACCATAATCATTGTGCTTGTGAGCGGAATACCAAAAAAATACCCCAAAATCGGTGCGGAAAGATGTACCGCAATACCACCCTCAACTGCAGCGTGTGCAATATTCATAAATCGCTGGAATCATAGCAGAATACTGAGATAAAATAAAGGGATTTCCACACATTCAAATGAGAACAAAAGCAATGTCTATCTCTACTATTTATGTTTTTTGTACTTAAAACAGTTACTTGTGTGGTCATACACCATACCCACAGCCTGCATGTATGCGTAACAAGTTGTTGGTCCAAGAAATTTAAATCCCTTGATTTTAAGGTCTTTTGCTAGCTCTATAGAAGTATCAGTATGTGTTGGCACATCCCTTATTGTTTGCCAGTCATTTACAAGCTGTTTTCCACCCACGAACTTCCACAAATACTTTGAAAAATTGCCATACTCGTGGCAAATTTTTAGAAATTGTTGAGCATTATTTATTGTGGCTTTAATTTTGAGCCTATTTCTGACAATATCAATATTTTGCATCAAAACTTCGACATGTTCGTTTGTAAAAGTTGCAACTTCTTTTGGATTAAAATTTGCAAAAGCTTTTTTGTAACCATTGCGTTTTGTTAGAATAATTTCCCAAGATAGTCCTGCTTGAGAACTTTCAAGTACCATAAACTCAAATAACGTTTTATCATCAAGGATAGGAATCCCCCATTCATGATCATGATAATCTATGTAGTCAGGGTTCTTAAGATTAACCCAAGCACAACGAGTTTTACTCATTAAGTAATTATACAGTGTTGACCGAATCAAGGAAAATGCGTATTATATGCGGGTTCTAATGATGCAGGATATTTTTAGAAGACCTTGAGCAATTCCTGTGAAGATGCACTCATTAGGCATTGTTCCATTTGATTTTAGTGTGGGCTCGTAGCTCAGTTGGCTAGAGCGCCTGTTTTGCACTCAGGAGGTCGCAGGTTCAATTCCTGTCGAGTCCACACTGAAATTGAGTCACTAACGTCTAAGTGTAATTTGGCAATTCAAAATCCGTCTTTAGACGGATTTTGTTAATCTACACGATGGGATTTCAAGGATACAAAAGTAGCAAATAGGCCTTATAATTAATGATATGTTTGTTCCCCGTTAATTTTCCTTCCCAAAGTCCAATTCCTTATTTGCTCTTGCTTCTCTTTTGGTAAATCATCAAAAGGCGTTTCAAGGTTCACTTGCAAGATGTCTTCCACTGATGGCCCTCCTTCATTTTTTTTATTTGGTGTAAAGTCTAAGCTTTCTATGCTCATAAAATCAGTTTTTATAGAATAATAATTCATTATACCAAAATATTTGATATAATTTTAAACATGTATACACACAAAAAGCATCTTTTCTTTGATATGGATGACACAATCTCTGCATCAAGGACGCCTATGGAAGACGAGATTCTTGCTTTTTACACATCGCTCCCGCACGACATCATCATCGTATCAGGAGCTCAAGTAAGCCAAATTGATATTCAAATTAGAAATCTGCCCGCATTTAGACTTGGCCAAAACGGAAATCAGGCTGTGGATCCTCAAAACCAACAACTATGGACGGAACTTCTAAATGAAGACCACACGAAAACAATACTTGATCATGTAAATAAAATCCGTTCAAAATATGTTGCTGAAATTAGAGACCATGAAGATCTTGTCGAACACCGAGGTGCACAAATCGGTTACAGCCTCATTGGTCACAATGAAGATCTCTGCAGAAAACGTACCTGCGATCCAGATAAATCTGTCAGACAATCTCTGTTGCGTGACATTCCTTTTGAATCAGATGAAATTGAAGTACGTATTGGTGGCACCACCTGCTTTGACTACTTTCAAAAAGGCAGGCATAAGGGGTACAACGTTAATCGTCTCATAGAAGAAATGGGCTGGGAAAAAGATAACTGTATATACTTTGGTGATGCACTATTTCCAGGCGGTAATGATGAGACAGTAATTGGCGTAATTGAGACTCATCCTGTTGATGATCACTTGCATACACACTCCCTCTTGAAGAAGTATTTTACTTAACATTGTTTTTTGGATAAAATTTGTACAAAGAAAACCGCCAAAGGCGGTTTTCTTTGTACATAATTGTCTTGATTTCGCCATCAATGAATCATGTACTCGTAACCAAAAAATACAAAAAGTAATATAGTTCCTAGTGATACAGAGTAGGTAAGAAGTGATACGTACTTATTTAAGCTAACTTCTGAAAAATCTTTTTTAGAAAGAGTGTACGAAGTTAAGATTGTCACACCAAACACAATGGCTGCCCATATTCCCTTGCCAACCCAATGATGACCGTGCCACTCTTTCAATAAATCCTTGATTGGATTCAGGCTCTTACCATCAATGCCAACAACTTTATATAGCTCACCTGCAATAGTGATAATAACTGCAAAGATGACTGCCATTGTTGCACCAAGAAGAATTCCCTTTACTAGCTGATGTTTATTCATATAGATTAGCGAGCACCGCCTGTTATTAGAACGCCTGATAATGTAATTATGATAGCGAGTACTGTTACTGCAATCGATAATTGTATAACCTTCCTCCTAAATACCTGGTCAGTCAATAAAGCGTCAAATTTGAGGTAAATAACAAGTGCGAGTGCCAGAGATGCAAACGGAAGAAAAAGAAATATATGCTCCTTAACTTCCATAATGATTGAATGTGCCCATCTAAATTCACCGGCCATAATTGCTGGCTTTACCGTTGTCCCGTAGTACTTCCAGTAATACCACCCACCTGAAAACCATGAGATTATATAGGCAAGAAATGCCCCAAAAGACGTGCATGTGAGTTCCTTTTTCTGTAACTCTTTCTTCAATAGCATGAACGTCACCATGAAGATGAGAATCACGCCAACTATTCCAAATAGTACGTGTGCTACAAGTAGCGATGCAAAAAATACTGACATATTACGATGATAAAGATTTATTTCTAAAGAAGTTAAGCGCGATGGCACCAACGATCACAGCAACTACATAAAGTGACATGAGAGAGGCAAAAACTGTTATAAATTGACCGTCTCCGAAAAAATCAAATCTAAGCCGATGTGTTACAAACATGCCGACAAGTGCCGCTGACCACCATGAGACAAAAGAAAATGTTGAACCCCAGTACAAATTTATACTCTTTGCCTGCAAGAGTAACGTGTTAGCAAGGATCACCATAACGAAAGTCAACTTTGCCCATAAGTACGGGCTATACAAATACATTGTCTTTCCTTCAAACTTGTCTAAAAGAAGAAAACCAAACCCTGAGAGGATGATAATTACAAGACCGACACGCATTGCTCTATAGTCAACACCAAGAATAGCTCTTTCATCTTCTGAAACAAGCTTGTCTTTAAGTGCTTTACCAAGATGCGACTCAAGCATTGTAGCTGAACCAACACCTATTATTGTACCTATGATGTGTGCGAATATAAGAATATGTTCGATGGTCATATTATAAGAAAATTAGAGCTTATGAGATAAATTAGAATTATCAATTAGTACACTATATATTATGTCAGCATTTGGCACTTTAACAAGTAACAGCAGTGTACAGACTACTGTAGTATTCCATCTATGCGCTCTGCTAATTTAAAGTCATTTATTGTGAGGCCTTTACAATCATGAGTAGCTAGCTTCACCTTTACTTTTTCATACGAAAGCTCAATAACAGGGTGATGCTGACTAACTTCTGCATGCACAGCGATTTTTGCCACAAAGGCAAGTCCTGCAAGAAAAGACGGGAAATAGAATGTCTGTTGAAGTTCCGTTTGCTTAGCATTTGCAGTCCAATCAGAAACCTTTCTCATAGACTTTTCAATCTCCTTTGTTGATAATTTTTTGATTTGTTTTGTCATAAAAAATTTTAATGGTTCTTCACATTTAATGCGTCAGTGAGAAGATGAGTAATAAACTCAGAATACGTACCACCAACCGTTTGGATCGCTCTTGGAAAGAGTGATTCTTTAGTTAAACCTGGTAACGTATTGACCTCAAGAAAATAAATTCCGTCATCTGAAATTATAAAATCAGATCTTGAATATTGTGAAAGATTGAGTGTTGTATGCACAAGTTTTGATACTCGCTCGATCTCATTTTTTGTACTTCGATCAAACCGACCTGGACAAATTTCCTGCGTCGTTCCGTCATACTTAACTTCCTCGTTAAAAAACTCGGAACGTTCTGGGATAACTATTTCAATTGGTGGAAGTGCATACAGTTCCTCTCCACGGTATCTATCAATAACTCCACAAGTGGCTTCTCTGCCTGGTATTCTTGCCTCAACCATAACCTCATCAAAGTGCTCAAGGGCATCTTTAAGCGCTTGGGGAAGAAGCAGTGGGTTCTTCACCATCATTGTTCCAACAGATGACCCTGACGAAACGGGTTTAATAACATATTGAGGACCAAAAAGATCAACTATTCTCTCTGAGACTCTTGCAATGTCGGCAACTGAATCCTTTGTAACATGAATGTGTTTGGCAACTTTTACATCAGTATCCTTAAGAAAATTTTTTGTAGTCACCTTATTCATTGCAACACTTGAGGCAAACGCCTTGCTTCCTGTGTATGGTACGGCAAAACGCTCTAGAAGACGCTGCACAGTCCCATCTTCACCAAACCTTCCGTGAAGTGCATTAAAAACTACGTCCACAGAATGTAGAACATGCTCCGGAAGACGGAGTCTTCCATCACAAAGCCACTCACCATTTTTTGTAATAACAATATCTATTGGTTCAAAAAGTGATTTATCAATATTTTCAAGAACCGTTGCTCCGGTCCATAGAGAAACTTTGTATTCATCACTAAGTCCGCCTCGAAGTATTGCCACACGAATTCTACTCATACGTACAGTGTATCAGATGCCTAATTGTGCTTTTGATATTTATCAAGGTCACCATAAACACCCTCGAGTAGTTCTATGTCTTTATCACTTTCCATAAGCAATTGGATGTTCATATGTGCCTTAGAGCTAAGAATTTGAGCCCCTACCGGGTTTTTAACAAAAACATCATACATCCTTCTAAACGCTTCAAAATCTTTAATAAAACAATGTCCACCAGCCCCTCTACCACCTTTATGTACTGGCTCCATATGACTTTCACCAACTCGTGGGTCGTGAACAAGGGCATCCTTAATTTGGCTCCAGTCTCCTTTCATTGCTGTAACTAAGTCATAGAGCATGTTCATATACATCACTTTAGTAAACAAAAAACAATTCCCCGCATACTTCACAAATTCAGCATCACGTGCACGCATTATTGACTCGTACTCTGCCTTTGGAAGCACAGAAAGGACAGTTTCAGCATGGCGTCTAAATACTGAATTGTCAGTCGGTACTCCAACAATGTTACGATTTGGATGTGCTGCATCATATGCCGCGGTCACTTCAACAAGAAATTCAGGACTATGGAGTACAAAAATATCAGGAAATTTTTGTTGCAATTTTTCAGTAGTACCAGGAGTGATGGTCGATTTAATTACTGCAATTTTACTTGGGGCTACAAGTTTTAGAGCTTCTTCTACGATACTATCATCAAATCCATTCTCAGTGGTGGGTGTTGGTACGGCTATGAAAACAATATCACATTCACTAATTAAATTAATATTTTTGCAGTACGGTTCTTCGAGTGCGTATCGCACGACGTCATAACCACGGCTCTCGAAATCGTCAGCATAATTTTTTCCTATCCACCCTTGCCCGATAAATCCTATTTTCATATTTTTTATAACTGCAGTTGTGATAATTAAGTAACAATTAAATTGTAAATAACAAACCCCGCATTGCGGGGTTTGTTATTTACTTCGCCGCGTTCTTCAGTTGGATAGTTAGACGTGATTTCTTTCGTGCAGCTGTGTTCTTTTTGATGACTCCTCGTTTCTCTGCTTTATCAATTGCTTTGTAGACGGTTGGCATGAGTGCTTCTGCTTCTTTCAGTGTTCCTT
>JAIPIB010000013.1 GCA_021734905.1 Minisyncoccota bacterium | reverse complement strand
GAAGGAGGTGATCCAGCACAGCTGGCTATCTCGTCACGACAGTGACGGTGTTACGTAACAAACCCTTCAATCCGGCCGTTGCTCCACGCAACGGCCTTTACTATTTGTCTTCCCTTTCTGAGTGCATTATTGAAAAAGTATCGCTCCGCTTCGGACACGCTGTCATCACAAGTTACTAAACTCACTTTGTTCGTTAAGTACCCGTGATCCTGGCTCGTTGGTTCACCCCATTATGAATAGGGGTTCACATTGCTCGTGAAATAGTTTCCCAAACTATTTCACCCGACAAATAACAAAAGCCACACAGATGTGTGGCTTTTGTTATTTGTCCGCCCGCTTGGACTCGAACCAAGGACCACTGAGGTATAAGCTCAGCGCTCTACCAACTGAGCTACAGGCGGAAGTGAAGAGGATGGTGGATTTTGAAAGTTCGACTTACAGAAATACACCAGATCTCTGAGCTGGCCGCCTGTATATTTCTATACAGGCGGATATGCTCAGACACAAATACTCTATCTCAATGTGGCGCTCACCGCAAATGTTCTGACCCTACTCATACCGCAATGCTTCAATAGGGCTTTTCTTAGAAGCTTGGTTTGCTGGGTAAATACCGAAAATAAGTCCAACGCTAGCCGAGACACCCACTCCAAGAATCGCGCCACCAACTGGAAAAGCAAACGCCCAATTTTCTGCAACTGTTTGTGCAAGCACGACTGCTGCCACATATGAAAATACTGTCCCAAGAATGACTCCGACAAACCCGCCAATACTTGTCAGAATGACCGCTTCAAAAAGAAACTGTTTGAGGATGTCGTTACGTGTAGCACCAAGTGCCTTCCTAAGACCAATCTCTTTTGTTCTCTCAAAAACTGAGACAAGCATGATGTTCATAATTCCAATACCACCAACTACAAGCGAAATTGAAACAACAGTAACAAGGAATGCTGTAAAAACACTTACAATCGTCTCAATTTGATCAATTACGTTTTGCTGAGTCTGAATGTCAAAGTCATCATCCTCATTAAGGCCGATATCATGTGTCTCACGAAGTGTAACCGCAATATCGTACGCCATCTTTTCAACATTCTTTGGATCATCTGCCCGTAAGAATACTTCATTAAAATAATTTGTTCCGGTAATGTAGGTCTGGGCACTGGTCTGAGGAATCATCACCAATTCATCCATATCAAATGGGCCAGCCTGACCAGACTTTTCAAGAACACCGAGTACTTTAAACTTCTTGTCTTTAATCCTAATTTGTTGCCCGACGGCCTGAGAGTTTTCAAACAGTTCTTCCTTCACCGTTGCCCCAATTATCGCGACGCGAGCCTTTTGATCTATATCATCGTCAGTATAGTAACGCCCATCCTGCAATGAAATATCTAGAAGACCAAAGAGAAATTCTGCCGAACCGCCAATAATGGAGGGCCTGTACACTTTGCCTTGGAACTCAACCGCATCGTACATGATCACAAGCGGCGATACCTCTATGAGATTTGGAACATTTTGTTTTTTCTCAAGTGCTGCGATGTCATTTTGTGTAAGTGTCTGAGTAAACAATGTCTTGGTAATATCACTCACTCCAGTCCCTGGTCGGAGCACCACCGTCTCTGCCCCCAAACCTTCAACTTGACTTAAGATGAGATCTTGCGCCCCCTGACCAAGGGCCATGACGATAATTATAGCGGCGACACCAATAACAATCCCAAGAATCGTAAGAGCCGAACGTGATGTGTGTGTCCGTAGTCCCCGTATTGCGGTTATAAGTATGTGCTTAAGTGGCATGTTATTTTATGAATTCGGATTTCGCTTCGCGTCTATTTGCAATTTTCTCGTCACTCTCAATAACTCCATCCACGATGCGAATCATCCGATCCGCGTACTCAGCAGTCTTTGTCTCATGTGTAATAAGGATAACAGTATGTCCGAGTTCATCATGCAATTGCTGCAATGTTTGCATAACAGCCTGACCTGACTTTGAATCAAGGTTCCCTGTTGGCTCATCTGCAAAGATAACATCAGGGTTATTTACAAGAGCGCGGGCTATCGCCACGCGCTGTTTTTCTCCACCAGAAAGCTTGTATGTTTCAAATTCAAGTCGATGTGAGAGATCAACTATTTCAACAACTTCCTTTACTCGCTGTTCCCATTCATGTTCTGGAAACTTGGAATACATAAGTGGTAACTGCACATTTTCAAAGACCGTCTGACGTGGGAGTAAATTGAACGACTGGAACACAAAGCCCATTTCGCTGTTTCGTACTTTCGCGACCTCTGTATCAGTATGTTCTTCATACCGCTTTCCATTGAAACGATATTCGCCAGAAGTATGATCAGAAAGGAAACCGAGAATGTGAAGCAACGTTGACTTCCCAGAGCCAGAAGGACCCATAATCGAAACGAACTCCCCCTTTTCAATTTTAAATGTAAGCCCACGAAGAACTTTAGTATCAGTAATTTCCCCAAAATATGTTTTTTCGAGATTTGATACTTCAAATAAACTCATAGCTAATTTGATTCAAGTTGTTGTATAACCTCTTGCTGCCCAAAGGTAATAATTTTCTGCCCTTCAGTTAGCCCTTCTATGATCTCTGTCATTCCATTTGAACCACGAAGTCCTATTGTCACTGGTATGTATTCAATTTTGCTCCCTTTAAGTACCCTGACAAATCTTCCTGAATCCTTAGTTACTACAGCACGTGATGGTACCGCTATGACACCCTCTCTCGTTGCTGCTGAAATATCAATGTTTGCTGAAAGCCCAGGGCGAATACGATCGTCAATTTCATTGAACCGTAAACGAATCTCAAAGACATGAACTCCTTCAATAATTTTTGCATTCGGGGAAATGCTTACCACTCTTGCATTTGATACGATCTCCTCATATGCATCAAAATTTACTGTCGCAGTATCATCGACATCAATTTCTTGTATATCAGATTCAGAAATATTTACGAGTAATTCAAGGTCTTTGTCAGAAATAAGTTCCACGGCTGGTGAAGTCGGTGCGACTATCTCACCTACTTCAGTATTGAGTTTTGAGACAACTCCGGAAAATGGAGCCGTGATGGTCATATTGTTATATGAATTCTGAGCCGTTTCTAGAGCTGCATACATTTGTTCGACAACTGCCTTCTGAACGCCAACACGTTCATCTCTCGCAGAGCTCGATGCCAACAGGAGCTGAGACCGACTCTGTGCAAGCGTAGCCTTTGCTACCAACATGGCACTTTCCGCGTTAGCTACCGTTAGGTTGCGCGTCTCGAGTACTGCATTGTATGCATTAAGATTTGCAAGGTATCCGTTTGCTCGAATATTGGGAACAGGAACTTTCCACGATGTTCTAGAGCTAAATCCATCTGGAAACTGTACATAAAGACCACGTGTGCCAAGTGGTACAGCGTTCACTGTTGAGACATTCTGAGTATCACTTTCAAGCCCTGAAACCCAGAAAGAAGATCCCGATTGCGCACTTGAATTATATAATTCAAGTGCATAGGCTCCATCTTCGTCACTGTCATAAGTCCCAGTAATTATCGGTGCGACAAAAGAACGCTCTGAATTCTCCTGTTCACCATCCACAAGATATGCTTGGAGATTGGATGAACGAAGTGTTTTGAGTGCGTTTTTTACAAGCAGATCTTGTTGTGCGGTCACCAAAGCAAGATTATTTTCAGCATTTAAAAGTGTTGTCTTGGCAATCTCGAGTCCAGACACCGTCACCGCAAGACTTGTGTCATCTGAACCTCGAAGAAGTTCTTCGAGCCTGAATTCTTCTGCATTGAGTCGTGCACGTGCTGCGATGAGGTCTGCGCGTTGTTGCGTTGCATCGAGCTTCACCAAGACATCCCCCTCTGCAACCTCCTCACCCTCCTTAACAAGGATCTCTATTACCTTTCCTCCACGCTCAAAAGCAAGATGAACTTCCTGCACCGGAATAACCGAACCGGTTTCACTAATCACCTCTCCCACGATACCGCGAGCGACCGGCTCAATTGTAATCCCTTCAGGAATTTGTTCAGAAAATGCCTGCATCAACCACCACAAAACGCACATAGAAATAACCGCTCCAATCACCCAATACTTTTTTTGAGTTAAAAACCCCTTCATGTTTGTATAAAGTATAGCATTTGTGTAGTTGCCACTATGTCTACTACAAACATGCGGGGGTCTTACAAAATCTTGCAATTTATCTACACACTGATACTGTATGAGCCAGAAATGCAGTTTCTTGTCACCTAATCTAAATTATTGAGGAGTACAGAATGGAAGATACTATCCGCCGCAAAATCGGCATTGCTGCTGGTCTCATCAAGACCATGAGACATGTCCCTAATGGTCTCGGCGAACTTGTTCATCACATCACCTTCGGTTCATTTACCTTTGAGCCACGAGAAGGAAACAAGGAGCCGACCTACTACTTCGATTCAAAGTCGTTTGCCTCGTACAACGCAGTCGGCCTCAAGAACATAGGTCTTCTCACGTTCATTGTCGAGGAACTCATTGGGAGACGGGATGAGTTTTTGAGGCTCAAGGCTCAAGGGTGCAAAATCCGATTAAGCCTTGCCCCACTCAAGACGGGCGACCTCAAAGAGATGGTCCAAATACTCCTTAAGTATTGGTTGAACATTTATGACATTGTCGATGAGATCGAGGTGAATGCGGCATGTCCCAATCACCGAGACGAAAAGGACGGTCGTTTGCATGACGTGCTTGCCAAAGACACTGTCGCTCTCAAGTTGCTCATGATGGAAGGTGTAGATTGCCCTTGTCCAAAGGCAATCAAGATTGCGCCCAACACCACGTTCGAGTGTCTCGAGGAGATCGTCAGGCTTTCGATTACATATGGGTACACCATGATTGTCAGTGGCAATACCGTGCTTTCGGACACACCCATTGATGCGAACGAGCGTCCACGTATCAGTGTCCCCAAATGCGGTATGGGTGGTGCGCCACTTCTCGACGGTGCGGTAGCACAGGTAAGCACACTCCATCGCATCATCGATAACTGGATCACCGACCCACCAAGGGTGACACCCACAGTCATTGCATGTGGCGGCGTGAAGTCGGCAAATGGCGCACAGAAACATATCGAAGCAGGTGCGGAAGTCGTACAAGTTGCAACGTACTATGCGGAATTCCGCCTCAATGGAATTCGAGACCTCGTCGCTGAACTCACATGACCTGAAGTTTCCAATCTACCCCGACGCGCTTGCGCGTCGGGGTATCTTTTTTATATCGCTATGCTAGTATGGCGACCAGCAGTAGTTCTTAGTGCTTATTCATTGAATAGGTACACCACAATCACATATATACGGAGGTATCTATGGGAATACTTCAAAGTTTAACCATTCGTCGTCCTGACGACTGGCATTTACACCTTCGCGGAGGTAGCGCTCTTGCTGCAGTACTTGGTTTCACAACTGAGCACTTCGCACGAGCTCTCATCATGCCAAATCTCAAACCTCCAGTTACAAACTGGGACATGGCGTGGGAATACTATGAAAGTATCCGTGCGCTCGCGAAGCAAAAGGGTCGCGGCCTGAATTTTAAGCCGCTGATGACGCTCTATCTGACGGACAAAACAACTCCTGAAGACATTGCCGAAGCAAAAAAGGCCGGTCTCGTCATAGCGGCGAAACTGTACCCAGCAAACGCGACGACAAATTCGGCCGAGGGTGTCACCGACATCAAGAAACTCGTACCGGTCTTTCGGAAAATGGCCGAAGTTGAAATGGTTCTCTGCATTCATGGTGAGACATTGGTATCGGAATCTTTCGGTGACGATACTCGCAATGGGCGCGTCGGGCAACTCCGCCGTGAAGCAGTCTTTCTCAAGGAGAGTCTAAAGTGGATCGTACATAATTTCCCGAGTCTGAAAATTGTGCTCGAGCACATCACGACGCGGGAAGCGGTACGGTTTGTCGAAAAAGCTCCACCAAATGTTGCGGCAACCATCACCGCCCACCACCTTCTCGAAACGCTTGATGCTGTTTTCGAATCGCATCACAACAAGTGCATGCCAACTCTCAAAGAAGAGCCTCACCGGCAAGCACTTTTGGATGCCGCCACAAGTGGTAATCCAAAATTCTTCGCCGGAACAGACTCAGCTCCGCATGCAAAATCGGCAAAAGAGACGGCGTGCGGGTGCGCAGGCTGCTTCACCGCAATAGATGCGCTTGCATTGTATGCAACGGCTTTTGAAGAACGGCATGCCCTCAATCGTTTGGAGGGATTCCTCTCGGACTTCGGTGCAGACTTCTACGGACTTTCCAGGAATACTGACACAATTACCATTCGTCGCCAAGAATGGAAAATCCCGAACGAAGTCCCCTTCGGCGACGGAGAACTACTTGTTCCATTCTGGGCAGGTAGAGAACTTCACTGGAAAACCGATTGATCTTTGAGCCTTGGCTCAGGGGCCGCACGAATAGTGCGGCCTTTTTTTGTACTTTTTCCGTCAACTCAGAACCCCCCGCCCCCCCGGCGCGGGGGTTTGATTTACTCTCCTTTATCTAGTGGTTTAATCCCTAAATAGAACAAGTCTCTTTCTTCATTGCTGCGCGTGTAAAATCAAATACCATGCCGGTTTCAGGTAGATTAACACTGCGTTGGTAGTCCCTCACTGCATTTACAGTTACATCACCATAGAAAGCAGTTGGCTCCACTCGGAACATTCCTTTTGAAGCAAGGAATTTTTGAAGCATGAGTACTGCTGATGATTCTGCCCCTCTGTGCATATTTCGAGACAGGTCAACGCACGCTTGGTAAGGTTCGGAGATAGATGCTGCCACACTCGGAAGTGCCAATGGTGATGTACATTTGTACTCCCACACTTTAAGCATACCCTTCTTAAGAATGTCTGTTGAGACAGCTAGATTAGAGGCAATAGTACTTAGATCGCCCGCACTTGCTGATGAAATGTTTACAAGATTGGTCGCAATCGCAGCTCCTGTGGAACAGGCCGGCGTCGAAATGCTACATCCAGTACCAAATTTCGAATATGTTGGGCCAACTTTTACACCGTCACACATTTGATTATCGCCACCGAAGTCATTTCCATAATCCCACGTTCCATAGCAAACCAAATCACCTGACTGTAGACCACTCTTCGGCGGATTGCTACAACTCATTTTGTTTGAATATGGCGGTGTCACGGCTACTGGAGCTGTCACAGTCACTTTTACCATCTTTGTAACAGAGGCGCCATCTCCATAACAAGTCATCCAATATTCTTTTGAAGTGGTAAATGAATTAACAGTCATGGAATCGCTCGTGTTTGATTTACCTCCTTCGTCCGAGCAATAATTTGTGTTTTCAGATGTCCAACTTATGGTTACTGGATCTCCAGGAGAAATTGTTGACGGACTTACCGTAAGGGTCATGGTTGGAATTGCTGTGTAAACATTTACCGTAACTGATTTAGTAACGGACCCACCATCCCCAACACAAGTGATAGTGAATTCTTTTGTAGCTGTTACGCCATCAATAATTGATGTGCCTGAAGTATCCAGTTTGCCTCCATCGGTACAATAACTTGCATTATATGAAGACCAACTCAGTACGGTACTATTTCCTTTCAAGATTGTACTTGTACTTAGACTCAAGCTCATTGTCGGCGCAGGTGCTGTATTGGAAGTTAAACTAAAACCAAGTCGATTACTCTCGCACACACCTTTACATCCATCTGAAAATACCGCAATCTTAGCAACTTCTGAACCTATCATTGCAACGAGCCCTCTTGAGACCGTAAAGCTTACATATGTAGATGTTACTTTCGATAATCTATCTGTTGCACCTAGGTACTTTTTTTGAGAATCGAAAAATTGAACTTCTGTAACACCCGAAAGGTTAGTGCCATAAATTTCCACCCTGTCTCCTTCAGAAGCTACCGACGGACTTACTTTTGATATTGTGGCTAAATTGTCAGGTTCCATATTCCCCGAACCATTTAAGACAATTTTGTCTGTTTTGAAAGATTGGACAAGTCCACCCCCCTCATACATTTTAATAGCTCGAGACATTCCAGAAGAACGTGGAAAGGCTTCCACTGTAAGCTCTGCAAAATATTGTCCACTAAAAGAAGGGCTGAAATTACTTATAGTAGTGAATTTTTCTGCTGTGCCCTCTTTAACAAGATAGTAACTTACGCCATCTTTTGTAATCTCACTCGCTCCAGATGATATGGCCGACGACCCTTTTCCACTAGCTGATGCCCGGTAAGAATCTTTTATGTCAATATGATTAAATTTTCTTTTTATGAGCATGTCATCTCCTACTGCAGTAGCAGTGAACTTAAATACGAATTCACCACTTGAACCTGGTGCATCTGGGTCGGTGACACGCTCGCTCGCATCGACAGAAGTAAGATCCGCTACCAAAGTCGCTGTGTTGTTGGTATCAGCATCTACCGGGACAGCTGGTGGAGTTTCCCGATAATCTGTATTGCTACATTTTTTTGCCATTACTGCCATTGTCGCATTCCCAAATGCACCGTACCCTGTCGTATCTGGCGAACCATAACTCACTATGTCATTCCGTGCCTGCCATCTCTGAACGGCCTGAATGGTTGCTGGCCCATAAAAGCCAGTAATTTCTCCGTAGGTATAGTCTCCTGTACTCTTAAGAAATTTCTGAAGCCTACTTACCTGCCCTCCAGTTGTGGCATCATTTGAGCCGAACCACATACTCCTTGTTAAATCGGGACAATTGTTTTGTACCTCTACCGGGACACCTGTAGATCCTGAATTGCCCTGCAATATAGCCAACTACTCCTGAAGGGATACCAGCATTTGCATTAGTTGTTGAATAAGTGCGAGCTGACTATCAATGGTCTCTGCCTGTACAGGTCGTGCAGTGTTGAAAGCAAAAACGCCAACCACCATGAGGCCAACGATTACTGTCTTCTTCGCAAACAGTTTAGAAAAAATCATATGCAATAAATTTGGTAAGGATAATTTTGATAATACTCTGAAAATCAAGAAAGGTATTAGTAGTTAGTACCTCAAAATAAGTATAACAAGGTTTCAGGGGGGGGGAAATTGAAATGTACACAACCCCC
>JAIPIB010000001.1 GCA_021734905.1 Minisyncoccota bacterium | reverse complement strand
TTTCTTCCTACTTTCTGAGCGTCTAGTTTCCCCTGTTTTATGAGCATGAGAATGTATGCTTCGGTGTATCCAAAACGACTCCCTGCATCCTTGACAGGTACGTATGACTTTTGGTCGATGGTGAGGGTGGTTGTCATGTATAAAAAACTTGATTTTGTATAATTATTATACTTAAAAAAACACTTTAAATTTCGCCATATTATTCAAATGTGGGGATAGTAAATTAAAATCAAAATTAAATATTTATATTTAATTTTTGGCATAAGTTTCTATTCAAAAAAGATACAGGGCTCACCGCTCAAATTACAAACAAATGTACTGCTCATATCACATGAAAAGATTTAGAACATATACAAATTTAAATAAAGCAAAATATTGAACACGTAATGAAGTGGGGATCATATAAAAAACTGCCAGTTTATAAAATATTATAGTAGTACAATTTCTCTTATCTGTTCTTACCGAGATATCTTTGATTTAAGCGACATAATAGAGCTTTTTTAGAATCTAAAACGTCCCCCTTATTTAATTCTGAATATTTACACTCATCATGTGGCGGCCATTTCTGTAGTAAGAATCATTAATCTATTTATACTATGTACTAATAGTGTAGCTGCGATCATTTCTAATGCAGATCGGGGTTTTATCGATGAGTTTAGCAATATTATCAAGCATTAAGCAACATTTGAACATTTGAATACATGAAAAAAAGTCCGAAGTGTATGTTTGTTTTTTTGGCATTTTTACCTTGATTTTTTGTAATGCTTCATGTGTCTCATATAAAATCTACTTTACATATCTAGCATCTGGAGTATCATTATTTATATGGAAATACGAGACTTAACAAAGGACGCAATACTTATCACTGAAGATTCAACTTTTCATGATGCCATAGCACTCATGGTTAGAAAGCAGACAAATTCATTACTCGTAATCAATGAGGATGGTGAGCTTACTGGTGAGGTTAATGTTTCTGATCTTCTTGATGCAATTGTTCCCCTTGATCTTGACGGGGACAGCGCAGTATCAAAACTAGGCACCGAGGAAGGTTTTAAAAAATTTGTTGAAGGCGCTGCTGAAATGGAGGTTCGCGATTTCATGACAATAGATATTCAGCCGGTGCATGTCGATGATACTCTTATCACAATTGCGAGTACTGCCATCGCACACCAAACAGCACACATCCCTATTGTTGATCATGATAATCATCCCATAGGAGTTGTTTCTCGACGAGGTCTGAAACACATCCTAGCAAAATATCTAAACATCCGTGATGTTGAATAGTAAAGATTTTTACACTAATATTAAACTGCAAATAGTTTATGATATGAAAAAACCGACACACTGTCGGTTTTTTCATATCATAAACTATTTTCTTAGTAGCTTTTCAGTCTTCGCGCTTTGTCATGCTGACGAATTTTTTCAAGAGCTTTTGCTTCAATCTGACGGATCCGCTCTCTTGTTACACCAAACTCCTTCCCTACTTCCTCAAGAGTGTGATAGGTACCGTCAAGTAGACCATGTCGCATTTCAAGAATCTTTCGTTCCTTTTCTGAGAGTGACTCCAGTATCTCTTGCATTTGATCTGCAAGAATACGATGTGCAACTTCTTGATCGGGAGAAATTATCTTATCGTCAGCTATAAAATCTGAGAGTCGTGACCTATCATCATCGTCACCAATTGGTAACTCGAGTGAGATAGTGTCCTGACTAATTTTTTCAATTTGGTATATCTTTTCAACCTCAACGTCCATTTCAGTAGCGATCTCCTCAGCCATTGGATCCCTTCCAAGGTCTTGAGCTAATCTACGTGAGACTTGTTTATATTTTGCCATCGTCTCAACCATATGAACTGGTATACGAATCGTTCTTGATTGGTCTGCAAGGGCTCGAGTAATTGCTTGTCTAATCCACCAAGTTGCATACGTTGAAAACTTAAATCCTTTTGTGAAATCGAACTTATCGACAGCCTTAAAGAGACCGAGATTTCCCTCTTGAATAAGATCAAGAAGGGTAAGATCTGGGCTTCTTCCAACGTATTTTTTTGCAATCGAGACCACTAGTCGAAGGTTGGCTCGAGCAAGAAGATTTCGAGCTTCAGAATCTCCGTCTACAATTCGTTTAGCTAAAGTACGCTCCTCAAGAGCTGTGAGCAATGGGTACTGCCCTATTTCACGCAAATACATCTGAATCGAGTCATATGCGCTGTCGTTTCTCTTGTAAACATTCTTTCTGTCCAAGAGATCTGACCCTATATCATCACCAAGCATTCCGCCTCCGGCGATAATGTCGATACTTGCTGTTGCAAGTCTTTCATAGAGATTTTCGAGGAATGAAACATCTTTTTCAATTGTTGGAAATTCTTTAAGAATTTCGTCATAGGTGACATATCCTCGAGTCCTTCCAAGCACAAGTAAGCCTACGGCCTTATTCTCTTGCATCTGGTCACTCCGTGAGAGTTTCTTCGGTTTCTTAACGATCTTTTTTTTAGGAAGGCTCCGTTTAACAACAGCTTTTTTCTTTACAACTTTTTGTTTGCTAGTTTTTTTAGGGGTAGTTGTTTTGGTTTTTTTTATCGCCTTTTTGAGTGGTTTTTTTATAGCACTCTTTTTTTTCTGAACACCAGCTTTGGGTGTTTTCTTAATAATCGCCTTTTTTTTAGGCGATGTAGATTTTACTTTTTTCTTTTTTCCTCCCATCTTTTTTACCATGTGAGCACAACTATACCTTAAATCTCAAAAAAGTCTACCCTCTTGCTAGCCTAAGCTTTGGAGCCAGAATATATCCAGACACACTGTATTTTGAAGGGTATTTTACTCATCTTAGTATCTGTTGCATAAAAATTTTTACATGATACACTCTCTGAGTCCTACTTGTAATGGTATGAGTTGGATAATCGACAATTGGGAGAGAATGATGAGAAGGAAAGTTGCTGCAGTTGCAGCGGTCGCGGTACTCGGTAGCATCGTAGCTCTGTTCTTCAGGACGCGGGGGTAGTAAAAAACGACCCTCTGTATCCGCAAACCCAGAAACAACCCTAGCGGGATGTTTCTGGGTTTTTATTTTTCTGTTTCAGCGATCCTAGAAATAACCACATTATTCTGCAAAATAATCTCAGCTTCTTTTGCTTGAGAAAGAATCTCAAGCATTTTTTCATCGTCTTTTTCAACTTCAGCAGTCTTGATTCTGTCTCGCAATTTACTAAGTTTCTCTCGAGCAATAATATGCGAAAAAAGCGTGAGGACATCGCTCACATCTTCAAGTAACTGACGTTCTTGTATCTTTTCGAGCTGTTCTTCCAACGTAAAAATTCCTCCCTGCAACTCTGGACGAATCCGCTCGTCAACCAAAGCAGTAAGTTCTGTTTCACCAAGAACTTTCGTAAGATGCTCGAGAATGTCTTTTCTCATCCACAAAAACTCTTCATGCCCTTTCAATACATGGAGCAGTACACACAGATGATTTTCGAGAGCTAGTTTTCGTTGAATTGATCTGTTTTCATTTGAAATAACTGCCTTCGCAGAACTAATTTTTGTTTCTGAGGTGGAAGATGCGGTTGCAGAAATTCGATCAACCTCAAAATGAACCCCGTCTTTTGTTGCTCCAATATGTTCAGCAACAATAGTCTCAAAATGTTCACGGTCAATTCGATTATCAATAGCAACAAGGAGAGGGAGAATTTCCTCTCTCACACGCAACTTATACGTACGATCGTCTTTACTAGTGTTTTTTAAGATACTCAACAAGAATTCAATGACATGAACAGCCTTTCCTACTATTTGTTTAAGCTCATGAGGGTCTCTTTGCACGATATCTGCAGGATCAAGCCCGTCAGGCATGTGTGCCACTTTTACATCCATGCCTTGGAGCAGCATCGGAAGTGCGGATCGCTTAACCGCAGACACACCAGCCCTGTCAGCATCAAGAGCTAGAACAACATTCTGTGAGAGCCTCTGGAGAAGCATTATATGATGCTTTGTTAGTGCTGTACCTGATACTGCAACAGTATTCGTGTATCCCGCCTGATGCGCGAGAACTAAGTCAAACTGCCCTTCCACAACGAGCGAGAAGTCGTACTGGCGAATTCCGTGCTTGGCTTTATCATATCCATAGAGAATCTCCGACTTTTGAAATAGCTCTGTCTCCGGAGAATTTACATATTTGGGGATACCAGTTTCAGTTTTCATCGTTCTACCCGAAAACGCAACTACATGCCCCGATGAATCCATAATAGGAAATACAATACGATCACGGAAGACATCATACGGTTCCTTCCCTTGGTCTGCCTTCTTTATCAGTCCAGCAGAAAGCATCTGTTCATCGGTAAACCCTTTTATACTAAGATGCTGACGCACCGCTCTCCACTCATCTCTTGCATACCCTATACGCCATGAATGTACCGTCTGGACCTTCACACCTCGCTTTTCGATATACTCACCAATTTTAGAGTGCTCTTCACGTGTCTTAAAAAAATATTGCGTCGCTTCCTCAAGGAGAGCATACTGGGTTTCTCTAGCATCTCTTTTTTTCGGATCTTCAGGAACAAGTTCGATATGAGCTCGTTCTGCAAGTATTTTAAGCGCACCCTTAAAATCAACCCCCTCCATCTTTTCAATGAAGGTAAAAATGTCTCCTCCTTGCTGAGAAGAAAAACAATAATACATACCTCGCTCTGGTGAGACATAAAACGACGGAGTCTTTTCGTTAGTGAAAGGAGATTTCCCTTTATAGCTCTTCCCTGCATTTTTCAGCTCTATATAGCCACCAATAACATCAACAATAGACAATCGCTCTTTTATTTGCTCAACAGGTGTAGCAGCCATAGTACGAGTATTATACGCGATGAATTAGTAATACTGAAACAGTTTGAAAACAGGTGTTTTTAAACACTATTCACCGTTTATTTTTGACTGTTCAATACCATTCACATATAGATAAAATGGAGGAAGGGTCATTAACCCTACCTCAGGATTTTTCATTGGAAAACCCGGGGAAGACGAAGTCTTCCACGGGTTTTCCAGAGTTCGCTACGATACCTTAATCTTCGCGCTCGGCGTCTATCCCAAATTTCTTTATCGCTTCATATTTATTACTTCCTTTGAATCCCGTTCCTGCTGGGATAAGACGACCGATAATTACGTTCTCCATAAGTCCACTAAGTTTATCTTCACTTCCTCGTACCGCTGCATTAATCAATACACGTGTTGTATTTTGGAATGATGCTGCAGAAAGGAAGCTCTTTCGTGAAAGAGATGTCTCAGTGATACCCAAGATAAGTTTTTCCCCCTTAGCTGTTTCATTTCCAGCCTCTTTAAGCTCATTGTTCATTTTCACAAGAATCCATTCTTCGACAACGTCACCAACAGTGAAATGACTATCTCCTACAAAAGTTATTTTTACGCGACTCATCATCTGCTTCACAATAAGCTCAATGTGTTTTCGTGCTATCGTAACTCCCTGTAATTCGTAAATCTTATTTGTCTCGTTGATAATATACTCTTGTGTAATCTGCTCTCCAGCATACTTAAATAAATCAGGAAGATGTACAGATCCGTCTGTAAGGAGTTGTCCTTGTTTCACAGAATCTCCTTCAGCGACTATAACAACTCGTCTGAAATGTACAGCATAATCTATGTTGTCATTTTTCTTTGTCGCATACTTTGAGCCCAGTGTTGGTGCAACGGTGATAATTTTTTCCTTTCCTTCGGTACGAATATTCGTAATGATACCGTCGGTCTTTGAAATAATTGCTGGAATCTTTGGAGCTCGTTTTTCAAACACCTCTTCCACACGAGGAAGGCCCTGTGTCACGTCTCCACCGACTGATGCGGCTCCTCCAGCGTGCTTTGTATTCATCGTAAGCTGTGTTCCTGGCTCACCAATCGCCTGTGCTGCCACAGTACCTACTGCTTCTCCAATATCAACAAGCTTATTCGTAGTCAAATCGATGCCATAACACTGCTGACAGACTCCCTGGAGCGTCTTACAAGTCATTGGAGAACGTACCTCAACCGTATTAATGTCAGACTTCTCAACTCCCATTGAGTCAATACGTGAGAGAAGGTGTCCTTTTTTGAACAACACATCACCACTCTTCGTTACTGCATCAGCGGCAAGAATACGTCCGCGAATCGCTTTACTAAACGCAATCTCAATACCCGAAGAACTTACGCGACCTATTGTTACTCCTTCCTTTGTCTTACAGTCATCCTCAGTAACAATTGCGTCTTGCGCAACAACGAAGAGGCGTCTTGTGAGGTATCCAGCCTTTGCTGTTTGGAGTGCTGTATCGGCAAGACCTTTTCGTGAACCGTGAGTTGTAATGAAATATTCAATCGGACTCATACCCTCTTTCATTGACGACAAAATTGGAAACTCAAGAGTTTCACCTCGTGTATTGATAATGAGTCCCTTCATACCTGCCATCATGGCAATCTGCCCCATTGATCCTCGAGCTCCTGACTTCCACATGTCATAAACAGAACCATTTACGTCAAGCGTTGCAGGAAGGGTTTTTTCAATCTCGGTCTTTGCTCTGTGCCATATCTCAATAACCATACGGCGTCGCTCATCTCGAGAAATAAGACCCGTATCGAAGAAAGCAAGAACTCCTGCCTCTTCCTTTCGTGCAGCCTCGATAATACCTTTCTTTTCTTCTGGTACAACAACATCGTCAATTCCCCATGTTGTGCCAGACTTTGTAGCGTACTGGAATCCAAAACGCTTCATACGGTCAACAATCTTCGGAACAGATCCAATACCCTGTTCATCAATCAGGTCGATAATGACACCAAAGAGCGTTCGTTGCGTAATTACATCATTAATAAATGAATGGTCACTCGGAAGAACGCTGTTAAAGAGAAGTCGTCCTACTGATGTTTCGAAAATTTTGTTTCCGAACTGCGCATATTTTGGAGTATCTGTTGCAAGAACTTTTACCTTCGCTCTGATGTCAATGACGTCGAAGTCGTAGGCAGTAATCGCAGCGTTTGGTGACGGAAAGAATTTACCCTCTCCTTTCGCATCTGGGATAATCTTCGTCATCCAGAAAGCTCCAAGTGCCATATCGAGAAGTTTTTCAGAAACAACAGGATCAGCACTACCTGGCTTTAGAATATTTTTGTTTGCAGAAATTATTTCTCTTGCCTCATACTGAGCTTCATCAGAAAGTGGTACGTGTACAGCCATTTGGTCTCCGTCAAAGTCAGCATTGAATGCTCGACAGACAAGTGGATGGACCTGAATCGCGTTACCTTCAATAAGTACTGGGCGGAATGCCTGAATACCCTGTCGGTGAAGTGTTGGAGCACGGTTGAGCAAGACATGTCTGTCTTTAATGACATCTTCGAGTATTGCCCAAACTTCTGGCACCCCATCTTCAATGAGACGACCAGCACCTCTGATGTTGTACGCGAGCTCTTGTTTAAGAAGCTTTGAAATAACAAATGGTCTGAAGAGTTCAAGTGCCATATGTTTTGGAAGTCCACACTGGTCAAGTGCAAGATCTGGACCAATAACGATCACTGAACGACCAGAGTAGTCAACACGCTTTCCGAGAAGGTTCTGACGGAAATAACCTTGCTTACTCTTGAGGTAATCTGAAAGTGATTTAAGCGGTCGCCGTTGCGCTTGACTCATTGCTGAGTACGCTGTATTTCCATGACGAATTGAGTTATCAATGAGGGCATCAACTGCTTCTTGAAGAATACGTTTTTCGTTTCGAAGAATAACGTCCGGAGCCATGATATCAATAAGTTTTTTGAGTCGATTGTTCCTATTTATCACACGACGATAGAGGTCGTTTAGGTCTGACGAAGCGTGTCGTCCGCCTTCAAGTGCAACCATAGGTCGAAGGGCTGGTGGAATAACTGGAAGTCGTACAAGGAACATCCATTCAGGTCGGACTTCAGCATGAATCATTCCCTTGATAAGTGAAAGTCGTTTATCAAGCTTTGTTCTCTCTGCAGCGCCAGCAGTCTCTCGTTCTTTTTCAAGACGATCACGAAGAAGCACCATATCGAGATTATTGAATATATCAAATATTGCTTCTGCTCCAATACGTGCCTCAAACAAGGTACTGTATTTCATCGAATACTTATGGTAGTGCATCTCATCAAGTATGGTTCCTTGCGTAATACTCTCGATTTCATGCTTAATACCGTCCATACGACTCTTAAGTTCATCACGGGCAGTTTCACTACTCAATTCTTTGTATTTTGTTTTAAACTCAACATCAAGGTCTTTAAGGATTCTTGTTTTTTCAGCCACATTTACTTTAGTCACGATATACCCAGCAAAGTAGATCACTTTTTCAATGCTTGCTGCAGATGTGCCCAAAATGAGAGCTATACGACTTGGTACCCCTCGAAGAAACCAAATGTGAGACACAGGAACACATAAATCAATATGTCCCATTCGTTCACGTCGTACGATTGATCGTGTGATTTCAACACCACATTTTTCACACGTAATACCTTTATACCGAATACCTCGGTACTTTTTACATGCACATTCGTAGTCTTCAACCGGTCCAAATATTCGCTCGTCGAAAAGTCCGTGTTTTTCCGGACGTTGCGTTCGGTAGTTGATGGTCTCTGGCTTTGTGACTTCGCCTTTAGACCATTCAAGAATTCGTTCAGGTGATGCAAGTTTGAGACTTACTTCACTGAATTGTTCACGAGGTTGTGTTTTCATATTATGTACTTTTAGAAGACTACTATTAATTTCGATCTGAGTGCCCATCATTTCGTAAATCTATATCAAGCGAAAGACCACGCAATTGATTTACAAGCACGTTAAATGCTGCTGGTGTATGTGGATGACTAATTTTTTCTCCACGGACTATTGCATCGAATGCTGCTGAACGACCGACAATATCGTCTGACTTGATGGTAAGCATTTCACGAAGTGTATAGGCAGCTCCATAACCGAGAAGTGCCCAGACTTCCATTTCTCCAAATCGCTGTCCTCCAACTTGCGCCTTACCGCCGAGTGGCTGTTGCGTAATAAGTGAGTAGGGACCAATTGAACGCATGTGGATCTTATCTTCAACCATGTGGTGAAGTTTAAGAATATACATATACCCGACTGAAATACGTTGTGCAAATGCCTCTCCAGTACGCCCATCTCGAAGTGGAAGCTTTCCATCAGATGGAAAACCTGCAGCAACGAGTTCTGCCTTTACATCATTTTCTGTCGCTCCGGCAAATGGAGGTACAATCGCTTGATACTGAAGCGTGTTCGCAGCCATACCAAGATGGAGCTCAAGAATCTGTCCAAGGTTCATACGGCTAGGGACTCCTAGTGGTGTAAGAATGACATCAACTGGCTTTCCATCCTCTGTGTACGGCATATCCTCTTCTGGAAGAATCCGCGAAATAACTCCCTTGTTTCCATGACGGCCTGCCAATTTATCTCCAACAGATACGTTACGAACTTGAGCAACAGTAATATGAATTCGTTTAATAACCCCACTCTCAAGCTGATCTCCATTTTCTCGAGTAAATATCTTTACACCAATGACCCGTCCTCGTTTCCCTGCCTCAAGACGAAGTGATGTATCTTTAACATCCTTTGCTTTTTCACCAAAGATTGATCTGAGGAGTCGTTCTTCTGGTGTAAGTTGTGTCTCTCCCTTTGGAGTAACCTTACCAACAAGAATATCTCCAGGTCGAACCTCTGCCCCAACACGGATGATTCCCTCTTCATCAAGATTGCGAAGTTTTTGTTCACTTACATTTGGAATATCTGGAGTGGTAACTTCAGGCCCAAGTTTGGTATCTCGAACCGCAACATCAAGCTCATCGAGATGAATCGTTGCGAATTTACTATCCTTTACCACTCGTTCAGAGATGATGATCGCATCTTCATAGTTTGCTCCACTCCAACTCATGAAAGCAACAAGCATATTTTGCCCAAGAGCCATCTGACCTTCGTCAGTCGATGACGTGTTCGCAAGAACATCACCTCGTTTTACTTTATCTCCAACAGAAACTGACGTTCGATGTGAGAAAGCTGAGAAATCGTTTGTTCGCTGGAATGTTATAAGCGTATATTCTTTTTTCTTTCCATCTTTATTCTTAACAACAATGTGTCGTGCATCTGCTTCAACAACCTCACCTGCATCTTCAGCAACAATCATTCTTCCAGTGTCTCGCGCAGCCATTTCTTCAACTCCTGTTCCAACAAGAGGTGCCTCTTGGACGATACAGGGGGTCGCTTGTTTCAACATGTTACTACCCATGAGTGCACGGTTTGCATCATCGTGGTTAATAAACGGAATCATTGATGTTGCAACTGAAAATGCCTGGTTTGTTGCAATGTCCATGTAGTGAACGTCTTTCTTTGGAACCATTCGCGGTTCTCCATGGAAACGAACTTCAACCATGTCTGGTTTAATTTTTCCGTCATCACCAACCTCAATAGCAGCATGTGCAATATGGAAGTGCTCTTCTTCATGTGCGTTAAAATATACAATTTCATCACTAACGACACCTTTCTCAACTTTAGCGTACGGTGTTTCAATAATTCCAAAACGATTAACACGCGCATACATAGAGAGACGGAGAATGAGACCGATGTTTGGTCCTTCTGGAGTATGAATCGGACAGAGTCGTCCATAATGTGATGTATGTACGTCACGTACCTCAAAGCCAGCTCTTTCTCGAGTAAGTCCGCCGGGACCAAGCGCAGAAAGTGTACGGAGTCCTTCAAGTTCCGCAAGCATGTTTTGCTGTTGCATAAACTGCGAGAGTTGGTTTGTTGTAAAAAATTCCTTAATAGCTGCCTGAAGTGGTCGAGGATTAACGAGCTGCATTGGGAGTGATGTCTCTGCTTCAATCGTAGACATACGATCCTGAATATTTCGCTTTACGCGGGTCATTCCAACACGCATACGCTGTTGGAGCATTTCACCAAAGTATCGAACTCGACGGAATCCAAGATGGTCAATATCATCAGCAAGTGCATCGGGAGTATGATTCTGTTCAATAATATTTTTTATTATTGCCACCAAATCATCAACACTAATTGTTCGTTGTGATACTGCCTTAGCATCTGTTGCAAGGCCAAAACGCTCGTTAAAGTGATGTCGTCCTATCTCTGACAAGTCATATCGCTGTGCGCTAAAAATTGACCCTACAAATTCCTTTGCATTTTCTACTGTCGCAAGGTCTCCATCTCGAAGTCGTCGATATATTTCAATAAATGAGTCATCCGTCGTCTTTGCAACATCCTTTGCAAGTGTCTTTGTTATGTACTCATCTGCATGGGGTACTCCCTTAAAAAGCTTCTGGATATCCTTATCGACTGTTATTCCAAACACGCGAAAAAGTGACGAAACTGGGAATTTTCGCTTTCGGTCGATTTTGACATAGATCACACCATCAGCCTCAGATTCGATCTCAACCCAAGCACCTCTGGCTGGGATTATTTTTGCTCCAAAAAGTGTCCTACCTTTTGATTCGTTTGTTGTAAAAAAGATTCCATATGATCTTGCCAACTGAGGCACAATCACACGCTCTACACCATTGATGATGAATGTTCCATTTTCAGTCATTACAGGAATGTCTGCAAGGAAAATCTCCTGCTCTTTTTCACCTCCAAAAGTCTTATTCTTTAAAACTATCTGTGCACGAAGTGGCGCTTCGTAAGTAATTTTATTGTCATGGGCATACTCAGGTGTCGTTTTAGGAGCGCCAAGTTCATACTTCTTGAGTACCAATTCAAACTTCTTCTCAGAATAATCACTAATCGGAGAAAATTCCTTGAAGACATCTTTGAGCCCAACTTCAATAAAGTTGGTATACGAAAGTCGCTGAGGTTCAACGAGATCTGGAAGTGGGACTTGTGAATCTCTGAAATTCTGAAACCGCTTCTTTGGGAATTTCCCGACAGTTACGTTTGTTGTCTCCTGAGGTGCCTGTGCCATAGAATATTGTGCTAGTTAATAATTAAATAATTAGTCGACATTTTAGGACCACTTAAGTCTCTCCCTCTAAACCAAAAAACCACGCGTTTGCGTGTCTTTCTAACGATACTTTTTTTACTTAGCGTGTAATACGTGCATCACGTGATGTATGATTTATGAAGCCCCGTATGGTGCCTCATCCTGTATATGTACCACTTACATATACTCGCTAAACCCCTCCATATAAAAATCGCACATCCAGGACACATTCATGAGCGTATTGCGTATGGGCGAGAGTATAACAAACTTACCGTTTTACGTCAATACAACAGACTCTAACAACCAAAACCTAACAGGACCGACCTGTTTGAACAGCGCGGTCCTGTTGGTCTATGCCTTGGTTACATTTCTTTAAGTAGTCTATTTTAAGTGGTCTATTTCAACTTACCCTACCTCGTCCACGTGGACGAGGTAGGGTAAGTTCGTTATTTCTTGTTTTGAGAAAGCTTAAAACGCTCTATCTCCGCATGATTCCCTTTCATAAGCACCGACGGGACTTTATATTTCTTCTTCTTATATTCGAGGCCTTCAGGGCGCGTGTACATTTCCCCACTTGAGACACGCTCTTCTTCGAGCGACTCGAAGGTACCGAGAACTCCTGGCACTTGGCGTGAGACAGAATCAATAATCGTAAGCGCAGGAAGCTCCCCTCCCGTGAGTACGTAATCCCCCACTGAAACTTCCTCTGCTTTTAAAATCTTTTTCACTCGAGAATCAATCCCCTCATAGCGCCCTGAAATGAGCACGAGGTGATCATACTTTTCTGCGAGTTTCTTCGCCATAGCAGTATCAAACTTTTTTCCTCGTGGAGACATGATGAGCGTCTTCACCCTCTTGTGATCCTTTTTCCTCCCTACTGCTTTTTCCCACGCCTTAAGAATTGGTTCAGCCATCATCACCATACCAGGGCCACCGCCGTATGGGCGCATGTCTACCTTATGATGTTTGTCCTTGGTGTATCCTCGTGGATTGTAGTAGGTGACACTTATTTTTTTCCCTCGATGTTTTGCTCCCTTCCCCTTCTCTGTTTTCTGGGCACGACCAAGAATAGAAGAATTTGTATATGTCTCACAAATTTCTGGAAATAAAGTTATTACATGAAAATGCATACTTGGAGTATTAATTTGATTTGAGTGATTTAATTTTTTCGAGAGTTGGCAATACCCCAATATGCAGTGGTGATGGTAAATTGTCTAACGAACACCACAAAAGCTCGTCACACTTGTCTGGCTCACCAATCGAAACGGCTCTAGGATCAACTCTAACTTGATAAATCATAGCGAGCCAATGGTTATTCTTCCCGTCACGTGTGTCAATAAGATCACAAAATCCTGCAAATTGATGATTTATCGCCACAGTACAAAGCTCTTCCTTCAGTTCTCTATGTAATGAATCCTCGACAGTCTCGCCAAACTTAAGGCCACCGCCGTTAATCTCCCACATACCTACCGCATCACGAGCGCCCTTGCCTCGCTTTGCAAAAAGAAAATTACCTTCTCCATCGTGACAAGCAAATACCACGACAATGCCTGTGTAATCAATTCCCTTTTTCATCTAGATAGTTTTGCATAATTTCAGACTTTCTCCAAACACAAAACCTTCCAGTTAACTGGAAGGTTTTGTGTTTGGAGATCTTACGTCTATCTACGACAGATAATTTCAGAGTTGAGAAAAGTTCTAGGCGAAACGAAATTTACGACTGAGCCGTACATCTCGTACGGCGAGGAAGGAAATTGAAGTTTCAACAACGAAATTTTCCAACTGTGGAATTATATGCGCAAACCGTCGATTGCTTCGTCTAAAGACTTAGGCTCATTCGGTACCTCGTCAGCACTTACATCAACGTTTGCATCAGCAGATGCAACTGAACGCGTCCCTCCTTCAGGTTCATTGATTTTCAAATTAACTCGCGCTTCGTTCTTCATGCCTACAACACGAAGCAGTGTTCGAATTGCCTTTGCTGTATTTCCAGAACGACCAATTATCTTCCCCATGTCTTCTGCGTGCACATCAAGTGTAAGTAGTACTCCCATCTCATCTACAGTTCGATTAACCTTTACGCTTTCAGGATGATCTACGAGTGATACTACAAGCTGTTCAAGAAACTGTTGATCTAATTCCATATGTGAATTGAGAACTTACTCTGTTAAGCTTCCGTGACGTTCATTACTAAAACGTACTGACTAGAATGGTAGCAGGTAGAACGCATACGTCAATACACCCACATGAGGAGAATCCTCATGTGGGTGTATTACTTCCTAAATCAAATATATTATGCCTTCACTTCTTCTTCCACCACATCTGGAGCTGACGCTTCTTCAGCAGGAGTTTCCACCACTACCGCCTCTTCAGTAACAACTTCCTCTACCTCAGCTACAGCTGGAGCTTCAGCCTCTGCTTTCTCTGCAGCGATTTTCGCTTCTGCATCTGCTATAGCTTTTGCTTCCTTTGCTGCCTTCGCTTCAGCTTCTGCCTTAATCTTCGCCTCATCTACAATAGGAGATTTTTTTGAAAGTGCATTTATCTTCTTCCCTTCAATGATTTTCTCGCTTATAAGGAAGTTATGAACCGTATCTGAAACTTGAACCCCGTGTGAAATCCAGTGTTTTGCTTTCTCTCCGTCAATCTGGAACTTACCTGCCTTTGGATCATACGAACCAATAACATCAACACTAGTTCCGCGCTTTGCAGCATTTCGAGAATCAGTAACAACAACCCGGTATGCGGGGTTATTTTTTCGGCCAATTCGTTGTAATCGCATCTTTAACATATAAATTCAAAATTTATACAAGTTTCTCTCGTTCGGATATATACAAAACAAAAACTGCTGTCTTTGTTTTGTCCACATCCCTCACTCGCTCACTTGTAGTGCGAAGAAGAGTACCAGAATGGGCCACAATGGTCAACCCCACACCAAGTTCGTAAAAAGAAAAAGCCAGCATACCTTGGAAAGGTTCACTGGCCATGGAATAGGGAGGAACGGTTTAGCCGTGGATGTACGGACAACGTAGCGTAGCCTGTTTTCCTCGCAGGACCACAATCCCTGCAATTATTGTCAGACCACTGTTGAGGTAACACCCATGAGTGCGCGCTTAGATAACTTCCAACCGATAAAATCGGCCGTTTGCGAGCTGGCTACTCCAATACATTGTTCCGTACAGGAATCTCGGTTGATTTCTTCCACTCCTATTTAAAATATACCCTATGTAGCCCATCAATCAAGTCCATGATACACTCGACACCACATGGAAGCAGAAAAATCAATATTTGAAGGTGTTATCATGATTCGTGGAAAAGGCACGGGGTTTGTTGCTGTCCCAAATTATGAAGAGGATATTCTCATTCCAACAGAAGCGCTTTCCTTCGCACTCGATGGAGACATTGTAGAATTTGAGATTGGAAAAAAAGTACCCGGAAAGAGACAGGAAGGAAAAGTTCTCCGCGTCATTGATCGAAAATATACTGAGTTTATCGGCTCAGTCCAAAAGAAAGCTGGTGTCTATAGGCTCCTTCCCGACAATCGACGTATTCATATACGACCTCTACTTCCCGATGCAACGACGACACATGAAGGAATGAAGGTTGTTGTCCATATAAAAGCCTGGGAAAGCCCGCTCGCCGACCCTACTGGTACTATCACGGAAATTCTAGGTCCTGCCGGAGATCACGAAACTGAAATGCAAGCAATTATTCGAGGTGGTGGTTTCTCAGAAAACTTTCCTGAACCAATTGCAAAAGCTGGGCAAGAGCTTTATGCCAGAAAAGAAGCGATTTTTGCCCAAGCTGTTCTTGATACACAAGGCGAAAAACCAAAACGGCGAGACATGCGTGATCGTACTACCTGTACCATTGACCCTGCTGACGCAAAAGATTTTGATGATGCAATTTCTTTTCACGCACTCGAAAATGGTAACTACGAGGTTGGTATCCATATTGCTGATGTCTCACACTATGTCCGAGAAGATGACATTATCGATAAAGAGGCCCAATCACGAGGCACGTCTATCTACCTTGTCGATCGTGTCATTCCGATGCTTCCTGAAGTACTTTCAAACGACCTCTGTTCCCTTCGTCCCAATGAAGACCGACTTTCTTTTTCTGCTGTTTTCGAAATGGACGCACAGGGTAAAATTCATAATGAATGGTACGGGCAGACGATCATTCATTCAGATAAACGATTCAGCTATGAAGAAGCGCAGGAAGTCTTGGATTCTGGCAAAGGACCGCTTCACACTGAACTTTCAACATTAATGAGTATCGGGAGGATGTTACGAAAACAACGGTTCGTGGACGGAGCTATTGCCTTTGACCAACCTGAGGTCAGATTTGAACTTGATGCAGAAGGTAAACCACTGCGAGTCTACGCAAAAGTCCGCACAGAGACCATGCTCATGATTGAGGATTTTATGCTTCTCGCAAATCGTCGTGTGGCAGAATTCGTGCATAGCCACACAAAAAAACTTGGACGAGATGCCGCATTCGTCTATCGTGTTCATGATCTTCCCAATCCAGAAAAAATTGAAGACCTCACCATCTTTCTCCATGCACTGGGTCATGAATTTAAATCGAATAAAGGTATTGTTGACGCTAGGGATATTAACAAACTCTTAAAGTCTATCGAGGGAACGCCTGAGGAAAATCTCATTAAGACCGCAACGATTCGTTCAATGGCAAAAGCAATCTACACCACAAAAAACATTGGGCACTATGGTCTCGCTTTTAAATACTACACACACTTCACATCGCCAATTCGAAGATATCCCGACCTCATGGCACACCGTCTCCTTCGGCGACACCTTGATGGGTCAGTAATAAAAAGTTCTGAAATAATTAAATTTGAAAAACTCTCAATTCAGTCATCTGAACGTGAAATGACCGCGGTTACCGCTGAACGTGATTCAATCAAATACAAGCAGGTTGAGTACATGCTTGATAAAGTCGGACAAGAATTTGACGGTATCATTACTGGAGTTACAGATTGGGGCATGTATGTTGAAGTAAAAGAAACACGATGCGAAGGTATGATTCGTCTCTCAAGTATGAAAAGTGACTTCTTTACACACGAATCAAGCAAATACAGAGTCAAAGGTAATCGTACCGGAAAAACCTATTCACTGGGAGGTGGAATTCGCATCAAACTTACACGTGCCGACATGGAAGAACGAGTCCTTGATTTTGAGCTTGCTTAAACTTCTATTTAAAACACTAAAAAATAAACAAATACAGCATTTCCAACAATGCTTATTGTAATTCAAGTTTTTTTGTTGTATAATATAATTAGACCATTGTTAAATATGAGAGGAGACAGAAATGGCTGAATGCGGAATTGTCGTTTGTGGACCGGAGTATGCAGTCAAGTTGTTCCTTGCGGCTCTATGGAAGAAATATCCGGCGAAGAAAATAACCAGGGCTGAACGTTCTCCTTTGAACTATTCGGCAAAAATGGACTTCGGGGATGGTGTGACCGCGGAAGAGATTGAGGAGTTCTTCAAACTTAACCATCTCAGTGTCCAGGTTGGACATTGTATTTGTTCAAAATCAGAAGCGCTTTGACATACGTCAACGTGCTTACAAAAAACCCAGACATCCGTCTGGGTTTTGCTATTTTTATTTTAATAAATAAGTCTTCTTACTTCGCTACTGCAACTGCCTCGTCAAACTTTACTGAAAGTAATTTAGAAATACCGTCCCCTGCCATTGTCACTCCGTAAAGAACTCCCGCACGTCCCATTGTCTCTCGATTGTGAGTAATCAAAATAAGCTGTGACTTTTCTGCGAGCGCGGAAATCATATCGCCGTATCGACGACTGTTCGCCTCATCAAGTGCCGCATCTGTTTCATCAAGAATCACAAAGAGTGGTGGGTTCACCTGACTCATCGCAAAGATAAGTGCAATAGAGGTGAGGGCACGTTCTCCACCTGAGAGCATATCTAATCCCCGAACACGCTTGTTCGGGAGCTTAACATCAATCTCAATCCCCTCTTCTGGTTCTTCTTCGACCACTTCATCGATATCAATATTCTCGAGGTCTTCTTCATTCTTCTTTGATACCTTCGGCTTAATTCTTAAGAGCTCAGCACTTCCTCCGCCAAACATGAGTACAAAGAATTTACTAAACTCAGAACCTATTTTCTCAATACCTAAAATAAATTGTTCATTGAGGTCATTGGTGAGTTCCTGAATGAGTGCCTCGAGTTTTTCTACTGACAAAGTTAAATCGCTGAGCTCGTGCATCAAGAATTCATCTCTCCCCTTTACCTCTTTGTACTCCTTGAGAACATCATCATTTGAACCAATCCCAAGCTCTTCAAGACGTATCTTCATTCGTTCCAGTTCACGCCTTCTTCCGTGCTGTACTGACCGATTCTCATTAACTAGTTCCTCGGGTGGTAGCTTTTTGCCTTCTGTATCAACAACCTCATATTCAAAATACATTCCAGCCCCACGCCCAAGGAGTGACACAGCCTCTTGTAACTCGTCTTTAAATTCTTGCCGGTCGCGCTCAAGCATTATGAGTTCACGGTCAAACCCATCAATGGTCTGTTCAACTTCTCGTTGTTCATTCATGAGTGAAAATACTTCACGCTCAGCTTCACGACTTTCAGTACTCTCTGACTCAACCTTACGCTTCAGTTCGTTGTACTCTTCTGCTAATTTCCCTTCTTCGTCCTGAAGCTTCTCCGTATCTTTTTCTGTATGTGCTTTTTTCTTTTTTAACTCTGCAAGCTCATGTTCAAGATTTTTAAGGCCATCAGCATCATCATTTTTAAATGTGTGAGTAAGGAGAACCTTAAGTGACCGCATCACGTCGGTGATTGCTCGAGAGAGAATTTTTATGTCACCGTTTGCGAGTGCTTGGGAAATGCTACGCTCACTTTGTTCCATAACCTTCTTGAATTCGCTCCGAGGAATTGGTGTTTCTTCTTCTGCTTCTCTTCTTTTTTGTTTTTCATTAATTTGCCGCTCGAGAAACAATACCTGTCCTTCAAGTTGTCCTACAATACGAGATATTTCATGTCGTTCGCGTCGCGCTACAGACATTTTTTCTTCAAGCTCAACAAGAGCATCACTTGTATCATCCTGTTCTTGAACTTTAAGTTTTTCTTTTGCAACAGCAAGTGCCTCCTCAAGTTCTTTTTGTCTTTTAACGGGACTATGTCGAGCCTTTGTCAGTCTATCGTGATGGAATGCAATAACGGTATCCTCGCGCTTCAGATACTCAGCATAGACAACCTTAAGCTCCTCCTGAAGCGCGAGTGCACGTTCAATTTTTTTAATCTGTCGTTCAAGGAATTTGAGGTGAGGTGCAACTTCCCTGCGCAGTGACTCAACCTGATCAATATTTTCAAGAGTCTTTTTAAGCTTTCGTTCACTTTCTGCTTTTTTATATTGAAACACCTTAAGACCAAGTGCGTCCTCAATCATTTCACGTCGCTCCCGAGGACTTGCTGAAAGAATCCGATCAGCCTCGCCTTGTGAAATAATATGGTGCCCAGTAGAACCAATGTTTGCTGCAGCAAGGAGCTCCTGGACATCCTTAAGGCGTGTCTTCGAGCCATTGATAGAATACTCATTTGTGCCATCCCTATTAACAACACGTTCAACCGTGATTTCATCAAAATCAAGAGGAAAGACCCTTGTTCCATTCCTTAATGGATTCAAAAGTGAAATCGTAACAGACGCACGATTTGAACGAGAGATACTTTCAGACCCATTAAAGATAAGATCCTCACCACGCTTTCCTCGCATAGATTTTATTGATTGCTCACCAAGCACAAAGCGAAACGCCTCGGCAACATTTGATTTACCAGAACCATTCGGCCCAACAATGGCGGTGATAGGAGTCGTGAATTCAAGCTCACCCTTGCGAGCAAACGATTTGAATCCATTGATTGTGAGTTCTTTAAGGTACATGTCTTTATTTTAATATCACGATGTATGAGTCTGCAGTTGGTGTGATTCCATTTCCAAGATCTGACGGCGCACTACTACAAACACTACTATAGTTCCCAGCTCCAGACCGCTCCATAGTTTGGACAAGGACAACCGTATTTACTCCATTACACGTATAGCTACTATCATAATAATAATGATACTCGTCGCGGTCGAGAGGATCCTTTATGTTTCCTGTAACATAACCAGAGAATACACTATCGAAACCTAAACCATCACCAATAAGGTCACCTGCTGCAAATGAAGGGTGCTCAGAAGTCGATTCTGCATCACGATACGCGCGCATTGCAAGTTGAATCTGTTGAAGATCACTCTTTCTCTGAGAATCACGTGCACTCTTTCTTCCTTCTTGAAGATTGGACATGACAATAGTGGATAAAATCCCAATAACAGCCATAACAATAAGAATCTCCACCAACGTGAAAGCACGCTTACTAGACGATAAAAATCTCATGCACATATTTTACCATGCACTCACTCCAAAATAAGGTATGGATGTTAATCACTTCTGATATTCTCCAAAAATAAACGGACCCTTCCAGTTAACTGGAAGGGTCCGTTTATTTTTGGAGGTTTGTACACCTCTGCTTTTTAACATTAGTACTCCCAACCCTTTACAGATACCCCAGCATCAGCAGCGGCTTGCTCTGCTTCTTGTTTTGACCTACCCTTTCCTTCTGCAATTTTTTCACCGCCAAGAAAAACACCAACAGTAAAAACACGATCGTGGTCAGGTCCTGTCTGACTCAACGTCTCATAACTTGGAGTAATGTTTGTATGTTCTTGCGCCAATTCTTGAAACCTGCTTTTTCCATCCTGCCAAAGGCGTTTAGCAACGATTGTGTCCGTTTTATCAAAAAGATGGCTTCCAATAAATTCTTTTGCCGCATCATATCCTTGATCAAGATAGATAGCACCAATAATCGATTCAAATGTGTTTGCAAGAATATATTGTCGCGCGCGCCCCGTATCTCTCTCCTCACCTTTTGAAAGAAGAAGAAATTCATTGATATTCATATTTGTGGCAACTTCTGCCAATGACAAGGTATTAACAAGTGCTGCACGGACTGCCGTAAGATCACCCTCTGGCTTTTCAGGATATTTATGAAAAAGAAAATCAGTAATAACTAACTCGAGGACAGCGTCCCCAAGAAACTCATATCGTTCATTATGCTCTTGTTTTGCCTCACGATGTTCATTAAGATACGAACGATGTGTTATCGCAGTAAGGAGGTGTTTCGATTCATTAAAAGTAACCCCGATCAGCTTTTCGAGTCTTATAAGGCTTTCTGGGATTTCATGTGCTTCTGTCATGGCGATAGACTACCACAAAAGTTAATTACGGACTAGAAATTATTATTCCGACAGGTTTTGAAAATAAACAAAATTGAGATGCGTACGAGAGGGACGATAAAAATATTTTGAGCGGTATGGTTAATATAGTGCAAAGTATTCTTTGTAGTACCGCGATGTAATCACTCAATTTAGTTTATTTTCGTGAGACAAGCATCGTAATAGCCTTTGTCACAATAGGTAGTATGTCTTCGTAAAAATTAAGTTCAAGGATATCTGCAACTTTGAACCACTTTGCATCATCAAGACCACCCTTCTGTTCGAGTTTCAAATCCACATATGGTGCCTTCGCAAGGAAATAGACAACCTGCTTTCGAACCTTTCCCTTCTCGGGATGTGATGCAATGTACTCATTTTTACCGAGCTCGGTTTCGATCTCAATCGCAAGTCCAATCTCCTCTTTTACTTCGCGCATGGTTCCGTCCTCAACACTTTCATTCGCAATCTCAGGCCTGTCGCCAATCTTACCCTTTGAAAGAGTCCAGTGACCGAAAATGTCATGGACAAGTGCAAGGTACATGACCCCTTCATGAATCGCATACACAACAGCTCCAGCCAAACGCTCAATGGCCATTTGTTCATAGGGTATATCTTTCTTCTTTTTTGATCGAGAAACTTCTTCTTTACCAGGCTCTCCAATTTCCTTATATACAGCACCAAGAACACCATTTACAAACCGACTCGAATTTTCACCGCCAAATTGCTTTGCAAGTTCAATTGCTTCATTAATAGCAACTTTTGCTGGAACCTGTTTTCGGTCAGAAAACAAAAGTTCATATAAGCCTAACCGTAAAATATTTCGATCAACGGGGGCAATTCGGTCAATTGGCCACTCGGGGGCAGCTTTTTCTATAACAAGATCAAGTTCGCCTTGTTTACTTAAAACACCATCAAGAAGATTCTCCATGAATGGTGTGTCAGACTTGTTTGGTGCAAACTCCTCAACGTTACGCATAAGCGTCTCATGCACAACGTTTTTTTCTATACTATTTAAATCCCACTCGAAGAGTGATTGAAGAACAATTGATCTTGAAAGATGCCGATTTGCCATAAAAAATGAACTACTGCGTTTTAGTATACCAGATGCTTTCACACAAACATCCCCAACCTGGGGATGTTTGTGTTTTGAGCAAGACCACTCACCAACTTCCTACTTCGATTCCTTTACTTCGTCGAGAGCGGGTAGTTCTGACGGAACCTCGTTGGTACTCTTGATTCTTTCTTCCTTTGCCTTAATGCGTGCGTCTCTCTTTGCCTTCTCTGCAGTAAGGTCCATGACTTGTCGGCCATTGTAATATCCACACGAAAGACACATATGATGCTGTCGATGTGCCGCACTACAGTTTGAACACTTCGAAAGATTGATCGCTTTAAGCGCGTGGTGTGAACGGCGGTTCCCTGTATGGGACCGCGTATGTCTCATTCGTATAACCATAATGGCAAGCACTATACCAAATCTATCAAAAAAAGCAACAAAAAAGCCGGGTATTGCTTCTACCCGGCTTCCTTCATGAACTCAAGAACGAGCAGCTAATGACCTTTGCTCAATCGCCCATACATATTCTTCCGGTTTTTCCCGCCTGGGGACCCTGATTCGGAAGTTGTCCCATTCATGGCGTCGGGCAAGGACGCCAGTGATCCAATCCTTGAAATCACTGCCCTGGACGATACCGCGAATCGTTCCTTTTGTTTTTTCCTCCATTTCAGTTTTCTTAGGATTTGTGAAGGTCATAATGAATGCAGCTCTACCTGCTTCATGACCAGGAGCGAAGTGCACAACTGCCCGTACACTGGAAAGATCACCACTCATCATTGCAACGACCTCCTCCTGGATATGTTTTGCCGTCCCACAATGCGTCACTACAGGATCTTTTCCGCACTTAAAAAGTACCATCGCTACTCCCTTTTGTCTTAATGTCTAACTTCATAATCGAACAAACCAGATGATACTGTACCATAGTAAATTAACTCTGTCTATAGAAAAAGCCGAGTACGAATACTCGACTTTTGCATTTTTCTCTAAAGAGAGTTTGTTGTTATTGTTTACCCTTCACGAGCAAATGCTTTTCTTTGCATCGATTCTGATACAAGACAACTTTTCCTGCCATACATGATGGCGCAGGATTGTCGCTTCTATTGTAGTAACTTTGATCAGACAGATGTGATCCGCCCTCTTCATCGCTCCACACATACAACATATCCTGCCTGTTCCCTCTTTGGGGACTATGCGTTACTTTCTTTTTACAACTTTTCATTTGGACCTCCTTTTCTTTTTGTTGGTGATGCACGACACACCATAATGGTATGTCGTTAATTTGATACTATCTCAAAACCTTCTTCTTCACAAGCTTCTTCTCAGTGAGGTTTCTACAAAAGGTTTTTCTATGTAATGCAGACATTCCAATTTTTTTAATTAGATTTCGATGAACAAGTGTTCCGTATCCCTTATGTATACCAAAGTGATATTGAGGATAACGTGAAGCTGTGCGAACCATATATCTATCGCGAGTCACTTTCGCAACAATTGATGCAAGCCCTATCGCCTTTTCTTTTTGATCTCCCTTAATGATCGTCTTTTGATGTTTATATTCATGCGGAGCCTCTAGAAGCCCATCAAGTCGCACATCTGCTGTAGAGGGGTCAAGAGCTAGTTTGTGAAGAGACCTTGAGATACCAAGTGCGACTGCCTGCGTGATGCCAATACGATCAATTACTGACGCTCCCACAAGTGAAACTGAAAAATTAATGATTTTTTGTTTCCTAAGCATCTTTGCACGGAGAAAAATCGCGAAGCGATTTTTCTCCGTAACTTTCTTTGAGTCATTAACTCCTGGAATTAGTCTCCAATCAAAATCAACAGGAACACAGGCGACCCCCACTGCAACGGGGCCAGCTAGTGGGCCTCGGCCGGCTTCATCGATTCCAAATATATATTTTAACTTATTCATATGACAGTGATTTTTCTGTGGACCTCCTTCTTAACAGAAGCTGTTCAGGTTGTCGCTATTTCTCATACTTCAAAATAGCAGACAACCTCTTGCGAAGCTCCATGTATTCGCTTCTCACCGGCTTCATCGATTCCGACAATGTATTTTAGTTTAGATTTCATAAGAAACAAGCCATTTTTTAAGACAATTTTCTTTTCACCCACTCCTTACAGGAGATGTACACCTTTCGCAGAAATTGCTCAAGGTCGTGAGATAGTTTCCCAAACTATCTCACTACTATACAATATGCTTACTATGAGCAATAAGAACGCACCCCAAAATACCCTCAAAGCTGATTTTATTCACCTCCATACGCACTCACACTATTCTCTTTTAAACGCGCTTCCAACACCAAAAGAGCTCGTGCAACGTGCAAAGGAGTACGACATGCCCGCACTTGCCCTCACCGACAACGGTGGTCTCTATGGTGCCATTAATTTCTACAAAGCCTGCACGAAAGAAAATATCAAACCAATTATCGGTATTGATACGCACCTTGCTCCACGCACACGATTTGATAAAGATGCAGGAATCGACAAACCACGCGGGCAGGTAATCTTTCTTGCAAAAAATAATGAGGGGTACAAAAACCTCATCAAGATGGTAACTGAATCGTATGTTCATGGCTTCTACTATCGACCGCGTGTTGACCATGACCTTATTTCAAAACTTCATGACAGTCTCATATGTATTATCCCTTCATTCAGTGGCGAGCCCGTCCTTGCTCTCAAAGATTCTGCACACGAACAAGCTGAGGCGACACTCGATTGGTACAAAGGTATTTTCGGAGATGATTGCTACCTCGAAATTACTCACCATCCAGAAATCAAGGACCATGAGGAACTTCAGAAAAATATTATTGATCTTGGTATAAAAACAAATACAAAACTAGTTGCTGCCCACGATGTGTACTATCTCAACCAAAGTGACTACCTCGCACGCGAGACCATGATTAAAATTCAGAGCGGTGGCGTTGTGGAAACACAAGACACAGAAGGCGAACTTGCTCCAAATTTTTCATTTATATCGCAAGAAAAAGCAAAAGAACTTTTTCATACTGATATCGAAAGACAAGCCCTCAAGCACTCTGTGGAGATTGCTTCAGAATGTACCGTTGAGATGAGTCTCGGCTCAACGTGGTACTTCCCTGACTACAAAATTAAAAGTGGAAAAGAGCCTGATACCGAACTTACCGATACTGCCTATGCAGGAGTTGCGTGGCGAGGACTCTCACTTGATGACCCAATCGTAAAGGAACGTCTCGACTATGAATTGGGGGTCATTAAAATGAAAGGTTACGCAAAATACTTTCTTGTGGTTGGAGATCTCATCCGAGAAGCACGTGAGCGAAAAATCCTTACAACAATTCGAGGGTCTGTCGCAGGATCTCTCACGACATACGTACTTGGTATTACGAACGTAGACCCACTTGAATACAAGCTCCCCTTTGAACGATTCCTTAACCCAGAACGTCCTTCGGCGCCAGATATCGACATGGATTATGCCGACAATCGTCGCGATGAAATCATTGATTACGCTCGAGCTATGTACGGTACAGATAACGTTGCGCAGATTGGCACATTCGGAACAATGATGGCACGAGCTGCAGTAAGAGACGTTGCTCGTGCACTTGGTCATCCCTACTCAACCGGCGACCGTATAGCCAAGCTCATCCCAATTGGAAGCCAAGGGTTTCCTATGACAATCGAAAAAGCTTTAGAGATTGAGCCTGACCTTAAAGAACTCTACAAAAAAGATCCTGACACAAAAGAAGTCATTGATCTAGCAAAACAAATTGAAGGTCGTGTTCGACACGTTGGTGTACATGCTGCCGGCGTCGTTATTGCACCTCAGGCACTTACTGAATTTGTACCACTTCAACCAGATCCAAAGTCAGGCAAGCTTATTACGCAATATGAAATGCACTCCGTAGGTGAAGACGGGGTTGGTCTTCTTAAATTTGACTTCCTCGGTATCAAAAATCTCTCTATTCTTGCAGAGGCAGTGCGTCGTGTGCGCATAATTCATGGAGTTGAAGTTGATATTGAAAAAATCCACGTTGATGACATCAAGACCTTTGAGATGCTTGCTCGAGGAGAAACAATGGGGCTCTTCCAGCTCAATGGGACTGGAATGACAGCTTTTCTTAAACAACTTCGCCCAACAAGCATCCACGATATTAATGCGATGGTTGCACTATATCGCCCAGGTCCTATGGAATCGATTCCACAATATATCGAAAGAAAACACAACGCTTCACTTATTACCTACATCGATCCACGACTTGAAAAAATTCTCGATCGATCATACGGGGTTATAACCTATCAAGATGACGTCATGATGATTGCTCGTGAACTTGCTGGATACTCGTGGCTTGAAGCTGACATGCTCCGAAAAGCAATGGGTAAAAAAATTCCTGCAGTGATGGAAGCTGAGAAAGAAAAACTTCTGAAAGGATTTACCGAGCATGGAAAACTCAGTTCAGCACACGCTGACAAACTCTGGAAACTCATTGAGCCATTTGCCGCGTATGGTTTTAACAAGGCTCACGCAGCAAGCTATGGACGAGTCGCATACCAGACAGCCTACATGAAGGCGAACTACCCTGTTGAATATATGTCAGCCGTACTCACTGCTGACGCTGGTGATACAGAAAAAATCTCAGAGATTATCCACGAGTGTGTCCGAATGGATATCGAAGTACTTCCCCCTGACATTAATGAAAGTTTCGGGCCTTTTTCTGTCGTTCCCGCAAAAGACAAGGTGAATGCCGAAGGCAGAGAGGGTGCCCTGGGGTATGAGGTGAATGCTAAAATCAGATTCGGACTCACAACCATCAAAAATTTTGGTGAAGGTATTGCGGAGTCAATCATTGATGAGCGAAAAGAAAATGGCCCGTACCAATCACTACAGGATTTTTTGTCTCGCGTGACCAGTAAGAACCTCAACAAAAAATCACTTGAAGCACTCATCATGTCTGGATCATTTGATTGCTTTGAAGAACGTGGAACGATGATGCACAACCTCGAAACAATACTCGCCTACCATAAAGAACACTTACACGGAAAGGAATCTGCCCAGGACTCACTCTTTGGTAATCTTGCTGGATCATCAGTCCTTACACTCACACTTGAACCAGGGGCCCCAGCAGCAAAAGGAGAAAAGTTACTTTGGGAAAAAGAACTTCTGGGCGTGTATGTTTCAGGACATCCACTTGATGCATTCAAGGAAGAGTTGGCAAAGCGTCCACGTATTGGCGTCCTTAAAAAAGAAACACGCAATGGCATTCCTGTAGTGACTGCAGGAATGATTGAGACAGTACGTGAGCTTCTTACAAAGAAAGGTGACCGTATGGCATTTGTTATTCTCAGTGATGGAATAGAAAATATCGAACTCGTCGCTTTTCCAGAAATATATAGGGCTCATCAAAGTCTCCTTATTCCTGGATCATGTGTTGCACTCCAGGGAAAACTATCAATGAGGAACGAGGAACCAACCATCGTTATTGAGCGACTAAAAGATCTAACACCGAAAGAACTCACAACAGAATAGACATCCAAGGCATCATTGACAATACCGACGAACACGCTAGGATATATAGGACAGAAGTTGTGGCGCCTACCAACCGCCAGTACCACTATTCCAGTTAACTGGAATAGTGCGGAAGATTCTCTTCCCTAATCTGTGAATAAAGCGTCGGCCATAAACCGGAAGCTCGGTGGAACCGCGGCTTGCAGAAATGCAAAGATCGTCCGGGCAAAAAAACGACGAAGGCGTATTTTTGCTCGGACGTTTTTTCGTTATATATTAATAGTACAAATAACCAGGGAGCTGTCCGCTGAGGAAAGTTCGAGGAAAAACAAGATTTGTGACTGAGACATACTTCTACGTATGATGAAGGAAAAAATCAAAGTTTTGACAAAGAAATTTTCCAGCGAACAGCTCCCAAAGTAATATGGATAAAAATCTGGAATACAAAAGACACACTCTCGCACACCTCCTTGCCCTCGCAATACGGAGAGATTTCCCTCATGCTCTTCCTACTATTGGCCCCGCTATCGAAAATGGTTTCTACTATGATTTTGATTTTAGTGGTGGACCCGCCCCAAAAGATGATGATATAAAAAATATCGAAAAAAATATGAAGAAGGCACTTTCTTCATGGAAAAATTTTTCACATAAAAGTGTAACTGCAGATGAAGCTCGAGAAACTTTCAAAGATAATCTCTACAAGACAGAACTCATCGATGAGCTTGAGAAAGCTGGTGAAGAAATTACTCTCTATACCGTAGGTGAAGGTCATTTTGAGTTTACCGATCTCTGTCGTGGTGGTCACTGTGACTCTCCATCAACCGATATTGATATTGATTCATTTAGACTCACTTCGCTCGCTGGTGCATACTGGCGCGGGAGTGAAAAAAATCCGATGCTTACCCGTATCTATGGACTTGCATTCAACACAAAAGATGAGCTTGGCGCCTATCTAGCTCAACTAGAGGAGGCAAAAAAACGTGACCATAGAAAGATTGGTCAAGAAATGGAGTTGTTTTTTATAGATGAAATGGTTGGTAAAGGCCTCGTCATGTGGTTGCCAAAAGGAAATATCATTAAATCTGAAATAGAAACTTTTGCTATTGAGTCAGAACGAAAAGCTGGATACGAGCGTGTAAGTACACCACATATTGCAAAGGAAGAACTTTTTCTAACGTCAGGGCACCTTCCATACTATAAAGAAGACATGTACCCTCCAATGGAGATGGATGATGGAACCTATTACCTCAGAGCAATGAACTGTCCACATCATCACCGAATATTTCAGCATGCGCCAAAAAGTTATCGCGACTTCCCTATTCGACTCGCGGAGTACGGTACCGTATATCGCAATGAACGTTCTGGGACACTCGCAGGCCTTCTTCGCGTTCGTGGACTCGATATGAATGACGCACATATCTACTGCAGAAAAGATCAGATAAAAGAAGAATTCAAATCTGTCCTAGAGCTCACCATGAATCATTTTAAGACATTTGGTCTCACTGATTATTGGTTCCGCCTTTCGAAATGGGACCCAAACCGTATGGATAAATATTTTGATGAGCCTGAAAGTTGGGAACATGCTGAAAGCGTTATCCGCGAGGTACTGGTTGAAATGAGAGTTAAGTTCATCGAAGTTGACGATGAAGCTGCATTTTACGGCCCTAAAGTTGACGTACAATTTAAATCCATTATTGGCCGAGAAGAAACAATGTCAACAATCCAACTCGACTTCATTGCAAAAGAACGATTTGGTTTGTCATACATTGGTGCCGATGGTCAAAAAGCTACCGACGTATTCGTAATCCATCGCGCACCACTCTCTACTCACGAAAGGTTTGTAGCGTTCCTTATTGAACATTTTGGCGGCAACTTCCCACTCTGGCTTTCTCCAGAACAAATCAAAATTATCCCTGTTTCTGAAGTACATAACGCGTACGCAGCACAAATCTACACAGAGCTTAAAGCAATTGGAATTCGTGCTTCTCTCGATACCTCAAACGAATCTATGGGGAAGAAAATTCGAAACGCAAAAAAAGACAGACTTCCGTACTTTGTTGTTGTCGGAGACAAAGAAGTTGAGGCGAAAAATGTTACTCTCGAATCACGAAAAGGAGAATCTGTAGAGATGTCACTGAGCAGACTTGGCAATCATCTTATTACTGAAATAGAAGCAAAAATTCTATAGGCAGTCTGGCTCTCTGCAAATAAAAAACACAAGGCAGCGCCTTGTGTTTTTTATTATAATCTTATCTTTATATTTTTTCCGTAACTACTTTTCTGCGTCGAATATGGAGAGCGTATCCTACAGATGCAAGCCATGCCGCAACACCGCCAAAGAATACTATAGAAAGATTTGTTCCAATGCCGGTATAAGGGACTCGAGATAGAGAAATTCCATCTTGAGATCTCGCACTATTTAAATCCACGATTGAAACATCCACGGAACAATCTCGAGTACGTGCTCCACGTATTGCTGTAAGTGTATATGTTGTTGATTGAATCGGAGTAATGGTGACACTTCCTGTATCTTCATCAAAAATCGGTGCGTTAACAGTGTCGACAAAAACAATACCAAGACTGTCAATGATAGTAATGTTATTTGTTCTCGTGTTATTCCATGAAAGCGTTACTGTTTGACCTAGAGTGATAACGTTGTCAGAAACCGTAAAAACACATCGAGGTGAGCTTGAACCTCCTCCACCTCCACCACTACTACTGCCACCCCCTCCTCCACCTCCGGGTGGAACCACTGGAGGTACTACTGGAGGCACTACTGGTGGTACGACTGGAGGCACTACTGGTGGTACGACTGGAGCAAGTGCCAAGGTAGTATCTCCAGCTCCTCCAGTGTCTCCAGAGGAACCTACACTAGATGAGTCTCCTACGCTTGACCCAACTCCGCCTTCTCCTCCAGATGCTCCTGAAGCTCCTACGCTTGACCCAACTCCACCTTCTCCTCCAGATGCTCCTGAAGCTCCTACGCTTGACCCAACCCCACCTTCTCCTCCAGATGCAGGGGAACTAGGCGCAGCTGGTGCAGCAGCTGCAGAAACTCCAACTCCGCCTTCTCCTCCACCAACGCTGCCGGCGTCTCCGACACCAGGACCTGCATCGCCTCCACCACCACCTCCACCACCACCACCACCTCCACCTCCACCAAACGCATCAGCATTCATTGTGGTATACACAACACGCTCAACTCTTTCTGTTAATACGAATGAAGGAAGAATTATATAGAGTCCAACCATAAGCATGAGCGCAGTAAGACACACATACATCCAGGTACTCATTTTGCTACTTGTCTTAATATTATTTTTCATACTTATTATTGATTCATGCTTCTAAATACTCCCACCTACATCATGTACGCATGAGTATTGAAAGAATGAATAAAAAAGATTATCCAGCAGTCACACACATTCGTGTGACTGCTGGATAGATCCATACTTCAAAAGAACAACCTCACTCAGGATTGAGGACAAAGGCCATCAATACCCAATCCCACGCCCCGACCCTGATTGTTTCGTTCAGGTATTTTGGCATGATCCAGAGCGCTTTTCCGTTCCCTGGATGGACACTTTTCCCGCCTTCAGGGGTGACCATAATCACCGTATCTTTGGTGAACAGGTCCCACGGTGCCTGAAATGAAAGAGCAAAAGCTTTTTCTCCAGTCACCCAAACCCTATAGACGCGGTTTGGTTCTCCAAGCCCAGTCGATTTTGGCCCTGGGACCTTCCCCGTAACCTCCTCAACATCCCCACGTGAAACTATCTTCCCGTTCAACCGCCATGATGCCATCGCTTCAGTCGTGATGTCCATGTTCGGTTTCCAAAAGAAGACATGGTACGACCGAGGTGCTGCCGCTTCGACATCACCTCTCTCGTATGCCTTGAGCAAATCCGGCCCAAGACTCTTGGTGCGTCTCAGTCTGTCGTCGTCATCTTTTGGCGGCCCGTCTAGTCCTTGAAGGTTTGAATTTCCCTTCTCCCACGAGACATTGAGGACCTGAATTTCCAGACAGCCTTTCTGTTCGTGCTTGGTACACGATGCTGCAAAGGCATATCCGCTCGTGACGAGTGCAAGCACTGCCACAACAGGCAAAAACCAATTGTTACGTTTCATGGTGCGACCTCCTTCTATGAGTTTGAACATACACTTCTGGGAGGAATCCCAAGAATGGCGTCTGCCTTGGATGGTCCTACATCGACATCCCTACACACAACTGCAGGTTTCCTCGAAGAGGATTCTTTGGCAGGTTTGTTCGCTTGCTTCTTTTCCTTCTTCACCTTCGTAGGTAATGGTTCCGCTTTCGAAGGCAGGACCACAACCTTCTCTGACTCAGCCTTTTTTGATGCTGGCTCAGGAGTCAAACCTTCCAAAGACTCCTCTAGTTTTGGAGGACTCTCTCTAGGTTTTGTTTTCATAACAACAGTTTTTTCAAACTCGCTGTTAGGTGAAGTGCGTGCCTTGACTGCTCCAGCAAAGTCTCCTTTCAGGTCAATCACCAGTTGGTAATAACCTTTTGCAAGAGCACGTACTTTTGGTGAAGAATCAATTCCTGCTATAAATGCAAGGAGTGCCACAATCATGACACTCCACCAGTAGCGACGCCACGTAAGTTTTGTCATGGTGCGACCTCCTTTTCATATCAATGAACGTGTCCACAAAAATGCAGACGCCTCCCCCTACATCAATCATAGGCGGCTTCCTAAATAGAATTTTAAAAGAAATTTTCTATACAGCGAGCCAACTACCAATTTTTGTTTTTTCGGTTTGAGACCGAAAAAAATTAAGAACGCCCCGAGAACTTATTTGTGCAAAACTATACTGCATAATGGTATCGATGTCAATATAACACCTCCTACCGGATCAGCCAGACATATACGTCTGGCTGATCCGGTAGTCACCCACCTATTCAAGTAGGGTGATTACTCGATCTTTATTAAGAACTGTCCATCCATTTTCTATTGGGTATCGCGCTTTCGCCAACTTTATAACATGATCAAGAGTTGCAACCTGCGCTTCCATAGTCCCTCCTTGTGATTCAATAAAGCGAAGTGCTTCACTTGAAACAAGTGTTTTATGCTCATGTGCGTAGCCTTCGAGTGCTTGAAATGTTTCATCAAGTAATGGAGAGTCTTCATCATCCTGACTCTCATCAGTATCAATGGGTAAATTACTTGGTGTTGCTAGTGATTGTTCATACATATCGACAGAAATCTCTGGCATATTTGTCTCTGTCATTTTTGTATATACATCAAGGACGTCAGGTTCATTTACAAGTACTTTTTTTCTTATCACAAGGACGTAGGCAATAATAACCCCCCAAATTATAAGGACGAGATAAAAGAAAGTTGTTAGAGCTGGACCAGCCTCAAAACCTGTATATGGAACCCCAGCAAGTGGAATACCACCCTGTGAACGCACACTCGTAATTACCACGTTGTCAGTTTGCACACCAACAGTACACGTTCGTCGTTCATTTCCGTTATATACCGTTGCCACATAATCTGTCTGCCTTGTTGGACGAAGAAAGAGTGCTCCTGCATCTTCATCGAGCGTACGATCATACTTTGAATCAGCGATGGTAATTCCATGACTATCTCGAAGGACAAGTCGATCGGTGCGAAGATTATCCCATGAGAGCGTTACTTGCTCTCCCACCTGAATACGGGTATCTGAAATAGTAAGTCGACAACGAGGAATATCATCTGAATCATCGTCAACCCTAACCTGTACACGACATGTTCTCGTATCAGAACCATTGCGCGCCGTAAGTGTGAAGGTTGTATCTTTCGTTATCGTGACTCGTCTACTTCCATCATCAGAAACATCTCCAATACCCTGATTGATACGAACATCATCTGCATTCGTCGTATTCCAATCAAGTGTAATTCGATCACCTTTTTCTACACGTGTATCACTCGCATCAATATCACATCGCACGTCACCATAATCATTATATATTTTTGGATCATATGAATAATCATAGGTTGAATATGTTGATGATCTATCTGAGTATGTTGTTGGATTATATGAGTAGTTTGTTGGGGCGTATGAATACTGATATGAACCATACGTCGTCGGATTATATGAGTATGTTGTCGGGGCATACGAATATGCATATGGACTATTCTCATACTGGACTATGTATTCATATGACACGGCTGCACCTGAAGTATTACTTGTGACAGACTGAACTGAACCATAGCTACTCCCAATCCCTCCTTCTGTATAAGCACCATAGTCGATATCAGGCCATGGTTCATAATTGCTACTTCCTACACCTCCCTCATCAATGTAAACAAATACTGAGCTCCCAACTCCCCCTTCATCGGCGTAAGCATATTGAGCACTAAGTGTAGATCCTATACTTTGAGTAAAAAATACAACGAGAAAAAACGCAACGAGACTACCTCGAAGTACTAGTATATTTATTTTTGAATATATTTTTTTCATAGCAATAAATAATTTTCTAAAATATTGTTCATACTTCTGAATATTCTCACCTACGTTCAGCACGTAAGAATATTGAAAGAATGAAAAAAGAGATTAGTAGCAGGTGCGCGAGCGCACCTGCTACTCAACCTCAGAAGATTACTTCTCGATTGCGTAAAAAACATTCACGCAATTGACGAAGCTTGATCGCATCTCCCTCATATCCTTGAAGGGATAATGAAGAAGCTTGATCGACTCGGGAAAAACTACCTGCATTTGATCCTGCCCACGAAATTCCTTGGGCAATTCATTGCGATATTCTCCCACGACGGCACCGAAGGGAAGGACTTCGACCACACCACCGTCTGGCTTCAGTAGATTCACTGAAACCTTGTGGGGTTTTGTGCTCCGAGACAACTCCCCCGCGTCGAGCATCGCCTTGAATTCAGCAGCGAATGTACCCGAAAGTGATGCGCCGTCATGATACTGACGCTTCGCCCGCTCAACGGCGACCGCTCCCCTGACGCCTGCGACTTCCATCGCTTCCTTTTGCAAGATACGAACGACAAAATACTTCTTGCCGTCGCCGCACTGAAGAGCTGGCTGTGTCGCTTGTGCTTGTTGCACAGGCACTGTTGCAACTGGCCCCTCGGTAAACCTGAGAGGACTGTTGCTACAGTCACCAGCGAGAATAAGGCGACCCGTATTGGCGTCGTACCACCCCTTTTCTCCCTTGTGCGCCAAGCGTGTGAAGCCATTCTTGATGTCGAGCTGATACTTCTCGACACCTTTCCCTGCCGAGTACAACACCCGCGACATCGTAAGTTTGCCCGAAGGCATATCACGAGCCATGAGCGACTCAAGATATACAGGAAGTGCCTCGAGGCCATTCACCGTGCCACCGGCGGCTTGCACTGAAGCAAGAAAGCCAGCTGCTGTGGTATTGGTCCCCTTGACCAACCTCTTGTTACCGGAAGGATCCTTCGCAAGTGCTTCGCGAATGTTCTTCGCGAGCACCTTTGTAGAAGAGATTTCTCCCTTTCTCGCCAACGGCAATCTTGCTGCCGCTGGTTCGGTTATGCTGGTTTTTTGAACCAGCGGTGAAGGTGCGATAGTTGCTTGCGCCCGGGCTTGCTCTTGTAGAGCGACTTGTTGTGCTGCCACGACAGCTGCGGCGCTTGGTCCTTCTGAGGACCCAGCACCGCCTCCGCCGCCCATTTGGGCACATCCAGCAAACATTGCTACGGTAAGAAGCGCCACTATGGCGCGGATTGTCTTGACGACCATGATGGTCTCCTTTTAAAATCAACGATCAATGTCTACATCTTCATGCAGACTTATACCCTCCCTTTGCGCACAATGTGCTCGCAGGTGGCTTCCTAAAAAGAAGATTTAAAACTTTTCCATTCAAAAAGCCAACTACCATATGCCTAACCTGTGAGAGAACAATATACCTTTAGATCATCAAGAGAAGAACCTTATCTATATATTATACGTCGTACTAATTTTCTTGTCAAGGGTCTGAGGTGGCTTATTTTAAAGCTTTTATAGCTTCCACTTAAAAATAGGGGTTAAAAACTATGTGACTCGACAAACATAGCCTCAACAATAAATCGGTCATCTTTTGTACCAAAAGAGTTGCATGTTGAAAGTATGAGGCTTGAAACACCTCTTTCAATCTTCACTTCAGCATCTGTCGCCTTTGCTTCGTAAACCCTTGCAACACTATAGACATACTCAGTATCAGATGAACGAAGACGAATCGTGTCTCCCCATTTAAGTTTCTGAATTCCATTAAATGCTTGAAAGTTTTTATTATTTACTACCGGAAGATAGCTCGAATGTCCAAGAAGAAAAATAGTTCCCTTCTCATTAAAATCCGCTGAATCTGGATGGCGGACAACGCCAGAAAGAAGGGCTTCATCAAGTGCTGAAATAGAATCAGTATCTGGATTAAGAATTGTTACTTTCTTATCCAGTGAGTCAATAATAATGCTTATTGGCAGAGCTTCAACAGGAACGGACTCCTCATCTAGAGCTGTTACTTCATTCGATTCAAGATTCTCTAGCTGTTCATCCATAAGCGCGACAGTATCAGTGTCAAGCACTTTCTTCTCTGGGAGAAAATCAAGTACAAAAAGTACACCATATGTTATCGAAATAATACCAATACACACAAAGAAAAAAACTATCCTCTCTTCAAGTTTTGACATATTTCGTAATTCGTTATCTTTATGTATCATGTCTTCCATATTGCTCAGTAATTTAGCTTTAAATAGTACCCCATTTCTCAATTTTGTCAAGTAGTTGTTTTAGCCTCTATGAATACTACCCCTCTTTTAGGAATATGAAACTATTGACAGTATAAAAAATGCATTGTAGTATGCCGCGTATGAAAACATCACAATTACGTGAGCCAGCAATCAAGATCATTGCGATTATTGGTTTTCTTACCACAATTTTCTTTCTTGTGTGGCTTGCTGCAGAGGGTATTAAGCGTGCGCCTCATGCTTTTTCTTCACTCGCGTCTATAGCGCAGAACATTTCACAGTATCGGCCATCAGAGGATTTTTCACTCTCTACAGAGAAATCAGTTGTTAACTCTGATGAATCATTCCAAGTGACATGGACTGATCTTAAAGAACCAGGTGAATATCATTTCAGCTACACCTGCACCAACGGAGTAGATCTCCTTGTTCGAAGTGCTGAGGGTGATCTTGTGCCGGTAAGTTGTACTGATGTCCTTTCCCTTCCCTCAACGGTGAATGGACTTTTTCTCAGTGTTAATTCTGATGAACTCAGATTCAGTGACATTCCACTCAAAGTCAGATTTACGAACGAAGTTGGCAGCACAACAGTTACTGGTGAGACAAAAGTAACCGTTGTAAACGCTGCAATACCTACAGGTGAATCTCTTGCTATGGAGGAATTAGATACAAAACTAACTACTGACGAGACTACCGTCACTATTCCTGAAGGAGAAATTATGGAACCAGAAGCTGCAGTAGTTGCGGTACAAAAGCCGGCAGCAACCACTCCTGTATTTACACAAAAAATAATTTACCCGCAATCAAATCCAAACGGATACTCCGATTTACAGGTTAAAATGATTGGGAGTGGTATTCTCAAAAATAACGTATTTGTTTACACACCTACCTATAATTACGATCTTAAAAATGCAATTAAATTTGATATTCGTAATATTGGAACAAAGACATCTTCAACGTGGACTTTTAGCATAGTACTCCCTGGTGGTGGCATCTATAAATCAGATCCACAAGTAGCACTCAAGCCACAGGAACATGTTGAATTTACGCTTGGCTTTACCATTGATGACAGTGTGAAAAAAGATTTCGTTAGAATTCCAACAACGGTTTATTCTTCACAAGACGTAAACAAAAATAACAATATGTCTGTGTGGCATGTTGCACTGCAAGACTAACGTTACTCTAAAACAAAAAACCACGTGCCGCTCGGCACGTGGTTTTTTGTTTTATTTGAATACTCTACACATCAAGATTTGCCATGTGTGCATTGGACTGAATAAATGATTTCCTACTTGAAACATCTGTTCCCATAAGAATATCAAATACCCTATCTGCTTCGAATCCATCTACAACAGACACCTGCTTCAGAACGCGATGTTCTGGATTCATCGTAGTTTCCCATAGCTCTTCTGCATTCATTTCTCCAAGACCCTTATATCTTTGGATTCGAACCTTCTGTGACTTCCCTGCAACTTCTTCCTTAACTTCTTCATCACCGCTCTCTGAAGAATCACCTTCTGATTCTGGCTCATCACTCTCGATTACTACTGCGTCCGCACCGAGAAACTTAACTTTTTCTTCATCGGTGTACGCATACATTACAGCCTTTCCTTTACTGATTTTATAGAGTGGTGGTTGAGCAATGTACAAATATCCACCATCAATAATTGGTCTAAAGTATCTGTAGAAGAGTGTTAGAAGAAGTGTACGAATGTGCGCACCATCAACATCAGCGTCAGTTGCGATAATTATTTTGTGGTAACGAAGTTTTGAAAGATCAAAAACATCTCCAATTGCTGTACCAAGTGCAACAACGAGATTCTTTACCTGTTCTGAAGCAAGCATGCGATCGAGACGAGCTCGCTCAACATTGAGAATCTTACCTCGAAGTGGCAAAATCGCCTGTGTTCGACGATCACGCCCCATTTTTGCTGATCCACCAGCAGAATCTCCCTCCACAATAAATATTTCAGATTCTTCAGCACTCTTTGATTGACAGTCTGCAAGCTTGCCGGGAAGTGTCATCCCTTCAAGCGCTCCCTTTCTTAAGACTGAATCTTTAGCTGCTTTGGCTGCTTTTCGAGCCTTTACAGCAATGATCACTTTGTTAATGATTGATTTTGCATCATCAGGGTTTTCTTCGAGGTATTCGTTAAAAGCATCACCAAAGACACTCTCCACAGCGCTTCGCGCTTCTACTGATCCAAGCTTGGATTTTGTTTGACCTTCAAATTGAATCTCCGGCATCTTTACTGACACGACAGCGGTAATCCCCTCAAGAACATCATCTCCAGTAAATCCTGTATCTTTATCTTTTACTGAGAAAAAGTTATTTTTCTTTGCGTAGTTATTAAGAGTCCGAGTCAGCGCCGTCTTAAAACCAGTAACATGCGTACCATGTTCTGGGTTGTAGATGTTATTTGCGAAAGCACTAATACGGGGGGTTATGTCATCAACGTATTGAAGTGCTACTTCAACTGAAAGTACTGCTGAATCATAATCTTGTTTTTCAACATAGAAAATATTGCTGTGCGTTGGTTTTTGATACTGGTTATTAAAGGCAACGAGTGATTTAAGTCCTCCTTCAAAATAGAAATGTTCATGAGGAACCTCAAAGTGATTGTCGGAAAGGTACTGTTTCCCCTGAACACTCTCAATAAATTTCTGAACTTCTTTCTCCGACATTTCAGTTTCTCCTCCAATGTGGCGCGCATCGATAACAGAAATCTTCATCCCTCTCACAAGATATGCCTGCTGTCTCAGGTGAGACACAATTCGTTTAAAGTCATATTCTATTTCAGGAAAAATAGTACCATCTGCGCTGAATGTTATAACTGTACCCTGAAGTTTTGATGGTCCAACTTTCTTAACCTTTGTCCGCGGTTTACCAATGGTGTACTCCTGCATGAAGTATCCACCATCACGATGAATTTCAGCGATAACATGTGTCGAAAGCGCATTCACAACAGATACACCTACACCATGAAGTCCTCCAGAAACTTTGTAGCCTTCTCCACCAAATTTTCCTCCTGCGTGAAGTGTCGTCATGATTGTCTCAAGTGCTGAGACCTTTGTCTGCTTGTGCATATCAACGGGAATACCTCGTCCGTTATCAACCACGCGAATATAATTTCCTGGAAGTAGGGCGACCTCCACACGGTTTGCAAAACCACCCATTGCCTCATCCCTCGAGTTGTCAAAAACTTCCCACACAAGATGGTGTAGTCCGTCGGGGCCAGTTGTTCCGATATACATCCCAGGGCGCTTTCGCACCGGTTCAAGACCTTCAAGCACCTGGATAGAATCAGCACTATATGAACCTTTTTTCGTTGATTTTTTGTCTTCTTTCTTTGCCATGCTAAAGTTTTGTTACGAGCGGTAGTGTGTACAATATAAACAAAATGAGCACCAAGGCTCAATAAGGATAGTATAGCAAATTTGAGCCGTTTTGTCTCGTGGAAAATTGGTAAAAGTATCGTATATTTGGGTACAAAAAATAGAAGAAATCGTATATTTTCCCTACCGAACGACGAATCCTCGATTCTCTGCCTCTTTCGAGATTTTTTCCATAATCACACCAACCTCTTCGTCAGTAAGTGTCTTTTCAAACGACTGGAAGATTAACCTAAATGCGTACGAAACCTTCCCCTCTTTTGCGAACTGATCAAAAAGTGTGACTCTAGTGAGAAGTACTCCTGCATGTTCTTTAATCAATGATTCAACTTCCTCAATCTGGATTTCTTCTGGTACCCAGAGAGCGATGTCTCTCGATACAAACGGATATGTCGAGTACGCAGCAAAAAGCGTCGAGTTATCGGGGACATACTCGTCGTATGCAGTTGGCGTTGGTAACTTCGATACAAGTTTTGTAAAATCACACTCAAGGATACCTCCAGCAACAGTTGCTTCAACCTCAATGCCTAAAACCTCTTCGATCTTTTTAAGTACCTCACGGAGACGGATGTCATCTTTTGGAGAACTTCCCTGCTGTTTCAGCCTAACCCCCAAGGCAAGAGAAACATGTTCAGTAACATCACTCTTGTCTTCAGTTCTTTGGAACACAGTCCCAATCTCAAACACTTGCATACACTGGATTCCCAAAAGATCGATGTTTGGCATATTACGATCCAGCGCCTCGCGAATATTGTTACCAAGTTGACTACGAAGATATCGCTTATCGCTTGCGAGAGCATTTTGAAGTTCTATATCATCCTTATTTCTAAATGACGACGTAATCACCTCAGAAAAACCTTCCGAAATAAGTATTCCTCTAATCTTTTCGGAGTAGTAGTGCCGCGAATTATATTCAGTCAATGGCTGTTTCTTGGGTAAAACAGAAACAGTGTGTTCATAGCCGTATATACGCCCAACTTCTGCAATTAAATCCTCAGGAATAGTGATGTCTGTTCGTTCAAACGGAGCAACAACCTCCCAACTCCCATCAACTGCAATAAAAGAAAATCCAAGCCGGGTAAAAATATCCTCAACTATACCAGGAGTTAAATTTACCCCAAGCAATCCATTAATCTGTGCAAGCGTTACGGTAACTTTTGGGTTATATACTGGACATGGATACTCATCAACAAATCCATCAAGAGTTCCTCCAGCAATTTCCAAAACAAGTGCTGTTATTTCCTTGAGTGCATACGGAATAAGTTCTGGCGAAATATCATTTTCAAAACGTTTTGAGGCGTCGGTCTGTAATTTAATTGCCTGAGCTCCTTTTCGCGTTACTTGCGGATTAAAATTCGCAGCTTCAAGAATTATTGCTGTTGTCTTAGCATCTATTTCTGCATACTTACCTCCCTTAATACCCGCAATACCAACAGCAGTATCTGATGCTGCGTCGGTGATGAGTTGGACACCCCCCTCCGTGAGGGTGTACGTTTCGTTGGAAAGTGTGGTTACTTCTTCATCTTCATGAGACATACGCACACCAAAATTCCAAACATCCCTCTGGTGAGGAAATTTTTCGGCATCATATGCATGGAGCGGTTGCCCGAGTGCGAGCATAACGTAATTTGTTGCGTCAACAACGTTATTAATAGAGCGTTGTCCAAGCGTTTCAAGTCGTTCTTTAAGCCAAGTAGGTGAGTCTTTTACGGTAACATCAGTAATAAGTGCCGCACTGAAGCGTCGGCAATTCTCTGGACTCTCTAAAGTAACCGTAACCTTTTTAGTAATTGGTGTAAGAGAAACTTCGCCACGTAAAATATCCTTAGTGAGGGACTTTTTAATAAGTGCCCCTAACTCAAATGCAATACCTCGATGGGAAAGACAATCACTCGAGCGGTCTGGAAGGACCTTAACATCAATAACGCTTTGTCCAGAAATAGTTTCTATACCATCAATTTCGAACGCATGAAATGTAAAAAGTTCACCAAGTTTCTCAACTGAGGGAATCTCCTCCCCTACATATTCTTTAAGCCAATCGTAGACAACTTTCATACTTAAAATTGATTAATAAAGCGGAGGTCGCCATTATAAAGACTTCGGATATCATCAAATTCATATTTCATAAAACCAAGACGATCGATTCCTATACCAAATGCATACCCTGAATATACTTTCGGATCAATTCCTGAACTACTGAGTACATTCGGATGTACCATACCAGCTCCCATCACTTCAATCCATCGACCGACAAGTTTTGAGTTTCCGGAGTTGAGTCGCATATCAACTTCAAATCCAGGCTCCACAAAGGGAAAATAACTTGGACGGAACCTAACCTCAACATCGCCCTTAAAAAATTTCGAGAAAAAATATTCAATCACCCCCTTCAAATGACCAACGTGCACTCCTCGATCAATAAAGAGTCCTTCCAGTTGGTAGAACTGTGCTTCATGTGTCGCGTCAGTCGCCTCATTGCGAAAAACCTTTCCTGGTACAATAACTCGAATGGGCGGCATGTGTGATTCTGAGTATCGTGCTTGTACAGGAGAAGTTTGAGTACGAAGAACTGTCGGCGCAGCGACGTCTTTATTCTTAAACCAAAAAGTATCCTGCATATCACGAGACGTATGATATTTCGGAACATTGAGACGGTCAAAATTGTAATGCTCGCGCTCAGCCTCTGGACCTTCAGCAAAAACAAAGCCTATGTCAGCAAAAATAACATTGATTTCTGCAATCATATGGCTTAAAGGATGTTTGTGGCCTTGCTGTGGTTCAATCATAATTATGTCTGTTGCATAAATACCTGATATATTAGTTCCCCATCGTACACATAAATGTTCCCATTCTCAATATACATACGCAGATTATCTCCAAGGATGAGCGGTTGCGCATTTTGCCATGAACGATCATCAATCTCTACAACATAAATACCGTTTGCCAAAGCAACAACAACCAGATCGGTACTTCCAGGAAAGAAGTTAAACTCGCGGATATCCTGTGACTGATTATCAATACGAATTATTGGATCACATTCTATATTCGCTGGTACTGATTGTACTGGGTGCATAGTAATCTCTCCATCAACAGAGATATTGTTATCAATAATATCTATTTCTTCGTCAATCATCAGACTATCATCGATCGATGATGTTGAATAAGGAAGAAAGTCAGGTGCACAGAAATAATATGGCATCTGTTCAAACGACCCAACCCATCTCGCAAACAATTCATCTCCTTGCTTAAAAAGTTTTACACCACTCGAAATAACAGTAGTCGTACTCTGCCCTTCTTCAGATGCAGCTACGGAAGTGGTTCCCAGCATAATATCTTTGATGGATTCCACTATAGTTTCTTTCTTCGTCGACGTACTCGTCGTAGTCCCAAAATTAGTGAGCAATGTACGGTACTCATCGTTCTGTGTAAATTTAACAGTATTCTTCGTTGTTGTTGCAAGAACATTATTTGTAGATGAGGCCTGTGTCAAAGGTGTACTGATTATTGCTGTACCTGTTGCCGTCAACCATTTTGATATAACGCGCACCTTTGGTACAAGTGGTAAATTGAACGCTTCAGCTTCTGTAACAAGATGCTTTGATACGTACAGCTCTTTTACCCACGTATGACTTCCTTCCTTCTGCACATGAACACGATGTGTTCCCTGATCAAGACTTTGTGCATAAAATGCCTTTCGAAAAGCTCTCGTTTCTCGAACAAGTTCTCCGTCAATATAAATTTCAGCTCCTGTCCTATCGACAGCTATATACATTCCGCCTGTACTTACAAAATTTGCTGGTTTATCTAAATCAAATCGATATCCTGTTGCATATAAATACAAAAAAGGTATAGCGACAATAAATACCAAAAACAAAAGCCCGAATGTCTTTTGTCGAGTCTTATATGGCAAAGGTTTTACCTGTATCTGTGAATCCATATCACTCAAGGGTAGCATAATATTATACCTTTTCTAAAATCTGTACTGGACCATCTCGGTGTTTCGGAGTGACCCAAAAGCCCATATACTTACCAAGCATCAGTCGCGTTTGGGCATCAAGTCCTGGAATGGCACTAAAAATGACCATAGTAACTGGAACAAGTACCCATTGTAACGCCATAACTACGTACAGGAACCTACTCTTGTTTCCAGGCCTTTCAGGAATAAGTGTTAATGAAATAATTGAGGAAATGACAAGACCAAACATAGCTACAATGAGGAGGTCGCGAACGACAATGGGCAAATTGTATGAAAGCACCGTCTCGTGAAATACCCGTCCTCCAAAAAATATTGGCGCCCAGCCCAAAATTATAAGCATAATTGGGTTCGTCACCATCGACCAATATCCTTCTGCTTGTTGGAGAGCAATTCGAATACGTCTCCCGCGTGGTATCGTCTTATTTTTTGTGAAGTGATACACAACATAGACAAAATTCTCGACTCCATAAGTCCATCGTCGATGCTGCTTGTAAATATTTTTGATGGTACCAAAAAAAGTTTTACCGACATTTGCATCCATTGATACAGGGTACGATAGAGGTATCACATCGTACTCTCCATTATTTGCAATAAGAAGATTCCAATAAATACGAGAGTCTTCGCTCACCATGTTTGTCTGCCAATACCCAACCTCATACAATGCTTGAAAACTTACTGAGTGTGATGAAAATGTCGCCATACGTTCTGGTCGCTCCTGTTGCACCATCTCCCAAAATGTACTCGACATGGCAACAACTCGAGCAAGAGCAGACGCCTCCCACATATTGTTATTAAAAATAGGTACCGGCTGAAATGAACTTTTGAGCGGCCGTGGCGCCGTCATAAAATGCCAAACAAGACAATTGAAGTACTCTGGGTAAACAACGGTATCAATATCAAAAATAGAAACCAGAGTATGGTTATATCGTATACCATGAGGGTCAAGGATATGTTTCCGAGCCTCTTCTGCTGCCCACGTTGCATTGGAACCCTTCCCTGCAATCTCTCCAGGAATATCTGCCGGATGTGATGAAACATGAAACCCGCCAAAAGTCGCTGCCCATTTTGCTTTCATATTTTCTGCCACAAGACGAGACGCTTCACCTGCTCGCTCTTCCCGTGCAAGGACGATGATCATACTCTTCCTGTCGTAATTTACCTCACTAAGAGCTTTGAGTGATGCATCAATGACTTCCTCCGGCTCGTTGTAAAAAGGCAAAATAATTAGCTGGTATAAATGTCCACACTCAAAGCGTTCTATCATGACCTTCCAATCGATTGTCATGTGATGCTTGAGGCGCTTCCAATTGTGCCTTAAATGGTACGACAAAAATGCAGTCTTCAATACCCAAAATACAGCAAAGGCAATAATAAAATATGCCGCAAAAAATGGTGCGTATATAGACGCAAGAACCATACCAACAAGAGAGAACCAAGACGCAGCACCAGGAAGAATCTCAAGGAATCGGTATAGACGCCTATCTCTTCCGGTAAGCTCTTCAGCGCGCCCCACCCTAAAATCAGGACGTGCTGCATATGGAAGCAGATGTTGGTTTTTTGCCATTATGGAGCTGAGTATAGCTCCATTTTGATAATAATGAAAGCCACTGTCGCCAATATGTTATGAAGCAACAAATCCATCCATCCCCTCAAAAAATTGCACCTATCAAGGACTTTTAGAGCAAGGTGGACCTCGAGTGGAAGTAAAGTAGTTTGCTTTCTGGGGTGGCACTAAAAAACTCCCTCGAGGGAGTTTTTGTCGTGAGCCACCTCTTGGATGTTCGGCGCAAGTTTCTAAGCTCGCCAACTCGCTAAGAACTTCCTGCCCTAGCTCACGTGTCGCAGAAGCGACATCGTTCCGCTTTTCGAATCCGAACGAAAGCAAAACAGTTTGCTTTCTGGGGTGGCACTAAAAAACTCCCTCGGGGGAGTTTTTGTCGTGAGCCACCTCTTGGATTCGAACCGAGGTGAGAACGTGCAGAATCACGTTCGCAAGGCCTTGAGCAGTTTCTGCGAAAGGTGTACAGCGTCTGTAAGACGATACGGTTTCCTTTTCAAACGAGTGGCTACTAAACTGAAGATTGCTTACAAAAGTATCTCAAACTGTTTTAGCTCCACCCAGCTTCGCTAAACTGACACAATAAAATCCTAAGAGCCACCTCTCGGATTCGAACCGAGGACCTACGGTTTACAAAACCGTTGCTCTAACCAGCTGAGCTAAGGTGGCTCTTAGGATTCCATTTTCCTTTGTGCAAAATAAAAGCGCTTAAGCTTAGCGCAAGGCTATTATGTAAGAAACGGATGGAAAATGCAACTATAATCCTTGCAACGTCTTATCTTTCCGAATTTGTTTCTCCTCTTCAGTAAGAGATGTTTCTATCTTATGGATTGCAATCTCTTCTAATTTGTTCAGCGTATCACTTTCTCGTTCAGCAATTCGGGCCATAGTTTTATTTGTCCTCATTACGGTGCGCAACCATTTCTCAAACCCTTCAATAAGTCTAAGGATGAAGAATAAAACTGTATGGAATCCGTAGCGAAAGATCTGTTTAAGGAAATCCCGACGAAAAAATCGTGCCTTGGTTCGCAGAGAATGAACAATCTTGAGAACAAAAAAATCTGCTCGAATACGAAATCTTTCCCCAAATCTCACACCTCGTACTTCTTCATACCTAAAAAGTACTGTAAGGAGAATCAGTACAGAGCTAGTTATAAGCAATCCTTCTAATACCCCATCCATGTACTTTATTTTACAGACATCCGTGTAATTGACCTAATTACAACATTTTCTCCAAATTTTTGCATTGCCGCATTCAGTAAATCACCAACAGCCTTTTCTTGATCTTTGATAAATGGCTGCTCGAGGAGAATGCGATCTTTGAAATAAGCATCAAGTTTACCAGCTAAAATTTTCTCCTGCATATCTACTGGCTTGTCTTTCACCTCTTCCATAAAGACCTCGCGTGCTTTAGCGAGTGCGACCTCATCAACTTCAGCACGATTTACATACAACGGATTCTGCGCAGCGACATGCATTGCAATTTCACGAGCAAGTGCGATGAATTCCTCATTCTTAGCAACGAAGTCAGTCTCACAAGCAAGCAAGACAAAAGCAGCAACTTCATGCGTTGAGTGTACATAACTTCCTATGACTCCCGCACCAAGTTCCCGGTCGGACTTCTTTAAGGCAATTTCTCCTCCTTTCTTTTGTAAGATAATTTTTGCTTTGTCCATGTCACCCGCTGCTTCCTCAAGAGCTTTCTTACACTGCATGACAGAAATGCCCGTAAGGTCTCGTAGTTCCTTAAGTTGTGCTGATGTAATTTCCATAATTAAAAGAGCTTATATCACTATGTATAAAGTTTGTTCTTTGTCAGTTACCTACCGTACGCTTTTTCGTATCTCTTCTTTCTTGGCAGGAACGAATTCCGTTTTTCCTTCTGTGTATGCCTCAGTAAGTTCAGAAAGAATAAGTGCAACGCTAGCTTGAAGTCCGTCGTTAACTACAACAGGAAATTTAATAAGTCTAAGATTTGCATCTGAACTAGTGATACCTACCACAGGGATATTTAGTTCTCGTGCTTCAGATACAGCAATTGAATCATGCCGAGGATCTACAATAACCATTAAATATGGAGCTCGGTCCATTTTCTGAATTCCGCCAAAATTAACTGTAAGCTTATTGAATTCTCTTCCAATAACAACACGTTCCTTTTTTGTATATTTTCGCTCAAGCTCTCCTGACTCTCCTTGCGCCGTTAGATCGCTGAGTCGTTGAATTCGCTTCTTAATTTCGGAAAAATTAGTAAGCATTCCTCCTACCCATCTATTTACTACATACGGCATCTCGATTGACTCCGCATGTGCTTTTACCGTGAGAACAATTTCCTCTTTTGTTCCTACAAAGAGAACCGTCTTCCCCGCCTTACCTGCTTCCTTTAATACATTTTTTGCCACCTCAAGTGACGCCACTGTCTTTTCAAGATCAATAATATCTGTTCCTTGTTTGTTTCCAAAGATGTACGGAGCAGCGGTTGGATGCCGCCGTGATTTAGTAAATCCAAAATGCGCACCAACGTCAAAAAGACGCTCGATAAGTGTTTTCTCCGATGTGTGATTTATATTCATAATTAAAAAATGCGCTCAATTACTGAGCACATGGAATGCTACCACACAGAATACCTTTCTGCAACGGCACAATTACTCGCTGTTATAAAAATATTGCCCGCTTCCGGGAAGGTTCCGGAAAGCGGGCAAATGACTTACAGCCAAACCATCTCCTAGTTACTCGACAACAACATCTAGTTCCTGTGATGCTTGTTTGAGCGAGGCAACTACTGCACTCATGTCACCTCCAAGTATCTGAAACACTGCATGCCATGATTCTTTTATACGGTGGTCGGTAATACGATTTTGGGGCACATTGTAGGTACGGATTTTTTCTGAACGGTCACCTGTTCCAATTTGTGATTTTCGTGTTGCAGCATGTTTTTTTGTCTCCGCTTCATCATGGAGCATTTCAAGTTTCGCTATAAGAAGCACCATTGCTTTTTCACGATTTTTGAGCTGACTACGTTCAGACTGACATCGCACATCAACACCGGTAGGCTTATGAATAAGTCGTACTGCTGTTTCAACTTTGTTTACATTTTGTCCACCTGCACCACCCGAACGTGAAAATTCAATTTCAATATCACTTGGATTAACCTCAATTGTTGATTTTTTTCGTATTGGGAGAATAACTACTGAAGCAGTCGAGGTGTGTATACGCCCAGACTTCTCAGTTACTGGAATACGTTGTACACGATGCACCCCTGTTTCATACCGGAGTTCGTCATATACATCAGGTCCAACAATTTCGAACGTCGCTTCTTTGTATCCTCCTTGCGTTGCGCGTGATTCAGAAATATTACTCGTACTCCACCCACGAATCACTGCATACTGGAGATACATATGCGAAAGTTGTTCTGCAAAAAGTGCTGCTTCTTCTCCGCCGACACCTGCCCTTACCTCGAGAAGGACCCCGTATGGTTTTGCTTCCTCCTCTTTAGTAGATTCAATAATTCGACTCATTTCTGTATACAAATGATCTAGTTGCCCATCAAGATCATTCATTTCCTCTTCGGCTAGTTCACGCATCGATTCGTCTGCCTCAAATAGTGCCTGCGCCTCTGTTCTTTTTTTTATAAGCTCATCAAACTGACCACAGAGAAACTGTGTCTTTTGATTTTCTCTAAATAACGCCAACTGTTCTTCTGTAAATTCCATACTATAAATTATAGAGTACCATATCTCCCTAAAGAGAAAACCGGGGAATAAATTCCCCGGTTTTCCACATAGTGTACTTATGCCTTCTTTGTCCGAGATGTTGCTTTTGATGCTCGAGCCTTAAATCGTTCAACACGTCCTGCAATATCCATTACCTTCTCCTGTCCAGTATAAAATGGATGTGACGCACTCGACACATCAACAAATGTTATTGGGTATTCTTTTCCATCTGTCCATTTTTCAGTCTTCTCTGCCTGGATTGTCGAGCCAACAAGAAAACGTTCTCCACTTGAGTTATCGTGGAAGATGACAGTGCGATAATTGTTTGGGTGTATATCTTTTTTCATGCAGGGAACACTATACCAGAATTGCTATATTTCGCAACACAACGGCATGCCTACTTATTATCAAGGAAATTAATATCGGCCTGATACGTCTCTGCATGAGCAAGAACGCTTGCCGCATACCCAAGTCCATATGTTGCCCAATTTCCTCCTGCATAGTACCGCCCGGCCGATTCTCTCTCCGCAGTATACCCACCTCGTCCAGCACCAAGATCTTGAAGGAACATCGCGGTTGCCATGATTGCGTGCTCTGGATTCCATGGGTCACCCACGGACACCTTAAACGCACTCGCAATTCTCGCATCATACCCTTTCCATGTTGATGGAATGAACTGTGTTGGGCCCATAGCTCCTCCATATCCAATCGACTGCGGACACGACACCGGGGTTCCATACGGATCTCTACCTAACCGCTTCATCATCTCGAGAAAATACGGAACATCGCGTTCAGGCTTCATAACATTTGCAAACGGCGTTCCGGTATTTTTTCCTTTCCCTGCACCTGTGTTTGGATCAACAAGAAGACATTGTCCGACATTTACACCAAGGTTTGATTCTTGCCGCAGGATTCCGAGAATAAATGCCGCCCTCACACCAGTATATGAAGAGGCAATTCGTGCATACAGCAAAGCTTCCTTAAATGGGATTCCTCCACCATCAACACCTCTCAAACGGAAAAGTGCTGCATTGATCTGACTAGCTTTTGCCTGTCTGTCAGCAACTATTTGCTCGTATGATTTCGCCTCTAATTTTGTAGCTGTGAGAAGCTCCTTTTTCTGTTGTTCAGTCTTGGTAATAGTTTTTTTATTTGTTTCTATAACATATTTAGCATCCAACTCCTGATTCTGGACATCGCTTAATCGACGACGCTCATCATCCGTTTCTAAAATCATTTTTCGAATTTTTGCAAAATGAGCTTCAAGTCCTCGCTGAATAGAGAAAAAAGAATCAAGGTCAACAAAAAAATCTGATAGATTTTTACTATCGAGAACAACCTCTGCAAGTGTGTAACTATCTATTTCGTTCGTGCGTCGAATTAGTTGAGCGAGTGACTTCTTTCCCTCATCAATAAGTACCTCAAGTTCTGAGATCTTTTGACTTCTTTGGCTGATATCTTTTGATAACTGTGAGATTGCAATATTTTTTGATTTTATAGTTGCCTCTGCAGATTTTATTTTAGCAGTAAGTGCTTTAACATCACCATCAATCGATGAGACCCTATCCCTCGTACCACTTAAAACACCTTGCCATTTTGCAATTTCAGCATTGCAGAGAGCAAGATCAGCTTTCAGTTGATCTTCTGTTTTTCCAGCAACATCGTCATTACAGATCGATGGAATAGAGGCTTGCGCGTTTGCACTATGGGGTACAGAAAAAACTCCCAAGACCATTAAGCATAAAACAACAAACGGTATCCGCATGTATACAATCGTACCATACTGAATCTATCAGTACACGTACACAAAAAAACAGCCTGAAGCTGTTTTTTTTGTGTACGATACTAACTACTTTGATTCGCCTGTAGATGCTTCCTCTGTCTTACCCTTCTTTTCCACCTCAATGGCATCCATATCAACAACAGTAGGCTCTTCACTCTCCTCCTCAACCGCCTGCACAAGCGCAACAACCTCTTCTGGATCATTTTCAATCTTTACATTTGCTGGCACAAGGAGATCTTTGACATGAATTTGTTTTTCAAAATCAGTGAGTACTGTAACATCAACTGTGATACGTTGTGGGAGATTAATTGGCATGCAAGTAACCTCAACCTCATGAAGTACTTTCGTGAGAGTTCCTCCAAGTTTAACTGCTGGAACTTCCCCGACGAATTCGAGTGGGATATCAACGGTAATTTCCTGACCTGCTTCAATAGCATAAAAGTCAACATGAATAACCCCTCCACGTAATGGGTCGAATGCAACACCTCGAACAAGTACTTCTTTTGGAGAAGAGAGTCCTTCTAAGGTAATGACACTTGACTCACCTGTCTTTTTTACAAGTTTCTCAAATGCAATCTTGTCTACTGTCAGTAACACAGTATCTTCTTTCGGACCGTACATAACTGCAGGAAGTCTCCCCGCATTACGCAGCTTTCCAAGTTGTTTACCGCGTTCCGTTCTTGTCTCAACGTTTAATGAAAATGTCATACGTAATATAGTTTAATGACGACTACCATACCATACGATAGGAAATCTTCAACTCGCAACTCATTTGCTTTATTGCTTTACAGCGTTTTCTGGTGTCTCGCCGTTCAAAAAATCAATAACATTTTGCGCTGCAATCTCTGACATTTTATTTCGCGTTTCCTCAGATGCTGAGGCAATATGTGCTGTAATTACAACATTTTCGAGAGATGCCAATCCTTTTGCAAGTGCTGGTTCATTTTCAAAAACATCAAGTCCAGCTCCACGAATCACACCATTTTTAAGAGCATCGACGAGTGCGACCTCATCAATGACAGGGCCTCGTGAGGTGTTGATAAGATATGCATTTTTTTTCATGAGAGATAATCTTTCAGCATTTATAAGGTGCTTCGTACTTGGTAGAAGTGGGACATGGATTGAGACAACGTCAGCCTCTCGCAGGACATCCTCAGTTGTTTCTTTAAATGTCGCTTTTGTCTGTTTTTCTAATTCTTCACCGCGTTTAATATCATTATAAATGACATGCATTCCAAAACCATGATGTGCACGCATTGCAACTTCATAACCGATTCTGCCAGCTCCCAAAATACCAAGGGTTTTTCCTTTAAGGTCACTGCCTAGGAAAAGTTCTGGAGCCCATCCATCGTACTTCCCTGCACGAGTAAACCTGTCCGCCTCTGGAATTCTCTTAGCCACAGAAAGTATGAGTGCCATTGCAAATTCTGCAACGGTGTCAGTAAGAACGCCTGGTGTATTGGTTATGGTTACACCCGCTTCAGTAGCATCAGGAAGTGAGATGTTGTTATACCCAACTGCATAATTTGCAAAAATCTTTGCTGTCGGTACAGCGGCAAATACATCTTTATTAATAGAATCAGTAAGAAGTGAAACAACTGCATCGTAAGGCTTCGCTGCTAATGCAGAGAGGAGCTCCTTTTCAGTAAGTACCCCCTCCTTCTCACTTATGTCTACGGTGTGACCTGCTGCTCGTAAGAGATTAATACCAATGTCTGGAATGTGTCGTGTTATGTATACAAGTGCCATAATCTAAGAATTGATTAGAAAAATACTACTAAATAATCACACTATTGTATCATGACCATACGATGAGGTGGTACAATATCCTACATATGTCACAACAATATGATTTCATAGCAATAGGAGATATCACCATCGACGCTTTTATAAAACTTTCTGACAAAGACGCTCGTGTTACCACTAATGAAAAGACTGGTCGAAAAAAACTTGAAATGGACTTTGGCGGCAAGCTTCCCTATGATGAAGTTACCATCGTAAACGCTGTGGGAAATTCACCAAACGCAGCAGTGTCAGCACACAGACTTGGTCTTCGTTCTGCTCTCGTTGCGAATCTTGGAAATGATCGTAACGGAAAAGACTGCCTCGACACACTAAGGTCAAATGGTATTGATACCGATTTTGTTAAGATTCATGAGGGTAAAAATACAAATTATCACTACGTACTACGATACGGGGCGGAGAGAACCATCCTCATCAAACATGAAGAATATCCATATTCTTTACCTGATTTTAGACTTCCTCCTCGTTTCTTATACTTCTCATCTATTGGAGAAAACGGGGTTGCATTTCATCATGAAATTGCAAAATTCCTCTCTGAGCATCCTGAAACAAAACTTTCATTCCAGCCAGGAACATTCCAAATTCGACTTGGGTATGAGGAACTTAAAGACCTATACGCTGTTACGGAAATCTTTTTCTGTAACAAGGAGGAAGCTCAAGAAATCTTAAATACCGAAGAACAAGACATTCCGAAACTCCTAAGAAGTATCCGTTTGCTTGGACCAAAAATTCCTGTCATTACCGATGGACCTAATGGCGCCTTTGCTCTTGATGGGGATACGGTATGGTTTATGCCAATGTATCCAGATCCGAAAGAGCCAATTTCAAGGACTGGAGCCGGTGACGCTTTCTCTTCAACATTTACCAGCGCCATAATACTCGGCCATGATGTAAAAACTGCGCTTGCGTGGGGTCCAATAAATTCAATGTCTGTCGTTCAACAAATTGGCGCTCAAGCAGGGCTCCTAACACGAGAAAAAATTGAAGAGTATCTTAAGGATGCTCCGGAAAATTATGTTCCTAAAGCGGTATAGAAAGTTACTTTAGTTACTGAATACAAAAAAACTATCGGATATAATCTGATAGTTTTTTTGTATTCAGAAGAAATTACTGAAGAAATTTTTGAGCACCCTCTACAATTGAAGCGTTGTCAATTTTATAATGAGCTAGAAGTTCTTCCGGTGTTCCTGACTGTCCAAAGACATCATCGACTCCCATTCGAAGTATTTTCTTTGGAAACACCTCGCTTAAATATTCAGAGACAGAGGATCCGAGCCCTCCCATTCGCTGATGTTCTTCGACAGTAACTATGACATCATGTTCTTGAGCAAAAGCAAGGACAGCAGCTTTATCAAGTGGTTTAATTGTTGCCATATGCATTACTGAGGCACCAATTCCCTTCTCGTTAAGAGTCCGTCCAGCAACAAGAGCCTGATATGTGACTGTTCCTGTACTAATAATACCTACGGTTTTTTTGTGAGCCTTATCTCGAGTAAGATAAATATCTGCTTTTCCTATTTCAAATGGAGAACCGATAGTTGTAATTACAGGCGTATTTTCACGAGCAAGCCGCATGTAAACCGGACCGACATACTTCGCGATTGCTAGTGTAGCGCGTTCTGCCTCATGCACGTCGCAAGGTGCAATAACAACCATACGTGGAATGACGCGCATAATTGCAATATCCTCAATAGCCTGATGAGTAGCCCCATCCGGACCAACAGATATGCCCGAGTGAGCACCAATGATTTTTACATTCGATCCATTATACGCAATTGTAGTACGGACCTGCTCCCAACTTCTTCCCGGAGAAAACATTGCATATGATGCAATGAAAGGAATCTTCCCCATAGCGGCCATACCCGATGCAACAGATGCGAGAGACTGTTCGCCTATACCAACCTGAATAAATCTCTGAGGAAACGCTTCGGCAAAAATATTTGTTTTTGTTGATCCAACAAGATCAGCAGAAAGAGCGACCACTCTTTCATCAAGTTCTCCTGCCTCTTTTAAACCATTGCCGTATCCATTTCTGTTTGGCGCAGTCTCAACATCACTGTTAAACAGATTTGGGTTCACGTGCTGTGCTAATAGGGTATTACTCATATTCATGTGTGTTGATATATCCATTGAGAGTACGTAATTTCTTAAGTGCGACCGCCGCTTGTTCTGACTTCTTCACAAAGTCTTCTGGACCAAGGCCCGGAGGATTACCATGCCATCTAAAATCTCGTTCAAAAACATCAATTCCTTTTGAAGGAATTGTATGTGCAATAATAATTGACGGTTGACTGTATACGGCTTGTGCCTTTCCAATCGCATCGTTAATTGATCGAATATTATGACCGTCGACTTCCTGAACGTCCCAATTAAATGACTCAAATTTTTCTCGAAGTGGCTCGAGTGGCATGACATCTTTTGTATATCCATCAATTTGAATACCATTTCGATCAACAATAACAATAAGATTATGAAGCTTCTCCTTTCCTCCGAGCATCATTGCTTCCCAAATTTGTCCACAATCAAGTTCCCCATCGCCAGTAAGGCAGTAAAAATATTTTGATGAATACGGATTATTAATACGCTCAGCAAGTGCCATGCCTACAGCCTGAGAAACTCCGGAACCTAAAGGTCCCGAACTTGTTTCAATTCCAGGCAACGTTTCTTTATGGGGATGCCCCTGAAGCCTTGATCCAAATTTACGAAGTGTTAAAAGTTCAGAAACGGGAAAATATCCTGAATGGGCCATTACGGCATAAAGTATTGGGCAAATATGTCCATTCGAAAGTATGAGTCTGTCTCGATCTTCCCAAAAAGGATCTTTGGGATTGTGCCTCAAAATCTCAAAATACAAGAGTGTAAAGATGTCTGCCATTCCCAGTGGCCCAGCTGTGTGTCCGCTTCCAGCCTCAACAAGCATTTCAATCACGCTTTGACGTATTTCATTCGCCTTGAGTTCTAATGAACGAACATCTTCATCTGTAAGATAATGCATATTAAAATAGTATACCGCTTTCTGTTACTCCATCATATCGTTTGCATGTTAATAGAAGACACACACAACAAGCTACAGTGATTTAAGTAATTTATAAGCTATCTGAGGATCTTCAGCCTTAAGGACAGCAGATCCAGAGACGAGACGATCTGCACCTGCCTGAACGAGAAGTGAGGCCGTCTCCATATTAACACTACCATCAATACTAATCGGAAGTGTTGGATACCTTGACTTCAATTCCCTAATACGATCGAGCACACGGATATCAAACGGTTGCCCTTGTGATCCAATATGTTGGATTCCCATTAACTGTACATAATCAGCGACCTCAATAGCCTCGGTAAGAATCGAAAGATTTGTGTCGTTACCAATTGAAAGTCCAAGTTTGAAGGAATATTTTTCTTTGAGTGCAAGAATTTTATCGAGATTTTTAGTACTCTCGAGATGTACAACAATACTTGTAACACCGGCCTTGAGATATTCCTCAACAACAAGCTCGGGACCAAGAATCATGAAGTCGATCTCAACATCAAAATCTTTAATGACTAAAGCCAATTCTGAAAGAGACGCATTTTCTGTATATGGCCATGATACAAAAGGCACAAATTCACCATCAACGATATCTACCTGGACACTATGCGTGAATGATGAAACGAGAGAAAGTATTTGTATTAAATTTTCTTGTGACTTCGGGATAATTGCAGGAATAATTTGCGCCATAATACTTCTATTTTAATCAATAAGTCCGATTCTTCGAACGTGTCGTTCCTCTTCGCGGAACGGTGTTGAAAGCCACAGTGCGACAGCTTTTTCTGCGTCTGAAGCCGTAAGGAAACGAGCGCCTAAGGACAGCACGTTAGAATCATTATGTTCGCGGGAGAGCCGAATGATTTCATCATTTCCTCCGTAATAAACAATTGCCCGTATGTATGGAAATCTGTTCGCAACAATTGCCTCTCCTTGTCCAGATCCTCCAAAAATAATTGCTTTTGAATCATGCGGACTCTTAGATACAGCTTCCCCTGCTAGACGTATATATTCTGGATAGTCATCACCGTCAACAAACTCTTGCGCGCCACAGTCAACAACATCATACCCGAGCTCATCACGTACATAGGTAATAAGTTTTTCTTTTAATTCAAATCCTGCATGATCGGTAGCAAAATAAATGGTCATACAAATAATTATTGTTTTGTGAGTAATGCTCCTGCAGCACGAACATGCTCAACAAGTGTACTCGTATAGCTTGTTTCATTATCATACCAAGCTAGTACTTTCACGAGATTTCCTCCAACGACTCTGGTGAATGAAAGATCAGCTATTGAGGCAAATTGCGCACCAATAATATCTGAAGATACCAGCGGTTCTTTAGTAACTGCAAAAAGATTTTTCCATGCGTCACCTTCTGCTGCTTTTTCAAGGGCAGCATTTACTTCCTCTACCGTAGTATTACGTTTTGCTATGAATGTTATATCAAGTAATGAGCCTACAGGAACTGGAACACGAATAGAAATTCCGTCAAACTTATCTTTAAGGTCGGTATGAACAAGTGTTGTTGCTATAGCCGCACCTGTTGATGATGGAACAATATTTTGTGCCGCTGCTCTTCCTTCGCGTACATCTTTTTTGCTTGGTCCATCAACGAGTGATTGAGATGCGGTGTATGCATGAATCGTGTTAAGGATTGCTTTTTCTATACCAATCTCAGCATCAAGGATTGCAACGAGCGGACTCGTTGCATTTGTTGTACATGAAGCATTTGAGCTAATGTCGCATGTTGAAAGAGCATCGTCATTTACACCCATGAGGATAGTACTCCCTTTAACTCCAGCGACTCCGGGATCATCCTTCACTGGCGCAGAAATGACGACACGTTTTGCTCCAGCCTCAAGATGAACTTTTGCTTTTTCGTATGAAGTAAACACTCCAGTCGATTCAACAACGATATCAATATTTTGAGCCTTCCACGGAAGACGGAGCGGATCTCGTTCACTTGTACAAGTAATTTCTTTCCCGTCCACAACAAGTACCTGCTCACCCGAATCAACAGTGAACTGACTTCTTCCGTATGAAGTATCGTACGTAAGCAGATACGCAAGATTTTTTATGTCACCAAGATCATTTATTGCGACAACTTCAATATCAGGATGCCCATAGGCCATACGAAAAAATGTTCTCCCGATGCGGCCAAACCCATTTATCGCTACGCGAATTTTCCTTGTACTCATAATGTTTGTTGAATGATGTTACTTATAGCTTCTCTACCTAGTATATCCCATGTGTAGACCTATTCTTCTCGGGAATGTTAAAAACAATTACATACTCCCTAATGTCTATTATTTTGTACAATATTATTTATCAATCACAGATATATTTTCACCACTGTGTTCGTACAAGTCGTCGCCCAAAATAAAGAAGAAGGATGAGGAGGACAATAAACCATATCGAGTACATACCATCTCCAGATGATATAAATCGAACTATCGAGCTAAAAAACCCCTCTGAGCTTAATCCAGAGTGTATTGGGCTTACATAGGAAGCAATGACACCGTCGGTGTATCCGATCTGCTCTGTCTTAAAATCAAAAATTGTCACTCGTAAAGGAAAATCACCCGTCGTTCCAAATGGCGAAAGTGTGCCGCTATACATAGTTTTATCTGCATTGACGCGAAGCAAAAAAGAGAACTCGCGACCATGGTCTCTACTGTCAATCACCGTTACCAGTATTGTCTTTAGATGTTCCGGAACCTGCTCATACGGTATAGATATAGTAAGAAGTTTCGAGCCGTCAATTCTAACGCTTCCATCTTTAATAGGAAGTAAGCTCCCTTCTTGAGTAAATACCATACCATCAAATCGTAACGATATAAGATTTATTGTAGGATCAATTTCATTCTTAGTTTCTTCGTCTTTTTCTATTCTTGGCGTCGCAATGACTGCTCCAGAAGAGACATTACCGAGTTCATCATAAGTAAAAACAGAATAATATTGCCTCGAGCTGCTTGCGACGCCAGCGTCATACACCTCTGTACCGAGACCCTCATAAATAACCCACCCATCCGCGATGTCACTCGGATAGAACCGATCACTCCTGACGACGCGAATTTTTACAAGATCTGGGTCTTTCGGGTTTATCCACGACAGTGTATTTCCTCCATCTTCTTTTCGTAGTCTAAGATTCGTCACGTTTCCTGGAGGAAAAATATCTTCAGGAGGAAGTGTCTGAAATGTTCCATTATGTATCAATCCATAATTTCCAAACCCATTTTCACCTTCAATCTGAAATGTGTATTTTGTATTTGGAATGAGTCCAGTGATTTCTGTGTCATGTCCTTTCTTAAAAGTGCTTTCAACAAGAGACCCAAGTTCATAGGAATCTGTCCTTCCCCATCGAATAGCTGTTCGAATGTTTCCTCTTGTCTCGTACTTAAAATTCACAGAATTTCGTTGCGGAAATATTTCGAGCGAAATAATTTCGTCACCAAGTTGCCTTACGTAACTGCCATACGTTTGACCTGACACAGCAGCTGCTGGTGCAGGACTTAGAGTTGTTGCACTGACAATGGTTGAGGAGGCTGACACATTACCAGACGAGTCAAACGCGGTTACATAATAGCTATACGTCGTGCTCGCAGTGAGCCCAACGTCTGAATATGTTGTCAGAGTTGTTGTTGCAATAATAGAGTCGCCTCTCCATACGTTATATCCAGACAATATATAGTCATCAGTAGAACTAGCCCATACAAGATCAATCTGCGACACAGCAACCGGAGTAGCGACTAATGCACTCGGAACAGAAGGTGGTGTCGTATCGCCCCCGACAAGGGTGCGGACAGTGAAGTCATCTGTTACTGCATCAACATGGTGTGTAGGAAATATAAAACTAAAAAATATGAAGATAGATAAAAATAGATATACAGATGTTTTACGTATTATATCGGTCATAATGATACTGCAGTAAGTGTTGTCGTGGCAGTATATGTCCCGCCGGTCTGCACAACGGAGCCCCCTACACCAACCCTAAAATATACCGTTGTCGTTGCACCATTTGGTGTATTGGCAGATGATGACCGTGCAATAGGAACGTCATCCGTACTTAGACCGTCCCAGCATGCAAGAGCGACCTCACCTCCTCCCCCACCGCACACAGCCCCATTATCCTTGAATCGATCAACGATATCGACACCTGATGGAGAATACCCAAAATGAGAATCACTTGCTCCCGTAATAAAAGAGAAATCTGGATTCCCGCTAGGAACATAATCTGCTATTGAATTACCAAGATTAGTTAATGCTGGACTTTGTGATGCTGCAATTGTAAGTTGATATCCAGCAGCACTATCAGTGATGATCGTCACTGATGTTGAGCCATTCGCTATACCACCTGAAACACCCGGAATCGACGGAGTCATCGTTACCGAAGATGCTGCAGATATGGAGATGAACGAATTGACCATCTGCTGATATCCAGCCCTTATATTAAAACTCGCGCTTGCGCCGTCCCCTGATGCAACCTCTCCTGCTGTCGCTTCTAATGCATAATTTGTCGATGTTGATAATCCTCCGCCAAAATTAATGCTGTCACTCTGAATACGATATCCGCTACTTTGCATAACTTGAGCTCCAGCAATCCCAAAAATAGACATAGCGATTGGCGTAAAAATCACCGCTACAGCTCCTGTGATTATTATTTCACGAATGCACATAGTTTATGTTTTACGTTTAAATTCAAATCGCTTGAAAAATGTTTTTATCGAGAAAAAGACTATGAAGAGAACTATAAATGTAAGTGCTAGTGGTTTCCATGGCAGTATCCAAAATGAATAACTCAACTCATCAACAACATCATCATAGCTACGATTAATAGACGCAGTCGCAGTATATCTGCCAAAGAGAAAGTCTCTATCCCAAGACACTTCACGGAGCCGTAACGACTGTGGCAAAACAAACCATGGATCAAGCTGAACATACCCGACCTCCTCATCAAACATATTTTTGATTCGCAATTCACCGTACGGTGCAAGGTGTATCACGCCATTGTTTTCATAGAGAATACCAAACGTAATTGGACTACTTTGATAAAATATCTTTTTAGTTATTGTTGTAAAATCTTTCAAACCACCTTCTTTTTCTGCTGCACCCGGTATCGTGATAAAAAAGAGTGTACCAATTCTCGCAATAATAGCAGACTGTGGTACAGCACCACCTGAATCACCTTGTTTAGCCTCAATAGCAATCGTATTAACAAGAACACTCCCATACAATCCTCCAGGCTCTGCATCGAGAGGGAGTGATATGGTAACAGGAATACGTGCACGTTGGTTATGTTCAAGGTCAAATACTTTATGTGACACTGAAACATAATCCTTCATAGAATATGGCCCTCGGTCATCACCCAGAAGAACAATCGATGTGTTTGTATCAAGAGAACCCTCTGCGTCCTCAGTCGTAATGTTAAAACGACGACGTTCACCTGTTCTGTTCGTGACCGTCATCTCAACAATTTTCGTCTCCCCGGGGGAAAGTGTTAGATCAACCTTACCAGGACCTACAACAAAATCCCCAAGAATATCTCCACCTCCAGGGACACCCTCTGTAGGGTATAAATTCAAAAATGAAACGACTTCACTTGAGTCAAGAAAGTCAATTTTTTCTTGAATGGACTGTACCTCAACGTCTAAAGATTCCTCTTGAGCACGTACTACGTGAGGTAATATACTCGTAAAGAGAAGTGCACACAATACAGTAATAAAGACATATGTACGATGCACAGGTGTAAACATAATTAAACCCAAATTTACTACGGATTGGTGACTGCGGTCAAGGTTCCGGTTGCAACATAGAATCCTGAAGGAAGAGCTGGTGACGGCGCATTAGGTACGGCCACTTTGAACTTTATGGTCGTCGTTGATCCAGCGACAGATCCAGAAGTATTGATGATTGTCTCTGGTGTATTATTTGGATTAAGCCAACACTTGTTGTCAGACTCAGTGGTGCCCGTATTACAAAGTGTCGAACCATTACTCATGAACGACGGGTCTACCTCAGACGTGGTCGATGCTCGTACCGTATACCCAAATTCAGCTGCCTGTCCCGATGAATTATCAACCCAACCATAATCAGGTACACCACCGACTGCTGGTGTGTAGTTGCTGATTGTCGAACTCGCATTATTGAGCTTCATTGCTGTTGTGCTACTGAAGCCAAGAGTCATGTTGTAACCAGTTGCGTTGTTCGTTCGTACAACAGCCACTGTTGTACCAGTCGCGTAACCTCCCGTAATACCCGCGATGGTACCTGCCATTGTCACATTTGTAGCATTCACGAGAAAAGAGATCTCATTGGTGATTTCTTGAGTAACAGAAAACGGACCGCTTGTTACTGCACGTCCAATTGATGGTTCAAAAGCGAAGAATGAAATCACTCCCAGAGAAAGGATGAGTACAGCCGCAACAAACGCGTTTCGTGCTGAGTATAATAAATGTGAGTGATTCATAAAATGTTCATTAATTGTTTAATTATTGTTTACCACCAAGAGCTTTGGTTACTTTTATTCTAACGCACAATACTAACTTTGTGCCTAAATTCTACACTTATATTTGTGTATAACTTTATTGCACGAGCAGCAGTACATAATCTGGTTTTTACCTAAAAAGGTTAAAATAACGTCAATTTTACTCCCACAACCACCAAAACATCCTATCAATAAAGGCGCCAAACATACATCCAACTGCAGAATACACATTCGCAAAGAAGTTCTTTGGTTCAAGGTCGTTGTATATCATTCCCCCACCACCTCTACCCCCACCTGTTGCTTGGTAGAATACCTTAACCTGCACCGCATCAAGCTGAATGGTGTTTCCACTCGGGTTTGCAATGAGTTCAATGGTGAAGAGCCCGTTGTTGAGTTCTGCTGGTGTCCATGAGTGACCCCAGGTATCTGAAGGGCCACCGAGCGCATATATTGCGTCAGTGAGTCCCATGGTTCCTGTAGTTTTTAGTGCAGTGACACTACTGCCTCCATCCCATGAGAGTTTGACTGATATGTTGCCTGCAGCGGTACTGCCTGAGGCTTCGAGTTTTACTGCTATACCAGTGATTTGATTGTTTGAAGGGACTGTGAAGTTGAAGTTTCCATATGATTGTTGGTTACTTGCTGAGGTTGTGGTGTATACACCGTCTGAGCTGTATGCGTTTGCTCCTGCTGTCCATGCGCTATAGGGGGTGCCAGTGTTACTTGGTGCGTTGAAACCGGGTTCGTTACCGATGGTGGAGCCGGTGTTGGGGTCGATGGATGACCCTCCGTTTCCATTTTCACTTCCATCAGACTGTATCCCATCTCCAGCTGGTGCCTCAGTGCCAATAATTTGTTTTGAAAAACCACCTCCTCCACCTCCTCCCTCACTCGCCTTACCAAGACGTATATGTTGGATGTTTGTTGGTGATGTGGTTGCAACAACACTTGCTGTTGACGTGATGTCAGTTGCAATAAGTGAAACGGTCATACTGTCTTGTACTTTAATATCGGAAATGTCTCCCACAAGGATGTAGTCTGTGTCAGTACTCACATTAAATGTTGTACCAAACGTAATGGTACCTGTCTGTCCATTGATTACGGGAGTACCACTACCTCCAACAGCTATATCTCCACCATCGTGTGTTTTGTCATTGTTTGTGTCTTCATAGAGGGCGAAGTTAGTGAGGTCTCCTGTTTCTACCCCCTGTATTCCTTGAAGATCGAAAGCTATACCGGTTACATCAGCATCACCTGATGAGAGGTTGAATGCGAAGAGTTCGGTGTTTGTTTTGTTTGTGGAAGTGAAGGTGTTGGTGACTTGGTTTAGGGTGTGAGGTGCTAAAGTAATGACCGATGCAAGTGTCATCGTTGAGCCGTCACTTGAATATGATGTGCCACGAGCATTGGTTGCGTATCCTCTGAAGTAATAGGTGGTAGATGTCGAAAGTCCAGCGATCGACTTGGTGTATGCTCCTGTTGTTGTAGCACTATCAGCAACACAGTTTGTTGGAGCTGGTGATGTTCCATAACATATTCCACGTGCAGTGACAGGACTGTCACCTGCTGAGTCTAAGGTGGCTCCAAAGGTTGCCGAAGTATCAAGTACAGATACAACAATTGGAGTACTCACCGATGGAAAGGTGTCTTCCGCGGTAGGTAGCATCGTAGTCTCAGCAAAGGCGGCGTAGATATAGGTACCTCCAGAATAATTAATGTCATAATTACCAGCAGTCCTAATCTTAAAACCATTCGATACAGAATCAATACCTCCCCCCGCAGAAACTTCTACGCTAGACGAATCAGCATAAACACGAAGATCTAAAGGATTGTATGTAGAGCGCGATGTGTCATATGTATCCCAACTATATCCCGCAGCGTCAGTACGTTTAATCATAATGTATCGTGGTTTAAATCCTGTATACAAAAACGGACCATCAGTGCTTCCATTACCGGTGTATGTGCCGAACTTGGAGTAACCAGGGACCTCAGAGAAGGCATAAGCAATAAATTCTTTTGTATTATAATTAGTATCTTGAGAACTACCAACACTAAATGTCGTAGGAGTAGATGATGTACTATTCCATAAGTTTACACCTGTTGCCTTTGCATTTGTAGAATTTAAATATAAATATTCTGTATTTGATATTCCAGAGTGCCAAACTGCCCACGGTGTAGAAGCATCAGTTCTATTTTTTAGTATTATCATAGTTGGCGATGAACCTAATCCATGCCCTACTGTTGCATTTGCACCTGTCCCTGTATACGAGACAATCGAGAACCCAGCTGTTGGATTTGTAGATACTGTACTTGTAATTGTTCCGTCTGTGTTGGTGGTGGTTGCGTTGCCTGCTTTCCAGTTCCAACCAACATAAGATCTTCCTGAATAATATAGCTCACCTGCACCTATACTACTTTCTGTAAATTCATACCCCGTTGGAGTAACACTGAAAGTCGTTCCTGAAACACCACCTGCCCCCTCTGCTCCTGTGCTGTTAGATGAAAGAAACTTATTTGTCATGTTGGTATTACCACGAACTATATCTATTAGATAGTGACTCTCAACATTATCTCTATTTTTAATCCAAGTAAAGTCTGGTTTGAATGCTAAGGTGCCAGTACTATATGTTCCGTTAGATGTTTCTGCATAATACTTTACTATATCAAAATGCTGATTAGGTTTGAGGATAGTTGGGGTGGGCAAGTTTGCAGTAGAGAGAGATTTGAAGCCGGTTGGTGGGGTGTAAGTGAACGGGCGTTGGCCGAAATTAAATGTTGTAGAATCAGTTGATAGTTGTATATATGGTGTATATTCTCCATTAGCTGGGAAGGTAGCAACATAACCAGTTCCATTTGCTGGGTCGCCACTATTAAACCATATACCATTTCTTCCCATCCAAATCTTTCCAGACGCTGGGTCAAACGCAATCATCCCTTTATCATTTGTAGATAGTGCGGTGTATAACGATGCTCCATTTAGTGTGTAATTACCTCCACCATTATTTATAGTTCCATCTTGACTATATCTAATACCATCACTTGGTGGTGATGCCATCGGCTCGTTTATACTGCGTATTCCGACGTGAGGGTAGCTGGAGTTAGACCAAGAATTTAATGTCCATTCAAAATAAGTTGGGCCTTTCATGGCCATTGAACTTCTAACATAGGATACTTGGGCTATATTATTTGCATCAGCTCTCAAATTTCCATCTTTGAAAGTTGTTATCGCGGCTGATTGATACATATCGATTGGATTAAGCGTCGCAAAGTTATTAAGCGGAGTATCAATAACTTGATTAGTAGTGGAAGACATTCCACCATTGGTGGTCCAATTATTTCCATTACCAGATGAGTCCGCTCCGAGAGCGGTCGAACTACTAAACTTCATATGGAAGCCGTTTGTACCGTATGTCCCTGCATATGATTTTGGTATCCAGTTACCGGTGTTTGAATCTGCTTGACCAAAAGAAGTTGGATTGAGCGCTTGTCCGTCTACGAAGTATGCGTCTGAGAGGTAGCCGTCATGATAATTAGAACCGCCTGCATATCTTCCGACAGTGTGTGCAATTGCAGAGTTGATTAAACTTGCCTGATTTTGTGACTCTGACCCATACAATGTTTGTTCTATCAACTCAACATTATTAACGTAAGCTCTTACCCTATGACTCTGTATCGTGTTGGCTGAATCATATACAACTACTACATGGTACCAAGCTGATGGGTCTCGAAACAAAGGTGTGAAATCTACTTCCGGTGCATTTACTCCCCCGGACACCTGTTTAAAAACCAACATATCACCTGAACCAAAATATATGCTCGCATAGTTGTTTCCATCTGTGTATGCTCCAAGTATAGAATTATGGACACCTGTACCTATCTGTCCACGCTTAACCCAAGTACTATATGTCCACTTTTTATTATCTGTAGGTGTTACGGCTGTTCTTGTAAGATACTGACTCTGAGTACTATCGAACATTAGGGAACTCGTCGCAACCTCACCAGAGGCAAAAGAAACTGAGTAGCTGAAGAGGAAGAAAAAAGAGACCAAAAAAAATATGCGGCCAACCACACTGGCATTAAAAAAAATCCTGATTGAATTACCCTCAACTTTATTATGTGCCAAAAATGTATCCACAATAAATAAAACTATTTACTTATATGATACCTTCTCAACTCAATTTATATCTGGATATATCGCGTATTTTGTGGATAGTAAAAAATTAAAATTTTAAATGAAAACTTGATTTTAGTTTAAAATTTTACTCTGGATAAGAGTACTGGCACTATTTGGAGAAAATATAAATGTAAAAATAGTTTGATGGTCATCCTCGGCGGAATATGTCATTTTTAAAGATAGAGCAAGGCTCATTGTTGAAATGATCAAAATAAATAACAATACCGCAACATATCGAAAAAGATACCCCTTTCCCTCAATTTGTTCTGTGCTGGGCTTCTTTTCAGACTCAAATGAAAGAGGCGACCCATCCTCCTCAATATCTTCATTTATATTGATATCTCGGCCTTCCTCATCATCAAGATCAATCCCTTCCACCTCCAATTTTTGAGCAAAATCCTTCCTTTTTGGCGCTGCGACAACCTCAACAACAACAGGAACAATAGTTTTTACCTTCTTTTCTCGCTTCTTTTTCTCCTCAACAAGCTCAAAAACAAATGATTCTTCATCAACAGGGCCGTCGGTAACATCAACAACGGTTACATCGCCGGACATAATCACTTTTTCTCCCTTGTTTACAACCTCTTTTTCATCACCCTCATCTGCTTCACTGCTATAGTTTTCTGAGTGCCTAGCATCCGTTTTTACAACCAACTTTTTTGTTATTGGCATGAGATCATCATCATCACTTTCATACTGAATAGCTATATTTCTATAGTTATTTGTAGTATCTGATCTCTTTCTTCTGTGCTCTTCTATCGACTTGTGCGCTTGCTCTCTCGCCTTAACCCGTGACATGCGTTTCTTCTCAACACGGTGGGTACTAAGCTCTTTCTGATTCACATACCATGTACGTCCTATCAAGTGAGCTTGAACCTTACCTGAACGACATAACTGACCAACGTAGTCGGTTGCATAGCCAAGTTCCCGCGCAGCTTTCGATGCTTTAACATAGCTCTTCCCATCAAGAACAAGTGTCTCCATAATTCAATATAGTATACACCTAGTTCAGTACTTGCACAGCACCAATACTGGGTATATCGGCAAAGCGAGAGCTAAAATTTCTACAAGTCTAGTTAATTTCTCTTTTAAAAAGCTTAATGAGTGCTGTTGGGTTTGCTGAACCTTTAGATATTTTCATACCTTGCCCCACAAGGAATTGAAGCGCACTTTCCTTTCCTCCACGATATTCAGACACAACTTGTTCGTTTTGCTCAATGACTAATGCAACGATTGGCAACAGATCATCGTCTGAACTTGCCTGCAAAAGGCCCTTCTCGGAAGCCAATTTCTTTGGATCAACTTGAGAAAAAAGCACCTCAGAAAGCAAATCTTTCGCAACACGTGATGAGATTTCTGCATTATTTATCATAGTTATTAGTGTTGCAAATTGTTTCGGGTACGACGTATCAATCCTCTTATTTTCACTCAGCAATGAAAGTACGTCAGACGTTATATAGTTTGCTGCAAGTTTTGAAAGTGATGGGTCATTAGCAAACTCCTGAAGTACCTCACGAAAGAAATTATCAATTTCAATATTAGATATAATTAGCTCTGACTGTTCTATCGTTAATCCGAGTTCACTATATTTTAAGCGCTTATTATTAGGTAACATAGGCATTTCCTCTTCTAGGCGAGATAGAGAAAACGAATCTGATAGCTGCATGTTAAGTTTCGGCAAATCTGGATCTGGGAAATATCTATAGTCATGGGCTGACTCTTTTACACGCTGTGAATATGTTTTTCCTTTTGCCTCGTCCCAGCCTCTTGTTTCCTGTACTACAGTACCCCCTTCATCCAAAAGTGCGCTCTGCCTTTTTATCTCAAATTCAATAGCACTTTCTACCGATTTAAATGAGTTAAGATTTTTGACTTCAACCTTAGTTCCAAAGGTATCTGTGTCACTTACGGAAATATTCGCTTCAACCCGCATTTCCCCCTTTTCCATGTTTGCATCTGAGACCCCAATTGTTCGAAGAAGTAGTTGTAACTCGCGAGCAAAATCTCCCGCTGTTTTTGCATCGTGAATAACAGGCTCGGTGACCAATTCCATAAGTGGAACTCCAGCTCTATTATAGTCAATGACACTTCCGTCACCTTGATCATGAAGTGATCGAGCAGTATCTTCCTCAAGGTGAACTCGAGTAATATCGACACCATGAAGCACTCCTCCTTTTACGAGCGGATAGAGGTACTGACTGATTTGATACCCCTTCGGAATGTCTGGATAAAAGTAATTTTTTCTATCAAACTCTGTATAGGTAGCAAGTTCACTTTTTAGGGCGAGTCCAACCTTGAGGACGTGCTCAACTGCTGTCCTATTGATGACAGGAAGTGTCCCTGGGTGCCCCATACACACGGGACAGACATGAGAATTTGGTTCTAATGCGGTCGGTTCATTTTTAGAATTGCAAAACATTTTCGTCTTTGTCTTCAACTCTGCATGAACCTCAATGCCAATTGTTGGTGTATACGTTTTCATGGGTCTAATACTACCCTTCTCGAGGAAACACGACAAGTTATAAACACACGAAAGACAATTTTGTCAAGACGGTCAAATTTTCATTTTTTAATACAAAATTTGCTCAAAAAAACCGAATGAGGTTTTTTTGAGCAAATGTCTCAAAATACGTTGATAAATCTATATTTTTTGAGAGCGTAAATGGGCGACAAGTGTGTCGCTAAGCTCCTTAACACCGTCCAAAGTCACCCCTGAGACAACGTGAACATTGGTGAGGCCACGAGCAATAAACGAAGCACTCACTGAATTTATCTTGTCTGGAAGACAAATATCTGACTTTGTGAGGAGTATCCACTCCTCTTTTTCAAGGAGTGTTTGGTCAAATTTACCAAGTTCACCACGTATGAGGTCGTATGTCTGAAGTGGATTTTCCTCCTCCAAGGACACACAATGAAGGATCGTCTTTGTTCGTTTGATGTGTCGTAAAAATTTATGCCCAAGACCCTTCCCCTCTGATGCTCCCTCAATAAGTCCAGGGATGTCTGCCAAAATAAATCCATATAGTTCTCCGAGATGAGGTTCAACTGTCGTAAAAGGGTACGCTCCAACACGTGCCTTTGTGTGTGTGAGAGCGTTGAGAATTGTTGTCTTTCCAGCGTTAGGAATTCCCACCAATCCAATATCAACAATGAGTGAGAGCTCTATGGTAAACGTCCCTCTTTCACCCGGTCTCCCTTCAGTAGATTCCTCTGGAGCACGATTAGTTGAAGATTTAAAATACTCATTACCAAGCCCGCCCCTGCCTCCGAGAAGAATCTTGTGTATCTGTCCTTCATGTTCAAACACATGAACGCGCCCCCGTTCATGCTCAGTGACCGTCGCCCCAACAGGGACATCAATGTAGAGGTCTTCCCCATCCCTACCATATTTACTCCTCTTTTCTCCTGCATTCCCGTCAGTTGCACGAAATTCCTTTGAGCCTGTATATTTGCTTAGTAGCGATAAGTCTCGCACCGCACGCATATAAATATCTCCGCCTTTACCGCCATTTCCTCCAGAAGGGCCACCTTCAGCCACATGTTTCTCTCGGCGCCAACGAACAACCCCGTTACCACCGTGTCCTGCAACAACTTTTATTTCTAATTCATCGACAAACATTTTATTTAAAGATACTCTTATTTTCTGTGGTTCCAAGGACACGCCTCACATAACGCCATGAAAAATAGAGAATGACCACTGATGCTACACTGATACTCATCAAAAGTACATAGTTACGACTAACGAGCGCATCTCCAGCATATGCGAGAGCAAAGGAGAACCACACTATCCCTATCATGCTTGCGAGCGTGTATGTTCGAAGTGATATGGTCGTCGTAAAGATACCAAGAGCATAACTGAGAACATCAACAGGAACGACCATACGTAATACTACAATCATAAGAAAACTTATATCTGGTTTGATGTAGCTTTCGTATTTCTTTATTGTCTGCATGTCAATGAACCGAGACACAAACGGTTGTCCATATTTTTTACCAATCACAAAAGCAACCACCGCACCAAGTATCCATCCAGTAAAACATGCAACTCCTGTTGTAAACGGGCCTAAGAATGGAGCCACCATAGGGACAAGCGGAATTGCGGTGAGTGGTGCGAGAACGGTTGTTGCAAACATAATGAGCGTAAAAAGAAATGCCCCGAGCACTCTATTCTCATCTGCAATCAACATAAGATTTTCAACGGGGAGATACCCACTCAGTAAGGACGTAGCTCCTAATAGTGCAAGCACTATTACAACAACACCCACCTCTACTATCAATTTCATGTTTTTCATATATACAGGGAGCTCTTATTCCTGAAACTATGACGTCATCTACACTATTGTCGATATGGTTTACGAAAGCTTGTTTGCGATACCACTGATGATACTTACAAGTATTGAACCAATGAGTGCACTCACAAGACCGGAGACTTCAAACCCGTCAACGAATGATGCAACAAAGAGAAACAAACTCGCATTAATAATAAAAATGAAAATACCGAGTGTGAGAATAGTAATTGGTAGCGTTAAGATAACGAGCACGGGGCGAACTACAGCATTCAAAAGCCCGAGGGCTAAAGCTGCAACAAGCGCTGTATAGAAGCTATCTACCGTGATCCCTGGGACAATGTAGGTCACCAGCATAAGTGTTGCTGCACTTATAATAAGTCTTGCGAAGAAATTCATATTATTAGTATATACTTTTTCTGTTTGTTTTCCATAAAAAACACCCGTCGGAAAAATTCCGACGGGTTTATTCATTTGAGCTATGGTAGAGGTTTTCTACAGTCCACCCCTGACCAACCTCAAGTGCGAGCCAAAAGGCAAGAACGTGTGTCTCGTATGAATGAACCTGAACACTTGCACAAGCACGCTCAGTGTCAGGAATAACGAGAAACGTCACGGTTGCCCCACCCGAGAAATACGTGGCCATAAATTCAGGTCGTATTTTTCCTCTCCTTTCTTTTATGGTAATAGCTCCCTCACTTGGAGTAACCCCCTTACGATCGAGTACTCCCCGCATGACAGCGAGAACTGCCTGACTTACAAGTGATGAAGCTTTTCCTCTCCACCCGTTCAAACGCCTTTGCGCAAGCAGCCTTAATCGTAACGTCTCGACGTGGTCAAACTGTGGCACATGTAATGAACAAAAAGTCATATCACACCTCCTCAATGTTATATCTCTTATCTCTTTATATTATACCACATAACGGAAATATGTCTATAGCTTTTAATTTCTCTGGTTTGGTTAATAATTCAGGCCACATTTCCTTCGGAAATGTGGCCTGAATTAAATTACTTTGTTTCCTCTCTATACAACCTTCTCTACAACTTTCCAATCACCCGATCGGAGTCTTTCTTCAGCTTTTTTAAATTTAACTGTTTCTGTCTCGGTACCATTTGTTATGGTGACGAATTCATTTCTACCAACTTTCATTTCCTTATGAATAGGCATCCCCGAAGATCGCTGACCGTTCTTTACCTCAGTCTCAAGAGCTCCACCTCCCAACGCAAGATGCGCTTGCGCCTTCTTAAGCTCCTCCTCTTCTTTTTCGACTGCTTCAATACGAACCGTCGGTATCAGTTCAGCAACTCTATGCAAAGAAACTTCCTGCATCTCACGAAACAATCTCATTCCCTCTTTACGATATTCAATGAGTGGGTCCTGTTGCCCGTACGCACGCAAGCTTACACTCGAACGTGTGTGCTGCATGACCTCGAGATGTTCTACCCAAAGAATGTCGTTCACCTGAAGCATGAGCCTTCGGATAATTTCATACCATTTCTCCTGGCCAAATTCTTTCTCTCGAGCTTGAATAACGGTATCAATCTCTGGAATAAACATCACAAGCTCACCTATGAGCTCTCTAACGTCGTCAATTGACCCATGGAGGAGTTTTGTCCGCTTTTTATAGATAATATGCCTTTGTTGATTCAAGACATCATCATACGCAAGAACATGCTTTCTGGAGTCAAAGTGGAATCCTTCGATCTTCTTCTGAGCAGATTCAAGTGATCTCGTGATCATACTATTCTCAATTGGCTGATCCTCAGGGATACCAAACCTACCCATCATATTTTTCACCGTATCATTTGCAAATACACGCATCAGTGAATCGTCCATCGATACATAGAACTGTGTTTCTCCAGGGTCGCCTTGTCGTCCTGATCGTCCTCGAAGCTGGTTATCAATTCGTCGCGCTTCATGCCGTTCAGTTCCTAAGACAAAAAGTCCACCAAGCGCTTTGACTTCCTCTGCTTCTGCTTCTGTCGCATTGATACCACCGAGCTTGATATCTACGCCACGACCAGCCATGTTTGTCGCAAGTGTTACACGACCTTTCTTTCCTGCCTCAGCAATAATTTCCCCTTCTCGTTCATGGTTCTTTGCGTTAAGCATTTCATGCAAAACACCAGCTTTTGTAAGCTCAACGCTCAACATCTCATTTTTATCGATCGCTGCTGTTCCGATAAGTAACGGCTGCCCCTTCTCAGTAACCTCCTTTACTTTTTTAATTATAGCAGTTATTTTTCCTCGCTCATTTTGAAAAATGAGGTCATTGTGATCGATACGTTTTATATCTCTGTGTGTCGGAACAGGTATAACATCAAGCTTATACACTGAATAAAATTCCTCTTGTGACGTGAGTGCTGTACCGGTCATTCCAGAAATCTTATCGTACATCCTAAAATAATTCTGGAAAGTAATCGAGGCGTATGTGTGGGATTCTTTTTGGATTGATACACCTTCTCTCGCCTCTATTGCCTGATGCAGTCCGTCTGACCACCGACGTCCTGGCTGGAGCCTTCCTGTAAACTCATCCACAATAACGACTTCATTGTCTTTTACAACGTATTCTTTATCTCGTGTATATAATGCTTTTGCTCGAACAGCTGTCTCAAGATGATGTACATACTTAATACCTTTATCGGTGTAAATATTATCGACACCAAGCATCTTCTCTGCAGCCTCAACACCAGCGTCAGTAAGTGTTGCACTTTTAAGTTTTTCATCGACAGTATAATCTTTGTCGAGCGTAAGCCTCTCAGCAATCTGTGCAAACATAGCATATAAATTTTCAGAATCTTGAGAAGGCGCAGAAATAATAAGCGGTGTACGCGCCTCGTCAATCAAAATTGAGTCTACCTCATCAATGATTGCATACGCATGCCCTCGCTGTCTTAGATTTGAAACTTCGAACTCAATATTATCTCGCAGGTAATCAAAACCAAATTCATTATTCGTTCCGTATGTAATATCTGCCTCGTATGCTTCTTTACGCGTACATGGACGAAGGAACTCATACACAACTTTAAATGATCCGAGCGTGTCACGCACCGCATCTTGATCAACGTGTCCCGGATCATAGAGATATGACCCATTCTGATTGGTAACACCCACAGTAAGTCCCAGGGCTGCATATATCTGCCCCATCCACACCGAGTCACGTCGTGCAAGATAATCATTGACCGTCACCACATGAACACCTTTTCCTGTAAGTGCATTCAAATATGCAGGAAGTGTCCCGACAAGTGTTTTTCCTTCACCTGTTCGCATCTCAGTAATCTTTCCACGATGCAAGATAATTCCTCCAATAAGTTGTTCATCGTAATGTCTCTGACCAAGTGTTCGTTTACTTACCTCCCGCACAAGTGCAAAAGCAATCGGGAGAATGCTATCGAGTGATTCTCCTTCTCGAACTTTCTCACGTAATTCATCCGAACGACCAAGGAGTTGTTCGTCACTCATTACTGACACTTCGCTTTCAAGAGCATTAATTTGAGGAACAAGTGCTTTCGCTTCCTTGAGTTCCCTTTCGTATGGAGGACTGAAAAATCTATCTAAAAATGACATATATACGCATTACGCTACACTCTTTCAAAATCATTACGACAATAATGTAACCTAGCATACCATGAATCCCTACCTAATAAGAAATGGGCAGATCAAATGAAAATCCTTATAAAAACCTTAATCTAAAAGGTTTCGTATGCGAAATTTAATTTAAATACCTTGCCAAAAAAAACAAAAACACTTTTCCGATGGAAAAGTGTTTTTGTGTGTTGGAAGACACGCTACTCCTGAGACTATGCTCGTTTTGCTGTCTTTCGTTTTGCGGTCTTCTTAGCAACTTTCTTTTTTGCTGGAGCCTTCTTAGCTACTTTCTTAGTTGTCTTTTTTGCAACTTTTTTTGCAACTTTCTTTTTTACAACTTTCTTAGCAACTTTTTTGGCAACTTTCTTTTTTGCTGGCATGATATGAAATTGAAAATTTTTACCATTAACAATTCGACCGCATTATTCTCTTCTCAAAGAGCTTGTACAAAGAGAACATCTGCTTAACTACATTATCAGTGATAGAAAAAATTACACAAGAAAAAATTTCAAACAATGTGTGGATAATTATTTTTGTAAAAAAAATTTGAATGAAATATTTTTATAAAATTATTTTATTCGAGATAGCAAACTTCTTTTTCAATTTCAACTCCAAATTTTTTTTGGATTACATCACAAATATTATCAGAGAAAATTTTTACATCTCTCGATCGCGCATTTCCATAATTGATGATTGAGAGTGTGTGCAACGGAGAAATACCTACTACTCCATTCTTACTTTTAGTGCCATATGCTTTATTGTATTCTGTACACTCCATAAGAAATGCTGTTGAAACTTTCACTGTCCCGTCTGCAAGTATCCAATGCCATGGTGCAAATATTTCTGATTTATCTTGATATTCATTCGCAATAATTTTTTGGAGTTCTTTGAATTCTTCAAATCCAAGGACGATGTTTTTAAAGAATGACCCTGCTGATTTATAGATTCCATCAAGCATGCCGATGTTTTTACGAACAAAAAGGACTGCTCTCCGAACGTCTTCAGAATTCGGACTGGTAATTTTATTTTTCAAAAAATATTGCTCAATGCTTTGTGAAGAACTTTTATATGTTGTATGTATGTCGTTCTGAGAAGTTAAGCGAAACTGTACAGATGTAATGATGTACTCTCTTCCTTTTTCTGTTTTAAAAAAACTATCCCTATATGCGAACTTGCATTCTTCTTTAGTAAATATTACTTTTTCTCTTGTTGAAATATTGATTGCATGAACTCGTTCAATCACATCACCTACAGAAACGCCGTATGCGTTAATATTCTGAACTGGTGCGGCGCCAACGCGTCCCGGAATACCTGAAAGATTTTCAAGTCCCCATAGAGCTCTTTCAGCTGTGGCTTCTACAAAACGGTCCCATGATTCACCAGCAGACACACTAGCAAGTATACTTACTCCATCATCATCTTCCTTAAAAAAAATTCCGCCGCAACTCATCTTAATGACAACACCAGACACACCTTCATCTGCAATAAGAACATTCGATCCTCCACCAAGGACTGTAACGGCCAAATTTTGATTACCTGCCCATGTGAGAGCTTCCATGAGTTCAGACTCTGTTTTCACTTCAACAAAATATTCCGCCATGCCCCCAATACCAAGCGTGGTATGTTGTGCAAGCGGAATATTTTGTTGAATATTAAAATTATTCATGTACACACTATCTTTCCATTAAAATTCACTGGTGCGGATAGCTACTTCAAAATCTTTATTCAGTCTGAACTTTCTGCCCATTAATTTCTACAGTCGGTGTTGCAGGATCTTCATTTTTAATGGTTGCTATAAATTGATCCGCCTGTTCCTTGAAACTTGGAATATCCTCTCCTGCCTTTGTAAGGACGTCGATTGCTCCTGCAGTATCTCCCGTCTCGCTCAATACATACGCAAGATTCGTTCTTACTTGTCCATTGTTTGGATTTAGCACAATTTGTCGCGCAAACATATCTTTAAGCATTGGATACATTTTTGCCTGGTAAACTGCTCTAACTGCATTTTCATTTACTGCAAAGGCATTCTTCTGTTCTTCTGTTTGGATAAGGTCGCCAACAAGCCCAAGTTGCCCACCATAAACCAATGCGGTTGCGTAATACACACGCGACTCTATAAACTGTGGTCCAAGTTCGTAAGCCTCCTTAAAGAATTCTGTAGCTTTCTCGAATTCCTGTTTCTGCAATGCTACCGTACCTTGCTCAAAGATAATGAGCTGCTTTCGTGGGGAAAGTGATCGAGCTTTCTCAAGGTGAGTAACCGCCTGATCAAGATTATTAGTCATTCGATAGAATGAGCTGATAAACACCTCGACTCTTGCATCATTGGGCTTCTCTTCTATCTGCTTTTGCAACTCCTCTTCAACACGTTTAAACGTCTTCTGTTTTAATGCTTCTGGTGCGTTCGGATCTTGAAAGACTGATTGCGCACGTTGAGTAAGTTGTTCGCGTATCTCTTGATTTCCAAACGAATTTCGTGCAAGAGCAATATCAAAATTTTTAAGCATCTCATTCGGATCTTTTGCTCGGAATGCGTTAATAATATCTTTCGATGCCTGTATAGCTGGAACATTTACAAAGTAGACTGTTATGACAAGGAGGATTGTCATAACAGGAACTACTACCTGTTCAACAACACGAACATCGATCTTCCACCGCTCAAGTGCAGGAATACCAGTACTTGTCCGTGAATGAATATATGCGAGTATCGTTCCATAAAACACATAACTCACAATATTATCGAACACAAAGAGATTGTGTACTGTGTACCCTGCAAGAATTCCCAAGAGAACTCCACGTTCCACGACAGTAAACGCTTCATCATCCTTCTTGAAGAGTGGGCGGAAGAAAAGATAGTACACTGCAGAACCAAGAATTGAGAAATAGGCAACGGCACCAATGAATCCACCAGCAATCAACCAATCCATAACAATATTATGAACACGGTCGAACCATGCTTCTCCCCCATGAAGTTCAGGCTCATAGTACTTGTTAAAGACATAATTGTAGTTTCCTTGCCCCCATCCAAGAAGTGGACGTTCTTTTACCCCCTCAAATGCCATGCTCCAAATTTCAAAACGGTTTGATCCTTCTTTTAAAGAAATAGTTGCAATACGTGCGAGATAGGGATTTCCTTGAATGAAAGAAGATTCCTTAAATGTAATGAAAAGTGTCACACTCGCTACTATTGCCACCAATCCACCAACTGCGTACTTACGTACATGTGGATGACTTTTTATTAATAATGCGATATAAGAGACAGCAATAAACATACCTCCTACGAGACCTAGTACTGTTCCTCGAGTGGCAGTCTGCAGTAATAAATACATGAAGAGAAGTATGAGTGCACTATACCCATATCGCATGCCTTTGCTCTGAGTTCGGAGCAGCATAAAAAATGTTATAAAAATAAGGAAGAGCGTGTAGATTGCCATATAGGCAGAATTCCCAAGTGTTCCATCAAGTCGTCCCCCACCTTGATTGATGACAATATTTCCAGAAAGCTGTGCAAATGCGTACAGAGAAAGAATCATTGCTGAACCAATGATGGTCATAAAATACCTATCCCAAATTTTTTGGGTCGTAAACACACTTCCGAGAACAAGCATATAGGCGAAAGTATGTACGAGTGTTACGTATCCTTCCATTCGTTCAAAGTTACTCCAAAAACTTTTTAATGGATATTGCCCATTAATATTAGCGACAAACATAACAACAAGAAACAAAAGGAAACTCAACGCTATCGCCGAACGTTTCGGTCGATACGCTGGCTCATACGCAGCGAGAATTATCCATGCAATAAAAACGATTTCGACAAGGATACGGAATGTGAAGTTCTTTCCAGTAATAAATGGGAAGAACATTGAATTAGAGATGATAAGCGGAATGAAAGGGATGGCAAAAATCCCCATGTACACTAATCCTTTTGCAATATCTTTCATCCTATTTTGAAATTAATCATTAATAACATTTGTTTCTGTATCTACCACAACATCACCCCTTATGTAGTAGTCTGCAGAAAACTCATATGACAAAAACTATACCATGGCAACCCCTACCCTGTACAAAGAATCTTCTGAATGCAATAAGTCAACTCTTTCGTCAATAAAGCACTTGGTGATTTGCTTTTTTTATACACCAAATCAAACCTACTTCCGCTTGAATATCTCACGTTCATGTAGATATTTCAGTATTTCTTCGACAATTACTTCCGGAGAATTTTCTTCAGTCAAGGCAATGAGCTCTGGATTTTCAGGCTCTTCATATGGGTCATCAACACCAGTAAATCCCTTAATGAGTCCCTTGCGGGCCTTTTCATAGAGACCCTTTGTATCGCGCCTCGCACACTCATCAACAGACGCATTCACGAATATTTCAATAAACTCACCATGGTGCTCTATCATATTTCGCACATATCGACGCGTATCACGGTATGGTGCAATAAGTGAACAAATGGCTATTCCTCCGTGCTTCACCACTTCACTAGCAACAAACCCAACTCTCTTTACATTTTCATCCCGATCCTCCTTTGAGAAACCGAGGCCTTTTGAAAGATTTTCACGAATGACGTCACCGTCAAGGAATGTCACTTCACGATCTTGAATTTCTTGAAGACGAGCAAGAAGTAGTTGGGCGAGTGTCGACTTACCAGAACATGAGAGTCCTGTAAAAAAGAAAGTGACACCGGGTCGAATATCCTTTCGGACACTTTCACGCAATATATCAATGCTTTCCTTAAACGAAAACCATTCGGGAATATCTTCACCTTCACGCAGCTTCCTTCTAAATTCAGTACCTGAAATATTCTCAATTTCATCTTCATGAGTCACTTCGTCAGCGGCGACATACGATTGTCGCGTCTTAGAATATGCAAGCTCATCAGATGCAATGATAGTAATGCCTATCTCATCAGCATATTTAAGTGCAAGATCGCGCGCGTCATATGGTCCATAAAAATCTTTTCCATCACTCCCTTTGCCAGGACCTGCATGATCGCGCCCAGAGATAAAATGCGTACACCCGTAATTCTTTCGAATAATCGCATGCCATACGGCCTCTCGTGGGCCTGCCATACGCATAGCAAGTGGCAAGAGGGAAAGATACGTAAAATCCTTTCCATAACTATTACAGACAATGTTATACGTACGAACTCTCGTCACGTAATCAATATCGCCAGGCTTTGTCATCCCAACAACAGGGTGTACGAGCACGGGGGCACCGACTTTTTCATATGCGCGTTTAACAAGCTCAAAATGTGCACGATGCATTGGGTTGCGCGTCTGGAAACCAACAACCCTGTCCCATCCTTTCTCCTTAAATATAACCTTAAGTTCTTCCGGTGTTTTTCTAAATTGTTTGAAGTCGTTTCGAATTGGAAGCGCAAGCTTCGATAGTGTTCCTCCAATGTAGGTGTCATGCATTTCACTGAAAAGATACTGTACCCCTGGATGCATAGTATCTTCAGTTCCATACACAGCCTGCGCTTCCCTTTTTTTATCTGGTGTAAACCGTGAGGTGACATCCATAACTGAGAGGGGGTTACCAAAAGAATCACAGAGCAAAATTTTGTCGCCAACGACATACGGACTCTTTGCAGGAATATCGAGCACAATCGGAATAGGAAAAAGTGAACCGTTTTTGAGTCGCATTGTCTCTACTACAGAAGTATAATCCTCCTCATCCATAAATCCCGTTACAGGAAGAAATCCACCCACGAGCATCACCTCAAGATCGTGGAGTTGCCTTCCACGCAGATTAAGTCGCGGAAGATGTAGGATATCAGCATGCTCTGTATTCATATATAATTTATTTATTCTAAGTGACAAACACTATAACATCTGAGAATGTTGAAAAGTAGCATCTCTCACAAAAGAGGTGGTATGCGAATACTCGTTCAAAAACAGAGGCGTGATATACTAGCCACACTCACTTTATTTTCACGAAATACTCATGCATCGACTATCAATTATAATCCCTGCTTACAATGAAGAGTCAACGATCCAAAAGATCCTTGAAAAAATCCACGCTGTGGATCTTGAGGCAATGGGTGTATCTAAGGAGATCATCATTGTTAATGATGGTTCAATTGACCAAACCATCGAGCAAGTCGAGACATTCATCGCTCACAATCCAACACTACCAATTACATTATTATCGCAAAAAAACCAGGGCAAGGGTTCTGCAATTCGTACCGCAATTGCCCACTGCACTGGTACAATTATTATTATCCAGGATGCTGATTTAGAATATGACCCAGAGGACTTTAAACTTCTCATTGCACCAATACTAAACAACACTGCGGACGTCGTGTATGGCTCAAGAAGACTCAAGAAAGAGAATGCTCAATATTCAGGTTTTTGGTTTTATGTTGGGGGTATGGTGCTCACTATACAGACAAATCTTCTCTACAACACCAGAATCACTGACGAACCAACCTGTTATAAAGTATTTAGAGCAAACCTTCTCAAAAGTATCCCTCTCGCCTGTACAGGTTTCGAATTCTGCCCTGAAATAACTGCGAAGATTGCCAAAAGAAAGATTCCAATTCATGAAGTTCCAATCTCATACTATCCACGGTCAGTTGCCGACGGGAAAAAAATAAACTGGCGGGATGGCATCGAGGGAGTTTGGACTCTCATTAAATACCGTTTCACCGATTAACGTAACAAAATGTATCAACTGACAAAAAAAATATTTGGGATAAGAATATTTCGTTTTCTATTTTCAGGAGGAACGAGTGCATCGATCCATATTGGTATCGTATTCATACTGACTGATGTATTTGATGTTTGGTACCGGTACGCAACAACATTTGGTTTTCTTGGTGCTGTTACGTTTAATTTTATAATGCAAAAGTTTTTTACTTTCCGAAACACTGATACGCAAACAGTCCACAAACAGTCCCTACTTTTCTTTCTTGTTGCCTCAATGAACTTTTTTGTAAACTATGTACTCATGATTTTCTTTGTCGAGCGCGTTGGCCTTGCCCCGGTTGTTGCGCAAATCGTGGTAGCAATGATCATCGCAGTATGGTCGTATCTTGCCTACAGTAAGCTATTCAAAAACAAGGAAAATAACCTACCCAAATATTCTAGTGAATAGGTCAAAGAGTGACCCTCGACCAGCGAGCAAGAAAAGCCCCACAGAGCAGATGATTGGTAATACGTATAAAACGGTCTGTAATTTTAATACGCTCTTCCTGCTCCCAACATACTCGTTGAGCGTACGTACTCCGAGTAGTGCCATCGGTATAAAAAATATAAACTGAATAAAAAGAACTCGCGAAATAAATATTTTCCAAAGTAATATTGGTAACGACGTTAGAAGAACTGCTGCTGTAAATGCATGCGTCGTGTCATAAAGTCGTACACGTCTGTACAGAACAGAAATAAATCCTATCAATGCATACACAAGCAGAATACTAAACGTGGAAGCAAGGACCCCAGCAAATTGTAATAGCTGGTAATGCTCTGCTGCAAACTTTTCAACGGTGACGACACTATACCAATCCAAAAATGTTGGAAATCCGGCGTATATGAGTACTGAAAAAAGTATCGTTTCACAGATAAATGCTGGAAGTGCTAGAACCGAAAGTAGTGTAATAGTTTTTTGTATTGGTCGTTGTGCATATGTAAAAGCGATGTATATAGCTCCGAAGAAAAGCCCAAAAACTCCAGGCTCTTTTATTGTTCCTCCAATAAATCCAAGGAGTGACGCGAGAAGAATCGTTCGATATGAATCCGTGCGTAAGCCTTTAAGTACAAAATATGCACTTGCGAGTGCGAAAAGCCAACTTCCCATATCTGTACTAATCGCAAGTCCATATTTCAAGACAGGATACCCGGTCATAAGCCAGACTGCTCCCCATGTCGCTTCTTTCTCTGTGAAACCACACTCACAGAAAAATTTGAATGCAACAAACGGTAATGCGAAAAGTATTAAGAGGTTTAGGAATTGGATTGCTTCAGTTGGTGTAAAAAATGGTACAAGCAAACTTCCTAATACACCAACCGCTGGCTTAAACGCACGTTGCGCAACATTGTATGGCACATTGGTTACTTGTCCAGATTCGAATTGTTCAACCTGTGCAACATAGATATCTCCATCAATATTCATATTAAATGGACCAATCACAAGAAAACTTAACGTCGCAACAATTACTGCAACACCGAGGAATACATATGGACGCAAGGCATCTATCATATCAGTTAAATTTGCTGGGATTGTAGCATATTTAATGAATATGCATATGGTATGAAATCTCTATTTTTTAATACACAATGCAAAGATATTTTTTCCAAACCACCTCCGAAATAACGGATCAAAAATGCGGTTACATGGGAAGATGAGTCGATCGAATATCCATATCTTTCTTCGCGTAACCTGCTCTGGTTTTGAACGAAGTAACTTAAACATGTATGCAGCAAGAAAGCCGAGCGTATCATAATAACGAATATCAAGAATACTGAAGTGGCTAGCTTCGAGTAGTGTTTGTAGATCAGATAATTTATATCGACGAAAATGACCTAACATGGCATCAAATTCGGAATAAAGAGATTGAAATGCAGGAACATACAAGAATAGTCTGCCACCAACTTTCAATTTTTTCTGCAATTCAGAGAGAGCCCCAGCATGATCTTCTATATGTTCAAGCACGTTAAGACTGTAAATGCTATCGTACACACCATCAGGAACCTCGAGTAGATTCTCAAAAACAGTAAAACCTGCACCGCGCAAATAAGCACTCTCTGTGGGGTCAACTTCAAGACAGTCAACCTTATAGCCTTCTTCACGAAGCAATTTTGAAAACGTGCCCATTCCTGCACCAAAATCAAGTATCCTAGACGTTTTGGTTATGTCAGTTCGATAAATTAAATTGAGAAGCGCTTGATTGTATCGAACGGCTTCATTCATGTTTTCGAGTGCTGCCCCTCCTGTATAAGAAAATGTTTCGTTAGTAGTGTTACTCATAATGATGTGTCAAAAAAATATTATTGAAAACATATAATAACACCCTTGTGTATAATAATTTTCATAGCTATCTATTCAGAAGTATTTTCTTTACTTTTTCAACGTCAAACGACTCATGAGTCTCATGTATCTTATCAATATCTTCCTCTGCCGAAATTCCCATTTGGACCTCGAGAACATCCAGGTCTTGGTCGCTTGGTGCTTCAAGCACATGCCATACGCCAGGAAGATTTACCCTCACTTCTCCGGTAGGCATAAAAAAGAACTCACTCCTGTCACCATGCTTTTGGAGCGATAATGATTTCCCTGCTTCAATATGAAGCATTTTTACTTTCAGTGCGTGCATATCAAGGATAACGTCAAACCAACCCCATCGTGTACTCACTCGCTGTTTTGCATTCAATGCTGAGCTTGAAGAATATTTCCCTCCACCAAGTTCAAAAACCGGCTCTATACCGAGCTCCTCACACACATTTAATTCTGGAGTATTTGTCTTTCCCCTATCACCGCCATTTCCAAAATAGTCTGGCCTAATACGACGAAGTGCTTCACAGACAGTACCATCAGAATCATCGACATCATAAACATGTGGTGTATACGCTTCAAGGATTTTTTTACGATCTGTCCACGGTTGAAAAAAGAAACCCTTCTTTCGTATAAGCCAATCATCACTGTTTACAATTACGTGTACCTCACCAAACTTCTTTGCATCCTCAATCATCGCAATGTGTCCAGGATGTATCGGATCAAAACCTCCAGAAATTGTTATTCGTTTCATAAATTATTTATTTCTTGTTGTCTCCAGCAATTTCTATAACTTACCATATTCATTCAAAGATACAGAATTAAACGGACTACAGTGGGTCCACAACACTATAAATTAATTCTCCATTCATAGTGGTCTGCAAAGTAATATTCTTTGTTTCATCAAGACGTTTCTTTGTATCATTGAAATACAAATATTCTTTACTCAGAAGAATATAATCAATTTGATAGCGTCCGAATAGTTCCTCATGTGGTTGCTCTTTAATTCCTTCCCATCTTGTATGCATATAGTCGATGAAACTTTCGTCAATCATTTCTGAAGGAGCGTACTTTGTTCGTGTCAAAAAGGCAACAATTTTTTTTCTATTTTCGGCGGATTGGTAGACATCAATAAATCGATTACCCCAAAATTCTCGCTGCCTATCTCGTATCGTGTTCGAATCTATCTCCGGTACAAACATGTTCTGTATAAGCCATCGCTCTTCCGTTTCAGTATTCGATGCTGGGTAGAGCGCCGCATAAAAATTATAATAAACCTTATTTTCAGTGTAGATCGGAATAAGAAAATCATAATTATCTCCCAATGAATACACGACAGAATTTGGCTCAGTATTTTCATTCAGCCATTCAAACACTTTCATTTTCCTCTGCTCTTCGATGAGCTCCTCTCGTGTGTATGGCATATTGGCAATATGCATAAATTCATTTCGCTGATTATATGCAACAAGCGATACCACAAAAATAATTCCTATAATAGCCATAGTTTTCCTATTACTAGTTTTTCCTTTCTGTTCGAGAAGTGCCCCGTGAATAACTGCCAGCGCCATGAGTACAAAAAGAATCGTGGTAAATAGATAATGGCTTGAAAATTGAAGTGATTTGCCCGTAATAATGTTTTGTAAATTAAGTATCCATATACTACTCACAACACTTAGGCCAAAAATAAATGCTCTTTGTGTGAGAAATTTGTATGCTATAAAAATTACCCCCAATGTAAGCACACCAAAGGCCACGTTTGTATAACTTCCTGGGAGATGTGACTGGAAAAGACCATACCGAAGCACAGTTTCACTATACGAAGGATCTCCAGCAGCGCGTATTTGAAAGAATGCATAGAGTAACGCAAATGGTATAAATGTTATCAGAAATGATGGAATGTTTCTTTTAAGTGGTTCAATACTTTTTTCAAATACTCCTTTCAGTAAAAAAAGTGCAAAATAAAATACGAGTAGTGCGGTGAAAAAATACGGGGAGATAAAACAGGTAATACCAGCAATAAGGCCGGCCGTGCGGTTCCACGACTTCTTTGATACACCATCAAGAAAATAAATGCGCGCAGTAGCTATAATTCCCAAATATAAAAAAATGGAATTGAGTTGCGGGCTTATTGGGCGACCAAATGTCGAAAGAGAGAAAGAAATAAACAGTACTGTATAAAAGAGTGCCACCCATTTTCTTTTTCTGGTGACCATAAGAAAAAGTGCGTAGACAAGCACAAAGTCAACAAAACCAAAAACAAAATCACTTGCACTCGTCATAAACGGTACTGATGTATTCGTTATCCATGCCCCGATGGCAATTATCCACTCACCAACTGGTGGCATAATAAACGGATCACTCATATGCTCCTTAATGTATGGATTCCCAATGTTCAAATTTCCTTCCACCGCTTCTTTGATTCTCGCTTGATACGTGATTTCATCATCATTAAAAGCTGGGTATACCCCTTCAAAATTTTCAGAACCAATTATGAGAAAAGATCGAATATGTGGAGACACTACTAGAATAGCGACAGCAAGTCCTACAAGGACTGCGATTGAGTGTTCTGTAATCCAACTTTGTATTTTAGAGTTAGGTCATTTAAAATGCAAACTGCCCCCCTACATACATGTAGGAATACAGACCATCAACAGTGCGTGTCTCCTCAAAGTGAATATTATGTGTGAGTTAAACGACTCACCAATCACTAGAACTCAAAGGCTCGATATTTCGTTTCGTTACCTTTCGACACAAATGGCTGTGGTGTTACGTCACCCGTTATGCTAAGGAGATTGTGAGCAAGTGCAAAATCTCCGTATTGTATTAGATTGGTCAAATCAAGGCCTCGAAATCATTGGAAGTAATTCACTCGAGTAAGATTTTGTATTGATTTTGTTGTTCCAAGAATGCTACATATTGTACATAAGGATAGTATCATATTTGGAGCCTTGACTCTCATACTCTAAAAACAGGCCACGAATAGGCTAAACTTATAGCCTACAATAGTGGTTACAAATATCACACAACCATCTTCATGTACTAGGTAGTGGTAAAATCAACACACACCATGAAATTAGAATCTTTTCTCAACATCATACAAAAAAAATTTCATATTGATATTCATTATTTACTTAAAAACGGTACTATAATTAGTAGTAGTCATGCCTTTGGTACACTTTGTGGATTTCTTGTTTCGGTACTTCTCGCGAACTATATTGATTCAACTACCTATGGACAATATAAATACATCCTTGCTGTTGCTGGAATAATAAGTGCTTTTTCGCTTACTGGTGCTGCCAGCGCAGTGCTGCAATCAGTTTCAAAGGGATTTGATGGGTCGCTTGAATACGAAAAAAAACTCTCTGCTCTATGGGGTACTCCCGCAATAATAATCTCGCTTTTCTTTGGCGGATACTACATCTATAACGATAATTATGTTCTTGGACTTGGAGTCATACTCATGAGCACTTTTGTATATCTGCAAAATATTTTCATACTGCACACTTCGTTTCTAAACGGAAAAAAAGATTTTAAGAATCTCGCAAAAAATCAAGTACTCAGTTCAATTACCGTAGTGTCTTCCATAGCATGTATTATATTTTTTGATGCCACAAGTGTGTTTTGGATACTCCTTGCCTACAATGGCTCGATGACGCTTTATCAATATCTTGCTCAAAAAAGAACTCTCCGATTTTATAACCCTGACAAAAATAGTGTCGACGTCTCTGAGCAGGCACTCAGTAGGCACCTCAGTGTTGGAAACATCATTAGTGTTATAGCTGAATATATCGACAAAATCCTTATTTTCCAATTCCTTGGACCATACCAACTAGCTATTTATGCGTTTTCAGTTGGAATTCCTGATCAAATTCGAAGTATCAACAAATTAATTAATTCGATGGTTATACCAAGACTTAGTACAAAAAATGACGCGCAACTTGCTCATAGTATCAAAACTCACACACGAACATACGTCATCGTCACGCTCGTTATCACTATACTTTTCTGGATAATAGCGAAACCACTCTATTCATTGCTGTTTCCTCAATATGTTGAGGCTTCATGGTATGCATCAATCTACATACTCATTCTTCCCATTATTGCTGCTGGAATCCTTCACGGTAACGCTCTTCAAATCCAAAAAAAAATAAAATCTCTTTATTCAATCAGAATATTTGACTCTGGGTTAAAAATCTTTTTCTTTGTCATACTTATTCCCCACTATGGAGTTCTCGGCGCCATTCTATCTATTTTACTTTCAAAAGGAGCGACTATAATTCTACAAATGATTCTCTTTTCAAGATCAGAAAAAGATAATTCTAAATAAATTTTATATAAAAAACACTACCCTTCTCGTTCTTTATATATTTGAACGACGGCTTCATAATCTTCCGGTGTATTTACCCCTTGATTCAAAAAATTGGTTTTAATAGTTCCAATCGAATATCCTTGCTCAAGAATTCTCAGTTGTTCAATATCTTCTATCGCCTCTAATCCTGTTCTTGGAAGTGAACTATAAATATCAAAAAAGTCTCGATGCATAATCATTGCACCACTCGCATGATAGTAATCGACACTCGCACCTTTATAATTATGTGGAATAGTAGAACGAGAGAGATACAAAATACGTCCATGAATATCGGTAACCACCTTCCCCACACTTGGATCATCTATGGATGCTGGATTATGGATCTTGAATGAAGGTATAACGACATCAAACTTACCCGTATGAAACAAATCAATACAATCATCAATTGCTGAGGCAGGGTAGGTTGGCTCATCACCCCAAACAGTCACCACAGTATCAGGAAGAAATTCATCAAATATTTTTACGGCTTCAGCTGTGCGTTCCGTACCATTCGCATGCTCCTTGATGGACCGAATAACCTTTGCTCCAAATGATTTTGCTTCAGCTTCAATTTCATCCGAATCTGTTGCAATTACAAGTGCGTCTAATTTTTTTGCCTGAACAGTCCTCTCATACGCCCTGCAAATGAGCGTCTTCCCATAGACATCCTTAAGCATCTTTCTCGATACTCGTGTTGATCCAATTCGAGCTGATATTACTCCGAGTACTTTTATATCTTTATTTATATTCATACTAATCTCTTAGTTTATTTCAAACATATGGACTTATTCCAATATCCTCTGCAGTGTCTTACGAATATCTACAGTGCCCGAATGAACTCTCTCTCTTCTCTCAGACAAAATATGGTCTGGTGTCATACAAGCACTGCGTAGCTGATCATAGATATTCCCCTGAACATAGTCAATAGTGGACGCAAGATTGTCTTCATCGAGCCTATTTACCGTGAGAAAATCAGTCATGAATACACAAATTGGCACACCTGTCTCAATCGACTCATCAAGGAAACCAGAATACACGCCTGCAATGACATTACAATTTTCGACGGCTCCTTGCCGTCCAGATGGTTCCACGACAACCAGTTGTGGGCTCTTTTGATGTTCAGAAGTAAAGTATTTATCCAGTTGCATTCCATAATCAATCTGATCAATGGTTCCTCTTAGAACAAAAAATATTCTGATTCGTGAGTCGCCAAGAAGTTGGCTAGTGTATGGAATAATTTGATCCCTGCTCACAGAAACTTCATATGGAATTAGTACTGAAATGCTATCTCTTGTGCTGTCCAACTTCTTACGAATGACCTGTACGGGTTGCGCTGGTGTAAATGAACGTCCTCCGATTTCAATACGAGACCCATACTCTGAAAAAAATGGACTTATTTCTTTAATTCTTCTCTTCCAGTAAGCATTCCACGTAAAGAAAATTAAAGGAAAAATATATATCTGTGGTGGTAATAAATACATTCCAGTCAGATATCCAAAATTTGAGTGTTGAAATACATACGATGGTATATGTTCCCTTTCACAAGCAAGGAGCAACTCAGGTATATATCGGAAATCATCTGCAGATACATATTCCCGCACACCACTGAAACGTAAAAAGGCTTGAATAATGACGGAATTTATTTTAGCGACTTGAATTTTTTCAACAGCCTCAGCAATAAGGTACTCGACAAATTTACGCTCATCTTCATGAATGTTCTGTAAATCAAGCTCCTTAACAAAGTCATCAGCATTAGTTTTTCGACTCACAAAAGTCCATGCACGTGATACTGTGTTAAATGCTTCAAGATAAATACTTAATCCTCCTCGTTTCCATATATTTATAAGAAAATTTCGCACTGTCGTAACATGGAGAATTTCAACGTAAGATATATTTTTAGCATGAAAATATGAATAAATATTTCGCAATCGTGGATTAAGATGGGTCGAAGCATCTAAAAAATCCGATGAAAATGTTATTACTCTTGGACGATGAATACGAACGTACATAATTTGTAGTATCGTAAAAAACACAGTCACAACTTCGAAAAGGATGACAAAAAAAATACTAATGGTCCCATATCGTGGCTTTCGTCTCTTAATATAATTTGAAAAATCTTTTGTCTTACTGAATTCCTCAATCTGACTCAGGAGGAAAAACTGCTGAAATGCCCATCGTGAATACTTGCCTTCGATAAAGGCTAAGGAAATATCTTTTCCGTTATGTTGCAATGCATTAATCCGAGTAAGAAGATCAATTGCATAATGTTTATTAGGCTCCATAGAATTCATTTAACTTGATGGAAAAACTTTTCTGTAAAAAAATCAAGACGTTGCATAATCACCAACAATGTCATGCAGATGAATAAACCCAATATAGACATTGTTGCTATCAGTCACAAAAAGATTGTTAATTTTATGTTCTTTCATTGTTTGAAGTGCGACCTGCAGACTATCATCTTCATTGATTGTTTTAGGTGATTGATTCATGAAGATATTAATCTGTTTCCCCCGAAGGTCTCCATGTTTAATAAGCATTTTTCTTATATCTCCATCACCGAGTGCTCCAACCAAATACCCTTCCTCGTCTACAACACCGACAATCTGCGCGAGCCGTTGCGAAGTTATTGCTTCAAGCACTTCCTCAAAACTAATATACATCGATACCTTTGGTAATTCGTCGCCTCCGCGCATGATTTCTTTGACTTTTTTTAATGAAAGCCCGAGACTTCCTGCAGGATGGAACATAGCAAAATGTTCTTGCCTAAAAGTGTCAGGTGACGTCAATGCTGCAGCAATACTGTCAGCAATTACGAGTGATGCTGTCGTACTTGCCATAGGTGCAAGACCTAAAGGACACCCTTCTTCTTCCACCGAAAAAGTGATCGCTTCATCAGACAATTTTGAAAGCATAGAATTACAATTCCCAGTAATTGTCACGACACCAATAGAAAAATGTTTCTTAAGGTGCTCAACGATCCTCACCAACTCAGGTGATCCACCAGAAAAAGAAAAGACGACCAACACATCGTCATCCTTGACCATCCCAGAATCTCCATGTAAAGCATCAAGCGGATTTAAAAATACCGATTCATGACCAAGACTAATAAGAGTCGCGACCATCTTCATAGCAATATACCCTGATTTCCCAACCCCGGTGATGAGTATCTTTCCACCTCGATCAGCAATTAATGCAACTGCACGATAAAAATTATCATCAATGCCCTCAGACAAGTTGGAGACAGCTGCAACTTCCGCAGCAATAGTCTGTTTAATTCTTTCTTCAACTAAATCACGTTCTAACATATTATTTTGCTGATACAACTAACCAATAGTACTAAAATTACACATAAAAGGTTGCTATCTTCAAGTTATAGTCATTTTTTAAGATAAACCACAAAACTACCCGCGAAGAGTGCTGGCCAGATTTTCTCTAAAACTGGAGCACCGCGGTACGCATAAATTTCATAGTCTTTATATCCAAGAGCTTTGAGCCACCACTGCAAGTCCGTATATGTCCAGAAACGCAAATGTTCATTAGGAAATTTAATCCACTGTGCTGGCATCCTACCGAAGAGCACCCTAAGTCGATATAAGAAGTTTCCAGAATTCGGGAATGAAAAAAATACTCCTTTTCTCGCTTTGTTATACATAGATGCTAAAACTTTCTCCGAATGTGGGATATGCTCAAGAATTTCGAGCATAAGAAAATAATCTGCTTCTTGGACTTCTGAGAGATCCCGCTCTGAATTTATATCGAACTGCACTCCCGTCATACCTAAAGATCTTGCAACATTGAGTGCATATTCAGAATATTCATAACCGATGTATCCCCGCAACTGTATTTTGCCCTTAAGGTAGTTGTAGATGACTCCCGGGCCAGAAGCAATGTCTCCAATCACTACAGAGTCAGTATTTCCAATGATTCGAGCAACATAATCCGCTCGCATCTTTTCATTCGCTGAAATCGCGCGCGCTTGCGTACCATCGATATTACCCCGCTTCTCTTTCCAGTATTCATCATAATTAAGAGATTCCTCAACCAAAATTTTTGCTTGTGGATAGGTAAAAACGAGTCGATACCACCGTTTCAAAAAATATAATCTTTCTTTAATGAATTTGAACATATCTAAAGTCAGATCCCACCACAACCATATATGGTAGAAGTGTATCATACCCCTTCAGCAGGTGCTTGTACGTACATGAGTCACACGTTATAATCTCACCATGCTAAAAAACAAGGAGGATCGTGCCGTATGCCGAATATCTGGAGAGCCACTCATTGAGCTTTTCACCTTGGGAGAACTCCACATTTCAGACTTCATTGACCCTGATATTGAGCCACGTCTTGAACCTGTTGAACTTAAAATGATGCTTGCTCCAAAATCTGGACTCGTCCAGCTCGCCCATACTGCTGACTTTGATGCAATGTACCGAGAGTATTGGTATCGCTCTGGCACCAATGCGACAATGCGACAGGAACTCAAAGAAATAGCCGAGAGCGCAACAAAAATGATACACCCTACTTCAGATGATGTGTGGCTTGATATTGGGTGTAACGATGGGACGCTACTAGCAAATGTCGACCCTTCAATAAAAAGAGTTGGCTTCGACCCAGCACTTAATACCTTCCTTGAGGAAGAATCAAAAAAACATGCAGACGAAGTTATTGTTGACTACTTCACGGCAGACAAATATAAAGAGACAGGGTTACAGAAAGCAAAAATAATTACGTCCATCGCGATGTTTTATGATCTCGAGGAACCACATGCCTTTGTCTCTGATATATACGACTCACTTGATGATGAAGGACTCTGGATTATCCAGATGAGTTACCTTCCTCTCATGCTCAAGCAACTCGCCTTTGATAATATCTGCCATGAACATCTTGAGTATTACAGCCTTGAGTCTCTTATATACCTCCTTGACCAGCATGATCTTAGAGTAGTCGACTGTCAGTTAAACGACATCAACGGTGGTAGTTTTAGAATCTACATTCGTAAAAAAGATGCAACTGCATCGCTTTTCGCCACAGCTCCATACAGGGACGTTGCGCAAATGCGTATCGATGGGATTCTCGCTCTCGAAGAAAAAATGAACCTCAAAGATCCACGGACGTATACAGACTTTTTCTCCCAGATACAAGAGCTCAAGAAGCAGACTATGGATTTTATTGAACAGGCAAAGCTTGATGGAAAGAAAATCATGGGTTATGGTGCTTCAACAAAAGGAAACACTCTTCTTCAGTGGTACGGCCTCAATGACAACCATATTGATGGAATCGCCGAGCGATCATCAATAAAATATGGAAAGAAAACAGCAGGATCTAACATACCAATATTCTCTGAGGAAGAAGCTCGAAATAAGAAACCTGATTACATGCTCGTTTTACCTTGGCACTTCATAAATGAGTTTACAACACGTGAAAAGGAGTACCTCGAGAAAGGAGGAGCCTTCATTGTCCCCTGCCCAAAGTTTGAGATAATTACTTTTCAGAAATAAATCACAAGCGCTCAGCCTCTACCATCTCCGAGATAAGTTCTGAAAAAGAGATTTTTGGTGACCATCCTGTGTCTGTCTTTAACTTTTTTGTATTTGAGACTACTGGGTTATCATCGACTTGAAAGAATTCTGGATCAACAGCTACACGAACGGTACCGCTCAAATCGACTGCATACGTATCTATACCTTCACCTGCCCACGTAAGGGGCATTTTTATAGCATTAAAAGCCTCACTAATAAAATCTCTTACCGAATGAAGTTCACCTGACCCAATAACATAATCGTCTGACACAGGAACTTGAAGGACGGCATACATCGCCCTCACGACATCTTTTGCGTGACTCCAGTCCCTTAGGGCGTTAACATTCCCGACATATATTTTTTCAATAGCTCCGTTTTCAATATCAATGACTCCTCGTGCGATCTTCCCTGTCACGAAACGAGGACCCCTCCGTGGTGATTCATGATTACAGAGAAAGCCTGATGCTACAAAAAAACCACGGTCTCTGTAGTCACGGACAAACGTATACGAATCTCTTTTTGCTTTGTCATACGCATTACTCGGTTCAGAAAATTGTGAAGTCTCCTCGATGACGCCTTGTGTATTGGGAACAAGAATTCTTGATGAGAGTGCCTGAAAGATCTTCACAGAAGAATCAATGTCAGTCGCATGTGTAACAAGGTTTTTGAATGCAGTATAATTTATATCGTAGGTATACTCTGGTCGTTCTTTTGCTGTTTTTAAATCAGAGACTGCAGCAAGATTATATATTTCATGTGGTCGAAATTCTTCAAGTTTTTCCACGATACGTCCCGCATCTTCTAAATTAGCAACAAAAAGAGAGAATTCTTTTTTCTCTTGAAAAAGTTTTGCATCTTGATTCTTTTTATCTGAAGGAGACACAAGTCCAAGAACCTCATATCCACTATCAAGAAGAACCTCAGCAAGATACGATCCATCCTGTCCATATACTCCCGTTATGAAGGCTCGTTTAGACCTTGTGCTCATACGCTGGGTGCGATTTTTCTTCTATAATACTTGAACCAAGTAGTTGGTTTATTTCTTTTTTTACTCGCGCTCGCTCATCATTATAATAATGAGACTGTTTTGCTCCAGCATTAAATTTTTCATCATCATTCCAAAATTGTCGTACGTCATTCTCAGAATCCCAAATCTTCTTGTTAATGAGCCGAAGTTCTGTGTGTAACTTTTCGAGTTCGAGCGAATCATTAACACTACTCTTCACTACCTCGGTTAGAGCATCAAGTTCATCCTTAACATTAGCAAGCTTATTACTGTCAGTGAATTCCGAACATTTGATTTCTAGAATTGTGATTTTATCAATAAGTTCTGCAGCTGAAACAGGAATGTGTATACTCATAGATACTTAAAGGTGCATTATCAATAATTTACTCAATACTCTTTTTCATTTGCTCATATTTTGCATCCTTCAAGTCTGAAGCAACCATCATGTGTACGAGTTCTTGGAACGTGGTTTTTGGAGTCCAACCAAGTTTCTCTTTTGCTTTTGTGGCATCTCCGAGGAGATAATCAACTTCGGCCGGGCGGTAAAAATTCTTAGAGATTTTAACCACAACATCCCCATGTTCATCTTTACCAACCTCATCAACACCCTCTCCTTCCCAAGTAATTTTCATACCCAATGAATCAGCTGCAGCCTCGACAAAATCACGGACAGACCGTGACTCACCCGTTGCTATAACATAATCATCAGCTGTCTCAGCCTGAAGCATGAGCCACATAGCCTCTACATAATCTCCTGCATATCCCCAGTCTCGCTTAGCTTCAAGGTTACCGAGAGTCACATGTGTCTGAAGTCCAAGCTTTACTTTAGCGAGTGAGTGAGTGATTTTTCGAGTCACAAAATGTTTACCTCTACGTGGTGACTCATGATTAAAAAGAATACCTGAAGAAATGTGCATTCCATATTTTTTCCGATACTCAAGGACAACATCTTGATGGGCTTTGAGTTTTGCTTCTGCATATGGACTTACTGGTTGAAATGGCGCCTTTTCATTCTGAGGAGGATTCGTTGAGCCAAACATCTCACTTGTCGACGCTTGGTAAAAACGAACATCCTTATTGTGTTTCCAAGCTGCCTCAACCAAATCTCGTACGCCTTCAAAGTTAATGGAATAAGCTTCCTCTGGACACTTAAACGAAATCCCGACGTCTGACTGTGCTGCAAAATTATAGATCTCATCTGGAGATACAAGTTCTATTACACGCTGGATGCAGGCAGGATCACGTAAATCACCCATATGAAGAGTAACCTTTCCATCAAAAACAATATCCTGAATGCGAATCAGTGGCTCCGTACTTGAACGACGCATTAAACCATGAACTTCATAGCCTTTTTGTAGCAAAAATTCAGCAAGGTACGACCCGTCTTGTCCTGTAATCCCTGTAATGAGAGCTTTTTTCATCGATGTAAATATATCATATGACTACTAAATTTAAAATTCACTGTTTATCTGCCTTTTTCAAGGGTAGCAATGAGTTCATCAGCAGTATCAACCACTTCTAGAACAGTCACTTTTTCTATTTGACTTCGTGCGTCCTCACTGTTGTTTGATTGCTCATTGGCAATACTGGCAGCAAGAGCAGGAACTCCTCTGTCCTTGCTTTTTACCACTCTGTCGAACACACCTTTTGGTGGATGTTCATTTTCATCTGTTGGCCCAACAATCGTTACGGTAGCTTTATCGAAAGCTTCAGCAACATAGATTGGTGCGCTATCATTTGCAATAACAATATCTATTTGTGCCATAAATGCCTTTAGTTCATCAATTGTGTGATGCAGACATGATACTACCTTTGTCTCAGTATTTAGTGCCTGTGACATCGCTTCAAATTCTTTTTTATCGCCAGGGCCTCCTACGATAAAAATAGGGGTATGATATTTTTCATACAAGTGGTCTGCAAGCTTTGCAAATCTATCTGCCGGCCATTGTTTTATTTTTGTACCTGCCCCAGGAGCGAGGGCAATGACCATGTTGACCCCCAGAACAACATTTTGTTCTTTAAGAAAATTCTGGATACCAATACGAGCTTCTTCTGAATAGTAGAGATGCTTCCTCGTATCAGTAGACACAATACCGAGGGGAGCAATTAACTTAAGATTCTCAGTTGCAAAATTCTCACCAGCTGCAAATGGAATTTGTATACAAAGTTTCTTTAAGATTCTATACGTTCGTGTTTCTGCAGACGCAATTGGCGCAGAAAATGTCGCAATCGCTTGGACGTTCGCAAGATAAAAAAGAGCAAGTTCAAGCGTTGAAGGATTGAGTATAAAGGCATACTGTAATTTGAGTCCTCTCAGAATCTTCCAAAGTGCGTATGGCGAGTTTGGGCATTCAATATATTCCTTCACATGAGGACTATAACGAAGTGTATCTGCATTTCGCTTCCTACCAATAACATACATTTCACTTTCTGGTTTTGCTTCCTTAAGTGCTCGAAATATGGGTGTACAAAAGATCATATCCCCAACATTACCTGTAAGATATATTACTCCGACACGCGTCATATTCGGTGCCACACGAGTAGCTTTTCCTCTGAAAAGTGAAAAGAATAATGATAACAAAAAAAGGATAGCGGTTCTTAGATAGGTACTTTTAATCATACGATTATAATTTATATTCTCTACGGACTAATTCCTGATCAGACTTCACCATTTCAGTGACAATATCACTAAAGCTATACCTTGGTTTCCATCCGAGTTTTGTGTGTGCCTTTGTCGCATCCCCCTGAATGAAGTTGACTTCCCGTGGTCGATAAAACTCTGGGTTCACTTTTACAACTATCTTTCCCGTCATTTTGTTACGACCTATTTCAGCTTTTCCTTCTCCTTCCCATGCAATATTGATGCCAAAATACTGTGCGGCAATCTCAACAAAATCTCGCACTGAATGTGACTCGCCACTCGCTATGACATAATCTTCTGGAGTGTCTTGCTGGAGCATCATAAACATCGCGCGGACATAGTCTTCAGCATGTCCCCAATCACGTACTGCATTAAGGTTCCCAAGCTCAAGACACTCTTGTAAACCAAATGCGATCTTAGCTAGAGAAAACGTAATTTTTCGTGTGACAAAATCCCTTCCCCGTCTTGGTGACTCATGATTAAAGAGAATGCCTGATACGGCAAACGCGCCCATTGAAGCTCTCTTGTGCATAATAAAATCAGTGTGTGCCATCGCTTTTGACATTGCATACGGACTCTGAGGATCAAACGGGGTATTCTCACTTTGTGGTGCTGGAGAATTACCAAACATTTCACTTGTCGACGCTTGGTAAATACGCACATCAGGATTTACTCGAAGTGCTTCATTGACCAAGCGTCCAAGACCATAATAATTTACGTCCCATGTTTCAACGGGACTTTTGAATGAAGACACTACGTGGGATTGTGCCGCAAGATTATAAACTTCATCTGGTCTCACCCCCTCCAAAATCGTACTTAAAGAAGAAAGGTCCGTAAGTGAACCTGTATGAAAAATGACTTTTTTTTCTCGCGCAAGGTCATCAATAATGACTGGTCGATCTCCACCACGAAGACGTACGAGTGCATGAACCTCATATCCAGCATCAAGTAAGATCGGCGTTAAATACGATCCGTCTTGACCAGTGATTCCTGTAACAAATACTTTCTTCTTTTTCATACTATAGTGATGTTTGAGGATTATTTAGTCGTCGGGCATTTTTCCCGAAGTATTTTACACCATTCAACTCCCGACTTCTCCCAACTAAATTTATCACATTGTTCTCTTGCAGCTACCTTAAACTCTTCTTCATCATAATCATAATTAGCCACATGCGCCATAGCATCAGCAATTTCATAGACTTCGTGTGGATTAACCAAAAATCCTGCTTTCCCTACGACTTCCTTCGTGCTCGTTGTGTTTGAGGTAATAACCATGCACCCACAGCTTAGTGCCTCAAGTATTGGTAGACCAAAACCTTCTAACAAACTCGGGTACACAAGTGCAGCAGCTTGAGTGTACATTTCTTGTAACTCTTCATCATTCACAGATGTTTTAAAGATAATTGAATCTCTGTATATACTTTTTTCGACAAGTTTATTCACTTTATCGGCATATGTTCCACTCGATTTTCTTCCAACAAGAATAAGCTGATGATTAAAATCAGTCATTTCATGGAAACGAATATACGCCTCGACGATAGCCACAACATTCTTACGCTCTTTCATCGGACCAACATACATAAAGTACGTTTTTTCATTTACCAGCGTAATTGTATTCTTCGAATACTTCAATGACTTAAATCCTGGATAAATCACAGAGACGTGTTGATCTTGGATTTTAAAGATATCTAAAAGATCTTTCTTCGAAGCCTCTGAAATCGTCACAACATGCTGAGCTGCAAGCATCATATGTTTCCTCCACCAAGCAAGAAAAATTCGTTTTATTTTTGAAAAAAAGGTTGATTCAACAAAATGGTAATACGCAGCATCGAGAAAAACAATAATGCTTTTCTTCCAAAGAAAAAATGGTGCGGACTCAGTAAAAAAAATAAACGTGTCACATTTTCTATACCACGGTATCAAAAACAAATTCCAAAATATTGAGTCTGGTAATTTTATTACAGGAGTTCCTGCAGGTAACGAACTCGTATCAGAATCACCCTTTACAAAAACAGTAACTGTAATATCGCCTACAGATTTTTCAAGTATCGCCTTGGTACTCTCGAAGACATACTGTTCCAAGCCCTTCGATGAGTTGCCAAATGGATGTAATACGATTCCTACATGCATATTATTCTTTTACTGCTTCAAGTTCCCAAATAATTATCTTGACTGGAAAAAGGAGCGACAGGTGCGAATCATAGAAACGTGGGTACCTTTTAATAAACCACTTAAAGAGTCTCGTGAATGGATTTTTTGACTGCTGTGGCCATCCAAACCAAAAACCTTTTTCCAAAAAGTTTTTGGTCGTGTACTGGTAATTCGAGAGCGCTTTTGTCTTTATGTAGTAGTCCATTGATTGTGTCGTAAAAAAATGTCTGTGCGTTGAATCGGTGAAAGCATCTGTACACCTGAAATGCGGTACCGTAATGACAATCCGACCTTTCGGCTTAAGAATCCGCCACATCTCCTCCATTACGGCGATTTGTTTATCCAAGTGCTCAAAAACACTGTGCGCAAATATTAAATCAAATTCATTGTCTTTAAATGGCCACGGCACGATATCTAAATCATGAACAATATCAACACCAGAAAGATTAAGAATATCTATTGTTTTTGCCCCTAAGAGAGCCCTCTTGCCCGGACCTATATGGAGGATTTTTTCACCATGAGTACAAATATTCTCCTGAGTAACACCATTAACGGTGTATATTTTTTCAGCGTATGTTGCTTCCTTATCTTTATTCATCATACTCGTTGCATAATTTTGATTTGTACTAGTATATAGTGATTCGAATAAAATTACCTCTCTATGCTAAATGATTCTGAATATGACTTATGATTGCTTCGGCTCTCTTTTCCCACGTAAATTCAGAGACAATTTCCTGTGCCCGCATACCCAACTCATTCGATTGTATGTCGTCATTTATTATTGAGTTAATTCCTTTTGCAAGAGATTCTGAATTTCCCGATTCAAAAAATACTGCCGAATTTTCATTAAGAACCTCAAGAAGTGACGGCACTCGAGAAGCCAAAATCGGACGTCCGCTTGCCATGTACTCAAAAAGCTTCATCGGAGATGTGTACAAGTTACTATAAGTAAATTCAGCTAGGTCAGGGAGAACGAGCACATCAGCCGCGGCAATATATTTTGGAACTTCAATATAGTTTACCCTACCGAGTATGGAAATATTTTTTACGTTTCCATATTTATCCTTAAATGCGGAAACTTGAGATTCTGTTCCTCCTAGAAATACGATTTGCACATCATTTGGCACAAACATTGCTGTACCCGCTAGTGTATGAACACCCTTTTCTATTGCCAAGCTTCCGGAATAGAGGACAATTTTTTTATCCTTCGGAATTCCATGTTGAATCCACAGTTCTCTGTTCCGTGCGGAAGATTTAAATTTTTCTAGATTTACCGAATCCCTGGCCACAAGAATCTTATTTTGTGAAATTTTATATTCTTTAACAAACTTTGTCTTCAGGCCTTGAGTAACCACAATTATTCCCCTTACTCTACTAAGTGCAATTCGGTACAAGCTTTCATAGTTTCTAATTTGATGCGTCTCAAAAAAAATAGGAATGAACCAAGTAAATGGAATTAGTGAAAGTATTACTTCTCCTCGCACATACACCACTAATTTCTCCCTTGCCACAAATGACTTTATATATGCAGTAAGTAAATAAACATTTACAAAAAAGAAAAAGGAAAAATTTCGAAGAAAATACCGAAATGGAATCCACGGTATATCAAAAACAAATATTTTGGTGTGCTTAAAGGTCTGTGTAATATCGTAATGTTCGGATAGAAGTAGGCGCTTGTCATAAAATTTTGATGTAACGAGGGTTAAGTCAATTCCCCTTTTACCAACCCCTTCGCACGTATTTGCAATCTGAATTCCATGTGCACGCTCATTAGGCATACGAACATTCGCTATGTACACTAATTTTATTTTGCGTGTTTTTTCTGTCATACAATCACTACTGCATACTAATGCGGTTCTTTCTCGCCCATATCTGAAGAACGAGTATGTTCCAAAGTGGATACAAATAATACCCCCTTTTTTCTATATGGTCTAAAAGCATCGTCTCCACGACTGGCCAATTAAAAAGATTGAGTCCGTCGTAATAGGTGGGCGAAAGTATTTCTTTCGCGAGCGACATGATAACAGGGTCGCGAAACCATTTTGCGCCTGGAGATATCCAACCACGTTTCGGTTGATTATAAAGGTATTCGGGTAAATGTGTACTGTATGCATTACGAAGAATTTTCTTTCCTGTGAATGGGTCTGTTTTTTTATAGACAGAGATTGTATCGGCATACGTTACGACATCTAAATCAAGGAGCGGTACACGAAGTTCCAGGCCATGTGCCATACTTGAACGATCAGAACGTGCCAGTGATTCGTCAGGAAGCCATGTCTCACGATCGATACGCATGAATGTATCAACAGGATGGTAGGTGTCTTGTGGTACACGCGCGTACGCAGACGTAAAAAATGCTTCTGCTTTTATATAAGGTGAGAAATCTTGTAAAAAAATATCTTTATTTTGAACAACTTTATTTGCCATAAGCATCATATGCATTGGGAAACCAAGTTCGGTGTTCAATTTTCCAACACGAGAATTGAGATGAGAAATAGGTGCTCGAAATAATGCGGGTATTTTTTGAAAATAGTACGCAGCCATTGACATACGATGGCGTGTGTAACCTCCAAAGAGCTCATCTCCTCCATCCCCACCGAGTGCAACGACAACACCCTCATCACGTACCCATTTTGAAAGTAGGTACTGTGAGATTGCTGTTGGATTTGCAACAGGCTCATCAAGCGATTCAATTGCTAGTACTAAATTGTTACGAACATCCTCAATGGTGAGCGTAAATGTCTTGTGTTGCGCTCCGTATATTTGAGCTGTCTTTGCCGCAAGTGCTGCATCGGTGTTAAATTTACCTCCTTCCGACTCTGCTCCCGTGACCATCTCAAAATCGACAGAGAATGTACGCATATGTGGTGTGTACTTGGATGCATGATGAAGTACAACACTTGAATCAATGCCTCCTGATAGAAACATTCCGACAGGGCGATCAGACACAAGTTGTCTTTGAACCGCAGTATCAATAATACATACTAGGCTTTGTTGAGGGTCCATATTTGGATTCGCGGAAAGCGCCGGAATACCAATATTACAAATTGGGTCATAGAAAGCGTGTTCATCGAACCTTTCATTTTTGTAGAGAATACAATGACCTGGCGATAGTTTCTTAATATTTTTAGTGAGTGACGCACTACTCGGAACGTATCCAAACTCCATATAGAGTGCGAGAGCATCTTGATCAAGCTCTTTCGTTTGTGTGTCTATGAGTCCATTAATTTCTGAGGAAAAACTCAATATTCCATTTTCAAAATGATAGTAGAGCGGTTTCACTCCCATATGATCTCGAGCAAGAAGAAGTTCTTCAGTTTTGGTATCCCAAATAGCAAGAGCGAAAATACCTCGAAGTTTCGTGAACATTTCTTCTCCCCATACTATGTACGCAGCAAGAAGGACTTCTGTATCACCCTGCGTTTTGAATTCATATCGTGACACAAGCTCTTCACGCAATTCTTTAAAATTATAAAGTTCTCCGTTATAGACAATGACATAGCGTCCGTCATTACTTTTCATTGGCTGTGCTGACGCATCACTCACATCAATGATAGCGAGACGGTTATGTCCAAGTGTTATCTTACTATCTACAAACACTGAAGAACCATCAGGACCTCGATGGTTTGTCTTTTTATTCATGAGGACTACACGAGCCTCATCATTTTTAGTAACGCCATTTATCGCACACATAGTGTTTTAATTTTGTGATAGAGATCGTACCCACCTTCAATCCATTGCTTCAATTGTCCTATTGAAAGGCCGTCCTCAACGCAAAGTCTTGAAAATTCAAATTGATTATACGCATTAACGAATACTCCTTCAGTTGTAAACGAGTGTGTATATCCGGACTCCTTTACAATGCCTACTGTTTCTGGAGTATAGTCATTTCTCTGACCAAACGGATATGCGAAAGTGCGTATCGACGTATTAAGTATTTCCTCAATCCGTTTTTTATCCTGGACGACAGTCTCTCTCTGTCTATCTTCATGTAACTCAGAAAGTCGAGGATGGGTTGTCGTATGGCCACCTATCATGTGTCCAGCTTCATGAAGTTTTTTGACACCATCCCATGAAAGTGTTTTCCGTGGCGAAAGAAGGAGGTTTCCCCGAATATATTGTTCCTGAATATCTTGATGTTCAAATACGTCAATGAGTCCTGAATTAATAAAGAAGAGTGCTTTGATCCCCTTTTCTTTAAGGATAGGAAGGCAAACATCTACCCATGATAAGTACCCATCATCAAATGTAATAAGTACATTTATCCGATTTGAGTCATACTGCTTTTTAAGAAAAGAATCTGGCGTAAGCAGATTGTATCGCTTATTCAGAGACGTCATCATATTCTCGAACCAGCTTGCATCCTGCACATCATGAAAGACAAGCACCCGCACAAGAGAACCTTCCCTTTTTTTGAGGGTACGATATATATACGAAAGTCCCACATGACTAACAAATGATATAAAGTTGTTTCTGAGATATTTTTTCATTATTGTGTATGTGTGTCACTTATTCCCCACTCAGAATTAAGGTCACGCCCAAGTAACGAAGAGAGTTTTGTTACGTCGTTCTTAAAATAATTCATGAGATACTCTTGATTAAATACTGGCCTCTCATCTTTTTTTGGTTTTGTATTCATGGCTCGTATTAATTCAGGAATTCCTAATTGCCGAATACGATGCACGAGTCGATCAAATCCGTACCGTCTCAGATATTCTGAAAAACGATGCATCATTTTTTCTATTACAACATTTTTTGGTATACGAGTAGCATTGATTGTGTCATGAAGCATACTTGGCACGAAGTCAGAACGCACACCAAGAAATTCATATATACTGTGAATAAATGCACGTGGATCTTTCTTATTATCTTCATACACGAGGACAAGTATTTGTGAACGGTCAAATCTCTCAAGGTACCGTTCAAGTTGTTCTACATAACGTCCTTGTTCAAGAACACTTGCCTCTGATTTGTAATATTCCTCAAAAGACATAGTCTCGGGTATCTCGCCTCCCTTTATTGCATTTCCATACTGTGAAAGCGCACGCGTAATAGGATTTCGTACAATGACAATTATTCTTGCTTCTGGGTAATCTTTAGAAATACGCTCAGCAGCAACATCTGAGTACAAATACGAAGTTGAAAATTCTCCGCACCTACTTTCTTTTTTACACTTCCTAAAATGGTCTTCATACCATTCTTTTCCATTTTCATACCGTGGTCGACTAAAAAAGTGAATTTCTTTAACAGGGATACAAATATCTGGGTGTTCATAAAGACATGCATATACCCACGACGTCCCCGTTCGTTGCGCTCCAATACCTATAAAATTGACCATAAATCTATATTAGAACACCATTTCTATTCTGTCATTTCTAATTTTTTAAATACTTTCCTTCGTCAGTATTTAAAAACCAAAAATCCTTCCAGATAGGGTTTCAAGGGAATTAGTGCTTATAATCTTTTTTCTCAATTTTTCCGACATTTGTTGAAAATATTCTCTATTTAAAAATACTTTCTCTACCAAGTTTGCGTACAGCACTGGATCTTGTGAATTAACAGTAAGGTCAAACTCTTTAAGTAAATCGGCATATGCTTTCTGCAGGGCCACCACAGGGACTCCAGAAGCCATTGCCTCAAGGACAACCTTATCAATACTACCCGTTTCGGACGGATGGACCAGTACGCAAGCATGGCGGTACTCTTCAAGAAGTAGATCATGCTTGATTGGGCCAATAAATTGAATTGTATCTGAAAGTTTTGCTCTGAGAATTTTTTCCTCCATCAATTGCATATACTTAGGATCACCCACTACCCCGACAATGCGTGCTTGAAACTTATATCCTCGAGTTTTAAGTATTTGCACCGTATCAATAAAAGATTCAGCTTGTTTGATTGGTGTAATCCTACTCACAAACAAAACGATAGGATCAGATATAGTGCGTTCCACCACATTAAACATATTTATGTTGATCGCATGACCAATCACTTTCTTTTTTCTAGAATCAATAGGGAAACTTTCCTGAGAAGCTGTATAAACAATGTCAACAAAAAGAAGAGCGAGCTTACCTCCCCAGTTAATGTGTCCGTGTGCTTTCCACCAATAAAATTTAGTCTTAAATATTTTTCGAATTACGAAGAATGGTGCTGCGAGAATATTGTAAATCGCTCCCATATGAAAGAAAACATAATCTACATGCCCTCCAAGAAATATTTTGGAAAAGTAGGAGTAGAAACGAAAAAAGTATTTCAATCTATTTTCACCACACTCCTTCCCAAGAGAATACACATGAACATGCGGCGGAAAATTGTATTCCCCTTTTCCAAGACATATGACATGAACTTCATCAAAATGCTTTGCAAATTCAAGAACCCACCCATGAAAAAATCCCAGAATTGAGTCATTTTTGTCTATAGTCTGTGTACAAATAAGTAGGTTCATAGGGAAGCAATACGTGGCATTGTACTCCACATTGCTTAGTAGATCTAACCTTCTTTAACGACACAACGTTGTATGCTCTCTGCATACTGCTTGATATATTCTCCATAGTCTTGCTCAACACGTTCGAAAACTATGTCATATGCTCTGTTTGTAAACAGTGCACGATCTTGATTTTCATTTAAATATCTATTGATGCTATTGGCAATGCATTCGATATCAGTAGCTGCGCACAGACATGCAGATTCTTCATCAACAAAAAGTTGCCCTGCGATCCCGTCTTTATTTGCCACCATAGGGAGTCTTGCGACAGCAGCCTCTAAAATAAAATCATCGTCTTCCCCGTCCTCAGAAAGATGAAGTAGTACATTAGTAGACCTCATGAATGAGAGTACTTCAGTCGGCAGTGGTTCAAACTCCACCTGTTTCTGAACACCAAGAGAAATTGCATACCTCTCAAGGACTGCGCGCATAGGACCATTCCCTACCATAATGAGCCCGACGACGGGATATCTGTGCAAAATCTTTGCCGCACCTATAAGCGCTTCAAGTGCGCGAGAACTCTTTCGCATTGATGAAATATTAAGCAATGTAAATTTAAATTGAGGATACCGCTCACGTAAATTTACGGTTGGCACAAAATTTTTCCATCCTTCCAAATTATAATAATTAGGGAGGATCTCAGTTACTGATGTGAGATCTGGGTATTCCAAAATAGCTGCTTGTCGCTGAAATTCTGTCTTTGTGCGCACACTTGTTGCGTGCTTAAGAACATATCTAGTTGCCCATTCATACAAAAGTGGATACTCCTGTGCTTCAATAAAAGACGTAACAAAAAAGTCTTCACTGATATGCACCTGAAGAGGTCTTTTGTGTTTTTTTGAAAAGAAACATCCAACGAGACCTGTCTCAAACGTATCCTCTGCAATAATCACATCGGCACGAAATCCACCTCCGAATATAAGTTGGGTTTTAACAACAACATAAGCATCATATGCCATGCGCCACGGTGAACGTGAATTCGTTGCATATAACCACACGTTATCAAATAATCGTACGGGAGCAACATCCTCCTCTTCTCGCAAGGTAAGTACGACGACATGGACTTCAAGGAAAAAACTACGAAGATCAGCAATCCGTCGATTTGAAAGACTTCCCTCCTGCATTATTGTAGTGTCCTTAGTCAGGAAAAGAAGACGAGCCTGTTCTCGTTCTGGTATATCTGAAAGGATTTTTGGCTCATTACGTGCATTTCTTGGTGTGGTCTTTGTATCTACTTCCACATCAATTTCTGAGGAATAAGACTGATTGTCGTCATCATCATTTTCAAGAAGATCATCAAGTGTCTGATCACCTTTTAATACATCATCCCGTTCAAGTACTGTGTTTAAATAATCAGCGGCTTGTTTTGATGGATCAAGCCAATCATAGATCTTCTTTGCCATACTTTATATTATACGTGCTGAAGTGCCATTGATACCGAACTTACCCACTCTCTTATATATTCGTCATTGCTGTTCGTCGCTTTACAACACATAGTTTTCTTTCCATTTTCACTACATGCTTTTCTAAATTCATAATCACTTACCATGCGCTCCATCGCTTTTGAATACGCATCGACACCTTCTTCTGTAACGACAATGCCGTGTTCATCGTCTTTCACCAATTCACCAACACACCCAACATCAGTCGTAACCAGTGGAAGTCCGGTCGCCATTGCCTCAACAAGTGTTAGCGCATATGCTTCATGTTTTGAAGCCAAAAGGAGAACGTCGGCATCCGCCATCTCATTTGGCACGTTTTCTGTCCAAGCTCTTATATCAACAGAACTACCAATCTTGAGCTTTTGAATTAAAGATTCAATTTTCTTTTTTTCCTCCCCGTCGCCCACAATAGTAAGCCGTGTATCTGGATATTTGGTATGTATATTAGAAAAAGCTTTTACAATACGCGTGATATTTTTTTCTGATACGAGCCTACCGATATACAAAAATGTATAAGGTGGATTTTTTTTAACTGTATATACCACCCGACAAAAAGATTCTAACTCCGGTCGAATGGGCAATACCGCGATACGACCAGAACTGATACCTCTACTACATAAAGATTTTTTAATTCTCTCTGACACAACGCGAATTGCTACAGCGCGTTTCAAGAGTACGAGCGCAAAAAAGCGACGAGCGTATCTCAATAGTGACTTTCCTGCCCATGCATTTGAGCTAAAATAATCACCATGTATCTGAACATGAAGACATGTATTTTTGATACTTGAGAGTAAAAAACAAAGCCATCCGATTTCCAATGGATCTTGTGCCGAAATGATGAGTGTAGATTTTCTCTTTTGTCGTGCAATTTCTTTTCCGATTCTGTACGCATCCCAAAGCATCATCATCCGTGAAGATGAATTCGTCGGATAAATATTCAATGTCTCATCGTGAAGTACGTCACCATATCCATGTTCTTTCCGTGTTAAAACAATTGCGTGAAATGCCTCAAAGTGTTTGGCATACGTCCTCATACGTCGATATTCACGACTTTTTACATCTAAGATTTTCCGGGCGATCCCAACGGTAAGAATTTCCATATGTTACGTAAATAGTTTGACGACCTCTGGAATAATAACTTCCTCACGAAAAAGTGAAACTTTTTCGTGAGCATTCCCAACAATGTGTTCCTGAAGTCTTTCATCAGTAGCTACTCGTGTAAGAGCCTCAATTATTCCTTCCTTATCATTAAATGATACAAGAAGTCCTTCTTTACCATCTTCAATGAGCTCAGCATTTCCGCCTACTGGTGTTGTTATGACTGGTGTACCGCAATCCATAACTTCAAGTAACTGATGGGAAAGGCCCTCATAAGATGTGTTGAGCACAAAGACATCGGATGCTTTGATTCTATCTTTAAGCTCTCGTTTATCGACAACGCCATAAAAATGCACATACTCCTGGGCACCAATTTTCTCAACATGTCTCTCGAGTTCTGATCGTAATTCACCGTCTCCCATTATTTCAAGACGTATTTTTTTACCTTGTTTATAGAGTTGCGCTACAACATCAATAAGCACCTCCATCCCCTTCCATGGTACAAGGCGACCAGCAGTAGAAACGACAAATCCATCATATTCAAAACGCGAGCGAAGCTCTGTCTTTGTTTCAGTAGAAAGATCAAGGGTGAGTGCACTATAAACCCTTGTGATTTTTTTCAGTTCAATTCCCCATCGTGAAACGACTGATTTCATATATTCACTCGGGACAACAACTTTTGTCGCATGCAATGCTACATAATACTGAATCCGCGAAAGCATCGTGACTTTCCATGTTTTCTTTTTAGAAAGTAAAAATTCGTCCAATGTTTCAGTAATGCCAAATCTTTGTTGTCCTTGCTCCCAGGCATAATCACCCGGAACACGAAGGAAGTAAGGTTTGCGTGTAATAAAACTCACAACACGTACCGGAAGACCGACGCTTACTGTATCAAGCGCATAGAACAGAGTAACTCCTTGCGAGCGTAACAAAAGTTTAATGATATACGCAAGATGTCGAATAGCCTTTGGGTACTTACGAACCTCGCTATATGGAAGAACACTACATGAGACACCATGTAGTCCTAGAAACTTTTCAAGAAAGACAGCATAGGTGGCAGGTCCGCCTATTTCTGGTGGATATAAGCCTGTTGCAATAAGAATCTTCATAGCCATAGTATGCACGAAGACAGTAATAGAATCTAGGATTAATTAGAATTATCAAGTCTTAAAGTTTTTCTCCTTTGATCTAGCAGTTTTCTCATTCACTTTTAAAACCCTGATTAGCAGCGTATAGTTACACCATGGAAAGGCACAAAAGCTATTTCGTTGTTTCACTTGATTTTGAGCTCTTTTGGGGCATGTTTGATAAAGTCACTTTGGCTGAGTACGGAGAAAGAATCTTGGGGGAGCAAACTGCTATTCCTCGAATACTCGAAATTTTTGAAAGATACGGGATTCATGCAACATGGGCAACTGTCGGAATGCTTATGGCGCGCGACAGAGAAGAACTCCTTTCTCTTCTTCCGCCAAAGGAACTACGACCAACGTATGAAGATATGAATGTTTCATCTTATCAATACATCGAGACATCCTCAATCGGTACTGATGAGTCTGCCGACAAGTACCACTTTGGAGAAAGTCTTGTTAAGAAAATTCTAAGCACACCACATCAAGAAATTGGGAATCATACCTTCTCGCACTACTACTGCATCGATGGCCATAAAAATAGCGGTGAAATATTTGAGGCAGACATCGACGCCTTCAATCGTATTGCTCAAACGTATGACATACATGCCACCTCAATAGTCTTCCCTAGAAATCAAACTGACAAAGAAGCTTTGCGAGTTTGTTCTGAAAAAGGTCTAAAAACATACAGAGGCAATGAAAATCATTTTCTCTACAAACCTAGAAAGGATTCCTCACAATCACTCTTCATACGCGCACTTCGTCTTCTCGATCACTACGTTAACATCAGCGGATATCACACCTACTCACTTCCTGAAAGAGTTAAGAATTTTCCAGTAAACATTCCTTCCAGTCGTTTTTTCCGTCCATGGAATAGTACTCTTCGACTCTTTGAGCCACTCCGTATGCGACGTATTAAAAATGCCATGTCACATGCCGCAAAAAACGACCAGGTCTTCCATCTCTGGTGGCACCCACATAATTTTGGCATCGACCAAGAAGAAAATTTCAAAAACCTCGAAGACATCCTCACGCACTTTAAAATGCTCCAAACTAAGTACAAAATGCAAAGCACATCGATAAGCGATCTCACTCCAAAATAGTACGATCGATCGTACTATTTTATGATGGGGAAATAATATCGAGCTTAAATAGATTAGCCTCGACGCGCTTGCGCGTCGAGGCTAATTGAATCTTACTTGGTCTCAGTGGGCCTATTCGAAGGCCTAACTTGCCAAAATGGCAGACGTGTAGTTAGGGCCACCTCGTTGACGAGCCAGTGGCAGTACAATTAAAATGTTTACCTGTCAAAGTCGCTTTCGGATGATGTTTCTGAAGGATTTTGGAAGAGAGAGCCCGAGCGACGCAAGTATTTTATTAACAAACTTCCCCATTACGATTACGGTGACTGATACTAAACTTTCAAGTCTGTGAGCTCTAAGTAGCCCAACACTATTTGGTAACGTTCCGTAGAAAAATGCTTTATCTGAAGAAACACTGTACGCTCCTGTCTGCAATTTTTCTAATATTGTCGCCTCTGTAAGTTTCTCAACACTGAGAGTTGTTACTGGTGATCCAAAATGTTCTGTTCGATGAAAATCAACACCACCTACTGCAAGAAGCAATGGTTTTTGTTTTCGCAACCCATCAAGAAGTGTGACGGAGCGAGTTCGTGGCACACGCTTTCCCTCATATTGCTGGTTCCATACTTCAAGGGCATCAATTTGTTCTAGGAGTCCATCCTCAACTTCGAAGTGATTTCGGACAGGGTGTGCAAGAACAACAAACTCTGCCTTGCTTGTCCATGTTTTTAAAACCTCAAGAGTCGACGCGTACTTCCCTAAGAATTCGCGCATACCTATCATAAGAATATGCGCGTGCTTATAAGGCACTTCAAAGCCTGGGATGAATCGGAATGAGTCATCCGAGAGTACTTCACACTCACGGACGAATTCTTCGGATCGCTCTGGTGTCAGTTCATCTACATGTTCGGTCATGCACACAAAACTCAAACCTTTCTCCTGAAATAACTTCTTAAGCTCAAGGAGTGAGAGCTTTGCATCATACGAATAGGTTGAATGACAATGCAATATTCCTTTATATTCTTTCATTTCCATACCAAAAAGTATACACAAATACCTACAACCTGCCCACCTACCAAACAATCACAGTTACTTTTACAGTATCCGACCGTTGAGAATAAAAGTAATATCAAGAAAGTTTGAAGTGTGATTTTAATTCAACATCTTTACCTGTGGTATGTACTGTCATGTAGAGTATCTCCTTTCCAAGAAAACTTCCTGTTTTGATAAGATTAACCACATCTTCAACATCATATGGGTACACCCACACGCTATCTTGTAATCGAACAAATCCGACCTGTCGAAGAAGTAATCTGAGCTTATCTCGACTTTTTCTCCTCTTTTCACTCACATCAAATGATACGATCCTCCATTTCTTATCCCATTTTATCTTTGGGAGTGGGTAGACACCATGTTCAATCATGTGCAGTTTTCTCTCCCCTTCCTTCGTCAGGAATAACTGACCATTTTTTGAAATACTAATAAATTTCTTTGTGACAAGTCTTGCGAGTGCTTCGTCGATAAGATGTTTTGGATTCTTTTTACGTCGCCTATCCTTGTCGAGATACTTGAGGAGCTGGAGTGCATTTGGTGCAATAACAGCAATTGTTACTAGCCCTGCAAGCGCAAGTGACTTCAGTATTACTCCTTCTATATTTACTCGACTCTTTGTATGAAATTTTTGCTCATCAAACGGTTTCATAAGTATCTTAGTATTACTTTTATTATATACGACCGTACATAATAAAAGTAATGTGCAAAGTGGTATGAGAGTCGTTTATTTTCCTAAAATATGTTTATTAAATATATCAATAAATTCCATGAGCACTGGCTTCAGATCATTCCACGACCACACATCACTCACTGTGCAATTTGGTACAGTAAAAAAATTTCGTAGTGCAGTTAGTCTTTTGGGATACAGGTATGGGCGCATCTTGTCTCGTGAAAAAAATACACGCAAAAGATGTCTCACGTCCCCCAAAAAGTGCCTTGTTACAACGTCTTCTCTCAGCGATACTGTCTTCAATATCTCTTTCTTTTCATATTCTCGCTCGTAGTATAAGTACGGCATATCAACTCCAGAAGCGACGGCAAGGGGTAACGATCCCCAAAAACGCCCGTTTATTTCCATAAGCTTCGGTTCTCTTGTATCACTATCAACTTTAAATTCAACCATAATTGGTCCTGTCCACACGAGCCTCGAGACAAGGACTGACGAGTATTCCTCAAGCACAGTTTTAAGCTCGCACTCACCAAGGATCTCCTTCACCACCGAAGCACCTCCTGTTGGAGAAAGCGACCGAATTCGGTGGTGAGCCACACTCGCATACACCAACCCTTTCTGAACAAGCATCTCAACTCCATATTCTTCACCAAGGATAAAATCTTGCACGAGTGGTGCTTCTCCAAAACTTTCCTTATGGAATTGAAATACTTTTTCACACTCTTCCTTACTGTGAACAAATGTCGTGCTACCAAATATCCCAACCCCATCTTTCCACGTGACGCTTCGGCGGGCCTTTATTACTGCTGGATACACAAGTGTTTCGGCGAGTCGTCGTACTTCCTCTACGGCCTCTGGCATATACGTTGCGATAGTCGGGATTGCTGATACATGAGCAAGTGAATACGTAGCGGCCTTATCAAAAGCAATTTCAACTGACTTCAGGTCTGGGAAAACGCAAGTTACATATTCCGAGAGAACTTCCCGATGCATATGCAGGGAAAGATATGTCGCATCACTAAATGCATACACGAGAGGCTTCCCGCCCAACCGCGCTGCCTCGTCTTTTATTGATGCGATAAATTCTTTTTGATGAGTATAGGGTGAAGGATATACAAATCGTTCTTTTGTATATCGTGAGTGAAGAGCCATTCCTGTTTCTCGTTCTGCTCCTACACACGTAGACACACCCGCTCGCCCCAATGAGCGTACCGCTGAAAGTGCACTTTTGAGTTGCCCATCGAGTACCAGTGCAAAGTTCATTAATCCAATACTAATACGTGCCCCAGTTCCTGTCTAATTCAAAAACCATTCTTACACTCATTCAGTTCTAAGGAGTACCTATTTTCCAAAAGATTGTTATAGTACCATCATGCGTATCCTACTCATTTCACCCCTCTACCCACCTGATATTGCAGGGCCTGCAGCCTATGTTAAAGAGCTTGCGACTCGTCTCTCTTCACAAAATACTGTAGAAATACTTACCTATGGACACATTCCTGAAACAATCTCCAATGTCGAAATTACTGCCCTAGAAAAATCTTCATCATTACCTATTAGAGTTGTGCGTTTCACTTTGACACTTCTACAGATGTCTAAAAAATTTGACTGTATCTACTCACAGAATGGTCCTTCAGTTGAGGTGCCTATTTTTGTTCTATCTTTTTTTTCATCAAAACCAATTTTTATGCGACTTGGTGACGAAACATCATTGCAGAATTCATTGAAACTCCCCCTCCTTCGGAGCATCCTCAACAACACAATACGGCGCATGAGTGCAATCATTACGCATTCAAAATTCAATGTTGGATCACAGCAGTATTGTGTTGAGCGTCCACTCCCACGTCCAGAAATTCTTCCCTTTAGTGATTTCCCCACCGCTGCCTTTTTGCATTTTGAGAAATCATGGGAAGATCACATTTCAAAACTGATTTCAATTTTTAAATTATGAACAGCACGAATCACAAAACTGAATGGGAAAACTACTGCGCTCAAGAACTTGAAGTCCTCAACCCTCTTCTTGCTGCACATGGATACATCCTTGATGCAGAGCAAAAACATCTACAAGGTGAGCGCTACCTCATGCAAGCCGTGACGACATCAAGTGGAAGGAAACTTATCCTTACAGGAGTAGCGCCTGATATGTCAAAAGTTATAATTAAAGCAACGCGTGAATCAGGAGGAAAACATGAAATTAAACACGAACGTCTGTGTCGAGATTTCCTCCAGAGAATTGATTTTGCGGGAGAAGTGTTCCACTCCCCACAAGAAGTTGCATTCATCAATGAACGTGGTTTTACTATCACAATTCAACGATTCATTGATCAACCATGCAGTTTCCTTGATCGATCTATTGAAGAGCAGTTCTCTCTTGCACTACGAGCATTTAAAGGACAAGAAAGTGCTCATGCAACAACATCAAGACATCAAAAATCAGTTACCCGTATCTACGGGATCCGCACAGCGGACTCATATATACAGACATTTACTAACTTTAATAAAAATATATCAAGCAGCCTAGGAGACAGTAACGACATCTGTGTTGCATTAACACAGAGCCAAACAATCCTTAAAGAAAATATCGTAACTATTGACCAATATTGTAATTTTTTGACCCATACTGATTTTGTTCCCCACAATATTCGAATCAATGACGACACCATATACCTCCTTGATCATTCATCACTCACCTTCGGTAACAAATATGAAGGATGGGCACGTTTTATCAACTTCATGACGCTTTACAACCCCCCACTTCAGCGTGCACTTGAGACATACGTTCGTGACAACCGAGCACCTGAGGAGTTCAAATCACTTCGCTTAATGCGTATATATCGCCTCGGGGAAATTATCTGGTATTACACTCGGAGTCTGAAAAAGAGTAACGGTCCTCTCTTTGAATTAAACACTACACGTATTCAATTCTGGGGGACGGTTCTTTCATGCGTTCTTGAAGAAAAAGATGTCCCACAGTCGATCATCAGTGCCTATACTAAAAAACGTGATTCGTTAAGAAGTAACGAGGAAATCTCCAGACAAAAAGGTCTACACTAGTTTATCGAAGATACGTTCCCTCATCTTTTTTGAGACGATGTCCCAATTATATTCTTGCTCAACCATTTTTCGGGCAGTCTCTGTAACGTGCGATACTATCTCTGGGTGAGAAATAATGTCTTCAACAGCTCGCGCAATTTGTTCAGGTTCATCCGGATCGACTGCCCACCCAGTGGTCTCTTTATCTGGATTTCGTTTTGCATCAAACAGAAAGTCTGCAATTCCACCTACCTGCGTTGCGATTACAGGGAGTCTACACGCCATGGCAGAAAGAAATGCATTCCCTAAACCTTCTGAGCGCGACGGTCCCACAAAGATATCTGATACCATGCGGTACTGAGTCACAACACTTCGTTCAACTTGCCCTGTAAAAACAACCCTGCCACCAAGATCGAGTTCGTGTGTAAGTTTTTTTAAGCTCCCTTCAGCAGGACCGCCGCCAACAACGAGTAATTTTATATGTTCTGGAAGCAGCAAGAGCGCACGTATTGTTGTATCAAATCCCTTTTGATCTACGAGTCGCGCTGTATTCACAAGATAAATTTCTCCGTCTCTTTTTCCAAGTTCATGCTTAAGTTTTTCAACACTATCCTGTTTGAATGTAGGTTCAATTGATTCAGGATTTGCACCATTCCGAATAATTTCAATAGGCTTTGCATGTCCCATTTTTCTTGCCCAGGAAGCAAGAAATTCTGAGATTGCCTGTACAACAGTCGCGTTCATAAACCCACGCTTAAAGAATGGCCAAAGTGGTTTCATGGTTCGCTCAATATATTCAGGAGGATCTCCTTCTTGAAGCGTAAGCGCATAGGGTACCCTAGTAAGTATATTGAAGATCGAAACAGGTACAGCAGTGCCGTGCGCCATCATTGCCCATGCTCCATCATAGTGATATTTCCTATGGAGAAAAAACGCCTTAACCCCCGCAATAATTTGGAAATAGTGCTTATTGTAGTGGAGTGGAAATTTTCGTCGTTCTTCTAATGATGCATTTCGTTTTCCAAAAATACCAACACGGTGAATGAGCACATTCCCAATTTTCCCTACGCGCGGTACTGTACTGTCGTAATAGAGGGTCACCATATGAAATTCAATCTCACGTGGGTCAATACGTCCGGTAATTTCTTGAATTGCTGCCTCGGCCCCACTAATCGTCCCTGGTAAATAATCAAGAGAGAAAATAAGTATTTTTTTCATATAATTTTTGATTGTATCATAAAAACTCCCACCAAATATTTTGTACTTGGTGGGGTTAAATATCCTTCATGGCGATATCAATTACTGTTGTTAAACCACATACTCTTTCCCTCCAATAATTACTGTCGTGAGAATGAACATATTCAACAACTTCTGAATATACTGCGTTATTCGGTATTTCAGTACCACCAGACATTGATATACGCGCTCGCGGACCCAAGAGTAGAACATGCGGTACGCTAGGATCTATTTGTGTCCTACTCTTGCAAAGAACACTTGCAACCAGGACCTCGTGGGAAAACTGATGCCGTTTTTTGTCGAAACTCACTATAAGTACCCAACCATAACAAATTGAATATTCCGTAGCGAAGCCTCCTTGCCATGGCACACTTTCTTCAAACGTCCACGGTTGCATACTCAGACAAGTTCCATTTTTTGTCACCCTTGTTTTACACACTCCGTCCGAACATTTGACCTCTTCAATCAAAAATTCCCTCTTGGTCGAAGGTGTATCTTTTGGAAAAAAGTTACTCATGGCCACCTCCTATTGTAACGAGCGTGTACCTACTAATATAGTTTAAAGACAAACTTCCTTTCTATATGTTATTAGAGCATGGATTCTGCTTATTGCATAGACACTTTTGAATTGTGTATGTAATCAGGTAAATGATATTTTGGCAACCATCCAAGTGAGCGGACCTTAGATGAGTCTACTTCAGCACTTTGTCGTGTTGATGCTGTTACTGGAAGCATCTCTATCTCTCCACCAAACATTTCTGTAACTTGTAGAAGTGTAAAAATCTCATCTGTACCGATACCAAAATTATCTCCCTCCCCCTTTTCACCGACAAGAACAATCCCCTCCACAGTATCAAGTACATGTGTAAATGCACGCGCTTGTGTACCTGGATTTCGTACGTACAGAGGCTCTCCTTTTTCCGTTGCTTGTCGCCATGTTTCGATGACTGTTCCATACTCATGAATCGTACGTTCGCGAGGTCCATACACATTATAAAAATACACAATTGCATACGGAAGTTCATACCATCTGCCGTAGTTTACGACTAGCTCGGTGTTCATAGCCTTCATCCACGTATATGGCGCAAGGTCACGGCCAACAACTCCATCTTCTCGCGCTCCTACATTTTTTGTTGACGACCCTGCATAGACAAGTTTACATTTCTTCTCTCGCCAAAATTCCAGAACGGCGAAGGTTCCTACAACATTTAAATCAAAGACTAATTCTGGTTCCTCAAGACTTTTTGCAACCCTAGAGTATTCCCCGAGATGGTAGATAATATCCGGAGTTTCTGGAATAAATGATGCAATATCTTTTGTATGTCCCGTGCGATATTCAACACCTGCAACATGATTTACAGATGAACCTGCAAAATAGTTATCAAGAGAAATAACACGATACCCCTCACAAACAAGACGCTCACAAAGATGCGAACCAATAAACCCAGCTCCCCCCGTCACAACAGCAATTTTTTGATCCATAGACATACCAAGGATTATTTCAAAATACTACCTTAAAAAGAAGTAAAAGACGATGTTTTCTTATCGCCAAAAACTGATACCAAAACAGCTGCAAGTTTGTGTGGGTCATGCCGAATAAAGCTCCTCCTGAGGACATCTCCTTTCTTTGGGATTATTTCTTCAGATGCCAGGAAATCACCTGTGATTATTTTTGGATTTTCACCATCATAATTTTGTTTGACAGGATATTCCCCATATTTTGCATACCGATTTTGCAGTTCATGAGAGAACGACACATCGTTAATAAGGACATAGTCAGGAGTTCTTCCAGAATATCGGGATATTTCATTAATATGCTCTTTTACTCCCTTCCCAGTTGTCTGACCTTTTTTTGTCATAAGGTTTGGGATGTAAATTAGTTCGCTTTGTGTGTCTCTTAGAGCTTCCTGCATGCCACGAACAACACAATTTGCAAGAATGCTCGTATACAAGTCACCTGGCCCAAAAACAACAACGTCAGCAGATCGTATTGCTTGTGCTGCGCTTTTAGTTATCTGAGCTGGACTCGTCAGAGAAAGTTTTATGATAGGTGAATTTATATGTTCTCTTGGTTCGTCAATATCATGTTCGCCAACCACCACCCTGCCATCCTCATATTCTGCAACAAGATGCACTTTTTCGTGAGTTACTGGAATTACTTTTCCGCAGATATTTAATACTCGTGCAGCAGCCTCAATTGCCAACTCTTCTGAACCAAGAATATCGGTCAATGCAACGAGAAACAGATTACCAAAATTATGTCCAGACACATCCCCTTCTGTGTCAAATCTATGGAGAAATAATTTTCGTATCAGCTCTTGCTGTTCATCCTCTTCATTTGCCAATGCAGTGAGTGCGAGCCTCACATCACCAACAGGAAGATAGCCGAATTCATCTCGTAACCGTCCTGTTGATCCACCTGAATCCGTCATGGCAACGATAGCAGTAAGATCAAAAATATCCTTATAGTGCTTAAGCCCGCTCAATATCGTATATGTTCCCGTTCCTCCTCCGATAACAACCAATTTTTTCTTTTTTGTATTCATTTTTTATAAAACTACCTTACACGATAATTTGTTCCAAAGCCGGAACTATACCTTTATCGACCGCCACGTATAAAGACTGAAAATACCCAAAATTATAATCCCTGACACTATCCAATAAAACATATTTTTGTTTCCTAAAAATCCAGTTTCATTTTCTACTCCATCAACTGTTCTTGCCCCAATAGGGATCATTGTCTCCAAAAGAACATCCTTTTCAATAGCCACACCTTGATCTTCAATTGAACTATTTTTAGCAGAAGCTGGTTCAGTGACAACTTCTTCAGTGTCATATAGCACGTTTTGTGGTGAAGGATTTGAAAAAGACTTTTCTGTCGTAGGTCCATTTTGCTCTTTTATTGTATTTGATGTGACGAATGTCCCTGTTGCATCATAGAGAGATATTATTCCACCTGGTCGCAACTGCAACCGTTTCGATGAAATAGTAAGTGTCCCGTTCGCCTTCAGTACTGTATGCATTGGAAGTGTAAGCTGAGAATCGCTCTTTAATATGAAGCCACTGATATTAACTTCATATTTTGAATTGTTATGTAAAAGTACATCACCAGCCTCTGATTTTAAGAGCGAAAATGAAACAGGAAGTACCGTAATTTCGTGTCGCACTAAAGCCTTCTGCTTTGCATACACTGCCTCTGTAACAACAATATACTCTCCTGGGTATTCAAAAATATGCGAAATTTTCTTTGATGACGCTGTATAGGTATCTCCAAAATTCCATATATAAACAAGTGAATTCATGAGTGTCTTTCCTATACCGCTTGGTATCGCCTCCAGTGAAATTTCTTGATTAACATATGCAAGACTTGGTCCTTTAATTTTTAGAACAAGAAAGGGTTCAGGGGTTAGTGCTTTAACTTTTTGAACACTCGATACTGCTGCATTTTTTGAAGACGAACCTCCCCCACTCGTATTTGATCCAGACGACAAAAAATTCTCCGACATATCTTCACTTTCAGTTGTTCCAAAAATATTACTCTTTCCTGGGGTTGGAGCTCCTGTTATCCAGCCAGACGATGTTCTTTGGGGTGTTTCTTTCGTCTCATTATTGCCACCGATGTTTTCCCAATTTTCTCCTCCAGCGACTTGGTCCTCAATAGAATTATCTGAACGCTGCAAAGTCAGTGTTCTCCCATCATTTGAAAGCGCTCCTGAATAGATTAAGAATGCAACACCTTCAACAGTTGTATCATCAGTTCGTTCGAGAACTGCATATTCGTCAGTACTAAGGATACCGGTAAGCGCAATATTTAGTGATACATTGTCGGTTAGCACCCATCCTTCGAGATCAATGGCTGAAGATCCGCTATTATATAATTCAATCCATTCATCATTCGCACTCGCACCAGTTCCCATCCATGCCACCTCATTGATCACGATCAGCTGCATGAGATGTCCATGGTATCCAAAAGAGTACAACAAGAACAAGATAGAACGATCTGGACATATCCTATATCGGAGGTTTATCACTTGTGGTGATACGCATCATTCGTTCAAGCTCTTTCGGTGTAATGTGTTTTTTCTCAACACCCTCCTCAGGTGTAGAATTACTTTTTGCTAACTCATTTGTATTTCTGTTCACAAACGCCTCTGTTTCTTGATTTGTCTGAGTCTCATTTCCTGTTTCTGACTTAGAATTGTTCTGTACTGTACCATCTTCTTTTTTTACAAGTGACTCCAGTGCACGCTTAAGTTCTGGTTTTTCTGGCTGATCTCGCTTCTCTTTCCCAAAACCTTTTTCGTGATTATAATCCCCAGGATTATTTGACTTCTCAGTCGCTGCAAGTCGCTTGAGGACAGTCCTAAGATCCTCAGACTGAACATCAGCCTTTATTGGAGACTTGGGCTTTTCTGGACCCCTGCTCGGCACAGATGTTTGAACCTGCTGCCTTGGCCGAGCGCTCATCTCTCTTCGTGCGGGCGCTCCACTGTCAGTCTGTGTTCGCCGTTGTTCCGTTCGAAAACCTTGTGCTTTTTCAGGGACTGATCGTGCTCCTTGCTCTGTAAGTGCTGCAGGAGTTGTTTGAATTATTGGTTTTTGAATTGATACCGCTTCCCTTGGCACATCTTTCTTTTTTTCTGATGAATAGACTGCTCGTGGAATAATCGTCTCTACTCTCTCAACTTTTTTTGGCTTGACAATAGGCTCGTGGAATTTATGAATTAATTCCTCAACTTCAGCACGTGGCTTCGTAAACTGCGCCCTACTTGATGCAAGAGCCATATTTTTGCAAGAGGTTTGAGGCGGAGCAATTGGTGGAAGAGTGGTCGCAGAGAATGGTTGTGATCCAATACCATCAATCATGAGCGTGAGATAAATTTGTGCAAAACTCAGGTTGATAATATCAGGAGCTAAAAATTGTGGTGTAAATACTGTCTCAAGTACTTCAGCATCAAATGGTCCTACGCGAAATGTAATGGTCGTCCCAACGTTTCCAAACACTGCATTTCGAATCTCTTCTTCCATTTGATCAATATATTGGTTAGCAATCGTAAGATTGAGGTGATATTTACGTGCCTCAGAGAGAATATTTGCAAAGGAAGCATTAGCAAAGGATTGAAACTCATCCACAAAAAAGTAGAAGTTTGGCATGTCACGCATTTTTTCAGGAGGAAGATCAGCACGACTCATGGCAGCAAGATAGATGCGCGTTGTGAGCATGGAGCCTAAAAGTGTTGCATTTGTTTCCCCAATGAGTCCTTTTGAAAGGTTCATAATAAGGATCTTCTTCTCATCCATAATCATTCGAAGGTCAAAACTCGACCTTGGCTGGCCAATGATATTCCGAATGATAGGATTCGCAGTAAACTGTCCGATTTTATTTTTAATAGCATCCCCCGCCTCCTGCATGTAACGCTCATTATATTTCGCAAACTCATCTACCCAAAAGGCTTTTACACCAGGGTCTCTCACATTATCAACAACAAGCTTTCGGTAATCTTTATCAGAGAGCATTCTATTTACACCAAGAAGCGTCGAGTCCGGATATTCAAGAAGTGCGAGAAGTGTGTTTGAAAGAATATATTCCATACGTGCTGACCACTGATCAACAAATATCTTCTTGAATACAGACATGAGTCCTGAGACTACGAGATGTCTCTTGTCTGGGCCAACATCCTCCATAATATTAAAAGAAACTGGACACTCAGTATCAGATGGTGAAAAATAGAGAACGTCCTTCACACGGTGTTCGGGAATATAATTGAGGAGGTTTTCAACTGCAGAGCCGTGTGGGTCAATAAAGGCAATCCCTTCCCCATTCTGGATATCTTGCACGGCCATATTTTCGAGAAGCGTTGACTTACCCATTCCGGTTTTCCCGATCACATAAACGTGACGTTGCCGATCCTTTGCCTTAATACCAAACTGGACATTTTTGCCACGGGCATCAGTTTGTGCAAAAAAGTTAATTCTGTTTGGATCAAATGACATACGAAAAGTATAACAGAAGTGGACCAAACAAATTGTCTACATTGTAGGTAATTTGTTTGCATTAATGCAAACAAGACGAAAGCCTCGTAACCGTAGTTACGAGGCTTTGAAATTAACTCGAAAACGAGAATGGGATGTCTACTAACCACAGTATAATTAGCGTTGGGTCAGACAAACATCATAAGCCCAATTGAGCAACAAAAAGAAAGAGAAAACACCTCCGCGCTTCAGCCATTCTGCCACTTTCGCATAAACGACCTTCTTCAACCGCTTCGATCTCTCCCTGACTAAGACCATTAATTGCTCTTTCGTACATCGCTCGCAAGATACTAACTGGCATAATCAACCTCCCTAATCAAGATCATAAAATGAAGCTTAACCAAAGTATAACATCATACTAAATCAACTAGATATTTATCCACACATTGGAAAATATGCCAGAATTTCGAAATTGACACTACTCAACATTAAGTGCTCCGCGGGTATATATATTCGATGGTGCCCAAATCATAAAACTTTTAACACCAGCATCGTAGCTTGCTTGGATCTGATTGCGTACATCAGTCGCATCATAATCTCCTCCATAATCAAAATCCTGTATCCAGGTGCGGAATTTTTCAGCGGTATAGACAGGTTTTTTGTAGAGTGCTGGCGTTGATGTTCCAATTCGTTCATGAAGAAATCCTTGCATCGGCGTCGTTGAAGAGATCATACGGTTTACGCCTGCTTGCATCACATAGTTGACCACCTTATACGGATAATCATTGGGATTACCTAACCCTAAGAAACTATTTGGGTAGTGAGACGGATACACCATTGGTGCCACAAAATCAAAATACGGAGCAGCACGATCCTGCACTTGCCCAATTGAGAGATCATCAAAATTGGTCGTTGTCATCCCAAACAAATCTACAGAAGTCCACGGGGTCGTTGAAGCACGCCCAGTATTTTCATGTTTGTATTCACTGAACTTAGATTCAACATCTAACTGTTCGTTGAGATATTTAAAGAATGCTTCAAGGTTTGCTTGTTTGTCAGCCCCGTATTCACTTTTCAGACTATTTGGAAATGCGATATCCTGCATATTCCCATCTGAGGGATATCTGACGTAATCAAAATTGAGTTCATCAAAACCAATATTATATGCGTCTGAAGAAAGCTCCACTATATGGTCCCAATATTCATGCGAACCAACATCAATAAATGAAAGACCTTTTCGATCATGCCAAACTGATCCATCAGATGCTTTTGTAACAGCTAACTCAGGCCTTATTTTTGTATAAAATGGATCTTGAAATACTGTAATACGGCCAATCACAAAAATACCTTTTTCGTGAAGGGTATGAATAAACTCCTTCATATCTCGTGTGCCGCATTTTGCATCAGTCCACGCAGACTTCCAGGCTTCACTCAGAGGAGGAAAAGAGATCGTACCAGAATAATCTTTAATATCTATGACAACAGCATTGATCTCAGTGTCATCAATTAATGACACGAGTCTATTCCTAAAGTCAGTCGTACCAGCAACACAGGAAGTCATGTAAATTGCCCGAACAGCTTCAGGGAGTGGCTCATGCAAGATAATCTCTCGTTCGTCCTTTTGCTCCACTTGTTTTATCTCCTCTTGTACAATTTCGGTCGGTTCAAAATTTTGGGGACTAGAATACTCAAGAGCTGTAAGTTGTGGCAAAGTGACGTACGAAAGGATGTAAAATCCTCCGCCAACAATTCCTGCAACAGACATCCATTTCATACATGTATTTCCTCGTGTTGGACAACTTCTTTCTTTTCTAATTCAAAATGATTATTTTCGACAAAGACCTCTCCACGACGTTCACCGCTCTCATGCTCGAGAGATTTTAAAAACGCCATTCTCCTCAACCGATATCCGGCAATCATCAGGAGGACTCCACTTACAATGAATATCCACTCCTTGTAATCACTCGGAACACCCAAAAACGGCGTCACAAAAACAATTCCACCAAGGACAAAAACAAATGATTCTTTCGACATATTTATAGTATAGCCTGAATCTCCCTGTATTTAAAATAGTGAGTCGGGAAAGCATATTTCGAGATATCCTAACTTAAAAACTCTCTCTAAACATAAAATTCACTGCACAAATCTATTACAGGCACCGTTGATGCTATTTTTTAGCCTGATCAACCAAAACGACAAACTCCCCACGAACATGGTCGGAATTGCTAATAAAATACTGAAGAACTTCTTCTGGAGAACCTGATACAATTTCTTCAAAAAACTTTGTCAGTTCTCGTGCAATAATTACTCGTTGATTGGGACGAAGGGTTTCTTTTAATGATTCGAGAGTTTTCATAATCCGATGTGGTGCCTCATAAAAGATAACGGGAATATCATATTCAGGCAAACTTTTGAAAAAAGTTTGCCTTCCCTTCTTTGGTGGCGCAAAACCTAAAAAGATAAAACTGTTTCCATAGATACCTGCAATAGAAAATGCAGCCGTCACTGCAGACACACCTGGGATAGCATCGATTCTGATTTGTGCTTCACGAGCACGAGACACCAACATTACCCCTGGGTCGCTTATCCCCGGAGTCCCAGCATCTGAAACAAGTGCTATATGTTTTCCATCCTCAAGGTCTTTCAATATGCCCTCATGGACTTTTTCTGATGCATGGGCATCATACCGCCGTGTCTTCGTCTCTATACCATAGTGCTTCAAAAGATTTCCTGTCACCCTTGTGTCCTCACAAAGGACGTAATCGGCTTCTTTAAGCACACGAATTGCCCGAAGAGTGATATCTTCCATGTTCCCTATCGGAGTCGCAACTATTGAAAGTAATCCTGTCATTTATATAAGTAAATAACGCGCGAGCAAGCCCACGCGTTGTTGTTGAATACAGATTGGAGTCAGTCATGCATCGAAACCTGCTCTGCACGAATCCTTTCGCATTCTTCAGGTTGTTCGGTTCTGTATTTTCCATATTCGCGCATAATGAGCACAAGATATGCTTTTAGACGACGAATCATGGATATCATGGCCTTCGGAAGAACTTTCTTTAATACCCTTTTCATCTCCCTCTCCTCTGGTGGGTAATTATTAAACCAATCTACTACAAAATATTACTTCGTCAACATGCCTGCGACTTGTGTAACATCTCCTGCGCCCATGATAAGAATGAGGTCGTCTTTTGTTGCTGAATTTTTGAGTTCCTCAACGACCTCGACAAATGTCTCTGTCGTGTGCGCCTCCTCTCCACTTTTTATCATTGCTTCAACGAGTTTTGTGTGCGAAACGCCGGAGATATTTTCCTCCCTCGCTGCGTAGACAGGAAGAACTATCACACGATCAGCTAGTGAGAGCGCCCGTACAAAATCATTAAAAAGGGCATGCGTACGAGAGTATGTGTGTGATTGAAAAACGAGCGTTATTTTTTTATCTGGATAAAGTTCCTTCGCGCCATTAATCGTCGCCTCAATCTCTGTCGGATGATGTCCATAGTCGTCATATACCTTTGCTCCGTTAACTTCCCCTTTATATTCAAACCGTCGCCACGTTCCGGTAAAATTTTGAAGAGCATCCTTTGTGATTTTGGAATCAATCCCAACCAGCTCAGCCACGGCTTTGGCTACTGCCGCGTTCAATTGATTGTGGACACCAGGCATCTTTAACGTAAGAGTCGGATCAAAATACTTCCCATAATCAACTATAGATGCGTGTATCCCCTCAAGTATTGCAGCAACATTTTGTCCACCAAAATTCAAAACGATAGAACCTCCATCCCGCACCTGTCCTGCAAACTCACTAAATGCCTGTTGGACTTCACGAAGATTCTTATAGTAGTCAACATGTTCATGTTCGATATTTGTAATCACAAGAACATCTGGTGTAAGGCTAAGAAAATCACGTTTGTACTCACACGCCTCGACAATAAAATACTTACTCTTCCCTGCGCGATAGTTACTCTTCGTCTTCGATCGTAGCGAACCAACAATAGCCGAGGGGTCAAGCCCCGCTTCTTCAAAAATATCAATGAGCATTGCAGTTGTCGTTGTTTTTCCATGACTTCCCGAAACTGCAATGAGATAATATTCATTGGCAACCATCCCTAGTGCATCAAAATAATTTATCGTCGTAATTCCTTTTTTTTTCGCTTCTTGTAGTTCGACATACCCTTCTGTTTTTTCACTGACGGCTTCCGTGTATATTACAAGATCAATATCGTCTGTAATGTTTTCTATTGCGTGAGATTCAAAAAAGCTAGCACCTTCTAACATAAGCGACCGTGTAATGTCTGACGGCGAGCGATCAGAGCCAGAAACTACTTTGCCTCCATGAAGAAATAAACGCGCGAGGCCGGACATCCCAATGCCTCCAATCCCAATAAAATGTGCCTTTTTGTAATCAGAGAGTTTCATGTGATTTTATGATATCAACAAACTGATCATTTCTATCATACTCATTCAAAAACATACCGAAAGACGCAAAACCAGGAGAAAAAAGGAGAACGTCGCCGGGCTCGCCATGGGCGAGCCCGGCCTCCACCGCATTCTTAAGAACCTCCCCACCCGTCACTCCCTCCACACTATTCCAGTTAACTGGAATAGTGTGGAGGGTTCCTTTGAGTTTGTCTGTACCTGTCCCAGGAAGAAGAACCAACTTTTTGCAATATTTCTTGATTGGTTCGATAAGCACGCTCGAGTCAATCTCTTTGTATGTTCCGCCGGCAATAAGAACTACGTTCTTATTGCCGGCAACCGCCTCAATCCCTCGAACGGTCGCCATAGGCGTTGTTGCGTTATTGTCGTTGTATACTTTCATTCCCTTAATTTCTCCAAGATATTCGAGTCTTCCAGGAACTCCAGGAAATGTCGCGAGTCCTTCAAAGATTTCATCATCAGTGAGTCCAGTGGCGCGAAGCGCCTCTATGGCAAGTGCTGCATTGAGACGGTTGTGTTCGCCTGGCATTGTAAGAAGGCAATCATCGGGAAGAATAGATGTGTCGGCGAGTCGGATATTTTGGACCATCTCAAATCCTTTTTCTCGTGCAAAAACTTCTGCACTTTCAAGAACCTCCCGAGTTGTTACGAAAGTATCTGGCTCATCTTGATACATGAAAATATTTGCTTTGTCAGCAAAATACATTCCCATGTTGCCTTTGTAATAATTCATGTGATCTTCCATGAAGTTGGTGAACACTGAAATATGTGGACTCATCTTTTTCTCTCCAAACCCCTGCAATTGCCACGAGTCGAGTTCCATGACTGCAACAGAATCTTCTTCAACATCTTTCAGCAACTGCAGGTTTGAAACTCCTCGCACATTTCCTCCAAGAAGCACCTTCCCTCCTTCAGTCATAGTTCTGAGAACATGATGAATCATGTGAGTCACTGTCGACTTTCCTCTTGTCCCGGTGATACCAATAATCGGAACTTTTGAAAGTGATGCAAAGAGCGCTCCACTCATTGAGATCTCAGCTCCATCCTGTCTAGCAACTTCCACAAACACCGAGTCAAATGGCACCCCTGCGGCCACGAGAATCATGTCGCGCCCTCGAAAATCTTCTTCGTGGTGTTCCCCCAGCCGATAGGTAATGTTTTTATACGCGGAAAGCTTCTCAAGTGATTCTTTGAGTACTTCTTCTGACTTCATGTCAGTCACGATAAGCTCCGCGCTACATTCCGCCAGAAAGGCAGCATCCCCTACACCGCGACCAAGCAAACCAAGCCCCATTACGGTTATTTTCTTATCTTTAAAATATTCTGAAGCGCCCTGCATATGACGCATCATAGCACAAAAAAGGCCGCAGAAACTACTTGCGACCCTCCCTTCCTCCTTCCTTTTTAGTCCACTGGTTCGAAAAAATCTTCGGAAAAGAGAACATCTCTCCCTCCAAAGAGGATTCCTTTGTGTCCGTGAAAAACGACTACAAAAATCCTCTCTCGATCCTTTTTTGGTCCTTTTCCCTTTTTATACTGGAGTCTCTGCCCTTTTTTGAAATAAAGGGATTTGCTCTGCAGTACTGTAGATTTTTTGCGTTTTGGAGGTTTTTTGCTCGCTGCTTTTCCTTTCTCAAGTTTTGGTTTTAGTTCAAATTTTTTTTGATCAGTAAGAATTGGCTCCTTAGGCTGAGCTAATTCGCACACACCAGTTAAAAAACCCACCCTACGCGCTCTCTGTGGTGCCCCTAAGGGGACTGGATTGAACCAATTCATATACTGCCTCCTCTCTTAATCAAAGTATCGATTCCATGAAGGATACTAACATCTCAATACGACATATACAAACATGCTTTGCTATACTACTCACATATGAAACACACGCTTGAATCACACAAAATCTTTCCATATATAGCCTGGACTCTCATTGTGGGGTTTGCATTTTTTACTTACAATCTTACTGTCCAGTTCCAAAGTGATCTTGCACAAATCGGCGATGGTGTCGACAGACTTGAACAGCGACTTAACGATATGGGAACGTCTCAACCAGTTAACTAGCTGTATTAAAAATTCATAAGAAAAAGCCTGCTGGGAAATACCGCAGGCTTTTCGTTTGTTGAAAGAACTCACAGTGGGTAGAAGTACTGTGGATTGAAGAGGCCGATATATCCCTCAAACCGTAAGCCATCAGCACCACTATGTCGAACAACGAATCGCGCGTTGTCGAGACGTCTCACTGCTGTACCTCCAGGAATAAACTTTTTCTCTTGTGGTTGAGTCCCACCTTTAACTTTTGCTGCAGAATAGGTCTTTCCTCGTGCCATTTCAAACCCTCCATGTTTAGTCCTTCAGTACTATATCAATATGTGTCTCAAAATACTATTGTGTCAATTCATTGCTCAATTGCTTAGTTTTTGGTAGTATCGTGTGACTGATTGGTGAGTATCCAAATGACTTCTCACGAGAGCAGTAAACCATTTTGATATTTTGTGCCATTTGTCCGCGCTTAGCTCAGTTGGCTAGAGCATTCGACTGATACTCGGAGGGTCCTAGGTTCGAATCCTAGAGCGCGGACAAAGTACGTAAAATATCCAAAATTAAATACAAAACGCCGGCATGCGCGCATGTCGGCGTTTTGTATTATCGACACTAAAAAAGCCGGGTGCGAAATGAATCGCTCCCGACTTTGTTTCTGTTCCGCGGGTTTTACCCGAGAACCGCTTGAATCAATCTCACCGCTGGCTCATAGAGCAGACCGGGGAAGATTGGCTTTCCTTCTGCGAGGGACATCCATACTGGCGTCCCAATCAAGAGGTAAAGGAAAAGAACAAAAGAAATGGAGCCCATGAGTATTTCGGCCTTACTTTCTTTTTTCACAACGTGCATTGTATTCTCCTCTAGTGAGCGATGACCCACCTTCTATATATATTATAGCACATATGAAATTATTGTCAATATGTGCAAATTCGGCTTATTTTGGGTACTTTTGCGGTATGATTACTGTAATGAATATTCAAACTTTCCTTGCAAATATACTTAAATTCCTTGATGGCGCACTCATACCCTTCTTGCTCTCGATAGCATTTCTGATATTTGTTTGGAATGCAGCACGTTTCTTTATCTTTGCAGGTGGTAGTGAAGAAGGTCATGAAAAAGCGCGTTCAATGACCATATGGAGCATTTCGGCTTTCGTTATCATTATAAGTCTTTGGGGTATTGTTAACCTACTCGTCAGTGGGCTCGGGTTTGGCAATGAAGCAATTACACCAGACTACATGAAACAAAAAAATACCTACCCCGCTGATAATGATGCTGGGTACACGCTTCCAAGTCAGTTTAGGACTCAGTGATTACTTCCTGTCCAACTTTTTTGGCAATAATCGATAAATTCTAAGTCCCTCAAGACTTGAGGTTGACATAGAGCTTTTCATGTTGTAATATCACTATTAGATAAAATATTCTGATGGGAGATAGTAATGGAAAAAACAACTGCTGGAGCACTACGAAGGATAAGCCCTACCGAGGCACGTAAATTCAAAATCACCATGGAACGCCTGAAGAGACTCTCGATAGGTAAGTACATTCTTCATGGATCAAGAAAGAGATCTCGCCTCTTGCTACCAAAGAGATCAAAACCAGCTCGGATACGGACACCATTTCAAAACCAAAAAGCGGTTTACGCGACTGGAAATCCAATAATTGCAATTGTCTACGCAACTCTGGACAATCTTCCTTGGCAGAACGTAAGAGAGAAAGGGGTTGTCGTATTCATAAAAGAAGGAGAGCAACTCTGTCCTCATGGAGGATACATACATGTACTTCCGAACAAAGGCTTCGTTGGTAGTTTACGGATGTCATATTCTCGCCAACCGATAAGGCCTGTTGCGGTAATCAAGGCATACCCTATAACCCCCTATATCCTCACAATGTTTGGCAAGCTCATCGTCGCGCGTACACAAACAAGAACAACCTGAAGACGATTCCGTGCACAAAACAAGAGCCACCCATAACTAGGTGGCTTATTTTTTTGTATTAGTAATACCTCTTGTCTAAACAATTCATTTTGAATAGGATCTTCTATCAACATCGCTCCGGTCAGTGAACGCTGACGAACCGTGCGCAGGCACGGTTCGAGTCTTCAGCCCAGGTCACTAAACTCGTTGCACTCGTTAAGTGCCTGTCGGCCTCACCTCGCGATTTTATCTCCTTGTGGTCGACAAAATATCGCTCCGGTCAGTGAACGCTGACGAACCGTGCGCAGGCACGGTTCTTTGATGCACAAAAAGGCACCCTTACGGGTGCCTTTTTGTGCATCAACAGCGTTCACTCTCTTTTGTCTTATCCTAGCTCAGTCTTTCCTGTGAGTCGAATACCATCTTTAGGGTTAGGTATTATAGCCTATTTTGTGCTCAATTGAGGCACAAAATATCGACCAATTAGCCGTTTGTGAAAATGTTACCATTTTCGACGACGTGTCCAATTGGAATTAATCCACGACCAGCTTCCGCTAGCCGTGCCTTGTTACGACTTACTCCCTGTCACCGAACTTACCGTAGGTCGTGACAAGCACGAACTTCGGGTACTTCCGGCTCCCTTGAGTTGACGGGCGGTGAGTACAAGGCTCGGGAACGTATTCACCGTGGCGATGCTGATCCACGATTACTAGCGATTCCGACTTCATGAAGTCGAGTTGCAGACTTCAATCCGAATTGAGGGTAGTTTTATTAAGATTTGCTCCGTGTCGCCACATTGCGTCTCGTTGTACTACCCATTGTATCACGGGTGCAGCCCAAGGCATCTAGGGACATGCTGACCTGGCGTCATCCTCACCTTCCTCTCCCGTGAGGGAGCTGTCTCGCCTGACACTTGTAACAGGCAACGAGGGTTGCGTTCGTTTCCCCACTTAAGGGAACAGCTCAAGCCACGAACTGACGACGGCCATGCATCACCTGCCATACACCCTCGAAGGCTACCTAAGTTTCCCTAGGTATGCAGTATGGTTTCTAGCCTTGGTAAGGTTCCTCGCTTAGTGACGAATTAAGCCCCATGATCCACCGCTTGTGCGAGCCCCCGTCTATTCCTTTGAGTTTTAAGCTTGCGCTCGTACTACCCAGGCGGTCCGCTTAATGCGTTAGCTACGCCACAGAGAGGGTCGATACTCCCTATAGCTAGCGGACAACGTTTAGGGCGTGGACTACTCGGGTATCTAATCCGATTCGCTACCCACGCTTTCATGTTTCAGTGTCAGGAAAGTGCCAGTGTGCTGCCTTCGCTTTTGGTGTTCCCCAAGATATCAACGGATTTCACCCCTACACCTTGAGTTCCACACACCTCTCACTTCCTCTAGTATGACCGTTTCCTACGCGAGTTCCGGGTTAAGCCCGAAGATTTAACGCAAGACTAATCACACCACCTACACATCCTTTACGCCCAGTAAATCCGGGTAACGCTCGAGGCTTCTGTATTACCGCTCCTGCTGGCACAGAATTGGGAGCCCCTTATTCATGAAGTAATGTCAATAAACTTCTTCCTTCATAAAAGGTATTTACGTCCCTAAGGACTTCATCTACCACGCGGCGTCGCTCCGTCAGACTTTCGTCCATTGCGGAAGATTCTCGACTGCAGCCTCCCGTAGGAGTATGGACCGTGTCGCAGTTCCATCGGTGGGGGTCAGGCTCTCACCTCCCCTATCCGTCATAGCCTTGGTAAGCCGTTACCTTACCAACAAGCTGATAGAACGCAGGCCATTCCCAAAGCGATAAATCTTTACTCTTTCGAGACCATCAAGTGTTATTCCGCCTTTCGACGGGTTATCCCTGACTTTGGGGTATGTACCTACGTGTTCCTACCTCGTCTGCCATGGGTCTAAGCCCATTCGACTTGCATGCCTCATCCACGCCGCCAGCGTTCACCCTGAGCTAGGATCAAACTCTAAGTTTAAACAGGATCGCAATCACCGAAGTGATTGGTGCGATCTTGCGTCTGTGAGTAATGGAGAACTGTACTTACTATTCTCCCTCAACAAACAATTTTCTAAGGATAAGACAAAAGAGAATGCACGATTCCAAACAATGTTTGAGATCATGATTGCTTTTGCCTTCTTCATTTGGTGGAATATTTACCAATATTCAATTTTGCTGATGCGTACCGTTCCATATTTTTAACAACTTAAAAAGTCGTTACAACTATGTAACTATACGTACATTCAAACAGTAACTTGCTGATTACTATTTGAAATATGTAATCTGCTGACCTTTGCCAGACAGACCTTGTAATATACGTATTAGAAATATCTAATAAATACACTTCCAAGTCTCTCAAAAAACAACCATCCTCCAAACAATGAAAGTAAATAAAACGCCTTCTTATAAGCGCTATATACCCTCAAACTGGACAGTGGCGCTATTATACAGGTAGGTGAAAAAAGGTCAAGCTTTCAGCGCGTATTCGTTAAATGAAATACTCGGTTTTAAAGCTAAAACAGCTTATGGCGCAGGATCTTGAAAAAGAACAAAATCTTCTGTAGAGTATATATAGATTTGGTGACTAGTATTGGGGTCGTCGGTTATAGCCAAAAACCACATATTCCTCCTTATGAATACCGCTCCCCAAACGGACTTGGGGTATGAGAAATAGAGGTAAGTCGTTGTAACCAAATCCCTCACCCTGGACACTATTGTCCGCCGTCGAGATGACACAAACTGCCACTAGATGTTCTGTTGGCGGGGGTTAACGCAGACGAGATACCAGGAGGTCAGCCCACTCAAGGGCCACCTACGCAAGAAGTCGTTCGCATCACCGCAACGGCTTCTCTTTTTTTTAAATCATAAACAACTGACACTTCACATTAACCTCAACACGAGGTAAACTCTATCCTAATGTTGAAGCATGAAACAGTCGTTATGTCAGTCGGTGGTTCACTCATCGTCCCAGAAGCAATTGATACACATTTTCTTGCCAATTTTAAAGATCTCATAGAACGACAAATCGCCTTCAGTGGGCGACATTTTATTATCATTGCAGGGGGTGGAAAAACTGCACGACACTACCAGGATGCTGCTGCAGCAGTTACTGAACTCGACCCAGAAGATCTTGACTGGATGGGTATCCATGCAACAAGACTCAATGGTCACTTACTTCGAACCATTTTCAGAGACATTGCACACCCAGAAATGATTTCTAATCCAGATGAAATTTCTGATGTGCCTCACGATAGTCCTCTCGTCATTGCTGCAGGATATCGTCCTGGAGCAAGTACTGATCTTCGAGCGGTACAAATTGCAATCAATTGTGGCGCTACAAAACTCATGAATCTTTCGAACATTGATTATGTTTACACTGATGATCCTCGAAAAAACCCAGATGCTGAGAAAATCGAAGACATTACATGGTCAAATTTCATAAAACTCATTCCAACCGAATGGAATCCTGGACTCTCTTCCCCATTTGACCCTGTCGCAGCACGCGCTGCACAATCTCACGGACTTGAAGTCGTAATTATCAACGGAAAAAACACATCCGAAATAGAAAAATATCTAAACGGCGAAACATTTGTCGGGACGAGGATTCATCCAGACTAACACTTATACGATCCTTTCTTCTTGTAGTGATTTAAATAGACTCTCAATTGCTTCATGGAGTTCTTTGAGAATTCCGCCATTATGAATGGTGTAATCAGCCATCGCGATTACTTTTTGTTTTTGCATACCATGAGGATTTAAGTCATTGGATTCAAGGATTTCATGTTCTACAAACTGTTCGAAGCTAACGTGGTCACTTTCCGACCTTCTTTTTTGGACTCTCTCATATCGAATCTTCTGATCAGCGTCAATAGCAATAAGGATACCCCCTCTTTTTTTTAACGTCTCCGCTTCTGCAACTGTACGAATTGATTCTATAACTGCATTCTGTACTCCTTCTTCGTTAATTTTTTTTAAATAAAACGTTACAAGAAAATCGTTACCATTTTCCTCACGCAACTTATTTGCAATGAGACGCATGTTAGCACGTGTTGGCTCTGTTCTCTGCTGATTAAGTTCTTTTATCCAGATAGCCCTTGCTGAGTAATGAACGAATCCTTTTTGTTCAACAAGATATCCAACTACCGTACCTTTCCCTGCACCATCGGTCCCTGTTATTCCTATGATCATAAAAATTGCACGCAGTTACTTTTTCTGAGTATATCAGGTACGGGCGTCCTACAGACGCTGTTCAGGTTGCATGATATTTCTTCAAAATATCGACAACCTCTTGCGACAGTCTCCCAGACTGTCTCACCTTTCCCTGCACCATCGGTCCCTGTTATTCCCAGTACCATATAGATATTATTTTTTAGACTGCCATTTTTCGAGCTGTACAAGAAGCGGGCTAGCAAGAAGAATTGAAGAATATGTTCCTGCGACCATACCCACAATAAGCGTCAGAGCAAAATCCTTGGTTGAGTCTGGACCAAGTATGAAGAGAGCAACAAGCATTATGATAACTGTCAGTGATGTATTAATTGAACGTGTGAGTGTCTGGGTAATACTTTTCCACACAACATCACTAAAAATCTCACGACGGTGGTGTTCCTCGTTCAGACGAAGATTTTCACGAATGCGATCAAAGACAACAATGGTATCGTTAATTGAAATACCGAGTGTTGTTAGAATCGCAACAATAAAGAATACCCCAACTTCTGCTCCACGGGCATAGCCTAGGTATGCAAAAAGTCCTGTTGGGATCAAAACATCATGGAGTAGTGTGGCAATCGCAACAATTCCATATTTCCATGACGCAACAGGCTTCGAGACATGCCGAAAAACAAATGCAATGAAAGAAATAATTGAGAGAGCAACGAGAACAATTGCCCACCATGACTTCCTTACGATTTCATGGCCAATTGTTGGCCCTACTGAATTAAACTGCACTTCTCGAACAATACCAAGAGTTGCAAGGGAATCCATAAGGACTTGTTTCTCCTCACCATTCAATTCTTTCTGTCGAAGAATAAAATCATTTTCGTTTGATTCCTGTACACGAATTTCACCATAATCTAAATCTGAAAGTTTTGCATTAACATCCTCGACAGCAGGTCGCTCATCATATGCTACTTGGAGCATCGAACCTCCTGCAAGATCAATTCCTGGCTTCAATCCCCAAATAAGAATCGCGGCAATGGACGCAATGGTAAAAAATGCCGGAATTGCAAAAAGAAAACTTTGATTATTTTTTATATTCATACTTAGTGTGAAATACCTGAGCCCATTAAAAACTTTCCCAGCTTATTCTCCGCTGTCACCGGAAGCGCAAGAAGTAATGTCCGAGAAACAGTAATCGCCGAAAACATTGACACGAATACTCCAATACTGAAGACAAGAGCAAATCCTTTAATAAGTGCCGTTCCAAACCAAAACAATATTATTCCTACAATTATATGTGCCGTATTTGAATCACGAATCGCTAACCATGCTCTGCCGAAACCTTCAGAAATTGCTGCGTCAATTCTTTTCCCACTAAGGAGCTCCTCCTTCATACGTTCCGCAATAAGCACATTCGCATCAACTGCCAGCCCCACAGAGAGAATAAACCCGGCGATACCTGCAGCTGTGAGGACCACGGGGATCAGCTTGAAGAGAGCCAGCATAATCGTTACATATATAATAAGTGCAACAACAGCAATAATTCCTGGGAGACGGTACCAAAGAATCAAGAAACATGAAAGAATGATAAATCCAACGACACCAGCATAAACTCCTGCCTGGAGTGCGGAATCACCGAGAGAAGACCCGATTGTTTGAGTACTCTCAAGTGTAATAGGAACTGGTAGTGCACCAAAATTTAAATTACGAACAAGTTCCCGTGCCTCGTCCGGAGTAAAGTTCCCTGAAATAATTGCCTTTCCTCCACCAATAGCTTCATTGATTCGCGGTGATGACATCATCGTTCCATCGAGAAAAATTGCAAGTTGTTCGCCAACATTTTCTCGTGTTATTTTTTCAAAAAGATCTGCTCCTTCGTCATTAAAGGTGATGCTGACAGTAGGTTCGTTCGAAAGTCCGGCACCACTACCACTACCAAACACAAGTTCAGCTCCTTTAAGATACCGTCCAGTAAGTTCCGTATTTACATATATATCTTTAGTATTGAACGCACTTTGATCGACTTCTTTCCCGTCAGCTGCCGCATCCGTAATAGCCTTTTCAATTGATGCATTGGCGGTTACAGCTTCTTTATCGATAAGTTTAAACTCAAGAAGTGGCGTCTTGCCGATTTCCTTTATTGCCTCGTCAACATTTGCGACTCCGGGTAGCTCAACAATAAGTCTCTCCTGTTTGGTTTCTGCAACAAAACTACTCCGCTCAATCTGTACAACAGGCTCAGAGACACCGAACACATTAATACGACGTTCAATAACTTCGCGAAGTACATTCATGAGTTCAGGAACTTCAGATGGCTCAAGCGACGATACATCAGCTTCATATACGAGATGACTTCCTCCTGCGAGGTCAAGTCCAAACTTAAATGGCTTAGAGGAATTTTCGTCTATTGTCGAAGCATACACAAAATACCCAAGAATCCCCGCACATACGATAACTGCTATGGCCCGAAAAACCCGAATGAACATCTCTGTGCTACCTTGCGATTTTTGATTGTGACTCATAGATAATATTCACCTGTAATCATTAATTATGAAAAACACTATACCATATATCACTTTCTTTCTGCACAATCGACAACATTAGACAATAGTACAGCTATAGTGATAGGGCCGATACCCCCAGGAACAGGAGTGTAGAGTAAGGCTTTTGCTGCGCAGGAAGGATCTGCATCTCCTCGCAACTCACCACCCTCTTCAGAGGTTCCCGCGTCAAGAATAACAACACCTTCTGAAATCATGTCAGGCGTAAGCATTCCTGAAACGCCAGCACCACAGACAATTATTTCAGCATCTCTTGTGTACATGGCAATGTCTTTTGTTTCTTTCGTCACAATGCTAACTATTGCTCCTTCAGCCTTAAACCATAATTCTGCCGGAGCACCAACAAGTCTCCCTTTTCCAATGATAGTCACCTTTTTCCCTAGAACGTCTATATCATGCGCCCCAAGAATCTCCTTAATAGCACCAACCACAGGAGAAAGTATTGCGTGATTTTCTGAATTGAGAGCGTCAACATCTTGTCGAGAAGATATATTTCGTACCACCATATCAACATCTACAGTTTTTGGGAGTGGTAATTGGACAATGACTCCATCTGAATCTTCTGATGTTTTAATACTCGCAATAAAATCTTCAGTCGTATTATTGCTATCAAGCTCTATAATCGAGGTCTTCACACCAACATCAAAAGCTTTTTTCTTTTTAAGTGAAAGATATTTCCCTGTCTCGAAACTGGGAGCACACGTAATAATGGTCAAATGAGGGGCGCGGCCAAGCTGCATGACTCTCTCGCGTGTTCTCGCATATATATCTTCTGCTATTTTTCTTCCATCTATAATCATGAGAAACAAATATACCACCGAATATCAAGACCGTTTTACTAAAGGATAGTCCAGACTCACTACTTAATAACACGCAAGGATTCCGGAACAGACTCTTCATACCTTCCTGCAGTATAACGAAATGCGTCTTTGCTTGAATGTTTGCACGTATAGATCTGTGCTAGTTTTTCTCCACTCATGACAACAGGATACGAATAGAATCGCCAGCTCCCTGGGCATGTAGGAACCTTTCCTCTCGTCGCGTGCCAGAAAAACCAAAAAGCAATCCGTGCCATCCATGGATAAATGAGCAATATTTTTTTACCGACTGCCTCTGCCATATCAGATGCAAAAACAGGGGCCCCCAATGGAGTGATATTGAATGCATCATATTCAAAGTCAAAATGTTCTGTGGTAAACATGATTACAATGTCACTCACATCATCCTCATGAATGAATTGTCGCACCCATCCTTTTGTTGCTGGAACAAAGGTCGTAAGTAGTGTCACTATTTTATAGATAAATCCTCCTTTGAGATTGCCTTGGAGCGCAGACTGAAGGCCGAACCGTATTCGCATATATCTTCCTCGTGGTCCTGTGATTGCTGCTGGGCGTACAATAAAAATCTGTGGCACACGATGTCCTATTTTTTTGGCTTCTTTATATTTCTTTTCAAGGTTTTCTTCAGTTACCTTCTTCTCTTCTGCATAGATATAGTCATCATCACGGAAGCCTTCGGCTTCCGTGAAATAATGGTCAACAGTATTATCAACACGCGCCCCATACGATGATGCTGTTGAAAAGTAAATGAGCTTCTTGACTGATTCCTGATTAAAAGCAAAGTCAAATACCTTTTCTGAACCCTCAACATTCCATCTCCATTGTTCTTTTGGATTACCGTACATTGCGCGGATCTGCCACGCAGTATGAATGACAACATCAACTCGATATTTTGCAACTTGTTCTTGCCAACCATCATCAGCCATATTTGTCTCTACGTATACAACTTTAGGCAATGTCTTAGAAAAATCAGATTGTGGCTCCTTATCTAACAAAACAATAGTCCCCACATCATCACGAAGTGATAATTGGTGAGAGAGCATCTCCCCAACATATCCAGCCCCTCCAACAATAAAAACGTTTTGCATAAATTTATGTTCCACTATATTACCTTACTTTTATAGTTAACCCAAAGCGTGAGAGTAAAGTTTTAATCGTCCTCAGTGCTATTGAAAGATCAAGAAGAATTGATCTGTTTTTTACATAATATAAATCGTATGCAAGCCGACACCTCGTCTCCTCAAGTGATTGTGGGCTTATATTATCTCCCATATAGTGCTGATGTGTTTGTGCCCAACCAGTAACTCCGGGCTTAACAAGATTTCGTATATTATAATATGGAATTTCACGAGCCAAACGTTCACCAAGTCCTTCGATATCATTCCGGGGACCAATAAGAGACATCTCTCCTTTAAGGATATTCCACACCTGTGGCATCTCATCAATGCTCATCTTTCGCAGCACAGCACCCACCTTCGTTACAACATTTGATTTCAGGGCGTCTTCAGGAAGCCATGTGGAGCTACCTTGGTCATTGCTTGTCATTGTTTGAACCTTATACACAGTAATGCGTGTATTGTGCTGCCCCATTCTCTTTTGAGTCATGAATATTCGTCTGTTTCCTTCTATCCTCATTGCAATATATATAATTGGCAGAAGTCCCAAAAATATAAAACCAACAACAATTGCACCAACAATATCACCCATGCGTTTTATAATGTCGTACACATATCGACGAGACTGCGATACATTTGTAATAAACCACTCATAATGAAGTGATGACAACGCGACCTTATCGAAGGTCTCCTCATATATTCTGTGAAAGTCGAGAAATGTAAACTTAAATTTCAAAAAAGTAAGTTCAAATAACTTCGGTAAAAAATTCTCAAAATGAGGACTTCGTGAGTCAACAACAATCACTGAAATCTTTTCCTCTTCAATAACATCGAGAAGCTTCTGTTCAAAATCTGGAGTCTGGTTAATAAGTTCTTCGTTGATCATTTTTATAAACCGATAATTGTATCGTTTATTTTGATTTACCTCTTGGATAAGTTCTTCTGCCTCTTCCCCGTCTGCAATAAGAAGTGCATTGTGTATTTTTTTAGAAGAAAATAAATTAAATAAACTGAGTCTCCACAATAAGATTAGCAGTGAGGAAACAACAACATAAATAATAAGTGTTGTCTTGGGGGTAATACCAAGCGGAAGCACAAGAAAAAGAAATCCAGAAATCGCAACGTTACATACCTGAGCGACGATGATACGAGCTCTGAGAAGTGATTTCAAGAATATAGTATGTTTGTCGTACAGCCCTGCTATATAAAATATAAATATCCATCCCAAGAACATGGCAGTAAACGGAGTCAGGTGAAGTTCGAGTATCTCAGCATTCGGAACCTTCAAATACCTTAAAAATAACGAAAACCACAAGGCTGCACCAAAGAGCATTGTGTCTCCTATAAGTAATACAAGTAATTCTCGTGTTCTTTCTCCCATACTGTTAAAAATATCCTACGCGAGTGGTGTAAATTAGCAAGTCTTTCCTAGTACAATTACCCATTTATGGAACAACCTGTATGCTGGTATAGTGATATAAGACATGACACGACATACTCGAAAAAAGATTCTTTTCCTTATTACCAAGAGCAATTGTCGGGCTGAAAAGGTATGGGGTACCTTTTCAGAAATACGCCCCAATACCACAGACATTCTACATAGAGATATATGACACAACATACTCGAAAAAAGATTCTTTTCCTTATTACCAAGAGCAATTGGGGCGGCGCCCAGCGCTATGTGTATGACCTTGCTACAAACCTCAATCCAAATGAATTTGAGATTATTGTTGCACTTGGTGGTACCGGGCGACTCACGGAGGAACTTGTGAAAAAAGGAGTGCGTGTCATTTCACTCAATACCCTTGAACGAGATATCTCCCTAATTCGCGAAATAAAGACAGCCCTCGAGCTTTGGAACACCATGAAATCTGAGAAGCCTGATATTCTCCACATTAATAGCTCAAAAGCAGGAGGCTTAGGAGCGCTCATCGGAAGGCTGTGTTTTGTCCAAAAAATTATATTCACTGCGCACGGATGGGCATTCAATGAAGAACGTCCGACGTGGCAAAAATTTATTATTAAAATACTACACGGAATAACCATCCTTCTTTCCCATCACACAATTGTAGTATCGAAGACAACGAAACAGCAGATGAATTTCCCATTCGCGCACAGCAAAATGCATGTTGTGCATAACGGAAGAACAATAAAAGATCTATACAGCCGCGAATTTTCCCGATCATTCTTTTCTGGGTATGTCCCAACGCTGCGCGATCATGAAAATGATTTTTGGTCAGTAACTATCGGTGAACTCCATCCCATTAAGCAACACGATGTCACCATTCGAGCGCTTGCTTCACTATCGAAGCAGCTTCCAAATATTAGACATCTCATTATTGGCGAAGGTGAGGAACGGAAGAGACTGGAGTCACTTGTACAAGAACTTGACCTTGAAGGAGTTGTATTCTTTACCGGAAATATTCCTGAAGCATCACAATATCTCAAAGCGTTTGATCTCTTTGTTCTCTCGTCTCGCTCTGAAGCGCTTGCATACGTCATTATTGAAGCCTGTATCGCCGGACTGCCGATCATTGCGAGTAATGTCGGTGGTATTCCAGAAATTATTACACACAAGAATTCAGGACTTCTCTTTCCTTCGGGGAGCGTTACGGCACTTGCGACAAGCTATACCGATATCAATACTGATCCAACCCTTCGAGAAACTCTCGCACAAAATGCACTTCTCCGTGCACAAGATTTTACTTTTGAAAAAATGCTCCAGAAAACTATTACCCTATATAAAGAATAACTATTCAATCAGTTCTCGAGCGATATAATGTTGCTTTGTGTATCTTGCCATGGCAATAACAACACCGATACCAAGAAACTCTGTGAAAAGATGTGAGCCTCCATATGAAAGAAACGGTACCGTTGTACCGGTCACTGGCAGTAATCCAATATTCATACCTATATGCACAAAAAAATGGCTTGTAATGAGAATTGCAACGCCAACTGCAAACAGTCTCTCAAAATTTGTTGCACCTCTAACAGCGTGGTATAGAAGACGCCAAATCACGATACTGAATAAGAAAAAAAGAAGTGCCGAACCGACAAGCCCCCACTCTTCAGCAAAAGCTGCGAATATAAAATCTGTCTCATACTCAGGAAGAAATTGAAGCTTTGACTGTGTTCCATATCCGACACCCTTTCCAAGGAGCTGCCCAGAGCCAACAGCAATTGTTGATTGGTAGGCATTATAGCCAGTTCCCCGTATGTCCGCGAGCGGATGAAGGAAGGTCATAATGCGTTGCTTTTGATATTCTTGAAAACCAAAATTCCACAAAGCCATGAACGCGATGACGCCAATCATTCCCACCACCGCAAGATGTCGAAACGAAATTCCTGCAACAAGTACCATTCCAAACCAAATCGAAAAAAGAATAATAGCAGATCCAAAGTCTGGCTGGATAAATACAAGACCAAAAATAAGAAGTGCGTATGTACCAGAGACGAGAATGTGCCTAAAGTCGCCAATGAGTTCATGTCGTTTCGAAAAATATTTTGCAAGAATTGCAATGAGTACCAATTTCGCTGGGTCAGACGGTTGTAGCGAAAAGAAAAAGAGGTCAAATCGACTCTGCGCACCCTTCACTGTTTCTCCCAAAAAAAGAACCGTAACCAACAAAAAAAGTATCCCGAGGTATATAAAAAATGTTGTGTTGCCTTGTCGAAGAAATCGATAATCTGGAATGATTGCTATACAAAGACCAACGAGTGCAACTCCAATCCATGCAATTTGTTTTTGAAAATAAGAGTTGTCTCCGTCAAATGTATACATTGTGGCAAGTCCAAGGAGCGTCAGCAAAATAACCGAGGAAATAAGCCACCAATCAACGCTTGCAAACAGAGTCTTTAAAAGTCTCACGTACTCATTATGCGCGAAAAAAGTCGCTTGTCCAATAACGTATCCTATTTCAGTGGAGGAAAAGAAGTCTTGGCTTTTGGAATTATCTCAATGACCGCGACACCATCTTCACAAATACTGTTCGTAATAGAATTGTAAATTGATTTAAGTTCCCCTGCTGTTGGAGCTTGGTAATACTGATTCTCTTCAGAGGCTATATTTTTAAGAAAATCTTTATTCGCTTTTTCTCCAAGACCAATAGTGAAGAGTTGTACTCCTAAAGATTTAAGAAGGCGTGCTTCATTAAGTGCATACTGCTCAGGCTCTTTTGCAGGCGCAGTTGCTAAACCGTCAGTCAATAGAATTGCCACCTTTCGCGCATCAGCACTATGTCGCGCAGAGCTTAATTCCTCCCGCATACGCTTCAAAGCATCGCCTGTATTCGTACTCCCTCTTTCTTCCTTGGGTTCAATAACAAGTTGTGAAATTACCTTACCAACACGAACACTGTCATGTGTGAGCTTTTCTACAAGAGATGCACCTGTCGCATATGTGACGACACCAATTTGATCACTATCTTGAAGTCGTGCAACGAAAGACTCTGCTGCAGTGAGAACAGACGAAATTGGTTCTGGAGGAATCCCACCATCGTCATTCATACTTCCAGAAAGATCAATCGCGAGTAAAACATCAGTAGGGATTTCACAACTTCGGAGTGTCTTTGCAATTGGTTCTGGCCATGTAAACACAACGTCTTTTGACGTTCGTCCTCCAAACAAGCTGACGAAAGTGCCTGCTGTAGTAAGTGGTTTTCCTGTAGCATCAAATATTGTAGCGACTATTTCTATATCCCTAGCCTCATCAAGTGATGTGTTACGAAACTGAGCAGTGAGTCGTGGCCTGCTGTCTGCATTTACGAGATCACGTTTCTCGAGAACAAATTGTTCTCTTCCTGTTTCACTGAGTTGCCAAACCGTCTTACTTCCGTCAAATTCTATTACGGTTCTAGTTGGTACTCGAGAACCAGTAAGAATCTTTCCTTCAAATACTGGGTACACGCTATCCGCAGGAAAAACTGTTGTTCCCTTCCGTTCAATAATAAGACCCTCACCATCAAAAAGTTTAATTGTGTAATCAAGTTCAGCTGTACCAATATTTAGATTTCTATTTTCAACATATGAGACCGCATTATACTGTCCATCTGAAATCTTAAATGATTGAGTCCACAAGGAGACTGGAGCAAGAGTGTCAAAGCTACAAATTCGCATACACCCGCCTCCGCAATCGATACCCCGTTCATCTCCATTCTGCGATAGATCAAAACAACTCGGGGTCTCATACCAATAAGCATAATAAAAACTGACACAAATAATCATGACCACCGCAGTGGCTCCAGCTAAGTATTGCGTTCGTCTCCAAAATGCCCACGGTCTAAACATATTGAATATTGTACCAGATGAAACTGAAAACAGATGTAACAAAATTTTGCTGCATCAAAGAAAAAGACCCCTTTGTGGGGTCTTTTTCTTTTGAAAACTCTAAGTTGGCGTGAGGAAGTTTGGGAAACTTTCGCAAGAAATTGTCATACGACCTGAACAGCTCCTGTAAGGAGGACCTTCCTTCATACATAAAAAGCACTTAAAGTGGAATGAAACAAGGAGTGCAACGACTATGTTGAATTTCTACGCCACATTCCTCTACCCAGAGGAATGTGCTGGGCGAAGGCGATCTACTTTCCCTACAGGAACTGTCCACTCATTGGATATTTTGTTTCGCTTCGCTCACAAACTATCTCAATGAGTCTTGCGAAATGGGTCCCATCACATTTCTCTCCCCCTGAAGGGGATAAAATATCATGGGATGATGTTTTATCGATGCAAGCAAGCTTGGTTTTCGAATGAGCGAGTGAAGTGGAAGAACACTTTCTTACATTTCCGAACGAATGAGGAAAGTGATATTTTTCGTGTTCGGAATAAATAAAAACCAGAATTGATTCTGGTTTTTATCTAAAAAGAATTTTTGAAAATTGAAGACTGTGAGTTGGCGCTGATCTACTCTCCCCCCGAAGGAGTACCATCGATGCAAGCAAGCTTAACTTCCGTGTTCGGAATGGGAACGGGTGTACCCTCGCTGCGAAAGCACCAACTCACAAGCTTCAATTATTCAATTTTCAAAATTCTTTTTAGGAACGGATTCGACTTTCAGTCGCTGTTCAGGTTATATGATATCGTTCCTTCCGTCAAGATATCGACAACCCCTTATGAAACCACCGTCCAGCGATTACTTCTCTGTTAGAAGAAATCGGGACATAATTTCACAATAGTCGCTACGCTCCTTTGTTCATTCAACTTTAAATATTCAATTTTCAATTCATTATAGCTTTTGTAGGAAACCTGAATATCTAGATTCAGGCGGGAAAGATAGGCGGACCAAACTCGAATTGGTCATATGCAGGCGATTCTGACAGACGGATCTGGCAGTTATGTTTACCCTTTGGGTTACTTCCTGTATGTTTTCCTCCTTAAACTACTTCCTATCTCCCCTACAAAAGCTGTAATGGTGCATTTTATCTATTGAATACTGTAATGTGATGCTATTTCCAAAGAAATAGCAATGGTCGGGATGGCTGGATTCGAACCAGCGACCTCCAATCTTTTTACCGGATGTTGACAACCGGGAACAATTGGCACTCTACCTAAGAAGTTGCAATAACCCTCTAGCTGAGCTACATCCCAAAAGAATGAAGAAAGGCAGAAAAATCGTACAATTTCTATACACCACCGACAGACAAAGAACGAGGGAGAGACGGGGAGAAAGCTCCCAACTTGCATGACTGCGCAAGGTAGCGAAGAATCGCGGGCGGCAGGTTAGGAGGCAAAAGCCGCCATGGAATGCCTACCTGAGCAAGTCAATCAAAATGTAAACACACACGTATCGGATATGCCTGAAACTTGGGAGGTTGGCGACCGATAGCGGAAATTTTGATTCGTCTCTGATCTTTATGGTTTAAAAACCACATTACAGTATTCAATTGTCAATTTGAGCGTACATAACCTCATGAATCCTAAGGTCCAGCGATTACTTCTCTGTTAGAAGAAATCGGGACATAATTTCACAATAGTCGCTACGCTCGTTTGTTCAATCACATATTCTAAAACGACGACAAACATAAAACAATACTCCAAAAAATTGTATAGCTTTTCACTCCTAAATGTCCAAAATTAAAAACAGTGCGTTAATTTTGTTCATTTGGGGCGATGTACAGCATTCCCTACAGGAATTACGTCTAATTAGTACACCTCGGCTCCACACATTGCTGCGCTTACACCTAGTGCCTATCAACCTGATCATCTCTCAGGGGACTTAATGATTCCTAATCTTAGAGTTGGCTTCCTGCTTAGATGCTTTCAGCAGTTATCCATTCCCAACATAGCTACTCTGCGGTGCCACTGGCGTGACAGCAGATAGACCAGAGGTCAGTTCATCCCGGTCCTCTCGTACTAGGGACAAATCTCTTCAAGAATCGACGCCTGCAGTAGATAGAGACCAACCTGTCTCACGACGGTCTAAACCCAGCTCACGTAACTTTTTAAATGGCGAACAGCCATACCCTTGGGACCTGCTCCAGCCCCAGGATAAGTTGAGCCGACATCGCTGTCGTTTTGTATAGTAAAAATTCTATCTACTTTTACTATACACTCGTATTACTACGAGGATCGGACTATATCTTCATCCAGCTCTACTTAGAGTTGGAGATTGGCGTGTAGTCTCTGAGGGTTCTTCATATTATTTTAAATAACTTAGAAGTCTTCCCTGCTGATTGTCCTGAACATACAATGTTTTCAAGCCACACAGCTTATTTTTTCAAATTACTGTTTGGGCCTTGTATGCTTAATTTTGACTCAGGAGTTCCAGCATATAGCCAATTTATTTTTATAGAGTATTGCTACTCTAGGCACCCCGATGTATTTATAACTTGATATAAACACCCATTGCTGAGTGAAATACCATAAATAAGTTAAGGTGCCGAACCGTGCCGTCGCTATGGACGCTTGGGCACGACTAGCCTGTTATCCCCAGGGTAACTTTTGTCAGATAATCTCCGGCCGCGTCTAAAGCGTACCGTCGGTTCACTATGCTCTGCTTTCGCATCTGTTCGGCACTGACGCCTTACAGTCAAGCTGGCTTATGCCATTACACTATCGGCACGGTTTCCATTCGCGCCTAGCCAACCTTGAGACCCCTCCGTTACTTTTTAGGAGGGTAGCGCCCCACTAAAACTGCCTGCCACGCACTGTCTCTCTTAGATTTTTTCTAAGAGGTTAGGAACTGCCAAATTAAAGAAAGGTATTTCACTGGCGACTCCACGAAACCCGAAAGCTCGCTTCAAAGTCTCCCTTCTATGCTACGCATTAATTCAACAGCCCCAATACGAAGCTACAGTAAAGCTCCTGGGGTCTTTTCGTCTAACTGCAGGTAGGGGGCATCTTCACCCCCATTGTATTTTCACCGAGCAGGTCCTTGAGACAGTTTCCCAGTCATTACGCCTTTCGTGCACGTCGGAACTTACCCGACAAGGAATTGCGCTCTTCTATTCCTATTGCAGAAGGACTCTATCTTCATCTTTTATCTTTCGATAGTTAAGATGTGCAACATTTGGTCTCTTGTTGGTTGCAATTTGGACTATGCATACATTTCTGGATGCAAGGTAGCTTGTTCGGCGTTATATGTTTAACCCATAATCGTTCCAGTCCTATCAGCAATTTTTCCGAAGAAAAATTGCTGAACCTTAGAACGATTATAGTTATCGCTGACATTGACCGGGGCTTATATAGTCCAGCCTTACATATAAATACATAAGACCCCCCATATTTAACCTTCCGGCATTGGTCAGGCGTCACCCCCTATACATCCACTTACGTGTTCGCAGGGAGCTGTGTTTTTGTTAAACAGTTGCCAGGAAATCTTTCGCTGCGGCCTTTAACCCCCGAAGGGGCAAAGGCAGGCCTTATCCCGAAGTTACGGCCGCTTTTTTGCCGAGTTCCTTAAGGACCCCTCACTCGTTCGCCTTGGTCTTCTCGACCCTACCACCTGTGTCGGTTTGCGGTACGGAACCGTTACGTTTATGCTTAGAAGTTTTTCTAGGAAGCGTGCTCCCCTCATTCGCTCGGCCGAAGCCTTACGTTCAGACCCTACTCGGAGTATTGTGTGGCGGATTTGCCTACCACACCTCCTCATAGTTCCAGCACCAATCCAATAAGATGCTTTGGGTACAACCCTCCGTCCCTCCATCGCAACGCAACAGTGTGCAGGAATATTAACCTGCTATCCATCGCCTCCCCCATTCGGGATCGGCTTAGGACCGACTAACCCTTCGCTGATCAGCATAGCGAAGGAAACCTCGGTATTTCGGCGGACGGGGTTCTCACCCGTCTTGCGGTTACTTGTGCCGGCATTCTCACTTCTGTACGCTCCACCGTGGTTTACACCTTGGCTTCATTGCAGAACAGAACGCTCTCCTACCACGCCACTTTTCCGAAGAAAAGTGACATCCGCAGTTTCGGTAATATGCTTGAGCCCCGATCATCTTCGGCGCAAGGACTCTCGATCAGTGAGCTGTTACGCTTTCTTTAAATGATGGCTGCTTCTAAGCCAACATCCTGACTGTTTATGAATCCTCACCTCCTCAAGTTGCACTGAGCATATATTTTGGGACCTTAACTGGCGATCTGGGCTGTTTCCCTTTCGACCAACGGAGCTTCTCCCCCGTAGTCTAACTGCCGTGCTGTGACTACCTGGTATTCGTAGTTTGATAGGTCTAACGAGATTTCTCCCTATTTAGACCTTCCAGAGCTCTACCCCCAGGAGGAACACACGACGCCAACCCTAAAGCTGTTTCGGAGAGAACCAGCTATTACGGAATTCGATTAGCTTTTCACTCCCTACCACATGTCATCCGATGGTTTTGAACGGCCAACCGGTTCGGGCCTCCACGAAGTTTTACCTTCGCTTCACCCTGCACATGGCAAGCTCATCCCGCTTCGGGTCGTATCCTTACTCTATATTCGCGCTATTCACGCTCGCTTTCACTACGCCTCCGTGGGTTTACCACTTAGACAAAGAATAAAGATACACTCGCCGGCTCATTCTTCAATAGGCACGCCGTCGCCCCGCAGGGCTTCGACTCCTTGTAGATGTATGGTTTCAGATCTATTTCACTCCCCTCTCCGGGGTTCTTTTCACCTTTCCCTCACGGTACTTGTTCACTATCGGTCTTCAAGAATATTTAGCCTTAGGAGTTAGTCCTCCCAGATTCATTCGGGCTATTCATGTCCCGAACTACTCAGGAACAGTAGCAAAAGAGTTGTTGAAATTTCATATACAGGACTATTACCTTCTTGGGTCGCGCTTCCCAACGCGTTTTATTATGACAACATTTTGTAACTCTTCTCAACTAAATGACACTACTGCCCTACAACCCCATCCATATAAATACGAATGGTTTGGGCTCTACCCTTTTCGCTCGCCGCTACTAAGGGAATCGCGAGAACCTTCTTCCTGACTTCAATGGAGAACAGCAAGCTGTTCAAAAGTCAGAAAGAAAGTCCCGTTTTTTGCTTTCTTTTCCTCCAGGTACTGTGATGTTTCACTTCCCTGGGTACGCTCCCTCATTCAAGGGTACCTGCCGTAAGCAGGTGAGTTTCCTCATTCGGAAATCGTGGGATATAACGATTATTTGGCATCTCCCCCACGCTTATCGCAGCCATATCACGTCCTTCATCGCTTCTTGAAGCCTAGGCATCCACCATACACCCTTAACATTCCTGTAAGGAATGCTGTACACCGCTGTACAATTTTTTGATCGTATCGTGAACTTCATAGAGACCCCAACAAAAAGTTGGGTCGTGGATGATAGCAAAATGCTACCGCCGCAGGGGTTACGCTTAAACTTCGTATAGTGTGGCAGAGATTTGATATCCCCCCTTAATCGAAGCATTGTCCCTTTTGTGATAGTAATTAAAAAGCGAACTTCAAATTACTATCATCCACGATTTTTTGAACTTCACCTCTATGAAGTTCACGATACTTTTGAGTGTGCTTACCAGAGATACAAACTCTGATAAGACTTGTTTATGTTTGTGTATGTAGCGGACGAAAAGACCCGGAAAAATTCCAATTGTCTTTACGCTACATACGCTTACCTGCTTGTCTGTACTACGCTAGAGATTTCATTAGAAATGAAACTCTGAGTAACGAGTAGCACAGACAAGTACCTATGTGCGTCGAACACATAGGATTTTTCGAGACGAGGCCTTATCAACCTCGTCTCTAGAATATGCAATTGTATGACAAGCATACAACCACCACTCGTTCGGTTATGGAAGAGTAAACTCTTCCGCAACGCTCACTCGTGGTGTTTGTCAAAAATCGCATGTTTCCCTGAATACCTCTCAAAATTCATCCCTGAATTTTTTGACTAAAAAAACCGCGCTTCGCGGCATAAGAATTCGCAAGGCGACTTCTCTCCGCTAGTTAGTTTCTTTAGTAATACTCATAAACACGTAGGCGCCATTATATATGAAACGGTTTAAGAGTCAAGCATTTTGCATGAAATTAGCATGGATGATAGCATTTCATTTTTTAGGATCTAAGCACTGCGATTTTTCGAGCTCTTTTTAAAAGAAAAAAGCAACGGAAACCGTTGCTTTTTTCTTTTAAAACACTCCGTTATTCGTGTTTCCTACCGATGGTTCATATGATCGTTCTTCTTCTGTGTAAAGGCATTAAGCCAATGTGCAGCAGTTTCCTTACCACCAAGACCAAAAGCAAGTCCGAGCGCGAGTGATGTTGCAAAGACAAAGCCTGCAAAAAGCATCTCAACAAGCTGCGGTGCAATCTGAAGGTGACTAAGTGCTGCAAGTACAGCAAGCACAAGGATCGCATATCGAGCAAAATGACCAAGAAGGTCTGGAGAACTAAAGCCTGCTGCGCGAGATGTTGCAACAATACTTGTGTCCACAACTTTCGCAATAATCATTGCTCCAAAAAGTATGAGTACTGCGACAATTACTTGTGGGAGGTATGAGAGAACAACTTCCCTAAAGAAAACTGTTACCTGATCCAGATTAAGTACATCTAGTGATGCAACAAAAAATACGATGATGGTAAACCACTTCACGAGTGACCCAACGAATGCTCCTGCTCTAAGTTTATATCCAGCTTTTTCACTCAACTCATCAACCCCTGCCATATCGAGAAGTTGGTCTACCTTGAGCGTAGCAAATACTTTTTCAACGATTCGCTTCAACACGCCACCGATGATCCATCCAACAATGAGGATGAGAAATGCGATGAGAAACTGTGGTAAAAAAGAAACGACTTCCACCCAGAGTGTTTGAAACGAATATTGAAGGACCTGTATCCATTCAGTTGTCATATATTGTATATGTTAGTTACTAACATATAAATTGTAGCATATAAGCTCACAATAGATCATAAGACAATTGTGATCTTGTTTTGTCAAACATTTGGCCTACGGAGCTCATTCCGAACGCCTATTTTATCAATGATAATTTGGTACTGATAGTCAAAAACGTCTCTGGTGAGTTTGTCATACATGCCAACACGATATAAAAGATCTTCTGTGGTAAAAGTTGCGTACCGAATCTCAATTCCAAGCTCCGCTTCAAGAGAACGTATGGCAACCTCAACCTTCCCTTCGTTCAGTTTTTTCATTGCTACGATAAGATCAAGTCTTCGATCAAACTCGCGCATGAAAATTCCTGTACATGCAACAAAATCAAGCGGGCCGATTTTACGAATATGTTTCAAGACAGTTGTTCCATTGATTGGAGCTGTCTCAAAAAGGAATGTTTGCAACGAACTCAGTTGCGGGAATTTCGTATTAAGCATGTATCCCTGTGTTCGGACTTTTGTTTCTTTCGTCTTGTGCTTAGCAAAAATTATTTTTTTCTTAATAACTTCAGCTCGTTCGAGTGCATTAATTTCTGTACGTGCAGTTCTCCGCACAAGACGCGCCCGTCGTGAAATGTCATCAAAACTAAATTCTTGTGTTGGATTAAATAAGAAAAAGCGAAGGAGTTTTACTCGTGCCTGACTTCCAAAAAGTATCGCAAGTGGATCTGTCATATAGTGATGCGATTATAGCACGGTCTTCAGATTCACAAATCTGGACATTTTGCACAGACAATGTCGCATATGAAAGTCTATACTTTTCATAAAGGTGTGATATAGTCCCGACGGAATAATTTGGTCAACAAAATCACGATTTGGAGGAATCAATGAACGGATCACACATCGCAGTCGCAGGAAACGGTACCGTACGATCTTGGACTCCCCTCGGATGTATGGAAAGTATCATCTTTCCCGAAAATGAAGTCAAGATCAATGGAGTGACGAAAGTTCGAGGTGGAGCATTCGTATGTTCTCCATTTTTTGGCACGCAATTGCAGGCCAAGATATACGAAGCAACGGATCTTCCCAAGCATGGGCTTATCCGGCAGCATTATTTCAAAAACAGAAAGGGTAGCTTCTCCCGCGGTACGGCAAAATCAAGGATGTGGTTTTATGAACCATGGCATCATTCGGTAAAAACCGCTATCACCATCCCAAAAGGTGGCAAAACCTTGGTGCACTCAATACAGTTGAGAAATCAGGAAAAATGCCCGATGCCTATTTCCCTCGGCTTTCATCCGTATTTGAGTACATACGGGAAGCCGTTTGAAATCCGACATGGCGACATGAGACTCAAGAGCCAAAAGGTTCTGCATGATAGCCCACTCTTCATTCCACTTAATCGTCGGAAAATTGTTACATTGTTCGCCGGACACAACCTTATCACCATCACAATGATAGGTTACACGCACATCTGTGTGTGGACTGACAACAAAAGCAAGTATACGTCTGTATCGAACCTGTGATGCGAGCAAAACAAGGAGAAAGTGTCATGATCAAGGGAGGTGAGACTGCTCGTGTTACTTGTACACTTCATGTCACACAACTTCATCGTCTGTGACAACCACCGTCCACTAAGTTCTTTCTGGCCCCGGCTTTCATAGCGGGGCTTTTTGTTTTTCTAAGTAATTTAAGTGTAACCTTGTCACAAGTCACTAAGTATAATTCTTCCTTTCAGTCGAATTCTACTAAGTGCTCGCGACCCCACTTCGACACTCCTCACCGCCCCGCGGGCGTGCCTGTGGTTCAAAAGTTACCTTGAAAGGTTCTACATAAAATAAAAGCCTCAGACAAAAGTCCGAGGCTTTTATTTTATAAGAAACCTTATTTCAAGGTAACTTTTGCTCCAGCTTCTTCAAGCTTTGCCTTGAGAGCATCTGCATCTTCCTTCTTAAGACCTTCCTTAACAACTGAAGGTGCTGCATCTACCATGTCTTTTGCCTCCTTGAGACCAAGACCAAGAACTTCTTTAACAGCCTTAATCACAGCAATCTTCTGTGCTCCAGCCTCAGTAAGTTCTACAGTGAATGTACTCTGCTCTTCTGCAGCATCGCCTCCTCCTGCAGCTGGTCCAGCAACCGCAACGGCTTGTGCTGATACACCAAACTTCTTTTCAAGAACCTTCACGAGTGAGTGAAGCTCAAGAACAGTCATTTTTTCAATCTCTTCTACAATCTTTTTAAATTCTGCAGGAACCTCTACGACTTCTTCGACTACCGCTTCTGCAGCAGCAACTGTTGTTTCATCTGTCATGTTTAGATTTTGTTATGAGGGCACCGAATTAGAAAATCTTAGCTGTGGCCAGAAATTAAGGAATGAAATGACTATAATTTCTGAGTCTGTCGATTTTTCTTCCCCAAAGAAGAAAAATCGACCATCACTTCATTTGCTCTGTTTCTTGCCCAGGACTTTTCTAAACCACTACACCCAATAGATTATTAATTACGCACTCTTCTTATCTGCAATAGCATCAAGCCCAACAACAAGTCCTTGTATCGGGGAATTGATAATATTGACGAACATACCGCGGAGTATTTGAAGTGATGGGATTGATGCGATTTCTGTCATCTCATCCTTATCCTTGAAAACTCCCTGGAAAATTCCTCCAGCAATAGCAATTGCATCTTTATACTTCTTTGCAAATTCCTTTACGGTCTGTGCAGGAGCGATTGCATCTGTACTATATGCTACAGCAATTTCGCCATCGAGTTCTGGCATTTCGCCTTCGAAAGCTTCCCCAAACGCTCGCTTCATGAGTGTCTTTTTTGCGACAAAATATCCTACCCCAGCTTCAAGCATAGCTCGTCGCATTACCGTAGTTTCTTTCACCGTCACACCCTTAAAGTTCACGAAAACAATTGAATCTGAATCTTTTTTGATACTCTCAAGTCTTGAAAGAATATCTTCTTTTTTTGCTTTTGTAATTGCCATGCTTTTTAATTTATACTTCTTTGAAAAATAAAGTATGTACGTCTTGAAATTCATTATAAATAGAATTTCAAGACGGTCTCAAAAAATATAGTCGCTTCCGCTTCTTATTTTTTGGACACAGACGTACCAAGCAAATGCGTGGTACAGACTTGAGTTTCGACCCCCAACCTTAAAAGAGAAGGGACTTCGGCTGGCAAACCAAACGGTTCATTATAGTATATCCTTTTCGATATACGACCAGCTGTCATGAGTCTGTATGACGAACACTATACCAGAATTTTTAAAAATGAAAAGCAGCAAAGGCCTTTGGCCTTTGCTGCTTTTCATAACCCTCTAAAAAAAATATCGCGATTAATCGCGATATTTCTTTGGCATGTATCTTCCGGCAAAAAGAACCCTCACGACTCTAGAATATGCCTTACTCACCCCCCTTCCACATCCATCTTTGTCTGCTCTGCCTTCCAGCCGACAACACTCGCGAGTAGGTGAATAAAAGTAGCAACTCCTGCAATCGCCAAAAACATAATCGGGAAAAATGCATACGGAGTAAGAAGATAAAGAAACACAACGACAGCACTTGCCCACGCACCAAAACACCATGGACAAGAAAGAAGATCTGCAATAGTACGACGTGGCCCGTTTGCTGGTTTAATAAGTATTACCTTCCCTCTCGACTCAGTTGCGTCATAAAATTGTTCCCTGAAAAAAGCAGTGATTTTGTCATGCGTAAAAAGCCGTATGACTCGAAATGTAGCAAGTGTCATGAGTGTAAAATCAACAAATGTTAATTCTGAATACACTTTATATGCTTCACTATCAAGAACAACCATTCCCATAAATACCAAGATAAGAAAGAAAACCAGAAAAACAAAATTCCAAAAATATTGATCAGTGATTCGCATATGACATTAATTACTCTGACTTGACCCAACTATTAAAATGACTACGAGCACAGCGGCGATGATTGTTAAAAATCCAAATAAAAATCGATAAAATGTTTTATTAAACATTACTATTAGTATACCGCGCCTCTATTCAAACTAACAAATGGTTTGTTAAGCAAACAATTTGTTCTCATTCTTTAATCTCTTATTCATAATAAGAGCATAGACAACGGTAACAATGAAGAGAATTGCCATCCAAAAAAGCGCGACCTGTACCTTATCGTAAAGTGGGAGAAATCCGCCTTGAGATGTATTTCCGACCATAAGAACTGTAAATGCAAAGAACCACCATGCAACATGTTTGATCCACAAGATAAAAAGTCTCCCCATGAAGAACAAGAGAAACATAAGCGTCGGTATGAGTGCCAAAAGGCCAAAATATAAAGGATTAACTATATCTGAAATTATTTCTGGACTCCAAGAATCAAAGAAGCTCAATTTGAACATCAAATAAATACCAGCGAGAACTACTGCTGTGACAAAAATCGCATAAAAATTATGTCTCTTTTCTTTATTCATAACTACTTTATTAGTTTATTTACTTATAACTCAACGATCTTTCTTCGCTCCATTTCTTTTATTCTTTCTGGGTTTCTCATTCTCCTTTTTATCTTTCTCCTCCTTGTAAGAGTCCTCCTTCTTATTTACCTTGCACTTCTTTTTTTTCTTCTTATCTTCCTGCGGGTGTTTGTCCCCACGGTCTTTACAATCATCATCTTCTTTAGTAATTATAGTACCATCCTGAGTCATCTCCATATCAATCTTCCCATCACCATTTGTATCTACAGTAACAGTACTAAATATGCCATCAACTTTCTGGTAATGCGTAATCATAGTCGGCGAAGTTGTTGCTACAAAACTATGCAAAACTCCTTCTGTGTCTCCCTGAAGTTGTGAAATGATATTGGTGTACACCCCTTCTCCCTCTCCTTCAATCACAACCTCGTACGAAGTGTTACTTGGTACGAGTACGTACTTTATGCCACCAGCCTCAAAATAATCACTCTCTGGTATCTCCGAATACCAATTACCGTCCCTCATAGTTCTTCCAGTAATATTCCCGTCAATATCACGAAGATAGATGCGCGCTGGCGAATGAATCGTAAGGATATCTGTATTATTTGTAAACGTTGGTTCATCTTCTGATACAAACTCAATTTCTTGGGTGCTTGATGCGTGTAGAATGTGGTCAATTACGCTTTGAATTGTCCCATCTTCAGTGATATTGGCATGTGTGTACTTAATAAATGAGGGAGATTCCTTTCTAGAAGAACTTATATCAAAATAATACTTACTACCTTCTTGAGTATCTCCAGCCGACCTCGAAACAACAGTCTCATCCCCATAACTCGTAAAATGCAAAACAGGCTCTATCTTTCCTTTTGGAATACATATACTTTGGTCTGTATTACAGTCTGTCTCCATAAATTCTCTATACTCAATTGATTTCGGCGTTGCAAGTCCTGTACCGACGATATTGAATACTTCTACCCCTCCTGGCGGACTCCACGTATCAAGCTTATCCCTATGTTCTGTTAATGCGGCCTCGAGCATTGATTGATTTGCTATACCGGGCTCATTAATACTATTTCCAGCATCTCCCCTTCCTTCCATACCACTGAGAAAATCGGTGTATTCAGTCATGTTTGATATGGTGAACCCATATTTATCTCTAAAAATCTTTGCAGTATCTGAGCCATCAAAAGATATCATTGGCTCCGCAAGTGTCCCCACAAAGGATTCACTCGGGAGAAGTCCGTACACACCAGGCATATTTTTCATCACTGAACGAACTTTTTCATCACTCGAAATAAGGCCTCCCAAATGTTCCTGATCAAATCCATGAAGAATAGCGGCGAGTCCCTTTGGAGTACCTATGTGCGGTGTGGCGATAAAAATCACCTTATCGACGAGATCCGTCTTTCCTTCTTCTTTAAGTTTTAACATGATAGCTTTCGCAAGTAGACCACCGTTTGAGTGTGCAATGAGGGTTACCTTATGAGTCGGTGAAGTACCCGCGAGAAATTCAATCGAAGAAATCGGTGTCTTAAAGGCGCCATTACTCATTTTCGTGCCTTTATCCACAATATCAAAAACATCATGTCTCCAATCATATGGATATGTTTCAACAAGAGGTCCTTTTAATACTCCATCTATATTTTTAAGATATTCTAAAAATCCTTTATATATGTTTCCTCCGAGTGCAATACCTCCGATTTCATCAACAACATCCTCTGTGTACACATCTGCAATACTTTCACCATTTTCTGTCATTCTGAGAAGCTCCACATCACTGTCCCCTATTGGTTCCCACAGCTTTCGTTCATTCCCATTTTCGTCTGTATACAACCTACTTGCTTGAATGCCTGGGAGGAAGAGGATGTTGGAGATGCCTTCAGGTGTCACTTCAGTAACGGTAAATGTTATGACGAGTGATGGACCATCAAAATACGCAAATGCTTGTGGAGTGAGAAAATAAATTGCTTTTTGGAACAATGACCTCTGCGAGACCATTGGCTGATCCATTTCATAAATAACGAGTGTATAAGTTCCCTGTTCTGTAAAAGAATACTGATTATTTCCTGTCTCATCTATCATTAGGTAATCTTGTCCATCATGAAAATAGAGTTCAGCATAAGCGGAAAATGCGGAAGATCCTTTAATATCCAGACTTTGCGTCGTTCCAAGGAATGGATATTCTCCAGCTTCGGTAATGTCAGTATCACTAAGAGCGACACTGACGTCAGGATTTATGGTAACGAGCCCAAATGGATTAAAACAATCTTCAATTGGCGATTCATATCTATCTCCGTAATAGATTTCGACAATATTTCCACAAGCTACTTGCGCATGTGAATACGATGGAACTACCAATAAAATACCAAACCCGAGAATTGCACCTATTCTAAGAAATTTATTAAACATATATAGACATAATGCAACACGCTGTATCTATTTTATTTAAATTAAACCTAAATAAAATATTAACACCCAATGACACAAAAATGTATTGCCCATCTGAATAAAGAAAACCGTACCCCCAACATAACACCCGGAGGTCGGGCTCTAACAATAAACAGGTCGGTCCTGTTAGGGATAAATTGTGACAACAGAAAAACCCGACACTTTCGTGTCGGGTTTTTCCTTACCTAACTCTGACTTACGTCACATTGTTAGAACAAGGGTTAACGTTAGTTAACGATTGTTTCAACAGCTGTTCGGTAATCTGTATCAGGTGACGCTGTCCAGGTCTGACCTGTTGGCGTTCCAGATGTTGAACCAAAGATAAGTGTCTCAAGTTGTACTCGCGCATCAGTACTTGTAGTAACTGTTGGGTCGTACGTTACCTTGAGGGTAAAGGTTTCAGCTGAACCTTCAGCGACCTCAAATGATGAGCCTACTTCATCACCTGTTGAAGAAAATGTAGCTGTTGTAGCAGAAGTTGTTGCTACACTAGATCCATCCTCAACTGTGTAAGTGACTGCTGTAGCTGGAGATGTTGAGATGTATACATCCTGGTTGAAGGCAGTAACCTTAAACGTAAGAGTGTATGTTGCATAATCATCATCATCATTAGTTCCAGTAGTTACAGCTGAAGCCATACTGACCTTCTCAACAGTAACTCCAGATGTTCGAAGTGTCATTGGGTCTCCTGTTGCAGCACCTGAGAGCTGTGACGTTGCAAGGTCGTCAGCTCCTACTGCATCGATAAGTGCTCGGTTTGCTGCTGTTACAGATCCTGTAACAGTCACACCCTCATTTCCAAGTGCAAGTGACTTGAATTGTAGGTTAAGCTTTGCAGCAACTCGATCTCCTGCATCGATAGTAACATCTCCATCAACATCGAAGGTAAGGTCTGTTGCCATTCCTGAAGTTGAAGCAGTAACGCTATCGATAGTTGTCCCATCGATAACAAGCTCTGCTTTATCAACAAATGTAGCGTATGTTGATGAACTGAAAGCCAAGTGTACAACAACTGTTGTAAGTTCGATATCATTTACCGAATCATCAGTATCGAGATCAAACGTGAACACATTGTACCAGTCTGACTTCGCATTATTTTTCAATTCAAGAGTTGTTCCATCTGGATTGACAGATGATGACTTTACGACAATTTCGTCATCTCCACCTGCTACTGCAATGGTAAAGTTAACAGTTGAAGTAATATCTGAATCGTCTGTAGAATCAAGAGTACTTGTTACGTCAGTACCGTCAACAAATCGCATTGACTGAACTGCAACGGTGTATGTACCGAGGTCAGCTGTGTCAACATTGTTGACACTTGCAATAATGGTAATTTCTACTTCTTCGTCTTCCACTGCTACGAGGTCAAGACTGGAGAAACGAAGTGTTCCTGCGTTTCCTGAAGTATTGATGTAATCACCCTTTGAAGATGCATCCATTCGTGCGACTTCGTCACCATCAACCACGATGGCAACTTCATCGAAAATGTTCCACACCTTCTCAACTCCACTAAGTCGTACATCCATACGTGTGATTCTTGCGTCACCGTTCTGGAATTCAACTGTAGCAACTCCGATCTCTTGATCGTTTGAGCTCTCTTCGATAGTGTCATCACTCGCTGTGTCGATTTGGAAATCCTTAAGTGAAGCCTCACCTGAAAGTGAAGTTGAAGAATCATCTGATGAATCAGAATCATCTGTATCTGGTGTAGTTACTACTGGTGCTGCTGCCATCATAGCATTGTACTTAGCCTGTGAAACAGGACCGAAGTATCCAACTGCTGGTGCTACACCGTTAGCTGCCTGCCATGCTGCAACTGCTGATTTGGTAACTGAACCGAAGTAACCAGTTGAACCACCAGCGAAGTTGAAGTATGTAGGTGTAAGAGAGTCTTGTAGACACTTTACATCAGCTCCTTCTGAACCATCTGTAAGAGATCGAGTAAATGTACATGCAGCTGATGCTGAAGCATCAGTTGAACCTTGAAGGGCTGCGATTTGTGCCATAAGGGCAGTGATTTGTGCTTGGAGCTCGTCAGCTGTTGCTGCCTTCGCTGAAGGTGCCACAAGCATAACAAGCATAGCTGCTGCTACAAAAGCTACGAAGAGCTTTGAAGCAACGTTGTTTGCAATAATATTCATAATAATGAATTACGTATAAATAACGTTAATCTAATAATAAGAATTAATTCTTATTTGCGAGCAACCCGTCGAAGAATTGCTCACCAATATCACTAGCCTATAGAGGTGTTTTTTGGGTCGACACCCCACCTGCTATAGGATAGTTACGAGTTCCAGTTGGAAATACTTTTCTTTTACTGACCAAAGAGGAATAAGGTGATTCTGAAATACAAACAAACCAAAACCTAATGAAGATTGAGATCTGTTTTGAACGTACATATTATATGTAGCGGTATGAAAATCATCCGCGTTGTCAAAGAGCTAATACGCACCTCTTCTAAGCAATCCCTCATTTTAAAGCGTTGATATAATCTCTAAAATTATCTCAACCTTTCTTCAAAAAAGGGCGCAGCGAAGCGCATATGACCATAGTATACAAAACAGTTCATCGTGTATACCTATCTTGTATGTGAATATGTGTATAAGTAACACATATATAGATACAAAATCTGATAGAGAGCATACGTTTCTAGGCGAACAAAGTCAACCTAACATACCCCTCTCTATGTGATTATGACGCTTACAATCAGTATTTCTTACCGCTTACCTGAAGAACAATTTTTATACCCAACCTAATCGGACAATTGAAATAATCAAAGACAGATATAAAAGATTAAGGTCACGGAAAAAGTGTGTGTCCATCATAGTTGAAGAATACGTCTTTTACAAAAGCCTGTATTTACTCCACCTTCTTTCGCCTTCACGAAGTATTACATTGTCCTTTATAAGACTCGTGAGTTCCCTTTGAATTGTCTTTTCGCTACAGTCAGTCACGACACCCACAATGTCTTTTATTGTCGCCTCCCCTTTGTCCTTCAGGACAGAGAGGACTCTCTCACGCCTCCCCACAATCACCTGTTCAGTACCCATGTCATCTTTTTGGATCGCCGTCTCGATTCGCGCACGCATTGTCCGCTTGCCACGCGCATTCTCGTACTGTATTTCAGCGACCTCAAGTGGGTTTCGAGCGCTTGGCTCTGTGTATTTTTTAAGTGATCTTTGGACAGAATCAATTTCATGGAGAAAGACCTCGAGAAGGTCTACACTAAGATGTCTGGCAGCGTGAGCAACACGCAATTTGGACTCAAAGCGCATAAGCATATACCTTACGTTCATTGCTTTCTTCTCTATAGTGCTTGACGTACTTCTTAAAGACTCAAGTGATGCGTCCAATAGGTCCTGCGCTGCAGTTTCAAGGTCATTCACGACACTGTCTGTTTGTCTGTTAGTTGGGTCTGACCGTAAAATATAAAAGACTGCACATGACATTTTTTCTGTCTTTTTAAAAATATACTTATAGTATTCAGTATCCTCAAGGATACTGAACTGATCTTTAGTCCTTAATGATGTCTCTTTAACTTCCATAATGACGTATAGGTGACTTTATAATATCGGACACATTTAAGACCAGTATACGCCTTTTTGTCTTATATGAAAAGGGGTCTTTGATGATCTTTTTTTGACAGTTTACCTTTATAGTTTGCCGCAGCTATACTGTATAATTACTAAATACTCTAAAGAAATTATTAGGAGAATTAATGAAGTAGAATTAGAGTTCTATTGCTCATAGAAATTGCATACAATCGTTATCCGTAGACGATCAAATTTTATACTTCATTGCATTCATAAGAATTAGACTTCAGCATGGCTAAGCGGCGCAAACAAAATTCAGCTTCACAAATACAAGGTTCATTTTTTGACGATCTTTCCCCTCACACGAAACAAGCAATTGTTGCTATTTTCTTTGTCGTCCTTGCTATTTTCTTTATCTTTTCATCACTCGGGTATGCGGGTATTGCAGGAGAGATGACACATGATGCACTTTACTACCTCTTTGGGTATGGGTTTGTCCTTGCGCCAATTGTCTGTTCTCTTCTCGTCTATGTATTTTTAAAGCCTCGAGAAGACAACCGTGTCAGTGGTTCTAAAATAGTAGGAATCTCTCTTGCCTTTCTCGCAGCTCTCGCTCTTCTTGAGTTGTCATTTTCAGAAGGTGGTGCTCTCGGAACCATTGTATTTCGACCTCTCACGAGTCTCTTCGGAGGTGTTGTTACAGGAATCATCCTCGTAGCACTATTTATGGTTGGTCTCTTCCTTACATTCAACACAAATTTCCTTCATCTCTTCCAAAGAAAAGATTCCGAGGACCTCGAAGACACTGAACCTATTGTTAACCTCCCCGCAACAGACTCCGAGGAATCCGAACAGGAAAATGAGGAAGCTGAATCAGCTGATGAAGCTGCTCCCAAAAAGAAATCTCTTGCTGAGAAGATTCTTAGTCGCGCAACTGGGGCTGAGTTTGTTGTTTCAAGCTTCCGAGGGACATATGCCGCACCCCCACTCTCTCTTTTACATAAAGACAAGGGGAAACCTGATGTTGGTGACGTAAAAGCAAACTCGAACACCATTAAACGGACGTTAAAGAAATTTAACATTGATGTTGAGATGGACGCGGTAACTATTGGCTCGTCGGTCACAAGATACGCCATAAAGCCCGCAGAAGGCGTTAAGCTTGAAAAAATTGTCGGTCTTCAAACGAATCTCGAATACGCCCTTGCTTCAAGTCCAATTCGTATCGAAGCGCCAATTCCTGGAAAATCACTTGTTGGTATCGAGGTGCCTAATAAACAAAAGCAGACACTCGGACTCGCGTCACTCTTCTCTTCCCCAGAATATACTGACTCACCGAAACCACTCCTTACTGCGCTTGGAAAAAATATTACCGGCGAAGCACAATTCGCAGACATTGCACGCATGCCACACGGACTGATTGCTGGTACGACCGGATCTGGAAAATCTGTTGCGATTCACAACGTCGTCATATCACTTCTCTTCCGTAACTCACCAGACCAACTTCGTTTCATTATGGTTGATCCAAAACGTATTGAACTCACCCTCTACAATGGAATTCCGCACCTCCTTACTCCCGTCATTATTGATGCTAAGAAAGTAATCGTCGCACTCAAGTGGTCAATGAAAGAAATGGAACGACGACTTGATATTCTTGGAAAAGAACGTGTCCAAAATATCGCGACCTACCACGAAACAATCTACCATCCAGCAAAACGTGCCTTCGAGGAAAAAGGATCTCCAGACGAAGAACGTGACGCTCTTCCAGAACCACTACCGTACATTGTCATCATCATTGATGAACTTGCAGACCTCATGTCTACATATCCAAAAGAACTTGAAGCGTGTATTGTGCGCCTCGCACAAATGAGTCGTGCTGTGGGAATTCACCTCATTCTTTCTACACAGCGACCGTCTGTGAACGTCATCACAGGCCTCATTAAGGCCAATGTCCCTACTCGTATTGCACTCCAAGTAGCGTCACAAATTGATTCTCGTACTATCCTTGACCAAAGCGGTGCAGAAAAACTTCTTGGGCAAGGTGACATGCTCTTCCTTTCAGCTGAAAGTCCAAAACCAATGCGCTTACAATCTGCCTTTGTGACCATTGATGAAGTGAAGCGTGTCGTGAGCTATCTAAAGGATCAGGAGTCCATCCAAGAGCTCGACACCATCAATCTTGATCCATCTGGCGACAAGACCGATTCGGACTCTATATTTGCTTCAAGTATCGGTGATGATGAGGATGATGATGAACTCTACGAGGATGCACGACTTGCTGTACTTGAAGCTGGAAAAGCATCCACATCATACCTTCAGCGAAAACTCCGCCTCGGCTACTCACGCGCCGCACGACTCATGGATGTACTTGAAGAACGTGGTGTTATTGGCCCTGCAGATGGTTCACGGCCTCGATTAGTCATCGACAGTGCTCGAGATTCAGAGTCTGAAGACGAGGTTTAATTAATTATGGCTCCTTTTGGCATATCGGAAACAACACTTGGTACTAGCATTCGTGTGATTGGGGGTATCCTTTTACTCGTACTTCTTGCTTTGTATATACAGTTTCAAGCCAGAAACATCATCCTTGGCCCAACCATTTCTCTTACTGGTGAATACGTCCCAATTCAACATGAACGCAGTATAGTGCTTTCTGGAGACGCTCATAACGTTGTAAAACTAACACTCAACGGTAATGAAATCCACACAAATCAAGATGGTGGTTTTACACAAATGTTAGTTCTTGAAAATGGCTACACAATAATGTCTCTTAATGCACAGGACCGATTTGGTAGAACCACTTCCCTTATGAGAGGGTACGTGTATGTGCCGTTACCGTCATAAAATCAATGTAGTATACTTAATTAGAATTATAAATAGAGAAACGCACGAGTTTTGACTTCGTTCGTCGTTAAAATACATTATGAATAGTATTTTCCGACAGCTAAGATTTTCTAACTCACTGCGTTCGTACTGTATAATTATCAGTGTATTATCAAGAACAAGTGAAGTGGTAGTTTGACTTCGTTCGTCGTTAAAATACATTATGAATAGTATTTTCCGACAGCTAAGATTTTCTAACTCACTGCGTTCGTAACAAAATCTAAGCATGCCAGCAAAAAAGAAAGAATTAAAGCCAAAAGTTTTACCCAAAGAAGAAGTTTCGAAAAATATGAGTCCTGACGATGCTGTAAAGGAAGGCATGGCTGGTATTGCAGAGACATTAAGGAGCATTAAGACAAAATTTGGAGACGAGGCAATCATGACGCTTGGTAGCACACGAAAAGTAGACGTTGATGCTGTCTCGACTGGATCCATAGGTCTTGATGAGGCTCTCGGTATTGGCGGCTTCCCGCGAGGTCGAATTATTGAGATATATGGACCTGAATCTTCAGGAAAAACCACCCTCTCTCTTCATGCAATTGCTGAGGCACAAAAACTTGGTGGTATCTGTGCATTTATTGATGCTGAACATGCAATGGATCCTATATACACACAAAATCTCGGTGTGAAGCTTGATGAACTCCTCATCTCACAACCCGACAACGGCGAACAAGCTCTAGAAATTGTTGAATCGCTTGTTCGTTCCGGTAAAATTGACATAATTGTCATTGACTCAGTTGCTGCGCTTACTCCTCGTGATGAAATTGAAGGTGAGATGGGTGCACATCATGTTGGAAAACAGGCTCGACTCATGAGTCAGGCTCTTCGAAAACTTACTTCAATCGTTGCGAAATCAAAAACTATTGTTATTTTCATCAACCAAATACGTATGCAAATTGGTGTGATGTTTGGGAATCCAGAAACAACACCCGGAGGAAAGGCACTTAAATTTTACACATCCGTTCGTCTAGACATTCGACGAATAGCTCAAATCAAAAAGGGCGACGAGGTAGTCGGAGGTCGTCATCGTGTAAAGGTAGTTAAAAATAAAGTTGCTGCGCCTTTCAAGACAACTGAATTCGACCTTATCTATAACGAAGGAATTAGTCGAGAAGGAGAGCTTCTCGCTCTTGGAGAAAAATTTGGCTTTATAAAAAAATCGGGATCTTCGTACACATACCTCCCTCCTGGTGGAGACGCTAGTACAGAAGTGAAACTCGGAAGAGGATACGACGCAGCAAGGACGACACTTCGTGGGGATGCAAAACTCATGAATGAAGTACTGAAGCTCGTAAAAAAATCATTGAAGGAAGTGGTATAAGTTCTCAATAAATAAAACACCCGCGGCCCAAAGGGCCGCGGGTGTTTTATTACTTCTTTTACGCTCGAATGAATGTATAACCTCCCCTCTTTGGCTCAAGACTAAATCGAAGAGATAGTGAGAGAAACACAAACATCCCAATAAGGATAAGCGTCCATAATTCAGTCGTACTGATTGCATTGTAGACAAACGTACCAACGTGACTCAACTGAATATTCGAGAGATTTTCAATTACGTTTCCGATAGAAACAAAATGTGTAAGAGCAATCATGATTCCAAGCATAACAAAACCATGGAACACTCCCGGAAGACTCGCTAACCTGAGTGCGTATGCATAGTAGATTCCCCTCATTATTTTTCGCTGTAATGTTTTCATATAGATATTCTTATATTGATCTTTTGTATAACCTCGTACTATATAGAAAAGTTTCGTTAAATTACTTCACAAGGGAAAGTCTTTCACCTTGTCGCTTTTTCTTCTTTGTAAAAGAAAAAGGAGACAGACGAGAAGCTACGGTCTTATACTCCTTGATTTTTGGCCTCCTTCCTGAATTCTGCCTTTGCTCTATGAATTCGAGCCTTAATAGCTCCGACACTTTCTCCGCTTTCGTTTGCGATATCCTTATGGGACCAGTGCTCAAGATAGTGTAATCTCAACACCCGTGCAAAATGACCAGGAAGATTAACAAGAATACGTTCTATCGCATCCTTATCATGATCAAAACCTGAATGTTCACGAATGTCACCGATGAGTTCCATATACTCAGGATCAAGCAAGAGTGTCCGCTTCCCCTCCTTCACACATTTCTGATAGCGCGTCAGTGCTGTATTCACAAGAATCGTGTACGCCCACGATGAAAACTTCGCACCTTCACGTACTTCAAATTTATGAGCATTTATATAAATCTTTGTAAACGCATCTTGTACAACTTCTTCTGCATCCTGTTCATTGAAAATTATTGATTTTGACTTACGTAAAAAAGCTGCCTGATACCGTTCAAGAATTGCAGTAAAAAGCCACGGTTCGACTTGCACTCGGGCAAGAATTTCTTCGTCGGTAAGGTTCTTTATATTATCACCAGTTGTAAGTCCAAACATATCCTGATACTATTCACGCGCTCTTAACACATATTCAAACATCAACCATGGTCGATATTTGAATGTTTCTATAAATAATTAACCATAGTATACACTAAAAAAGTTATGTCCGTCCTCTCATACAACGAAATTTCCATTAAGAAAGTCATCATTTGGGACAATGAGCCCTTTATTGTTCTCTCTTCCCATGTCTTTCGAAAACAACAAAGAAAGCCTGTCAACGTAACAAAACTGAAGAGTCTTGTTTCAGGCCGTGTGGCTGAACAAACCTTCCATGCAAATGAGACTGCTAACGAGGCTGACATTGAAACAAAACCAGTTGAATTTATTTATGAGAGTAAAGGCGAATACTGGTTTAACACCCCTGGTAAACCAAGTGAGCGATTTGCGCTTCCAGAAGATGTTGTAGGTGACGAAATACAATACCTCAAGCCTCGCACGGTCATTGATGCTCTTCTCTTTGAAGATCGAATCATCAGTATCAAAATCCCTGTAAAAGTTGAGCTTAAAGTAAAGGAAGCTGCTCCAGCGGTCAAAGGAAATACTTCATCTGGAGCAACAAAAGAGGTCATCCTTGAAACTGGGGCGACAATTCAGGTGCCGATGTTTATCAACGAAGGAGACGTAATCCGAGTGAATACTGAACTAGGTGAGTATACAGAGAGAGTCGAAAAGGCATAAGACGTTAAAAACAGCACCCTAAGACGGTTTTAACGTCTTATAAACCAGAGCGAAGTGTTTAATAGGAATTTGCACGTAGTGAAAATTTTACTTAGCAACTTGACTCTAATGGGACATATAAAAAAACCCAGAGCCAGAGGCTCGCGGTTTTTTTATATTCCATCTCCGCACCACGCTAAACTTTGTGCACGTTGGAGTCTGTTCGTCCTAAAATTCATAATGAATAGAATTTTATGACAGACTCAGAAAATATAGTCGCTATGCTCTTTATTTTCTGGTCATTCTGAAACGTACGGCACAAGTGCCATGAAACGTGCTCGCTTCACTGCTTGCGCAAACGTTCGTTGCTCATGTGCTGTGTGCCCTGTTCGTCTTCGATTGAACATACGTGAATGTGGATTCATATGGGCAAGGAGTCGTACAACATCCTTGTAATCATAATGCTCAACATTCGTTGTTTTTGTTTTCTTTTCCACCATAGATCTATTTAATTCCTATAATAATTTGTTTAAGTTTAAAGTCCGATGACTAGCTCTAGAACGGGATGTCTTCAGGATTAATGTCTTCTTCTGGATATTCAGGTGCATTCCCCGCCGCAGGCGCTGCGTTGTTTGCATTTCCCTGTTGTTGTGTCTCGCTACTTGGAGCACCTCCAGTACGTGGACCAAACTGTACTCGATCAGCAATAATTTCGGTTCTGTAGTGTTTTGTCCCTTCAGCATCCCAACTCCGTGTTTGGAGACGTCCTTCTATATATGCGCTAGCCCCCTTCTTGAGATACTGTGCGCTTGTTTCAGCCTGTCGACCAAAAACAACGACATTATGATAATCAGTTTGCTCTGCTCGCTTACCATCACGATCTTTATAGACACGATTCGTCGCTAGACTAAATGAGCATACTTGAATTCCGCTTGGAAGTGCTTTGAGTTCTGGATCACGGGTCAAATTTCCGAAAATCATTGCTTTGTTAAGGTACATACTTATGTTTTTATTACGAGTGAAACGAGTGAGAAAAACTCTGTTATCCTGAAATACTTTTTCTTGACAAACTAAGCTCCGACACTCATCTCATCTATCTTTTGTAATGTTCCACTACTTCAACTATACAATACTATGCAACTTTTTCTTCCTCGTGGGTGATTTTCTCCAATGACTCATCAAGGGCTTCCTCTGACACCTCGGCACTTTCCTCTGTTTCTGTCTGAATTTCCCCGAGAGTATCACTATCGTCCTTTACAACCTCAACCATTTTTACTGACTTTCGGTTTTCATGAAAACGAAAAGGATGTATTTCCTCTTGTGCTGTAAGTTTAATAAGTAAGTGACGAAGATTTGTTTGAATTCCAGAAAACTCTTCAGTGAGTTCATTAACCTTTTCGCCATCCATTTTAAACCGAACCCACCCAAAGTAGGAACTCGTGAACTTTCGATTCTTACCTTCCATAGATTTTACTATGGGATACGCAAGGTCTACTCGTTCTGGGGCCTCTTCACTTGTGATCTCTGCGTTTTTCGCAATATGCGCTTTGATTTCATCAAAGGCACCTGCTACTTCCCCCTCAGCAACCGTTGGAAGTACGTGGAAGGCGAATTCGTAGCTGTTTCGTTCATCGAATGCTACATCTGTCGCCTCGGCTGCTGGCATTGTTGTTTCTGACATTTACTATTGTCGTTACCTTATAATATGGCGATACCGTACCATAGATATGTCATATTTTCAATACCGTGGTAAACTCTTTAGGATATGGAGAAACACGCGAAGACATATGTGTATGGCAGCTTACTACTTATTGTCATCTTAGTTGGGCTTTTATTTTACGGTTATAACAATCTCACAAAACTCAAAGATGCTTATACAGCACGAGGAACAGAACTCGAGGCAACCAAAGAAACTCTTTCTACTGAAAAAGAACGGGCATCAAACCTTGAAGCAATTATTGAAATTATCAAACAAGAATTCGCTCTTTCGGAAGAAAATGGTAGCGAACTTCTTGGATTACTTAAAGCAGAAAAGGAGCGTAATCAGGAATTTGAAGACCAAATTACTGGTATCTCGGGGACGGTCGGACTTCTCGACAAGCTCTCCAAGACCGATCCGCAACTTCTCCAGAAATATTCCAAAATATACTTCCTGAATGAAAATTACATGCCAGGAGTCGTACTTGAAATACCAAAAGAATTTCGTCGGGATGGTAATACATCTCTTTTTATCCATGAAAAAGTAGCCCCGTTCCTTACTGATCTTCTTAAACGAGCAGATCGTGACGGAATCAGCCTCCTTGTAGCATCTGCTTACCGTTCTTTCGACGAGCAAGGAAGTCTAAAAAATGGATACTCCGTCCAGTACGGAACAGGTGCAAACAGTTTTTCGGCTGACCAAGGGTATTCGGAACATCAACTCGGAACGACGATAGATTTCACAACAACTGAAATCAACGGAACCCTTTACGATTTTGAGACGACAAAGGCGTACGCCTGGCTTCTAAAAAACGCATACCGATACGGCTTCGCTCTTTCCTATCCCAAAGACAACACATACTATGTTTTTGAACCATGGCATTGGCGTTTCGTTGGCACAGATCTTGCGCGAGATCTTAATCGTGACAACAAATATTTCTACGATCTCAGCCAACGAGAAATCGATGCATACTTGATTTCGTTATTTGACTAGTCAAACACTCTGTGTCAGATTGTAAGTAGAGTTTTTACGTTCCTCATATTACAACTACAGGAGGTTCTCGTGAGTAAACATACCACCTTTCCCTGCAAAAACTGTGCAGCGGAGTACAAACGAAGGAGAGCGCGTGGATACAAAAAATATAACCAGGCAAAGAAGTGGGCATTCACGGATGAACTAACCGGACTTCCTAACGCAAGAGCCTACAAAGAGAGGGTCCACCGTGATATTGCATACTCGAAAAGACACGGGGGTTCCCTTACACTTGCGCTTATCGACATTGATCACTTCAAGGAGTTCAATGACACCTTTGGGCATGATGCAGGCAATAGAGTTCTTCAGCTCCTTGGAACATTTCTCAACCGCATGTGTCGAGAGACAGATTTTGTCGGAAGGTGGGGTGGAGAGGAGTTTGTAATACTTCTCAAAAATTCGACAACGGAAGGTGCTCAACTTTATTTTGAGCGCCTGCGAAATGGAGTCACACAAATCGACAGTGACATTAAGCTGACCTGCAGTTTTGGCATCACGGAACTGCAGAAAGATGATACTGCCCAGACATTTTTCAAACGTGCAGATGTTTCACTTTACTCCGCCAAACAGAATGGACGCAACTGTATCGTCTTTCACTCTGAAAAAGATTAAGTAGGTCAATCCTGATCGCCCAAGACCATCATGGTCTTGGGCGATTTTTTTATTTCCTTAAATCGTTTCGATGACACACTCCACAAAATTGATATTCTAAAATTCTATATTAAATAACTTTTTTGCGTTCTCTACGAGAACCTTCCGAACTTCTTCTTCATTCTCACCCCGTATTTCTGCAATGCGCCTATACACCTCCTTTACAAAGAGAGGTTCATTACGCTTCCCTCTGTATGGAACAGGTGCAACATAAGGCGCATCGGTTTCTGCATGAATCATATTAAGTGGCGCATTTCTTATCACCTCATCATATTGATTTGCAAAAGTAATGACTCCGGTAAACGAAGTACTAAAACCAATATCCCAGAACTGTTTTGCGATATCATACGTACCTGCAAAAAAATGCACGTTACCGAGAATTTTTGCGTGTGCTTTCAAAATACCAAGAGCATCCTCATACGCATCCATACTCCGCTCACTCGAGCGAATGTGGAGCATGAGCGGTTTATTGAATTCATTTGCAAGCTCTATATGTTTTATAAAAACCCCTTCCTCAATCTCCTTTCCATCTTTTGATACACGAAAATAATCAAGCCCACATTCACCAATCGCTACCACCTTCTCGTCGCCTGCAAGAATCATAAGGTCGTCATATGTAAAATTTTCACCTCCACCTTCTTCTACCGTATGCGTTGGATGTATTCCTACAGTTGCATATACACCACTTGCTTCATGGGCGAGCACAACGGCTTTTTTACTAGTCTCAAGACCTGTACCGATATTTATATATGAAACACCCGTATCTCGAGTGCGCTCACCCACTTCTTTTCCATCTTTATCAAAAGCCTCAAGATTGAGATGCGTATGAATATCAATATAGCGAAATCTTTCAGTCATGAATTACATCAATATAGCACTTTCGCAGACAACACAAAATATCCACTCTGCATGTTCGTAAAATAGTACGATCGATCGTACTATTTAACAATGGCTCACGTATCACATACCCCACTCAAAGAAGAACAACTCGAATCACTCGCAAACCAATTGAGTGATTCTTTGGCAAAACTTAACAAATCATCAACTGCTTTATTTTTAGACGAGCTCTTGGGGACAGAAGAGTACATCATGCTCTCAAAAAGACTTACTGCGATTCTCATGTGTGTACGTGGTGATTCTTCATACAAGATATGGAATGCACTCAAAATCAGTCCATCAACCGCAGATAGAATCCGTGACAATTACAGAGATGGGCGTTACGCTTATATCGAAAAGACACTACTGAAAAATACAATTGAATATGAACGGATCTGCAACACACTAGAAATTATTATTAATTGCGGTATGTCACCCCGTGGCAAAGGGAGATGGAAAAAAGTAACCAAACTCCTTACTGAAAAATAGTACGATCGATCGTACTATTTTTACACTCGTACTTTCTGTCATTTCCTCTCTTTGGCTCTAGTTTCTTGGTTAATTTACAGAAGTCGTGGGAATAGATTTTCTGGTTTTTTGTTTGTCTTGATTGCATCAAGGATTGTCTTTGAGGTCTCTGGCATAAATGGTTCTACAAGCAGGCCTATTCTAACAAGGTAGTATAAATATACTTCTATCATCTCCTTTGCCTTTTTCTTGTCTTCTTTTACCACCTTAAATGGTTCCTCATGTGTAATTTGTAAATCAATTTGACCCACAATTCTCCAAATTTCATCAATAGCTACTTGTAAATTAAACGATCTGAGTGCGTATTCAAACTCTCTTTCTTTTGTATCATTCCTAACAGCATTCATAACTTCAACTCCTTGAGAATACGGACTTTTATCTAAATAAGTCTCTGACATTTTTAAAATTCGTGATGTAAGATTTCCCAGACCATTCACAAGATTCGCGGTGTACCACTCATCGAGACGCTCCCACGTAATATCAGTATCTTCATATGGATGCACATGTCGAAGGAGAAGATATCTGGTTGCATCGGTACCATAGCGCTCTACAAGCTCATGAGGACTAATGACATTTCCGAGTGATTTACTCATCTTCTGTCCCCCGCTATTAATGAATCCCCCAATGTATATTTGTTTTGAGGTTGGGAGCTTTGCAGAAAGAAGCATGGCCTGCCACACCGCGCTCTGCTGTCGGAGGTTGTCCTTCCCTGCAAATTGAATCCCCGGCCACCAACCGCCAAAATCTTCTTTTTCTGGCCATCCTGTCGTCGATATGTAATTTGTAAGCGCATCAAACCATACGTACATCACATGGTCTTCATCATCGGGGACTGGAATACCCCATGACATTTTTGACTTGAGTCGTGAAACACTAAAGTCCTGCAAGCCCCCTTCAACAAATGATGTTATCTCTTTGAGTCTGAACTCAGGAACAACAAACGTTGGGTTTTTCCTATAGAGTTCAAGGAGTGCTTCTTGATATTTTGAAAATCTGAAGAAATAATTTTCCTCTTCACGAATTTCAATCTCATATGTTGTGTGAAGTGGGCACTTTCCATCTTCAAGCTCTGAATCAGTCTTTTCAAGCTCGCACCCCTTACAATATTTAACTTGATGATTTGCTTTATAAATATCTCCGTTTGCAACACATCTCCGCCACATCTCCTGAGCAGCTATTTTATGATGATCATCAGTGGTACGAACAAAATGAATATCTGAAGAAATACCAAGTAAAGGAATAATCTTTTGAAATTCAGCTGAGTATCCGTCGACATATTCTTGAGGAGTTTTACCTGCCTCAGTAGCTTTATCATAAATCTTTTGTCCGTGCTCATCAGTACCCGTATTGAAAAAGATATCTTTTCCAAGCCCCTTCTGATACCGTGCTATAACATCAGCACGAATAATTTCTGTAGCAAACCCAATATGTGGACTTGCATTCACGTATGGAAGAGTTGTCGTAAGATAAAATTTTTCTTTCTCCATGCAATTTGATATTACACCTGAGTCAAATATGTGACGAGCTCGGCAATAGGGACTCGGTTCTGGGCACCTGTATCACGATCACGCACGGTCACAGTATCTTTTGTATCACCTTCAAGGGTCTCAAAATCGATGACAATACACGCTGGTGTGCCGATCTCGTCCTGTCGCCGGTACCGCTTTCCAATATTGCCATTATCGTCCCATGCAATATTTCCAAACATCTTTTTGAGCATGAGAAAGACCTCGCGAGCTTTTTCTGCAAGCTCTGGTTTATTTTTAAGGAGTGGTGAGACCGCTGCTCGGTATGGCGAAAGATGCTTCGCAAGCTTCAAAACAACACGTGTCTCTCCATTCATCTCTTCTTCATAATATGCATCTGTCATCACTGCAAAGAATGCCCTGCCGAGACCCATCGACGTCTCAAGAATCCATGGAATATACTTCTCTCCTGAATTTGGATCTGTGTACCGCAAGTCAACCCCTGAAAACTTCATGTGCTGCGTGAGATCATAATCAGTACGATCGTGAATTCCTTCAATTTCATCAAACCCTGTTGGAAATTCGTACTCTATATCCCATGCATCAGCTGCGTAGAAAACAAGGTTCTCATGCTGCTTGAAACGAAGTTTCTTTTCATCAATACCAAGAGATATGTACCAATCCCACCGTTCTTTTTTAATCCTTTCAAATGCCTCTTTGTTTTCATTTGGTCGAACAAAATATTGTGTATCTGCTTGTTCAAACTCGCGTGTTCGGAACAGAAAATTACGTGGTGAAATTTCATTTCTAAATGCTTTCCCAATCTGAGAAACACCGAATGGAACTTTCGGTTGCATCGTATCAACAATATTTTTAAAATTGAGATAAATTCCTTGACACGCTTCACCTGGTAAATACACTGGCTCACTAGCTTCTGAAGTAAAGTCACCAAGGTTAGATTTGACGAGCAAGTTAAACGAACGAGCTTCGGTGAAATCTTTCTTGCCACATTTTGTACATACAATTTCATCTCTGTGCTCATTAAAAAGTCTGTTTATCTCTTCGTCCGACATCTTTTCGTCAGCAGTGACCCCGACTCGTTCAAGCTCTTTATCAACCCGAATACGTGTATTACACTCACGACATTCAGCGAGTGGGTCAGAAAAACCACTTGTGTGTCCCGAGGCCTCCCATACTTTAGGATTTTTAAACATTCCTGAATCAATCCCAAAATAGTTTTCTTTATCGTAGACATTTTCTTTCCACCAAGATTTCTTGATGTTGTTGAGAAGTTCAACTCCATGTGGACCAAAATCATACACTCCGGCAAGGCCGCCATATATTTCAGACCCTTGAAACACAAACCCCCGGCGCTTACAGAGCGACACTATTTTTTCCATTTTATCTGTTTTTTCTTGTGCCATATGTATATATGCAATTTAGGGTGACTCGTTCATTAACTTCTAGACCACAATATAGAGAAACGCTCCATATTTCAAGCTTCCTTCTATTCTGCCCGCACTTTCCCATCCCGTAGTGCTTCGTCTGTCTCACCCAAACGCCCCGTTGTAAGCGCTGGGTGTTCTGCCCGAATTACTGTTCCTGTAAAGCGATCTGTCGCTTTTAGTCGTTGTGCTTCGAGGAGTGTTGGCGTCTTTCCAACCTGTGAGAAGCTTGGAATAAACGAAACTTGCATACTGACTTCTACTTCAGTATTTGAACTAAGATCTCCAATATTCCATTTGATAGTGCGCGTCGTCGCATTATATGTAACGGTGTCGCCATCAGTAACTAAGTCTAACCAATTTACGTATTGTGGTACAACCGCAGTCAACTCGGCGCCAGTCACATCATTCGCGCCTGACTTTACAACAAGCTTGTATGTATATTGTGTCATTTTTTCCGCAATTGGCGGAGTTGGTCCTGTATTCATAAAAGGACCACCCTCGTACACCACCGACGAGGCGAGTGTTGGAATACTCTCTATTTTTATAGACTTTGATACAGTCCCCACAAGTTCTTGCGCTGCCCTATCCTCAAAAATCCTCTGTCCTTTCACCGTAACATTGAGCTTAACTTCTGGCGCACGTCCAATATTTTCCTTTGGTTTAATCGTAAAGAAAACTTTACTCATCCGTCCTGGTAAAATTTCCTCAAGGCCTTTTTCGTCTGCACTGTCCAACGTCAGCGTGTTATTTGTTGAATTATAAAATCCTCCGCCGTCTCCAACAGTAAATTCGTTCAGAGCATTTCCGCCGAGTTCTACGAGCACTTTTCCATCATAGATGGCTGTGTCGAGGACATTTTTGTATCTAATTTCTATATTTGCTATTTCGTCTGTACTAATAACTACAGTCTCTGTCGAAATCCCGTTCACAAGGACTTCTACATCAAGGAATGGCTGTTCAATAATAATTTCAGTACTCGCACTCGCAAGTGTAGAAGTAAGTGTATTTTTATCAGTTTCATTTGCGACACCGGCAGTTGCCGTAAATTTACGTACTTCGTCCTCATACCCAGTCATAAGGCCTTTGATAGTAACTGTCTTCTTCTCATTTGGTTTTAATGAGCTAAATTTCCAAGTGTCTTCACCAGAGACTGTTTCAACATCCGATTCAGTAAAATCAAACCCTAATGGGTATGATGTTTTTACAAGAATGTCAGTAAGCACTGTCGGCGAATTTGATTGGATAGTAAGTTTAAGCGTTATCTCCTGATTTGATGAAATAGTTTTTATTGAGTCAAATGTCATCACGATTGGTGATGTACTGACTTTAAATCTGAGTGGTGTTGCCGCCTTCCGAAATGTCGCGTTTGAACCGGCGATGCGATACTCAATGGATACCTTTATCTCTTTCTCATCATTTTCTCCACCAAAAAATCTAGCCTTGAGGGGGACATTGATGAGTTCTCCTGTCCCGATAGTATCAAGTGACTGCCTAACAATTCCGATTTCTTTATTTGACTCTGTTGAACTATGTGTTCCGCTTGGGTATTCAATAATCAGTGTTGCGGCCTGAATCGCGACAGTGTTTTGGTTTGCTATTGATACCTGAAATGGCATTTCTTCACCGCCACCAATAGCGATTGGTCCTGCAACATTTATAGAAATATTTTCACCAGAGATTGTATTTGTACCTGACAACATGAACAGACTTGATGTGGCGAGAGCCACTACAAAAAATACCACCCCAAGAAGTACTGTTTTTTTTCGAAATGATTTTCGCTTGTTCGATACCATGTCACTGTATTGTATCGCATTCTCCTCTACTCTGTGTCTATCACCATTAGATGATGTGCTAACATCCACCTCTTTAGGAATCTCATTCATGACAGGGCTTGGTTGGGGTTTTGGTTTAACACTTTGAGGAATACTAGTTTGTTCTAAAGACGTATTTCTCTTGAGTGTGTGTCGGGTGTATGGAGTAGACACATTCCCGCGAGAATAAAGCCGTTCACGAAGTGCCCCAATCCGTTCAGCCTCCTGCTGTGCCCGCGCACGAGCATTATCATTTGAAGTATTTGCCTCTTCATTCAGTGTTTTCTGATCTTCTGACTTTCGATCATTATTGCTCATTGTTACGAGTATATCACAGCATGTATAGGTAAAATCTCCGACCTACAATTGGCTCTGGACAAGTGCATGGTCAATCGCCTCTCGACATATTTCTTCATCTTCTGGCACTAACGTGGCAATCAAAGAAAATGGCATCTCTTTTTTCAATAGTGGTTCGAGTTCTTTAACTGAGGCAATGTATCCAAGTGCATGTAAAATGCGTGCAAAAAGGACGAGCTCAAGCTTTTTATGCGAATATTCTTCTGATTTTAGACATGCAGATATAACGTCATCAAAGATTTCCTTGTATGACGTCTCACCATGGACCACTCGTCTGAGTAAGTGTATCGTGTTGCGCAAAAATGCTCGAGTTTCTCGAGTTTTTGCAAGAGTATAGAAGTTGTGAAATGATTCAACGCCTGCAATTTTCCATCCACTCTTCCCGCGGATGAGTGTCACTCGAATATGTGAGCAGTCTTGAAGTGCGTACCTCTGTTTCGACCGCTCCTCGCGAACACTCTTTGCGTGCGCAAAAATCATCCCTGCTTCTCTCGTAAAGAGCAGAAAGGACCGGTCTGCAGTATGACTATCGGTACTCCCACATACGAGCGCTTCGGTAATGTACGTTTGGTATGCCATTATTGCATTTCTATTGCAAAGTTATAGATAACAGAATCAATGATGACTTCCCCGCCAGACACATTCGAATCAGTGCGTATATCTACAGCTCCAACGACAGACATTATTTCTATTTCGAATCCAGAAATAAGTTGTTTTGTCCCTTCTGAAACACGGAGCACTATCCTGTCTTGTGGACTCAGTCCTTTCACCTTTCTGGAATCCTGAATACTTCGCATAAGCTCTCGGACGTCACCTTCACGCTTAAGCTCTTCGGTAATAGTCGTGTCGAGCCATACTGCTGTTTTTTCTTTATCGTTTATTTTTTCCACAACTTTCACATTTACCTCATCCACTAACAAGAAAAATAAATCATCTTTCATGCTTGGAACATCAGAACCAAAGGTGAGTTTTGCGAGTGGCTGACGAACTTTCATATTTGCCTTTGTTCTCAGTTCAAGAGCCTCTGTAACAATACGCCTCACTTCACTCATCCCTGAAAGAATGTCTGCATCTACAGCTCCTACGCTAGGCCAATTCATTAAGTGGACACTTTCTGCATCATTAGCTTCACGAACACGTTGAAAAAGGTGTTCTGCGTAGAAAGGCATAACCGGCGCCATCACTAGAGACAAGCTCTGTAACACATAGCGAAGTGTCCCCAGTGCGTGTTTTTTATCATTGCTATCACCCCCCTTCAAGCGCTCACGAGAACGGCGCAAATACCAGACTGAGAGATCCTCAATGCAGTCTGCGATTGGACGTGTTGCTTTGTCGAGCTCGTAATTCTTATATCCTACTGTAACGTCACGAAGCATTTCATTTGTTCGAGAAAGTATCCACCGGTCAAGTGGGTTCTCTGAGCTGTTACTTGGCGCGATACCTTCGTCCGCATACATTTGATACATCGCGAGTACGTTGTGAAGGCGTCCAATATTTTTTCTCTGCAATTCAAGTGCTTCTTTTTCTGAGAAATTAAGATCTTCCCCACGAACAATCGACGAAGAAAGAAGGTAGTACCGCATCGCATCGGCGCCAACCCGATCAGCAAGTTCCATCGGATCTGGGTAATTCTGTAAACGTTTACTCATCTTCTTTCCGTCTTCGGCAAGAACAAGGCCATTCACAATAACGTTTTCGTAGGGCGACTTACCGAAGAGTGACACTCCTAAAACAATAAGTGAGTAAAACCATCCTCGGGTTTGGTCGAGGCCTTCCGCGATAAATTGTGCCGGAAACCCTCGCCCTTGCTCTGCGTTAAAAACATCTTTATTTTCAAATGGGTAGTGGTTTTGTGCATACGGCATAGAGCCAGACTCAAACCAACAATCAAAGACGTCGGGGATGCGTTTCATAATTTCTCCATCTGTATCAACGAGTCCAATCTCATCAATGTATGGCCGGTGAAAATCGAGAACGTAATCGTCGTTATGTGGCATTGGAACAAATGAAAACGCTCGAACTTCTGCGTTCTGTATATCGAGTCTATCTTCTCCAACGAGATGGCCTAGTCTCTCATGTTCAAGGCCTTGTGCAACTGCCTGAAGCATTTGAAGCGTACCATTGTGAGAAACAATGAGAATACGCTTCCCCGTGTGTTTTGAATCTATTTCATAAAGAAATGCTCCAACGCGTCGTTTCACATCACTCCATGACTCACCGCCCTCAGGATGCATAATAAGTCGATTGTAGCCACTCCCAAAGAAGGCTAGATAATCATTGACTTCTTTTCCCTCAAATTCACCAAATTGCATCTCTTTCAAACGATCATCTGCAATAAGTGAGTCCTCTCCAAGTCCGAGTGTTTGTGCAATTTTTAGCGCTGTCTCGGTTGTTCTTTCAAGTGGAGAGTGGTAGATAAGGTCTATCTTTTCATCTTTAAGAATTGCTGAAGCAGTGTCAACTTGTTCTTTCCCTTTTTCAGTAAGTCCGTTTTCAACACCAGTGGTCCCGTTCAAAATCCACTTCGTATTAAATTCTGATTCTCCATGACGTGTGAGGAAATACGAATTCCCAGTTTTTCGAACATACTGCTGGAGGTCACTGAGTGAACCAATAATTTTTGCTTCACCAGTTTTTTGATTCTTCCAAATTGGCAGTGGTGCTCCCCAATAGCGTTGTCGTGATATTGCCCAGTCACGAGCACCCTCAAGCCATTTTCCAAATCGTGCTCTCCCGACGTGTTCAGGAACCCAGCATACCTTACTGTTCTCTTCGACAAGACGATCTCTGAGATCAGTTACACGAACAAACCATGATGTTGTTGCGTAGTTAATAAGCGGAGTGTCACATCGCCAACAGTGTGGATACGAGTGCGTAATATTTTCCTTTTGAAACAATTTTCCGGATACTTTCAAGGCCTTAACAATCTCTATATCGGCCTCAAGGTGAGTTACTCCAGCATCGTCATCATCCTTTGGCTTAACCAACTGCCCCTTAAAATCAGTTACAAAATCTTTGAAGTGTCCCAACTCATCAACATGGTGCATGATAGGAAATCCTTCTTTTTTTGCGAGCTCCATATCCTCTTCTCCATACGCAGGAGCAATATGTACCGCGCCTGTTCCATCCTCACCAAGCTCAACATAGTCTGCGTGGTAAATTTTCCATGCCTTTTCTTTATGTTGAAATTCTTGTTTCTGAAAATAGTCGAAAGGAGGTTGATATGATTTTCCCACAAGCTCACTTCCTTTTATCTCCTCGACGATGGTGTATTCCTGACCTCCGAAAATTGCTTCGAGTCTGCCTTTTGCAACAATGAAGCGCACTAATTCTCCCTCACCTTCATCTTTTTTTTCAACTACTACGTACTCAATATCATTGTGCACTGCTGCAGCCATGTTCCCTGGAAGTGTCCACGGAGTCGTCGTCCACACAAGAAGAGATGTGTCAGTGATTTTTCCTTCCTCATCAAGAAGTGGAAGTTCTACCGTTACAGCAATATCCTTGATATCTTTGTATCCCTGATTCACCTCAAAGTTTGAGAGTGTAGTACCACAACGTGGACAGAGGTGCATTGACTTAAATCCTCCATACACAAGCCCCTTACGGTTAAGTTCAGAAAAAACCCACCATACTGATTCGGTATATGTTGAATCCATTGTCTTGTAGTCATGTTCCATGTCTGCCCACCGTCCCATTCGTGGCACGACCACTTTCCAGTCATCCTCATACTCAAGCACTGCATCCCGTGCAGCCTCGTTAAATTTCTTTACGCCAAGTTCTTCAATATCCCTCTTTGTTGCAAGTCCAAGCCTCTTCTCAATAATATTTTCAAGGGGAAGACCATGGCAGTCCCAACCCCACTTCCGCTTCACGCGGTATCCATTCATTGTCCAAAACCTTGGAATAGCATCTTTGATTGTCCCCGCAAGAATATGCCCGTAGTGGGGAGTCCCCGTCGCAAACGGTGGACCGTCATAAAACACAAAATCACCATTCGGTGATTCCTTTTCTAGACTTTTATTAAAAATATCGCGCTCGTTCCAAAACGCCAGAACATCCTCTTCACGACGCGCAACATCACTCTTCTCATCCTCTTTATTTGTATCCATATGGTTATGTATATCAGACATAATAATAAGCATGTATATCAGACATGCCTAAGCATCATAGCATAAATCATTAGCTCTGCTACTCATAGAAAAAGGCCGACAGTGCCGGCCTTTCCTCTTTGCTGGTTTTTCGTCCTCAATGTGCCACCGTCGCCAGACTTGCTTCGAAGGAACGGAAGTCGTCGGCTGGATCAAGCGACTTTTGAAGAAGGAGCTTGAGGTTCGCCGAGGCAGATGTCCCGATTCTCCTGACGTATTCATCCGCCTGATCAAACGGCACATTCGCTTTCTTCACGAGTAGATCTCGAGCAAACAGTTGTTGTGGATCTATTTCCTCAACGTCACATTGGACTGCCCAGGCAGTCTCACTGGGACCAAGTATCTTCATTGAATTCTTCATCTTTATCATCTCCTTGTTGTTTCCACGACCATGTCGTGAATTCCAAAACTACTTTACCGTAGAGCGCCAAAACCTGCAAGAATTGATTTCCGGTAATACGCACTATTAATGATGAACGATAAAAATTCGCAATAGTCGCTTATGTGCAGAGACTGAGGTAGTTGGAAACTTCCAGTGATTTCCATTATGAATAGAAAATCAGGAAGGAAGTTCAGCATTGTCGCTGCAAGCGACCGAGATTATCTTAAATATAACAGCGTCTAGCAGTTTTCATCAGGAATAGAAAACTGAGACAGAAATTCGCAATAGTCACTTTATTCCTTTGCTCATTTCACATTTTCTCGGGAGCTTTCATTCCAAGTACCCAGAGTCCGTTTCTGAGAATATTTTTTACTGATGACGCGACCGCTAATTTGTATGGTGCGTACATATCTTCATTATCAATAATTTTTTCATGTGCGTAGAATGAATTAAATGAACTTGCGAGTGCAGTAAGGTACGTAACCACATAATGAGGTGCTCGTTCTGTTTGTGCTTTTACGATGACTTCAGGGAACTGATAGATAAGCTTCTCAATTTCATACGGAACACTTGGGGCAACCTTTGTATCAGAATTCATCCCTATCTTATGTGCCTTCTCTTCTATAGAGGAAATGCGCGCGTGCGTGTACATGAGGTACGGGCCAGAGTCTCCCTCAAGTGATAGTGCTCGTTCTTTATCAAAGACAATATCGGACCCGACTGATTGACGGAGAATCTGATATTTAAGCGCACCGATGGAAACTTGCTCGGTAAGTTCCGTAACGTTCTCTGCCCTACTTTCTTTCGCGCGAGCTTCTACCTCATCCTTAACCTCAGCAATCAACGACTCCCCTGTAAGGACGTTTCCTTTTCGAGATGACATTTTTCCTGTAGTGAGCGTAAGAAAACCTGTTGGAATGTGCTCAATTTTTTTGTGACTTATATCAGGAAATACCTCACGGAGAGCGGCAATGAGCACCTTAAAATATTCACGTTGTTCTCCACCTGTTACTACAAAAGTTTGTGTCCAATCTGGGTATTTTTCCTGCTTCTTTGCAAAGTTTCCAACATCCTTTGCTTCATATGTTGGAAGTCCTTGCGAGTTGAGAAAGACACGAGTATGAAAACCATATTTTTCACCTCGAAATATGACTGCCCCATTACTTTCCTCAAAGACCTTACCAATATTTTCACGAACAATCTTCGTACCAAGTGCACTAACCTCACTTTCAAAAATTTCTGTATCAAATGTTGTTCCGAGCATTCGACATAAATCTGCAAGTCGGGCACGTGATGTTTCTATTCCCTGTGCACGAAGATTTGTAAGGTCTTCATTGTCGTTAAGATACAGAGATCGGTTTACAAACTCAATTTCTTCCTTGGCCTCTGGATCATGTTCATATGCATCATTTCCTACACGGTATGCATCGCCAATTTGATTAATATCCTTTGGATCTCCACCTGTCTTCTGGAGTCCCCAAACACCTTTTGCAACAGTGAGTCCAATATCAGAAGGATAATTAACACGATTAAGTGTTGCTCCACCGTATTCAAAAAGTCGTGAGATGGATTCACCCACGATGTTCCCGACAAGATTACCAATGTGAAGTGGTTTAAAGAGATTTGGACTCGTATATTCAAAAATAATATTTTCACCTTTGAGTGAATCATTTTTTCCAAATGTTTCTGGATTTGTATTCACGTCCGTGATTTTTTCGGAGAAAAAATCACGCGTGAGGTGAAAATTAATAAACCCTGAGCCCGCAATACTTACTGAATCAACATGAGAAATTTTTCCCTCAAGTACCTCACGAAATTGCTCCGCAATTTCGTGAGGGCTCTTCCCCAACTTTTTAGCGCACACCATCGCAACATTCGTTGAGTAATCACCATGAGTAATTTCTGCGGGGTGTTCCACAGCAAAAAGGACACCAGTAATGCCGAGTTCTTCAAGAGCGTTTTCAATTGCTTTTCTTATTAAAGGTTCCATGCTTTATATATTGTATCAACACAATACAAGGAGTTTCCAAGTTGTGCAAAGCATTCATCAATATCTCTTTATACAACTAATAACCTTACTCAGTTCGCGACATAAGCTCACCTTGCATTCCACTGACGATGGTAAATGTCTCCTTTCCAATAACCTGTCCTCGTCCAGTCTCAACGATACACCGCCATTTCCCTTCTTGGTACGCACTGATACTAGTATATCCACGATATCCTTCACCCCGTCCACCAGAAATTGGATAAGCAATTCTATAGTGCTGCACCCATTCACCAGCCACCTCGTTGTAATACTCCCATCTATGATAAATATCTACAACGAGCCTTGCTGGCGCAAACACAGATGCATAACAATAGACCTCTCCGCCTGAACTGTAATGAAAACTGCTATCTGAGTCTCGGTACCATACCCACCACTTTGGCTTTTCATACGTGAGTTCATATGAGCCATCCTGAACATGTGTAACATTGTGATATATCCCAACGTCTTTTAGTGAGAGCGGTATCGGCGGAATAATATTGGTAAAGTACAAAAAGTTTAATGAGACATATATCAATCCTATAATGAATACAATATTCCGTTTTTGCAAACGAATAAAATTCGGTACAATTTTTTCCAAAGTCCGAAGAAACATATACATTATGAAAAGCGCAAGAAATCCACTTCCAACAAAAATCATCGGTCCCATTTTTGCGAGGGCAACGGGTACAACAAGAACAACGTACGCAAACAGTCCGACAAAAAATATCACCAGGTTGTATACAAGGCGCCCTGCTCGGTCTTTAATTGTCTCGTTTCCGTAGATAACACTAAGTATCAAAAAAATAAACGGCCAGCTTTCAGAAAACGAACCACCTCGTCCGTAGAAAATAAGCATCCCTGAAAGAAGTCCTCCAAAAGAATATTGCATAAGGAGCGGTGCTTTCTTTCTAAGGAATAAATTTACTCGATCACTATACCTCTCAGCAACTCCGGAATAGAGGAGTAAAATTGAGGTCATTGCGAGAATAACGTATGAAAAGAGTACTATGTTATCAAATACCTGATCGACACGATTGAGTGTAATGGTATCGAGGATAAAACCAAAAAGAAAAGCTGCTGTAAGCCAATGGTGCCGGATAAAGTCTCGCAGCGCTTTGTATATCCTGATAAGTATCTGCATGTTAAAACATTGTAACGCATGAATGCTCGCAATGAAAAACCCCGACCCCTTCGCGGTCGGGGTTTTTCATGCTCTACACCATCACTTCAGGAATTGGAAACTTTGCACAAAGTGCTTCAACTCCTGCTTTGAGTTCTTGTGCCTTTGATTCACTTGTGTGATCTTTGAGTCTGGCGACCATGAATTCAGCGACTTTCGTTGAATCCTCTTCTTTCATCCCACGGGTTGTCATTGCTGGTGTGCCAAATCGAATACCTGAAGGATCCATTGCAGTACGCGTCTCATCTGCAATCATGTTTTTGTTGAGTGTGATGCCAATCGCATCAAGAGCAACTTCCGCTTCCTTTCCTGAAATTCCGAGTGAGCCAAAGACATCCGCAAGAATGAGGTGGTTTGATGTCCCTCCTCCCTGCATACGGATGCCCGCAGTGTGAAATACAGCTTCCATCGCTTTAGCATTTTTTAGAATTTGTACGGCATACACTTTAAACTTTGGGCTCATTGCTTCCCCAAAAGCAACCGCCTTCCCTGCAATAATATTCATGTGTGGCCCTCCCTGCATTCCCGGGAACACTGTCTTATTGATTTTCTTTGAAATTTCTTCATTCTCACGGGTAAGAATCATTCCGCCACGGGGACCTCGGAGAGTCTTATGTGTTGTGGTCGTAATAACATCAAAGCCATCATCAAATGGATTCCGTGCCGCACCACCTGCAATCAGGCCCGCAATATGCGCCATGTCAGCAACAGTGTATGCTCCAACCTCTTTCGCAATTTCTACAAACTTCGCATAATCGAGTTCTCGGCTATATGCAGAAAATCCCGCGAGAATGACTTTTGGTTTATGCTCGAGCGCAACTTGTCTAAGGTGGTCATAATCAATCTCACCAGTGTTCACGTCCTTCATCTTGTACCGTACGAAATTGAAGACTTTGTTAATTGAAGTGGTTGGATGACCATGTGTAAGATGTCCACCATGGGAGAGGTCCATACCAAGAACGGTGTCCCCTGGCTCAAGGAGAGCAAAATACATTGCGGCATTTGCAGGCGCTCCTGAGAGTGGCTGCACATTTGCATATGCACAGTTGAAAAGTTTTTTTGCACGATCAATTGCGATCGTCTCGACAACATCGGTAAATTCCTGACCACCGTAGTATCGCTTCCCCGGATACCCCTCTGAATATTTATTCGTAAACACTGAGCCGTTCGCTTCGCGAACGGCTCGCGACACATAGTTCTCACTTGGAATAAGCTCAAACCCCTTCGCTTCCCGCTCCTCTTCTCCTTGTATTGCCCCAAACACTTCTTTGTCTTGTTTCTCTATATATTCGTAATTCATATCAAAAATACTATTGTTTAATAAACTTCGTATGTTAGTTCGTTAAATCATATTTAAATTCCTGTACTTCCAAAACCATTTTCTCCGCGAAGAGTCTCCTCGAGCGAAGTAACCTCTTCTATACTTGGATGTTCAACTTTCTGGATAAGTATCTGTGCAATTTTATCACCAACCTGGATTGTATACGAGTCCTGACCCAAGTTCACCATTCCAACAATGATTTCACCACGATATTCTGAATCAATAACACCGCCAAGGGTTTTTAAACCATATTTTTGTGAAAGTCCGCTCTTGTCCCAAATAAGACCAGCATGTCCATCAGGAATTGCTACAGCAATCCCCGTCTTAATTTGCACTCTTTCACCAGAAGCGACGACAATGACCTCATTACAAAACAGATCCATTCCCGCATCTGTATCATGCGCAAATTGTGGCAATTTTGCTGAGTCATTAAGGCGTACAACTTGCATTTTCATCATATTTATATTTTAACACCGCCCGTTAGTTTCACTTCATTTACAAATCAAGTATCATGATGTGTATATGATGAAACCATACACAGAACGTACTCCTGATGAGCAATACAAAAATCTGCTCCGAGAAATCTTAGAAAAAGGAATACGTACGCCAAGTCGGCAAGGCACTGATGCACTTACTCTCATGGGAGCTACCCCAATGCACTTCAGATTTGAAAACGGATTCCCTATGATTACCGAACGTAGTGTAAAGGGTTTTTGGCAACAGGCAGTCGGAGAAATCATTGGGTTTATGAATGGCGCACGAACACTCGAAGCTCTTGAGTCGTATGGATGTAAATTCTGGACACCTTGGGGCACAAAAGAAAAATGTGAAAAACGCGGACTCGAAGAGGGTGACCTTGGTCCAGGATCATACGGCGGTGCGTTCCATGACTTTCCCACCTCGGAAGGGCCTACTTTTAATCAATTCAAAAATATTGTTGAGCAGATACAAGAATTCCCAGAGCTTCGAACTCACTTCATTTCCCCGTGGGTGCCACAATACACGATACGAGGCACGGGCAAACAACAAAAGGTTGTTGTTTGCCCGTGCCATGGTTGGATCCATATCCGTATCATCGACAGTAAACTTATTCTCCACATGTTTCAGCGCTCAGGTGATGTACCTGTTGGAGTCCCTTCAAACATGATTCAATACGCAGCACTTACCATGATGATTGCGCAGTCAACAGGTTACGAAGCATATGAATATGTACATACTATTTCTGATGCACATATCTATGTTGATCAAATTCCTATGGTTGAAGAACTTCTCGCAAGGGAAACAAAACCATTCCCTACCGTTTCGCTTATCAATCCAACAAAAGATATTTTTACAATCCGCGCAACTGACTTTGAACTCAGTGAATACGAAGCGGGCGAATCGATGAGAGGAATTCCTGTTGCAATATAAAATTATGAACATCCCATCCAAAACAGGTCTTGTTCATGCGAACGCTCGAACTGATGAACAAAAAAATCTTATGGCAAAGATTGAGTCAGATGGTGTCTGCCCTTTTTGTGCTGAGCACTTCACTAAATATCATCCCAAACCAATTCTGGAAGAAACTGATTTTTGGTTTGTAACCGAAAACATGAGTCCCTACGAAGGAACAAAATACCACTTTCTTTTTGTATACAAGCCTTCACATATTACAAAAACTCAAGAAATGGACTCTGGCGCTCTCAAAGATCTTTACTCTCTTCTTGACTGGGCAACAACCACTTATGACATTCAAGGTGGAAGCTTTTTTATGCGTTTTGGTGATACCGCTTACAACGGCAGTAGTGTAGAACATCTTCACGCACACCTCATAGTTGGTGGAACCCAAAACGAAACAGACGAAGCTATTCGCGTGAAGCTTGGTTGGAAGATTTGATTTTCGATCAGAATAATGTTATAATATATAAAGATGATCAGGTCTTCCCTGATCTTTTTTTGTTTCAAATTCTCTGGAGGAATCCCTGATGAAAAAACATGTTCTCACCGATGAAGAACTCTTTTGCCTAGAAGGATGCAGAGACTACGAGCAATACTTCGAAATGCGGAAACGCTTTGAATCCGAAGCCTGTCCATTCTGCAATGTTGATACCAAAACCAACACCATCCTCTATGAGGATGAAAGCTGGATGGTCTGGGAAAATCCATATCCGCGCAAAACGCTCATGGTTCAACTCGTCATCGTGTGCAAGTGGCACGTACGTTTCCTCGAAGAACTCCCCGAAGAGGCGTGGCTGGATTTCTTCCGCGTTATCCAGTGGATTGAAGGTACTGAGGGAAAATACTCGCTAGGCAAAGGTGGGAATCTGCACGTGCGTTTCGGCCCCATGAATGATAACGCCGGCACTGTCCCTCACCTACACTGGAATTACTGGATACCGAACGGTACCGGCGAAGTGAAGATCCCTGTCTTCAAAGATCCGAAAGATCGTGAAAAGAACAAGGTGCGGGCAGCCGAGTTTGCAACTCGGTACGAAGCGGGTGAATTCCCCGTTTGATCTTTCTGGAAAAAGCGCGTCGGGTTTCCAAACTCGACGCGTGTTTTTTATTCTGAGACATCAACCTTCACCGTTTCAACCCCCATTTGTTTGAAGAATTCGTCTCCCTCAAGAACGGCATACCCCTTGAGATAATATACTTTTTTAATTCCACTTTTTGCGATAAGTCTTGAGCAATAGGGACATGGAAAATCCGTTACAAAGAACTCAGCACCCTGTGTTGATATGCCTTGTCGTGCAGCTTCTGCAATGACTCCAATCTCCGCATGGGCTGCAGTCGAATAGTTTATATTAACTCCTTTTTTATAAAGCGAGCGCAAGTCACCAAAAACGTTTGGAATCTCCTCATCAGGCATATGCTCATTATGTGATGGGAAAATTGCTTTACCGTCTTTTACAAGAACAGCGCCAACTTGTTTCCACCAATCAGCAGATTTTGTCGCCTCTTTAACAACTAAAGCCATTGTGCTCCTCTCAAATTCTGATGATGCCATTTCTGTATGTTCTGGAATATTTCCCTCCCCTGAATTTTCTCGATTGATACGTAGAAAAATATTGAGATACTCAATCTCACACTCTGCAAAATATGTTTCTGCAAGAAATAAATTTACATCCTCTCGTGGCATGACCAAGCTAGCTGATTCTTGTTTCAAAAAAAGAATTTTTTCAGAAGTAAGCGAATCAATTGTCATTGTAGTTAGTAATGAGAGCTGTTGCTTCATAACCTCATGAGGAAGTGCTCGAATTCTATCTTTTCGATTGATATAGTCGAGTTCTTCATGGGACATGAGAATATCATCTGAAACTAAATATAAAATTTTAACTCCTTCTTCTTCAAGAGTCTTGAGGAATGAAAAATAGCCCTGATGTAAAATAGGGACATACGCAATAGCAATTTTATTTTGCATTATCATCACTCGTTATCTGAATAAGCCTGAGTTTTGCACTTGTCGATGTTTCTGATTGTGGTTCAAGGATAACGATCTCACCACAGTACTGGGCCTTTTCATCAACCTCACCATCTTCATGTTTTGTTGATTTTGAAACAACAAGGACATCTGGGGAAACTATTTTAATAAGATGATTTTTAGGGTCACTAGCATCTTTTAGCGTTATGACATCTGCATGTCGACAATGAGAAAGTATCTGGACACGCTCGAGTTCAGGTACAACAGGACGATGTGGGCCTTTCCGTTCTTTTACCTTTGCATCACTGTCGACTCCGATAATAAGGAGGTCTCCATAACTTTTTGCTTTCTCTAAATATTGTGCATGACCGATGTGAAATAGATCAAATGTTCCTGAGGTAAGCACGATACGAAGACCAAGTTTTTTCCAATACTTAACCAACTCTTCAAGTCTGACATGATCACTAATATATCGATGATCAAAACTTGTTGTGTCCCCAAAAATACCCGTGTTAATTGCCATACGTAAAGTATAGCGAACAGGGAACCATCTCTCAAGAGGCAAAAGCGTAAGAAATATGCCATAATTTACAAATGAAAATCCCTCGCATAAGTATTATTGCTGCAGTTGGCAGAAATCGTGAGCTTGGGAAGAAAAACGAGCTTATTTGGCGTATTAGTGATGATCTCAAGCGAGTAAAAGCCCTTACCATGGGTCATCCAATAATTATGGGTTTAAATACCTATAAATCAATCGGGCGGCCACTTCCCGGAAGGACCAATATTGTTCTCTCTTCCGCCCCTATAAAAATTGATGGTTGTATCGTCGTTACTTCACTTGATGCGGCGCTAGAAAAAGCTCACGAAATTGAGCATGACGAAATATTTATTTTTGGGGGTGCTCGTGTCTACGATTCAACAATATCTTTGGCTGATAGACTCTACTTGACTGTCATTGACGCAGAGGACGGAGAAGCCGACGCTTATTTTCCTGACTATTCAATGTTCACACAGGTATTAAAAGAAGAAAATCATCCAGAACACGAACCACCTTATACATGGGTCATACTTGGACGTTAATAGACACTAAAAAAGACGGGGATCACCCGTCTTTTTTAGTGTCTGAGTATGAATATGTTAATTACTCAACAACATTGACCCATTACATGGGCAGTTCAGGTTGTACAGTAGTTTTCGTAAACTCAAACTACTCACAACCTCGGTCAATGTAATTTTATATTACATTGACCCCCATTGACCTGCATGTACCTTCAATAATCTTCATTGCTGCCTCAATATCATTTGCGCTCAGGTCTTGCATCTTTTCTTCTGCTATTTCACGAACCTGTGCTCGTGTGATATCACCAGTTTTTGATGTGAGATTTTTTCCTGACGCCTTCTCCTTTCCAATTTTCTTAAGGATGAGTCGAGAGGCCGGTGATGTCTTTGTAATGAAATCAAAACTTCGATCGTCATATACATTGATTTCAACAGGAACCACTTCTCCCATTCGTTCTCGAGTCTTTTCATTAAATTGGTTCACAAACTCACCAATGTTGATTCCTGCTTGTCCAAGAACGGGACCGAGAGGTGGAGCAGGTGTCGCCTTTCCACCAACTGCCTGAACTTTGATTTTTTTAATTAATTTTTTTGCCATGTCTAGATTTTATTATGAGTGAAACACAGTAAACTGTCTTCGGTAGATTAAACTATATCTTTATTTTGAGCCATTCGTTCCATAACCGAACGTCTCTAGAAGCCCGCGTATCGTACTAGAGAAAATGCAGGTTTGCAAGACTGTCTTCTCTTTCTCTTAGAGAAAATGGCCGAACTTTATATTTTTCTGATTTGCAAGAAATCAAGCTCAACAGGAGTCTCTCTACCGAACATCGAGACGAGTACCTTCACCTTTCCTCGTTCGGAGTCAATTTCACCTACCTTACCTTCGAGTTCTTTGAATGGTCCATCTACAATCATAATGGCATCATCAATCGAAAGGTCTATATGATGTTTAGGAGCATCATCTTTCATGCGATTCATGAGGGTATCAAGTTCTTCTTTTCGAAGAGGGACTGGCTGTGTTCCACTACCCACGAATCCGGTAACGCGCGGAGTGTTACGTACGACATACCATGAATCATCAGTCACAACCATATCGACGAGCACGTATCCAGGATAAATCCTTTCCTCTTCAGTAATTCTCTTCCCTCCCTTCACGCGTATTTTCTTTTCGGTTGGTACAACTACTTCAAAAATTCTATCTTCCATTCCAAGTGATTCGATACGTTGTCGTAGGTTACGTGCAACTGCATTTTCATAACCAGAATATGTATGAATTGCATACCAATGTCGTTCTCCGTCTGTATGTTGTTTAGCCATGCTGCTTAGTTTTTCTTACGAGTGTAACGAGTTTAGAAAAAGTTGGCTGTCGAAAAATGCTATTCCTAATGCATTTTTACGACGCACCAGCCCTATCTGCCCGCTATCCTCTATTTAATAATTTTACATAGAATCGATACGTCCAGCGATTTCTTTTATGAATAAAGAAATCGGGACGGAAATTCAGAATAGTCGCTTAAGCTCGTTTCTTTATTTCACTTAACAAACCAGTCGAGACCTTTAGAAAAACCGAAGTCAAAAAGTCCGACAAATACTGACACGGCGATAGAGATACCTATAACGAGTGCTGTATACACAACTGTCTGTTTGTTTGTTGGCCATGACACGTGTTTAAGCTCCGAAACAGTATCCTTAAGGTAATTAATAAACTGACTCATGGTATATAAATTAGGTTAGCAAAATTAAAACGCCCCACGGGCGATTTAATATAATATTACGCCTTAAATAGCAGATGTCAATATCACTCATCAAAAACCCCCGAGCCTTATGGTCTTGGGGGTTTTTATGTTACTTCTGCACGACTACTAGTCCAGCGATTTTCTCTAGGGAAGAAAAAATCGGGACATAAATTCGATATATGTCGCCAGGGCTCATTATCTCATTTAATTTCGTACGAAATGTTAACTTGTGCTGAAATCTTATTTTCACCTGATGGCAAAGCAGCTGGTCGAACCATCATTTCTGACGAGTCCTCTGCTTTCATCATATTAACCCCACCACCAATACCGTACTGCATTGGATATCCTCCTTGCTCTTCCCAATATCCAGTCATTCTAACGATATGTGCATTAAGACTCTTAGCAAGAACGCGACCCTTTTCTTGTGCATCATTAATCGCCTTTTCTCGCGCCTCAGCAACAAGAATCTCCTCGTCATCAATAGTGAATGAAAGTCCGCTCACATTAAGCGCTCCACGACTTCCTACAGCTGAAATGATTTCACCTGCCTTGCTCGTATCTCGAATTTTTACAGAAATATTTTGCATTACTTCATATCCGATAAGTTTTGGTTCTCCGCTTCGCGGTGGACAACCCCACTGGGTACAGACTGTTTCAGGATATTCATACCGAGGTGTGAGATTGTAATACTCTGTTTTAACATCTTTCTCTTCAACACCATTTTCCTCAAGATATGCCAAGATTGTATCTGATGTCTCGGATACCTTATTTTGCGCAGTTACTGCCTCATCTTCTTTTGCAACAACAGAAAAACTAAATGTTGCAATATCTGGAGTTGCGAACACTTCACCCTTTCCAACGACAGAAATCGTAACTGGCCCACCAAACATGTACTGCGACTGTTTGATTGTGTAATACGTATACGCAGCAAGAGCAATGATGATCATCCCTCCAATAGCAACTCCGACCTTCCTTATTGATGATTCTTGGAACATACTTTTTTGATAATTTATATATTATTAACTTGAGAATAATCGTACTCTATCCCATTCAAAAGAGCAAAGACCTTACAAAATGCTTTTTAACCACACGGCAATCTGCTGAACAAGAGTTCTTTGACTACACACTTGTGTAAATTCGTTCATATCCTCAGCACTCAACCCTTCCAACACTTCCTGAGCGTTCATCTGAAAGTACATGATTGATTTTTCGTTTTGTACATGTCCAAGTGCGAGGGCGTGCCCGAATTCATGAGCGAGCACAATCGTCAATTCATCTTCAGAATTAAACTGATACACATCGATCGCTTTCCCAGTGTAATCGCCCTGTGTAAATTCTTGGACCTCTTTGAAATGTTCATTATATTTATTGACCACAGCATTGTAGTCAGTAATAAGCGAATTCCCCCTCACTCCAATTGCATTAAGTTGCACAACAAACTGATTAAGCTTCTTTGCAAGTCCCTCAATTGATTTTTGTTCCTCCGTAAGTGCTTTCTGCACTTCACCTAACTTGTCGACAACATCTTGTGGGGCTCCTCCTTTATTATTCCAATCAGTAACCTGGATATTATGTTTACTAAGTTTTTCTTCATATTCTCCAACACGTAATTCATATGACTTCTTAAGGGCTCTATATTCACCAACCAATTCAGTATATTGCTCTGCAACACTTTCACTCATTCCTTCTTTTATCTGTAGATCATCTCTTAACTCTGCCTCTCTATCAGAGGCCTCTTGTCGTTCATCAAAAACGAGATTTATAGATAATGAGGCATTTTCATCATACGCAAACAATTCTGTCTGCAACGCAGACTCCCACACCGTCTCTGCTTTTGCGACAATCTTTTTTAATTCATTAACATCAGTACCAAATCGCTCATCAATATTTCCAATTTTGTATTTAACTGGCAGCTTACAGTCCATATCAATATAAGCATACCAAAAACCGCTCCCGAAGAGAGTAGCGATAAGTATGCCTATAAGAATTAATAAGCGCATTATTATAAGTATATCAAACCACTGTCGGATTTGCTTTCAAGAGTTTGATTGTATTCAGTTTTTAAACCCTTCGGTTCCTTATTTTCGCTATACAACAACTCGTGATGCTTCGCTTCGTCCTCAAAAATATCTACATCTATCTTTATTTTCTGGTCGTCCAGCAATTAGCTCTAGGAAAGAGCAAATCTGGACATAAATTCGACATAATCGCTAGAATAATGGGCTATTCTCTACACCATGTGGAGCCCAGCATAAGTTGGATTCTGTCCGTCACAAAATTCATTATGAATAGAATTTTGCGACAGACTCAATAATCATAGCCGCGCTGCTCGTTGATTCTTGGTCACCAATTGAGTGCACCACCTGTTTTGTACTCAGTCACCCTTGTTTCAAAGAAGTTTTTTTCTTTCGGAAGGTCGATTGCTTCACTCATCCATGGGAACGGGTTTGTGACACCAAATTGTTCTGGAAGTCCCACTCGCTCCAACCGACGATCAGCAATATGTTCAATATACTGTTTAAATCCAGCAGCATTCATACCAAATATTCCTGCAGGAAATACTTCTTGTGCGTAGGTATATTCAAGACGAGCTGCTTCTCTGATGTATCCGACGATTTTATCTTGAAATTCTTTCGTCCAAAGTTCTGGTTGTTCCTCCCTGATTGTGTTAATAAGCTGACATCCAAAGTTAAGGTGCATCGATTCATCGCGCATGATGTATTGAATTTGTTCTGCAGAACCAGTTAATTTATGCTGCCGTTGAAAACCAAACATCACCGCAAACGAACTGTAAAAGAATATCCCCTCAAGAATGAGTGAGAAGACACAGAGATTCTCAAGATATTTTTGGTCATTTTCAAATGTCCCTGTTTTAAACGTTGGGTCAAAAATACCCTCATTAAATGACAAAATAAAACTCGCTTTATTATAGATTGCGTCTCGTTCACGATACATATTGAAAATCTTTGACTCATCCATTGCTAGTGACTCAACGATATATTGATATGCATGGGTGTGAATGGCCTCTTCATATGCCTGGCGTAATAGATACATTCGAATTTCTGGACTTGTGATATGCCGGTAGTTGGCAATAGTTATATTGTTTGCTGCAATTGAGTCGGCTGTAGTAAAGAAACCAAGAACAGTTTCAAATGCGTGACGTTCATCTGTCGTTAATACAGTGGCTGATTTCCACTGCTCAATATCAAGCTGCATGCTAATTTCAGTCGGAAGCCAGTGATTGGCATTTGCGGCATTATAATACTCCCAAGCCCACGCGTGCTTCATTGGATAGAGCTGAATAACATCCGCGTCCTCACCATTTATGGCTCGTCGCTTATTGATATCAACTGGTGGTGCATTCTTTGTTATCGACATGCTGCTTAGTTTTTATTATGAGTTCAGAGAGTCTCGTTTCCAACTCGCCTTACCCCGCATTGTTAATAATTAGGTAGCACAGTATACCATTCAAAAATACGCTGGCATTATTGACAAGACTCGCAAATAGCGTCCTCTGCAATATGGAGTTTCACCGCAGATTTATTCTTTAATTCAACCTTCTCTTTTTCTCGAATACCCTTGGTAAACGGTGACGGAGTTGGCATTGGTGAAGGAATAGGATCAGTAGTCTGTGCAACAGGCACTGAAGATGTTTCCTTTCGAACAAAAGCTGTGCCAGGAATAACTGCCGTATTAAATGCTGCGTCTGGGGTTCTTCCAGCATCAGAATCCTTTCGGAGGTGTGTTCCTTCATTGCCAACTGTTGATTTTTCAACCTGTGTCGCAGCAAGGGATCTGAGATAATATGTTGTCTTGAGTCCAGCCTCCCATGCATACATATACAACTCAGAAAGCTCTTTTCCTGACGTTCCATTGAAAAATATGTTGAGTGACTGTGACTGATCAATCCATTTTCCTCGACTTGCTCCAGCCTTAACAAGCCACCTCATATCGATTTCAAACGTTTCTTTGTATTTAACCTTAAGTTCAACAGGCACACTTGGAATATCTGCAAGGCTTCCATCATTATATTTAATTGCTTGAAGCATTTCATCATCCCATAATCCGTCCTTCTTGAGATCTTCTACGAGATACGAATTTACAATTACGAAGTCACCTGAAATATTCGACTTTACATAAATATTTTTATAGATTGGCTCATTCCCAGGAATTGATCCTGCAATGTTTGCAATAGTAGCCGTTGGTGCAATTGCCATAGTATTACTGTTGCGCATACCGTACTGTTTTACAGCATCTCTCACAACTCCCCAGTCGAGGCGCTCAGTACAGTCAGTTCCTGTGGAAATCCCCCGTTCATCTTCAAGGAGTGCGATTGTATCGACTGGAAAAATTCCGCGATCCCACTTCGAGCCTTTATAGCTTTGATACATACCCCGCTCTCGAGCCAATTCTGTTGACGCCAATATTGCATAATATGAAATAATTTCCATAGATGCATCAGAAAATTCAACACAGGCGTCTGAGCCAAACGGGATATTTTGCATATACAATGCATCTTGAAAGCCCATGATGCCAAGTCCAACAGGTCGATGCTTCATGTTCGAATTTCGCGCCTCGACCGTTGGATAAAAGTTAAGGTCAATGACATTGTCAAGCATACGCATTGCGGTCGTAACTGTTTGCTTCACCATCTGTTCATCAAAAACTCCGTTTATGATGTGTCGTGGAAAGTTAACTGACCCAAGATTACATACAGCAGTTTCTTCCGCTGAGGTATTGAGGGTGATCTCTGTACAGAGATTTGAACTATGAATCACTCCTGCATGGTCTTGTGGTGATCGAATATTTGATGGGTCTTTGAAGGTAATCCAAGGATGTCCTGTCTCGAACAACATGCCGAGCATTCGTCGCCAAAGATCCCTTGCTTTGACTCTCTTAAAGAGTTTGATTTCACCCACATCAGCCATTCCTTCATATTTTTCGTACAATTCATCAAATTGCTTTCCGTATGTCTCTGTAAGGTCTGCTGCCTCATCGGGTGAAAAGAGTGTCCACTGACCATCTTCCCGAACTCGCTTCATGAAAAGGTCGGATATCCATGCTGCAGTATTCATATCATGAGTACGTCTCCGTTCATCACCAGTATTTTTCCGCAGCTCAAGAAAATCTTCAAAATCAATATGCCAGTTTTCCATATACACTGCAGTTGCACCTCGGCGTCTACCCGAACGATTAATTGCGACCGTTACGTCATTGGCGATCTTAAGAAACGGAATCACACCTTGCGAAGTAATCCCCGCAGCTTTAATGAGTGCTCCTGTGCCTCGAAGTTTGCTCCATGCTGTCCCAATACCACCAGCCCACTTTGAAAGCATTGCATTGTCGCCATACACTTTGAAAATATGTGTAAGGTCATCTTCAACAACATTTAAATAACATGATGATAGCTGTGGATGCGGCGTTCCGGCATGAAACAATGTCGGGGTTGACGGAATAAAGTGCATAAGAGACATAATATTGTAAAACTCAACAGCACGTTCTTCTTTATTTTTCTCGTTAAGGGCGAGTCCCATCGCAATACGCATCCACATCATCTGTGGGGTTTCGATAAGTTTTTTTCCATCGATACGAACAAAATACCTATCATTGAGTGTTTCAATACCAATATATTTAAAAAGATCATCTCGCCCTGGTTCGATACTGGCAGAAAGCTTTTCGAGATCATATGAAAGAAGTACGGAGTCATACTTCTTTGCTTCAGCGCCACGTTTTATGTTTCGTACAAATGCATTACGATACGCTGCTACCCGCTCTGCTTTGGGTATTGCGCTTAAGTTTCCAACGACTTCATCTGAGATACGCCTACAGAGTTGTCGTGCAGCAACAATTGAATATGCAGGATCATTTTCAATTCGCGACCGAAGTACGAGTGTAACAAGTTTCGCCATTTCACTTGTTTTGATTCCGTCGTACACTTCACGCTCTATCTGTGAAACAAAATCATCAAAATCAATATCACCCGCATATCCCTCAGTAAACTCCTGAAGATACTCACGCATCTTCTCTCGTGAAAATTGTTCAATACTCCCATCTGTTCTTTCAATAGTAAGGCGTTGTTCTTCGATTTCTTTGACCACCTCCTGTTTTCGCTCCTCGCTTTGCTGGAAGCGATACAAAATGTATGCCTTTGCAACAGAAAAATATCCTCGCTCCATGAGTGTGTTCTCGACAAGGTCTTGAACTTGTTCAACTGTTGGACAGTTCTCTTTTCCATCACACAGCGTTCCAAGACTCACCACCACACGACCCGTCATTTGTTCAAGAGCGTCATCATCAACAGGTACCTGCTCTGCAGCAAATGCCTTTTTCATAACGATAACAATCTTTGTTGGGTCAAAAGGAACTGACATTCCATTCCTTTTAATAATTGTGGTGATCATAGGCAGTTTCTCAGTTTAGTTAATAAGATACCTCTTTTTGCCGTGAAAAAAAGTGGTTAATGAGCCACGTATTGGCGTGGCTATTTAAATAGGTAAAATGTGCAAAAGCGTCCGCACACGAAGAGCTTACGCGTGTGTCTTACCAATAATACCACTCATGGGCGATTGCGAAAATATCTAAAATTAAGCGCGATCGAGATAAGGTTGGAAAATATAGCTTTTAAAGAAACGGTGCTGAAAAAGTCTGTGGATAGCAACATCTTGTAGAAGTACGCAAGTCTTGTGTATATCTATTCTCTGTTTTGGAGTATAGACAATATGTCTATACTCCAAATATGAACATAATCTATGTATCTCAAACTATTTCCTCAAACTATCTCGAATTTCACGAAGGAGAACAACTTCCTCTGAAGGAGCTGGCGAAGCCTTCTTTTCAACCTCTTTCTTTTTTTCGAATCGGGAAAGCGCTCGTATTACAACAAAAACTACAAAAGCGATAATGATAAAATCAACGATCGCTTGAATAAATTTCCCATACGCAATAGTTGATTCTCCAATTTTAAGTACCCACCCTGTAAAATTAATTCCTCCGAGCATAACCCCCATAGTAGGCATTATAACTGTATCAACGAGGGACGAAACAATTTTTCCAAATGCACCACCTATCACTACCGCAACAGCGAGGTCGACTACATTCCCTCGTATCGCAAACGCCTTAAATTCTTTTAAAAAAGATTCCATATGTGAAACATCATCATTATATTTATAACTTATTACAATTCTACACCCTAGAGAAACCATACATTATGTTTTATATAAAAACTAGAAAAAACGTACATACGGGTATACACTTGAGGAATACATGTTTAATGCACTTATCGGAGCATTTGGTATTTCCCTACTCTCACTTACGGGGGTATTTTTCTTTGGTAAAAATCCTAGACTAACCCTATTACATCGTTTTATCCTACCCATTGCTGTAGGTATTTTTCTTGGCATTGTATTTTTTGAACTTATTCCAGAGACAATGGATGCTTCACGAACCTGGGGCCCGGTCACAATCATGGCCGGATTTTTAGGATTTTATCTCCTCTCTCATTTTCTTGATACCTTTCATCATCACCATGTCGATGATCATGACGCATGCACCCACAATAGTGGTCGCATGATTCTCATTGGTGACGCGGTCCACAATATGTCTGATGGAATAGTTATTGCTTCAGCTTTTATGCTCAGCCCAACCGTTGGAGTACTCACAACACTTGGTATAGCTCTCCATGAAGTTCCGCAAGAAATTATAGAATATGGAATTTTACTCCAATCAGGATACTCACGAAAAAAAGCGGCTTTTTATAATTTTCTATCTGCAACAACTGTCATTGTTGGTGTTCTCATTACATATCTTTTTATGTCATCACTCGGTGAGTGGGTATTTGTCCTGACGGGAGTCGCTGCTGGAAACCTTCTTTATATTGCCACTGCAGACCTCATTCCAGAATTAAAACATTCGCATCGTGATCATTTTTTCAAAACATTCGCTGCGACATTTTTTGCCACACTTCTGATCGCCCTTCTGAGTATATATATCCACGCTGTTGACGAACATGTTGAGGAACCTCCCTATTCACAGAATTAATTTATATTCCGAAATAAATCTTAGAAACATAATAACCAAGACCCGCCCCTACCGCGAATATGATAATTGCCCCTCCAACAATATCAATAGTATCCATAATACTGATAAGTGTACCAGATTTAATTTATTAAGTACGAAGCATATAGAGACGCTAGAATCATTATCCGAAAAGAGCCATTGTCTGTACCTCTGCTTTACACCCTAACTATACTTCTAAGTGCGCGCAACTTCCCTATCTGGAAATCTGTCATCAATCACCTTTCGTGCAAGTGATGCAAAACGATCTTTACCAACATTTGCTTCATCTGAACTGTCTGCCACATTGTGTTCTGTAAACCCATACGTAGGGTCTTCCGTCTTTTTCACAATACCATTCTTCTCTCTCCATTCATTGAGTGCACGTGATGGGTCGCCTCCTTTGTAATACACAACTTTTGATGGTCGTTCTGTTGGATTTTCTTGAAAATGTTTTTCCCAATATTCCTTTGAAGACATGGTTCCTCCGGCCAATTCATACGGACTCTCGGCATTATGATGGAAATACTCATTCAAAATCCTTTCATATTCTTCATTTTCATCGTCCTTCCCCCAGATGTCTGCGAGCTTATCAATGAGGCGGGGGTCTAGGAGAGCCTTCTTTGTATCAGGGTCAGAAATTCCAAATTCAGCAAATGATGCTTCGGCTAACGCTTCTCGTTCTTGCTCTGGTGCTTGATTCATCCGGTGTGGTAACTGCTGTATGAAGGTCTGTACGAAGCCTAAATTTTCAAATCGTGCCTTTAGAACTTCATCCATCCGTTGTTTTGGAACAATTGGCTCACCTCGTTCATCTATTTTATATCGAGATCCAGTCTTTGGGTCCACTTGAGCATCCTCGGGAATAAATACTAAACCAACGTCCAATGACATCCCTTCGTGATCCTTTGTATATACCCACTTATCGTTGTGTTGACTCATACCTCTGTCAGCTAAAGTTCCCTTACCCCCGTATCTTAATTGCGATGCAACATAAGCTGATGGATAGGCAACGAATATTTCATTTCCGCGCTCTGACCCATACATACCGTCCATCACACTTTCAGAGGCTAGGTGTACTGCTGCTGAATCGGCAAAAGCATCGTCTGTTGCAATATTATGGTCAAAGCTATTTGCAAACATGAGGAGGGCTCTCTCGCGCATACTAAGATTTCGTGTGTTGGGAAGAACCTCATCAATACGATTGAGTTTTAAAAAAATAGCCATCGCTTCCTCCTTACTATGTTCTTGTAGTGCGATACCGAGCGACGAACGCAACTTGCCATCTGCCAACATTTCTTTAAAACCATTGGAGTATCCTCCAACACCTGCAGTGTGCCAAAAACTGTCTGCGTGATCACGTATCCCCTGCCGAGTGACGTGGGTAAGCATTTCACTCGGAAAACGCTTCATAAGCAATGCATAGTCTTCCACAGAAAGACTTGCAAGATGTTCTTCGGTGAATTGCTGTTCTATGTCCTCAGGAGTATGCCCTGCCTCAGCCCATTTCTTTTCTTCACCTTCATAAAAATTGTTCAAAAGTGAATGCACTTCCTGAAAATCAGGTTTTTCAGATTGCCACGCATCAACACTATCTTGAGCTGAAGCAAGACTCCCAGCCCTTTCGGCAAGTTGTGCCTTAACATTACGATATGCAAAATAATCTTTAATCTTTCTCAAAAAACTTTCACCTCCGTATGTATCAATTTGACCTTGGAGAGTTTCAAGCTCTGCCTCAAGATTTTCTTTTCCTTCCACACGTGTATTCTGCTCAGCTCTCCACGCATCACGTTCGCGTCGTCTTTCCCTAATCGCACCCGCGATTACATCACGCTCTTCTTGTGAATTTTCACGAGAAAATTCTTTCAAGAACTGAGGCGGTTGTGAAGCTTCTTGTGGTGCGGTGTTCTCTGATTGATTTTGGAACTTTTCCATATCATAAGTATATCAAAGTTCATAATTCTCATTAGGGGTAATCTGGGTTAGAACTAAAAATCTCCGCATATAGGGAATCTTTAGATAAATCCTCGTTATGGCGACGTCGTAGAGTGAGGGATGGGACGGAACCCATTCAGCAAGAAGTTGTCGGTATTTTGAAGCATGAAAAATACCACACAACCTGAACAGTCTCTGTATAGAGATGTTAGAACTATTTTCCAGCGTCTGAACGATACAAGCATCTATATTCCGACATTTTACCCCACTCCTGATTACACTATTTAAATTTAAGTTAGCCGAGAATTTTTTCTCGTATGAATTCAAATGTTTCGTCTGCACTCACATTCTTCGTGTCCACTACCGTAGCTTGGTCTTTCCTTAATGTAACTCTGCATACGCTCCCAAAATTCAGGTACTTTTTCAGGAGTTAGCATACTTCCTTCTCTGTATCCTCTCTCATTGGCTCTTGCTACAAGTGTCTCTTTATCTGTATTGAGCACAAACTCAAATATCGTAGCGTTGTATTTCCGTCCGCGTTCCAGAAATGCATCTGATATTTTCGCGTCGGTAAACACCTTATCAATTATTACATCGTGTCCACTCTGTAAATAATTTTCCACCATTGCCAATGAGAGTTCTGTGACCAACTCACGGCTCTCTTCACGATGTTCTTTGTACCCACTGATATATCGTCGTTGGGCGTCTATATCCAACAGAAAGGATAGTGGCAATGCTTGGTGTAGCTTCGCCGCAATCGTGCTTTTACCAATCCCTGTTGGACCATTTATAAGTATGAGTTTCATTTTCTAATCAATTACGAAAAGGTAGTATTGCACCGGGAATTTCTTTTTCAAAAAACGATAGGTGCCCGGCACCTATAATAACCACGTTTGTTCCTTCTATGAGTTTGCTCAGGATATTACCGAGCATCTTTTGCTCCCTTTCCTTTGATTTTTTGATATCAAAGTATTTTTCAGTAATTTTATCTTCAAGTTCTTTTACTTCAGATATTTTCCAGGGCTCCATTTTATTTAAATCTTTCCAGGAATAATTCTTCAATAATTCTTTACTTCTGAGTTCGTGCTCCATAAATTCTGGCTCTTTCCCCGTAACACCCTCTTTAAGTGGACTGTCCTCTGTATCAAAATAGTTTACCAACTTATTATGTTGAATTGCCCAATCATATGCAAAGAACATTTCATCACGAATTGAATCATTCCTTGGTCTTAAATTCAATTCTTCATCTGAAAGCTCTACGAGTACTTGGTCTGGGTTAATATTACTCAAAGTCTCCCACAACTCCTCTTTAGGAGTCCAGTTTAAATGAATGGTACCAATAATAATTACTTTCTTCATTTCTAAAGTATACCAGTTCTACCTTACAGGTAGGGTATCTAGAAAACCTTTATAAAATAAGCTTCAAAATTTTGGGCGGCTAGAGAGAATTGGCGTCCAACTCTAGTTCACTACGTTCACAAGAGTTACCTGCCCGCGGTTTGCTGGTTCGTCTCATTTTGAAAGAGACTCACCTCGCAAACCGTTCAATTCTCTCTAGCCGCCCACGAAGTAAAAATCCCCTTGCGGGGATTTTTACTTCGTGGGCG
>JAIPIB010000012.1 GCA_021734905.1 Minisyncoccota bacterium | reverse complement strand
TGCGGGCGGGAAATCAGCCGAGGCAAGGCGAATCCATTCCCCCAGAAAAATTGTTTCGCCTTGCCTCGTCTACATTAGTATTTTTAATCATTTGGATTTTGCTCGAAATAGTTTCGAACTTTGTCCAACAAACACCGCCAAAATTGGAAATCGGAATCAGAAGCCGAAATGGGGTCGGCGCGAAGCGCCGACACAAACGCATTACCGCCAAAAATTCCCGAATTCAAAAGGTTTTTCCACGCTCCGCGTGGCTCACTCGTTTGCCAATACAATTCTATGAATAATCACACCAGAAAGTTTTTTATATACACTCGCAAAAGTACCGATACGGAGGATCGGCAAGTTAGAAGCATTTCAGACCAACTGGCCGAACTCAAAGAGTTAGCGGTTAAAGAGCAAATTGAGGTTGTAGATATTTTTGTAGAGAAACAAACCGCTAAAGCACCAGGTCGGCCAGTCTTTAATGAAATGCTTCTCCGTATCGAGCAAGGTGAGGCAAATGGGATTTTGGCATGGCATCCCGACAGATTGGCGAGAAATAGTGTTGATGGTGGAAAAGTTATCTACTTGCTCGATACGGAAAAACTTGCCGAGCTGAAATTTCCAACTTTCTGGTGTGATCCGACACCGCAAGGCAAATTCATGCTTTCAATCGCTTTTTCGCAATCCAAGTATTATGTGGACAATTAAAGCGAGAATATAAAGCGTGGTAAGCGAAACAAAGTGAAAGACGGGATATGGCCTCAAATGTCTCCACTTGGATATCTAAATGTCGGTGGGAGAATTGTTGTTGATAAAAATATCGCACCTTTAATCAAGAAAACATTTGAGGCATATTCGTCTGGGTCTTTCACTTTGCGGGAGCTTCGCGACAAATTTAACGGACTTGGATTGAAACGAAAAAGCGGAAAGGAACTTGCGGTGTCGAATTATCAAAAACTTTTGAAAAATCCTATTTACACTGGTCTAATACTCTACAACGGAGAGATTTTTGAGGGCAAGCACGAACCGATTATTTCAAAGAAACTTTTTGATTCTGTTCAGGAAGTGATGATGAGGAAATCTAAACCTCACTCGAAAGGTCTAAAACCATTTTTGTACAGAGGATTTTTCCGTTGCGGAGAATGTGGATGTTTTATTACCACCGAAACACAAAAAGGTCATAACTATTTGCGATGTACCAAACGGAAAAATCCTTGTTCGCAAAAATATACTCGTGAAGAAATCATCACTTCTCAAATCAGAACGGAATTACAAAAAGTTTCTTTGCCACTCGATTGGGCAAATTGGATGATTGCCGAAAACGAAAAAGATCGGCAATCAGAAAACCAATCGAGTGAGATTTTTTCTCAAAAAACAAAAGATGAAATTTCTCTTTTAGATTCCAAGATTGAGAAGCTGATGAACGCTTACCTAGAGAACGCACTTTCGCTTGAAGAATATCGTGAATCAAAAACAAGCTGATGTGTCAAAAACAGCTTCTCAAAGAGAAATTATCAGCTTTTGAGAAAAAATCTCATAATCGGTTCGAACTTACCGACAAGTTTCTAAAAGCCAGTATAAACAATATGGAATTGGCAAACGAGGGAATTCCCGAAGAATTTTTTCGGGAATTCAAAAAGGTCGGTTCGAACTTTCAAATTAAGGATCGAACCGTACTTTTTGAGCCACGCGGAGCGTGGAAAACCCTTTTGGATTCTGGATTCGGCGGGGGGAATGCATTAGTGTCGGCGCTTCGCGCCGACCCCATTTCGGATTCGGAAGTTTCTTTCTGCGGAGAGAGGGGGATTCGAACCCCCGGTACGCTTTCGCGCACACTACCTTTCCAAGGTAGCGCGTTCAACCGCTCTGCCATCTCTCCAGTCACGTTTGTTCTGAGAATCTAGTGTAACTCATTTGTATCAAAATTTAAAAAGAGGTATCGTTGAGGGAAACGTGTTGAAACATATCTATCTCATCCTAGGGGCTACATTTGTGTTTGGTTTTCTGACCGGAGGTATTATTTTTCTTGAAAACAATACAGGAGATTACGGAGACGGGTCTCTCAAAACGAAAACTTCAGGGTTTGAGGTTACTGCTTACGAGTACGGTGAATGTGAACGATTTGGTTGCGCGTCGTATCAAATTGTTGATTCTGGTAAGTACACCTACATTGTAAGAGCAAATGGCGAAAAAGAAGTGAAATATGAAGGATCTTTAAGAAAAGAGCAGCTCACTGAATTAAAAAAACTTATGAAAGAAACTGATTTTGAAGTAATTTCAAAGACCTCAAATACAAAGACATGTTCCGCATTGTCTGATGAAAGTGAGTATAGGTATGATTTTCTAAATGAAGGTACTCAATATAGATTTAATTCATGTGAGCACTCACTAAGAAACAATCTTCTTTTTGAAATGCTTACTAAGAATTTTACTCTATTTAAAAATACGCATAGTCTTTAATGATAGTCGTGATACCATAGAATTTATATATGCGATTCATTATCATAATTTTCTTCTTTATCTTTTTTGCACCAGCAAGTACTGATGCGTATGTCCCTGTTCTTGTTTCCCAAAAATCACTTATTGATTTTGATATCATTAGTGACCCGACACTTGCGCAGACATTTTATGGAGAATTGAATAATTTTCCACATACATATGAGTTTATCGTTACTCAGTCATTGAATTTTGTTGTTGACGTTAGAGTTCCTGACCTTGAGAAAAGTACAAATAATATTTCGGCAATAATTATTAAGAAACCTGTAAGCGGAGGGAGAGTAAAGGAGATAACTCGGATGTTGGCAAAAGAAGCGAAGTGGACAGTTGTTCGAGATTTCAAGAGCGGTGACTTGTATCGTGAAGGATCACACTATGAAGCAGAGCTTGAACCTGGGGTGTACCGACTTGAGGTTCATTCTCCCAATAATATTGAAAAATATATTTTGAAAATTGGCACCCGAGAGGAAATGGCCTTCGGGTATATTGAGACTGTAAAAAATCTTGTTGCAGTTAAGCAGTTTTTTAACAAATCACGACTAAGAATAGTTGAATCACCGTATGTATACATACCACTCTTGGTGATTATTGCGGGAGGGGGAGCCTTATCAATTTGGTTTAAGAGGCGTCGTAATATCTTGGATCAGAATGGTATACTATAAAGCGAATTTAAGAATGGTCATAATAACTAAGTTATAAAATAACATGTTTGAGCAAGTTAACGAGGTCGCTGTATTGGTAACAGCAATTCTCTCCAGCGCAATTGGAAGTATCTGGTACTCACCGCTAGTTTTTGGATCGGCATGGATGAGGTCCGCTGATTTGACTATGGGTCTGGACGGGATTTCTCAAAAAGGTCTGATTAGGTCGGTTGGTAAAACAATTGTTGTTCAGAGTATTTTCTTTTTTGTCATTGCTCTATTTTTCTCTGAACAACAAAACGCAGGGATGTCTCTTCTTGCGGTAGGATTTTTCTTGACACTACTCCTTTCTTCTGTTGTTGCTGGTTCTGTAATATGGGAAAAGCATTCAATGACATATTTTTTTATACACATCGGATATATCGCTATCAGTGTCTTTGGGGGAATAACCATACTTTCATTCTGGCCTTGGTAAAATATGTTGGCAAACAAACTTCAAATCATTTTTCTTATCATCTTGATACCTTCGGGAATGTTTTATTTGTATATGCAACAGCAGGATGTCCCAATGTTTGATTTTTTCCTTCCAGGAACACCAGTCATGCATATCGGCGACATCCCCCTGCGTGTAGAAATGGCAATTACTGGCGAGGAGTTAGCAAAAGGGCTTTCTGGTAGAAACGAACTTTCGAATGTTGAAGGATTTCTCTTAATTTTTCCAGAAGCAGACTACCATTCAATATGGATGAAAGAGATGAGATTCCCGATTGACATTATATGGATTGATGATGATCTCATGGTCATCTCGATAGAAAAAAACGTCTCTCCCGATTCGTATCCACGAATTTTTCGACCCAAAAAACCAGCACGATATGCAGTCGAGACGAACACTCAATACTCGGATATTGTTGGTATCCGTCCAGGTCAGATTGTCACTTTACCTATCTTGCCTAAAGGTAACCTTGAAAAATAGTTTATTTATTGTATAATATTTTTTGCGTTTGTGATCGCTCAGTCTCTATGAGATTGAGAGGAAAGTCCGAACACGTCCAGTGCAGAATATGTATTGGAGCAGGGTAGCGGGTAACGCCCGTCTAAAGTAATTTACGAGGTGCGAGCAGAGACGCTTTGTGTCGAAAGACAGAAGTATCTCATTGGAAATTCTTCTATGAGATAAGCCTTTTTGGTAACAGAGAGGGTGAAACGGCTAAATCCTTACCTGCGTGCAAGGCCGTGTCTCTGACCATTTCAGACTTTAGTCTGAAATGGTCAGAGAAGTGCCGCAAGAGCGTTATGGCAACATGACGCCTAGGTAAATGATCACACTTATATTGCTATGTTTTTCATATCAATGTAGGACAGAATTCGGCTTATAAACGTACAAACAGGCGCCCCTTTATGGGGCGCCTGTTTGTATGATATCATTTACCTACGTGTTTTATTTTAGACTTTAATTTAAGCTTTATTATGTCGTTTACTTCAGATGATGAGTCAAGACAACAGGATCCTGTTGCTGTCTCATTACGAAACTATGCACAAAACATTCTGGTAGTTATTTTTGGACTCTTACCACTTGCGTTTGTACCGACGTTAGCAGCGCCTTTCGACTATTCAAAAGCATTATTTGTCGTTGTGGGTCTTTTTATTGCTCTTGTTTTGTACAGTCTCTCAGTCCTTAGGTCAGGGGTTGTAGCTATGGCACCTTCGTATGTGCTTGTGGCAATGTGGGCGGTTGTTGGGATTGCATTTATTTCGTCCCTGCTTTCTGGTGATTTTAAGGATTCACTCGTTGGCGACCTTTTCAGTATTCACTCGACAATTTTTGTTGCGATCCTTGCCCTGATCCCGTCTGTTTGGGTATTCCTGAAGGTTGGGAAGACAGCCATCATGCGGATGTATATTCTCCTTACTGTTAGTACACTTATCCTGGTATTGTTTCATATATCACGACTTTTTTTCGGAATAGACTTTCTTTCATTTGGTGTCTTTGCAAGTAATGTTGCAACACCTGTCGGAAGCTGGAATGATCTCGCACTTTTCTTAGGTCTTACGGTCATCCTTTCACTCGTCACTCTTGAACAATTGTCTTTGACAAAGATTGGGCGCACTCTTTTTGCCGTTGTTATACTTACAGCTTTAGTCATGCTCTGTGTAATAAATTTCTTTACTGTCTGGCTTGTTCTCGGGCTTACTAGTCTTGCCATGATTGTATACACGCTCGGAAAAGACAGATTTTCTGGAAATCAACTCTCACTCACAAATACACAGACGCCGAACGTGACATCTCTTTCAGTATCACTTGTTGTGTTTGTGGTATCAGTTGTGTTTGTTATTGGAGGCTCAATGGTCGGAGGGTGGGTGACAAAATATACAAACATAACATATGTTGAAGTGAGGCCATCAGTTCAGGCTACAGCGGATATTGCACGAAATGTGTACCATGAAAATGCTTTTCTCGGTATTGGAACAAATAAGTTCACTGATGCATGGCGATTATATAAAGATGATTCTATAAACTATACGCCTTTTTGGAATACAGACTTTAATGCAGGGAACGGCTATGTTACAAGTTTCTTTGTGACGACCGGTGTTCTTGGAGGTATGGCGTGGGTTGTTTTTCTCCTTACTTTTCTCATTGTGGGGACAAGAAAACTTCTTAGTGCCACTGACAGCGACAAGATGTGGTATTTCATTGGAGTTTCGTCGTTTGTAAGTGCACTGTATATCTGGGGAATGTCAGTCATTTATGTCCCGGGCGTTGTTATTCTCCTTTTGGGGGCCCTCTGTACAGGGGTGTCGTTGGGAGCATTTAATGTACTCACAAAACAAAGAGAAAACGTGGTATCAGTTGGTGCAAATCGACGTACAGGTTTCGTTTTAACACTCGTTGTTATAATGATAATTATTGGTTCAGTGAGTATTCTCTATGTTTCAGGAAGACATTATTCTTCAGTATATGCATTTAATCAAAGTGTTATCTCTATGCAGGAAGGCAAATCATTTGATGAGTTAGAAAAAAAAGTTTCTGAAGCTTTTCAGCTTTCCGGTAGTGATGTGTTTGCAAGACGAATCGCAGAATATCAACTTGCTAGGATGAATAACCTTGTCTCACTTACCGAACCAACAGAAGATCAACAACGACAATTTCAAAGTGCGAGCGTCAACGGCGTGAATGCAGCGCAGCAGGCAATACAGATTGATGGACTTGAACCAGCAAACTGGTCCGTACTTGGTGGAATCTATAGCATTCTCGCTTCAGTAAATATTGAAGGTGCACAAGATCGAGCTGTAGAGGCACTTGTAAAATCTCAGGAACTCAATCCTAAAAATCCTTTACCATACCTTGAATCAGCAATCGTAGTCGCAAGAGGAGGTGATTTTGATTCTGCACGAGCCTATATTGAAAAAGCGATTGCACTGAAGCCAAATTATACAGAAGCATTTTTCCTTCTTTCTCAACTTGAAATTGCCGAAGGTAACGTTGAGGCGGCAATTGCGTCTACACAAGCTGTCATTAATCTTGAACCACAAAATCCTGCTCGATACTATCAACTCGGTGTCCTCGAAAGTTCACGAAAGAACCTTAAAGGATCTATCCAGGCTTTTGAGAAAGCAATCAGTCTTGATCAAAATTATGCCAATGCTCGGTATTTGTTAGCGCTCTCATATGATGAAGCGGGACGAAGCGATGATTCAAAAAGACAGCTTGAGGCTGTATTGAACCTCAATCCAGGAAACACTGAGATCACAGAATTAATTAAAGTCATTGGAGAAGAAGGTTCTCTTGAAAGGCTTCGAACTGCAGCAAACAGAACAGTGAGTGAGACTGCTCCGGCAATAAATGAGAATGGAACAGTGAGTACGACACAGGAATCTGGAACGTCACTTGTTACTCCAGTGAATACAGCCCCGTCAATAACAACAGTTGCTCCAGAATAACAATGGCTGCTCGTGTGCTTGATGTTGTCTATAAAGAAGTACGCGGCCTACATCAGGCCGCGTATATTCTTGCAATATTCACTTTTGGGTCGCAGTTGCTTGCACTTATTCGCGATAGACTCCTTGCACATCAATTTGGCGCTAGTATAGAACTTGATCTGTACTACACTGCTTTTCGTATTCCAGATTTTCTTTATGTACTTTTTGCGTCAACTCTTTCTGTGTACGTTCTCGTCCCATTTATTACGCGACATATAAGTGAAGGGTCATATGAGAAAGCAAGAGCACTTTTGTCACAGATTTTTTCTTTATTCCTTGTTCTCTATATCAGCATTGCATCTGTTGCAATAATCTTTGCACCAGTGATCGTGTACTACTTTTTTCCTGGTTTCGTCGAACAGTCTGAGTCTCTTGTTATTTTGATTAGGATATTGCTTTTACAACCACTACTTCTTGGAGTTTCAAGTCTTTTTGGTGTTATTACGCAAATTCAACATCGATTTATTCTCTATGCCGTAAGTCCACTTATATACAACGTGGGAATTATATTTGGACTTCTATTTCTTTATCCGAAATATGGTATTTCAGGTCTCGCAATGGGTGTTGTTTTTGGTGCACTTGGACATGTCTGTATACAGATTCCATTTATCCTAAAAAGCACACTGACCCCTCGATTTGTTCTTAAGTATGACTTTGCTGAGATATTGGCCATTTGTCAGACCTCAGTTACACGCGTACTTACTCTGTCATTGCATCAGCTCGTTTTGCTCGGACTTGTTGGTTTTGCAAGTATCATGACGGTCGGATCTGTCTCTGTCTTTCAATTCGCGTTTAATTTGCAGTCCGTTCCACTTGCCATTATTGGGGTAAGTTACTCAGTGGCAGCTTTTCCGCTACTCGCACAACTCTATGCTGAAAAAAATTTTGATTTACTTGGTCAAAATATAACTATTGCACTTCGGCATATTCTTTTTTGGTCATTACCTGCAGCAGCCTTGTTCGTTGTCATCCGGGCGCAATTTGTGCGTGTTGTTCTGGGATCTGGTTCCTTTGATTGGAATGACACACGTTTAACTGCTGCAATTCTTGCAATTTTTATCATATCGCTTGCATCACAAGCTATACACCTACTTCTCGTTCGAGCACTTTATGCTGTCGGAAATACAAGACTGCCTTTCTATGTAACAATATTTTCTTCTACAGCAGCACTGCTTCTTTCGTTCTTTTTCTACACACTTCTTTTAGGACAAGGAAACTTTTATGCATTTATACAATCAGTCATGCGACTTGATGGTGTTTCTGGAATAGAAGTCCTTGCACTGCCCCTCGGGTACTCCGTAGCACTCATTCTTCATAGTTTTGTTATTTTGATTTTTTCGCGTCGCTGTGTGCATATTTCTATCAGTGGTCTCATTAAACCATTTTTTCAAGCCACCACCGCAGCACTTTTTGCAGGGTACGTCGCTTATGTGACGCTTAATTATTTTGCCTCGGGGGTTATTGCAGATACACTCTTTACAATCCTTGCTCAGGGCGTTTCGGCTGGATTTGCCGGCTGCGTAGCATATATTCTTGCTCAGTACATTTTTAAAAATAAAGAGCTAAATGAAATTTATAAAACACTACACCGCCGTTTTGTAAAAACTGATATTATTGTTCCACAAGACGAAGACACTTTCTCTATATAGATTGCATGAAGCCGGGAAGTGGGTATTTGTTGAGTCTATGGTAGAGTATGAGCCAATAGTCATATGAAAGAAATTAGAAATTTTTCTATTATTGCCCACATTGATCATGGCAAGTCAACACTTGCTGATCGAATGCTCGAAATCACACATACTGTGGAGGCAAGAAAGATGAAAGAGCAAGTCCTTGATTCAATGGATCTTGAGCGTGAACGAGGAATAACCATTAAAATGCAACCTGTCCGCATGGAACATACCTATGAGGGTAATGTGTATGAAATAAATTTAATAGATACTCCAGGGCATATTGACTTCTCATATGAGGTTTCTCGGGCTCTGAAAGCCGTTGAGGGCGTTTTACTGCTTGTAGATAGTACACAAGGTGTGCAGGCTCAGACTCTCTCCGTACTGCAAATGGCTCGTGAACAAGGACTTGCCATAATTCCAGTACTTACAAAAATCGATGTACCTCACTCAAGAAAAGATGAGGTTACTGATGAGGTCGTTGCCTTACTTAAGTGTGAGCGCAGCGAAGTCCAGTACGTATCTGGACGTACTGGGGAAGGTGTCTTGAATCTTCTTGACCTAATTTGTAAACAAATTCCTCCACCGAAACAGGAGTCATTAGATTCCTTTCGTGGCCTTGTTTTTGATTTTAAATATTCGAATCATCGTGGAATAATTGTCTATTTCAGAGTATTTGATGGCACAGTTAAAAAAGGCGACAGCCTTCGCTTTATCGCAGCTGAGCGAAATTTTATAGCACTTGAGGTTGGAATTCTCTCACCAGAAGAGATTTCTGTTCCAGAGTTGAATGAGGGAGAAATTGGTTACATTGTCACAGGTATAAAGGAGCCTGGTGTGGCGTCTGTTGGTGACACACTCGCCCTTGAAAAAGGGTCGCGCGAACTTCTTGTTGGCTACAGATCTGTCCCTCCTGTTGTATGGGCTTCTGTTTTTCCTGAGAGTCAGGATGATTTTACAATGCTCAAGCAAGCGCTTGATAGGTTAAAAATGTCTGATTCGTCACTTTCATATGAGGAAGAATCTTCAGGTGTACTGGGGAGAGGGTTTCGTTGTGGTTTCCTTGGGATGCTTCACCTTGAAATTGTTACAGAGCGTTTACGACGTGAATTTGATATTGGAATCATTATTACCGCCCCATCTATTGTCTATGAGATAACACACGAGAACGGGAAGGTCGAGGAAGTATATGCTGCCTCCCGTTTTCCTGATTTTGGAACAAAGGTAACTGTACGAGAACCATGGGTTCTGGCGCAAATTATGTTGCCGGCACAATATCTCGGTGGAGTAATGACCCTTTTGTATGACCATGAAGGAAGTGTTCTTGAGACTGAGGTATTTGGCGACGGCAGAAATCTCCTTACTGCTGAGATGCCACTTCGGGAGCTTATGCGTAACTTCTTCGATAAGCTAAAGAATGCATCGAGTGGATACGCATCTCTTTCATATGAAATTGTTGAAATGAGAAGTGCCGAAGTGGCTCGACTTGACGTACTTATTGCAGAGGACATTGTTCCCGCATTTTCGAGAGTTGTTGGACTCCGTCGTGCAGAAATTGAAGCAAAGGCAGTTGTGGAAAAACTCTACAATACGCTACCTCGACAGATGTTTGTTACGAAAATTCAGGCACGGGCAATGGGTAGAATAATATCCTCTCGAACTCTTTCAGCGATGAAAAAAGATGTTACAGGATATTTGTATGGAGGAGATATTACGCGAAAGATGAAACTTAGAGAAAAACAAAAACGTGGAAAGAAAAAACTTCTTGAACATGGAAAAGTGAACATTCCGCAAGAAGTCTTCATGAAAATGGTTAAAAGTGACTAAATGTCACTTTTAAGATTTTGTCAGATATTTTAGAGCAGAGCGAATTAAATATCGACAAAGTGTACTGGCCGCTGTAAGCGGAAAAGTGACTAAATGTCACTTTTAAGATTTTGTCAGATATTTTAGA
>JAIPIB010000006.1 GCA_021734905.1 Minisyncoccota bacterium | reverse complement strand
GAAATGAAAATACACCCAGAAGGGAGTATTTTCATTTCAAGCGGCCGTATGGGACGATGTTGGAACTTTTCTGTATTAGTAGGTAGTAAGATAGTTTCTTAAAAACAAAACCCCTGACTCGAAAAATGCTCGAGGCAGGGGGTGGGTGATCACAAAGATCAATTGGTGGGGCATCTGGTGCAGTGACTACCATGACACGATCCAACGCGATTACCCTGTCCGCCGACGCCCTTGAATTTTTTGCTCGACTGGCGGGCACGCTTTGATTTTTTAAGAACTTCCATGAGCTTACTCATAGCACTACTCCTCATATATTGATTACTCGGAATTTATTTATACCACACCGATTGGATGCAAGTCAACTTCGTCTGGATTGAAATACATCCAATTTATAGGGCAGCCACCAGCGCACGCTTCCCAATGAGGACATACTGCACATGACTCATGGTGATAACAGGTAATTTCTTCTCGAACGGCGGCCATGGAAACTGAATTCCAAAATGACGAAAATTTGCCGCTATCCAGAAGTTTTCCTGCATCTAGCCCTGCCGCAACAGGAAAATCCAATAAATGGTTACAGACAGCGAGCGAACCGTCAATCTTGTATATAACCCCTGAGCCACTTCGAATGGTGCATCCGGATGAAATATAAGCATGCTCATTGAGAATCTTGAATTCATCCTGACTAAACAAGCAGTGTGGAATATTCAGGTTGAAACCCGGAAATACTCCATACTCAACACTAAGCCGGCAAGCTTCAAGCACAATTTCTTTTTGCATATCTATTGGTATCAAGAAACTACCATCGATAGCATCCTTGCCGACAGAAGGTGACCCCATGTTGTACTCAACCCGGCTAAATCCAAGTTTTGCAATTGATTCAACAATGGATTCCATGTGACCGATTACGTGCCGAGATAAGACAAAAGATGCAGCAATATCAATCCCAGATTCCCGGACATTAGAGATTCCCTGTGCCATCTCAGAAAACCCCTTCGATGCACCTGTCAACTGCAGATAGGACACAGCATCCCATCCATGCACAGATACATTGATAGAATCAACACTGCTGATTCGCAATGATTCCACAACATCTCTTTTTGCGAGTTTCCTCCCGTTAGTTATGAGGACCGCACGCATCCCAGTTTCCTTGACAAAAGATACGATACTCGGCAAATCATCGTGCAGGGTTGGCTCGCCTCCAATAAGGAGACATTCCGTTGCCCCAACTCTACTCATTGTAAATATGATTTGTTTCGCGAGAGAAATTGGTATCTTCTGGTGATGATCGTTCATTTCCTTCTCATAACACCAGACACATTTATTGTTACAAAAATCTGTAACGTTAAGCCAAAAAGTGTTAGGGGAAATCCTTGTACTACGTGTCTTAGCCATTTTTTTGGCCTCCTTTTATGTTAAAAGTTCATCTAATTTCAGACTAACACGATATTTCCATGTGTCAATGATACGAGATAATGTGTAAGCACATTACCGTTGAAACTTGATTCTTTTTCTCTATCGGGTATAATTTAAATATCACGACGAAAAGGGGCCCGAACGGTTAATTACCTAAGGCCCCCTTTTCTTTTTCAATCTTCTTCTTTACTCCTTCATTACTAAGATCATCAAAATATTTACGAGTAATTTTCTTATATAAAGATGACGCTCTTTTCCCGTCCGGAAACAAAACCTTCTCCAGTTTATTTTCTTCAATCAAAAAATCAACCATCATTTTATAATCACCATCCCCAGACACCAATATTAACTTATCAAATTTCTCCTTACGATACATTCTCTTCATGACTGAAAAGATAATGTCAGAATCCACGTTCCCTTTCTTTTTCCCGAGCATCGCAGAATTATGTTCTCGAAATACTAGAATGAAACCAGCACTTTGGATTTCCTCATACAAAGATTCAAACTGTTCGCCATTTTGTACAAAGCCAAGATAGTAGTATGCTTTTGACACATGGTATTTCTTTTCTAGATAAACTCGCAACTTCAATAAATCAACTTTCCATGATGGATCACGTTTTGTGGTTCCCATGAAAAGATTTTGACCATCTATGTATGCAGTATTGCCCATTGTGCTAAGTATAGCAAAAGTTAAAGAGGTTAACTAAAATATAATTAAAATAATAACGAGCTGCCCACCACGGTCATGAACCTATGGGGTCAAGTAAACTAAGGACATGTTCGACTACCTTCTACTCCTTATACGAGCCACCTCGGTCACTAGGGAGTTTTTGTGAGTGAGACAAATGAGACACATATTACCCACCTCGGTCACTGTCTCGTTTACACTATTACTCATTCAAAGAAAGAATACTGTTGTGATTGTTACTTAAAGAGTAGTTAAAATTTACAACAAAATCACGGTCGCCAAACCTAAGAACACAAAGAACCCAAGTACGTCAGTTGCAGTGGTAATGAAGATAGTCGCAGATGTAGCAGGGTCTTTCCCTATCGCTTTCATCAGAAGTGGTATAAACGCTCCAAAAAAACCAGCGACGATAAGGTTGACCACCATCGCAATTCCAAGCACAAGACCTAGTAGTGCACTTTGGTTCCAGAGTGTAGCCACAATAGCAATAAGCACGCCAGTGATAGCTCCGTTGACTAACCCAGCCCCAACTTCATTCAGGATGGGTTTTACACTGTTCTTGAGTGCCACTTCACCAACAGTGATACCCCGTACAATCACTGCTAATGTCTGGGTAGCAGCATTACCTCCCATACCAGCGACAATTGGCATATAGATAGCCAGAAGTACTAACTCATTGAGCGTATTCTCAAATAAACTCACCACAGATGCTGCCAAAAAACCTGTACCAAGGTTGATGATGAGCCACTTATATCGGTGCTTGACCTTGCTCCACATTCCGTCTGTGGCTCGCTCACTATCTGCCACACCCGCAAAATCGTAGAGTGAAGCGGCAGGGTCACTGCCAAATAGTTTTAGTGCATCATCAGCGTAGATAATACCCACAACACTCCCATCAGTATCAAGTACGGTCACCTTGCCGTGTTTCGTTTCCTTGAATGTTTGTACCACATCATCAAGTTCGGCTTGGTATGACACGGTTGGAACTGATGAGACAAAACCAGATAGCTTCTTGCGATTACTTTCACGAATGAGAATACTTGGCTTCACTTCACCGATACACTCACCATTTTTATGTACCAATACTTCTGGCAATTTGCCTACCTCACGATAATGTTCATCAATCGCATCTGACGCTTGTCCGATAGTGGTATCTTCTGGCAAAAGAAGATAGTTGAAATTAAGCAGATTGAGTTCCGCTTTCGGATGAAACCGTAGAAAGTACTCGGCTTTTTCTTTGAGGTCTGATTTTAGCCGTAGCGCTAGCTTTTCTCGTCGCTTTTGGTTACGAATACGAGCTAACACATTCTCGGCTTTCTGGAGGTCAAAATGGTCCAAAAGTTGCAATATCTCATCTGTGTTCAGTTTTTCCAAGATACTCTGCTGAACGTGTGGGGATAGTTTTTCAAATACTGCACTTTGGATTTCGAGCGGAAGTGAGCGAAACCGCTCTAGGCGGTCTTTTGCGTGGTAGGTAATATTACGCACTAACTCTTGTTGTACGTTTTGACCATTAGTTTTTCCCATTGCATTATTTTAGCAGGTCTCGACTAAAAAGTTTTTTACTTTTTCACCTTATTTTCAAACACTTCATTTCTCTCTACATTGAACTTTATACATGTATCAAAAATCATTGTAGCTTTAAATGTTAATGAGTAAATAAAATATGATAAATCAAAAAGATATTTTTATTGAACTAAACGCAGCAATTGTTGAGCATAACCCAACTACGATTAGTAGTTCGTGGATTTCAGCTACCACTCCACGGGTGTATCGGTATGTATACAAACATTATCGGTCTGATACTGGTGGTATTGATTGGGATTACGTTACGAGCAAAATTGACCGTTCATACCAGAGTCGCTGGCGACGCTATCGTTATGTGTCAGCCACACCGTATGAAGACAAGGCTGAAGTTGATAAAGTGTTAGTAAAGTATAAAGATAAACTTTACACCCTCATTACTACCCACGAAGATAGTGATCGTGAGTATCAAGACAAAATTATTATTGCTTTAGTCCGACTCTCACAGAAAGGTAATGTGTTAGCACGGAAGCAACTAACTGAACTCTTGGTGTTTGTGGTGAATGATTGGATTGATAGGTATTACTATCTACAAAAATGGAAAGGATACTCAGACGATATTGAAGACAAAATTGCTAGGTGTATTCGTTGCTATCGATACACTGAATCGTTTCTTGGATACCTATACAAAACGCTTGAATACTCTGGTCGAGGAATTGTGCCGATACAGAAATTCTCACTTGATGACAAAGTGCTGGATGGAGCAAAAACCAAACTTGACTACATTGCTGCTGAACGAGTAGATATGTGCACTCCTATAATCTAGAAATTAGTTACTTTTAGTTTCTTTTGGCTCATCACCTTTTTGAACCTCATTGGTTAAATCGACAGAAGGCACAATCGGTTCGCTTTGTGGGCTTTCTGATTCAATTTGATTCTTGCGGTCTGTTTCACTCATATTAAAAAATAGTATTAGATGGATTATAAAAACTAATGCACTTAAGTATAAAGCATACCGTGCATACTGTAACCATTTATATTTTGTCACGTATATATCACGATTGTGTTCGTAGGCATTGACCATTGATTTAGCAATATCATCTTCGATATTTTTGTTTTCTCTATTTTCATACAACTTTTTTGGATCAGGATCGTGGTGCCATCGTCCTTTTTCTCCACCATAAATAAGAGAGGTGAACGCACAAAAACCTGCAATAAATAGCGTTATAATTTCTATAATAAGTAGTGGTTCGGTGCATTCTGTTATCCATCCGACAATACTGAACATTTGTGTATACCCAGCAAATACAACACCTACAGTTGCTAATACTAAACCAGCTTTAGTTGTGAAAGAATCAACAGACTCCATTTGCTGATCAAGTCTTCGAGAAATTAATTCAAAAATTTGTTGATTTTTATCCATTTTACTTAATCAAGTCTACCAACTTCCGATACAACTCAACCATCGCAAACGTATCTCGTTCACAATATTTCAGTAAATCTTTCCTAACTAACTCGGCTTGCTCGCCAGTTAATTGACCACCAGCAACCTTCTCCCATTCACTAAGAGCCGTTGTACCATCCTGAATCTCAAGATTCTTATACGTCAGCTCAGGCACCATTACCGGCAAGACCTTTTTGATCGAAGCACTGCCGTAAAAGTTGGGATGGAGATAGTCTTTTTTGAAAACCAACATCAAGTCATACACCCGACTATTTATATCGTTCAGAAATCCTGCATACTCTTGGTGTATTTCAGCAAGTTCATCATTCCTACCTTTTTCAAAACTTTGATTCCAAACAATTACGCTCCCAATTGGACCGATGTTTATCTGCATATGTTCTAGTAAACCAACAGTGGCGGTATCAAAATCGTCAGCTAGATATTCATGGTGTTCTAACCTACCGTCTTCTTGGAGAACGTGCAGAGAGTACTGGCATACGATTTGTTGATTTGTGGTGTACCCATCAAGAACCGGGTACGGCTTTCCAAACGTTTCGTAATCAAGAAAATACAGCGGGAAAATAAGCTTGTTCAGTGTGTCTCTAATTGCTCCTTCATCAATTAGTGGTTGACCTGTTTTCTGCAAGGTGACCTTTTCTCGCTGATTGTCAGTGAGGTCAAAATCTTCTGGAATGTTAGTCACTGCTAAGACCTGACTATCGATGAGCGTTTGTAGTTTTTTACCACCAACAATGTGATGTACCGAGTATTCTGGCACTTCGGAATTGAACAAACCAAAGGAATCACAACGCTGACCATGACTTCGATAAAGACAGTTACAACCTTCAAGAGAAATGTCATCCTGTGCTAAATAAGCTAGAGCTTCTGCAATTTCTGTTTCCACTACACTTCTATTCTCCTGCACTTGCTTGGTAACGTCTTCGACTATAAATAATTGCTTAGGATCAATATCTCCACTGCGTCGATAGTCTTTATTGATGTGGATGATATAGCTCTTATTAATTGTTACACCAGCTTGCTCAGCAACTATTGTCTGAAACGTTATATCTTTGATGTGATTGTGCTGTAGGTCAGTTTTAATAGATGAGCTCGCTTTCACCTCATACAGATTCAAGCTATCAGTTACATAATCAAAAGCTAGTACGTCTATCTTTGCAAATAGTCCATCAACTGTCTCAAAGGTTGCTTGAAACATGGTCTGCTTCTTGGTGAGCAGTTCTTGGGTAGTACTTAGTAGCTCAGTAGCGTTACCAGAGACTTCTACTCCTTCAGGAAATAGTTGCTGAGCCAAGCCTTCTACTTCGTAGCCGTCATTGATGAGTTTTCGTAGGAACAGTGACATCTCTCCCTCAATCGCAAGTTCGGGTTTATTTTTCTTAACCCATAACCATTTAGGGCAAATGAGATATTCTTTAAAGTCTGTTTTGGTGAGATGCATGTCATTCAAGTAGCTTTATCTCGTCGGAAGTTAACTCGTAAACCTCATAGACTAGTTGGTCGATTTCACTCTCTAGTCTTAATATTTCATTCTTATTGTCTAGACACTCTTTTTGATACTTCTGATGCAAAGAGTAAAACTCATCTTTTTGTTGCAGGGGGAGCTTAAGTTTTAACTTTTTCAGTAATGGATCAAAATCTAAATTCCACCAATCACGTAGTTTTGATGGCCAATCTTTACTAAATTCACTTGAGATTAAAGCCTTGAATCTCAATGACTGATTATTTAACGTTTTCGACTTCTCTGCTATTTTTTCAACCTTAGAAGAAAAAAGATCAATAGTTTCATCTTGCATTTTAGGGAAACTGAACGGCTCAAGATATACGTTTGTATAAGCAAAATATCCTCCAGAAAATTCTGAACTTATCTTACTTATGTAATAAGCAGTAAGTTTAGAGTTCAAAATAGCAAAATAAGTATTTTGTAAATTTACATTGTCACTATCTTTAAACACAAGATTGGTACACTTGTCATTAGTACAGAATTCCTCATCATCAATCAACATGTTAGGGCTTAACGCTAGGTAAGGAGTAATGATTTTTCGATTTTTAAAGACACCAATTTCTCTTGAGTTATGTAGTGAAAACCAGAGCTCAGGATTGGTTTTATACTTTACTTTTTTATCGACAAGTACATTTTTAAATAATGATAAGTACTCAAATGCTTTAGGATAACGATTTGATAATTCACTCTCCGAAAAAGAAATAGTCTTACCGTGATCATCAATTTTATGTGGATATAGGATAAAGAGATCTCTATCGTAAACCGTATACCTACCAACAGAACCACCCATTAAAAGTGGCTGAACTACATCTGATTCCAAAATAACTTCAGATTCTAATTCTTTTGAGTAACCCTTGAATTGATTCCCTTCAATTCTACCTGTGAGTATGAAGATACTGTCAGCACCAGTCACCACTCCTCGAGAAATCTTATCAAAAGCATCTTTTAGCTTTACTGGTTGAGATTTAACTTTATCCAACAGTAAGCTACTGTCTTCGTCCGTAAATACCCAACCTTCTTCATTAAGATTGCCATATGGAACATTTATAAAACTTGAATCATCAAGTAATGAGTCGGGTGACGAGCTTTTGTATGCTACGACATTGTTCTTATTAGAAAGAAGTAAAATGCAAGTGTAAGTGGAGGCATCAGTAAATATCTTATGAGAACCAAAATGAACTATTTTTTCTACATAATTATTCTTTGTTAGAAATTGACGAGTTGCTTCACCAAATTTAGAACCTAAAAATTTATGGGGCAGAATATACGACACCTTTCCTTGATCAGATAACAGTTGCATTGCTTTTTCTATAAACAAAACGTACAGATCGAATCTACCTCTTGCAGTGTCGTATTGTTGTTCATAGTAATCAACATCAGCATCACTACCTGATCTAATACCTTGCAATCTTACATATGGTGGATTTCCAACAATCACATCAAAGCCACCGCTCTGCATGATGTCGGGGAATTCTTTATTCCAATTAAATGCCTTGTCTCCTGCTACTTCTGGATTATCAATTAGGCTGTTACCACACTTTATGTTCTTATCGAGAGAGGTTAGCTTTTTACCTTTCTCGGCTGACTTAAGCCAGAGACTGAGTTTAGTAATCTCTACAGACTCTTCATTTAAATCAACCCCGTAGATATTATTCTTGAGAATCGAGCGAATGTATTGATCGGTACTAAACAAGCCACTACCAAGAATGTTAGCGACTCTTTTATTTTCTGCCATTAAGTAATCGAACACATACACCAGAAACGCCCCACTTCCACAAGCAGGATCGAGCACTTTTACTCCTTCCAAAAACTTTTGGTACTTTTCATAAACCTGACGCTCACGTTTTTCGTAATTTTCGTCATTGATGTCTCCTTTGAGCTTAAATTCCTCTTTGAATTTTTCTTCATGTTCACGTAGATATAACCCTAATGAGTTATCAACTATGTACCGAACAATATAATCTGGCGTGTAAAAAATTCCGTCCTTTTTCCTACGACTGTGAGCAATGGCTTCAAGGTTCTGGCTCTCATTAACCTTACTCTTAATCTCCTCAAGATCGCTAATTGACTGCTCAAAGATATGTCCGAGAATAGTGACACTAAGATCCTCTCCAAAATTATATGAACCTAGAGAAATTACTGTCTTTAGAGGATTATCACTAATCTTTAGATTATTTAAGTCGGGGTCATGTTTGAACAATCCACCGTTATAGCCGTCTGGAATCTCCAACTTCGTACTACCTACATCAATTGCTTCAAAGAAGCCCTTAAGTGTATTCCAAAGTGAACCACCGAAAGCGGAGCCTTCAGCAGCTTTCAGTACACGATGGAGAGTATTGTCAGGCAACAACCCTGTGTCTTCAGCGAAACAAGTGAATACAATTCGATCGATGATTTTTTGCGCCTTCTCAATCCCCAGATCAATATTATCCTTCACCAATGGATTGTTGCGATAAATATCACGCAATAGCTCTAAGCGTGCTTCTCGATAAATCTTGTAGAACTTCTTCCCAATCTCCTCTTGCTCAACGCGTATATCAGTCAAGAGCTCTTCGGTCTTGCTAGGACCGGAAGCTGACGTAAAGTTTTCAAACTTTAAAAGTGCAAACCAGGTCTTAAATAAAAAGTAGTCGTTATCAGGATTAACGAGGTCATCTAAATTCCAAACCTCGTAATCAAGAAGATTGTCTCGATATAAACGAAACTCCCAAAAGTTACTTACAACAACAAACGGACAATTACGGTACTGGGCTTTGTATTTAAATCCTTGCTGAACAGGGCTCATGTTACCCTCACGTCGCTGGGGTCGGTCAAGATCAACACTTGCACCTTTCAGCTCAACGACCGCAGCAATATTCTTGATATCCTGCTCAGGATCAGAGTAACTGAGGACAGCATCGGGCAACTGACCCTTCTCGGTTGTTGCTTTAGGTTCGAGGCTGTATGGATTGGATGGTTTTTCTTTGTAACCAAGAATCTTTATAAAAAAGTCCTGATTGTATGCCTGTTCACGTGAGGTTTCTTTGTCTGTCTTGAGACTGCCGTCTTTATAATCTTTGTGCCATGTTTGAATAAGATCAATGTATTCTTGAACGTCAGCCGTATTAACTGTCTCAGCCAGAGCTTTCAATCGATGTTTACCAAACAGACTTGCCATAATAAGTAGATAATACCATTTTGTGTTGAAAATACGACTTAAATTAAGTGCAATTCAAGCCCTAAGCCAGATTTTGCTTAATGTGAGTACAAATACTGAAGAATCTACCTAATTCTTCCACATTTGCGAGGCATTCTAACGGTATCCTGCACCCGTTATAGCCATCGACGTTTTCAATATCTACTTGAGCACATTTAATACCATGTAGTTGTTTTAATATCTCTCGTCTTTGTTCAGGATCGTTAAAAGGTACCGGAGCATAGTTTCCTTGATGAGGTGCATTCCAACTAATTCTTCCGTCTCCAGAAATTGCAAATGGATAAAAGTATTTGCCATTACTAGATCTAAACTGCGGTATGAAAGAACCAATTTGACTCTTCGACCATGATACTTGAATATCGTTCGCTTCCATCCAGTCTAGTATCTGTCTTGCCACCGTTACGTTTACTGGATCTAAATCATGCAGTTTGTCCTTAAACGAACTCCAATCCCATTGCCTACTCGAACCACTCTTTACGGTCTTGATATCCTTTTTCACTTCAGCGCCAAAGAGGCGTGGGATGATGATTTCTTGCGTTTGGTGTTTGTAGTACTCAAGTTCAACCGCATAGATATCAAATTGACTATTCTGGTTTACATACAAGATCAGGTCTTTCAGACGGTCATCTAGCTTATCCATCAAAACCACAAAATGGAAAATCCCTTGGTTAAGGTTTGACTGCACCTGATTGAGGACCGATGAAACCTCTTCTGTATCAAGATTAAAAAATACTCCAATTTTCTCCTCAAGTGATTGCTTGAATACGGAACGACAATGCGCATCCAAAATAGCTATAAATTCACTAAAGTCATTGGCATGTTTCCAGAGAGCAGCTCCGTAGTCGAGTGACTGAGCAACAACTCGTCTCTTATCTGCATTGGCATACAATTTTGTTTCGACGATATAGATATCTCCATACTTATCGATACCAATAGCGTCAATTGGACCACTGTTGGTTGGAAATTCACGAGCTAATATGAGAAGTTGGATATCCTCTTTGATCTCGTAGAGTGGAATGCTCTCAGGATTTTCGTAAATGTATTGTTGTAAGAAATCTTCTTTTTCAATGGGAGACTTGTCCACCTTAGTGGCCTTTTCGCCATTGGACGAAATAATTATTGACATAATGTTGCTTGCGATTTATGAGCTTTGTATCCAGATACACAAAGCCCGCCACTAGGAAGGCCGAAACCTCTACCAAGGTTTCCCCTGGTAACGCAAGCAACGCCCTAATGACGGGTTCTCTATGTTGCTTGCGCTTTGCAACCATACCGCCGAGAAGACTCGTCGGGTTAGGTCGACTGATATTCAGTTGTGGATGAATAATACCGTTAAATCCCGTCATCGGCTAGTACTGTAGCTTAGTATTGAGGCCTTGCGAAGCGTAGCTACCTCCATTTACACCTCTTGCACTATTTAAGATGTATGGCGTTATCCACACCTTAGCTGGTTTGCAAATATTCTAAACTGTACTACCCTTGTAAGTACAGTTCATCAAGAACATATTCCTTTTAGCGCTGAGCAAAACGAAGCGACCGAATGCGAGAGCATTTGATGAGTCAGGGGAGATTGCCTGAAAGACGGTTAGAACCGTACTTAATCAAGGGGTCTTTGACGAAGGTAACAAAATACAACCATATTTGGTTGCTGTTTGTTGCATTCGTTAAATATCTCTTTTCTTATTTATTGATGCAAAAACACCAACCATTTGAGTTGGTGTTTTTGTTGGACTGATTAGTAGTTAAACCATTAATTATGGCTAAACAAAAATTAGTCTGGCGTACCGAACGTCGGAAAGTAAAAGACCTTATTAGATACGAGAAAAACCCTCGTAAATTATCAGACACACAACTAGATGGACTGAAACGAAGTCTAAAGAAGTTCAATATAGCTGAACTGCCTTGTATGAACACAGATGGGACTCTGGTAGCAGGCAATCAACGTGTCCTTGCTCTGTCACTACTTGGACGAGAGGAGGAGCTAATTGAAGTACGGGTACCGAATCGCCCACTAACAGAAGCCGAGTTTCGTGATTACCTACTCACTTCGAACCGAAGCGGTGGATCATGGGACTTTGAGAAACTAGCGGCAGAATTCAATCTTGAAGAACTCCTCACATCTGGCTTTGATTCAATCGACTTATCGAATATATTTGATGACAACCTTGAGATTGTTGATGATGAATTTGATGAAGCTAAAGAGTTAGAAGAGGCACAAGAAACTGATATCAAAGCTGGAGACTACTTCTCTCTTGGTAGGCACCGACTACTTTGTGGTGATGCTACAAACCCTGAGACAGTGAAAAATCTCATGGGTGAACAACAGGTTGATTTAATCAATGATGATTTGCCATTTAACATCGGACTCTCATACGACAAGGGAGTCGGTAATTCATCATCGTACGGTGGAAAAACAAATGACAGCAAGACTGACGCTGACTATGAGCAGTTTGTGCGTACTGTAATGAAAAATGCTCTGACAGTAGCAAAATCCGATGCGCACGTGATGTTTTGGTGTGACGAGCGATATGTCTGGTTATTCCAACAAATTTATCGAGAACTTAATATAGATTCCAAACGACTCTGTATTTGGATCAAAGACAATCATTCCCCTACTCCCAACGTTGCCTTCAATAAGGTGACGGAGTTCTGTGTCTACGGCACTATCGGGAAGCCATATCTAAATACTGCACTCAAGAATCTAAATGAGATTCAGAATAAAGAAGTGACCACTGGTAATAGATTGACTGACGACATTCTTGACCTCTTTAACATCTGGCTTGTTAAGCGTATTCCCGGTAGCGAATATGAACATCCAACTCAGAAAAATCCGACTCTGCATGAAAAAGCACTACGGCGTTGTACGAAACCAGGTGACATTGTACTCGACCTTACCGCAGGCTCAGGAAGTATTCTTTCTGCCTGCGAACAACTAAAACGAACAGCGTATCTTAACGAACTTGAACCTGTATTTTGTCAGGTGATTATTAACCGATTTAAGAAAATCTCTCATGAACCAGTTATCAAACTCAATTAAGTTGGGTGACGTGTTTGTGCTGGGCGAGCACATCCTCGCTTGTGGCGACGCAAGGGATAGTGAGCTAATCACTAAAATTATTGGCATCCATAAGATTAAAGCGGTTATTTTGGACCCACCGTACGGCGTTGCGGTTACTGAAAGCAAGCGTGGTTTCCAGAACCTCGCTAAAGACAAAGTAATTACTAATGACCATTTGCAAAGCGACGCTGAATATCGAGAATTCACGAAAGCGTGGCTTGAACCAATTCTGCCTCACCTTGAAAGGAAAAACAACTTCTACATCTTCAACGCAGACAAAATGGTCTTTGCGCTACGTGAAGGTATGCAGGACGTTGGTATTAAGTTTGGGCAACTACTTATCTGGGTCAAAACACATGCCGTTGTTGGTCGTATGGACTACGCACCACAGCATGAGCTGATTGCGTATGGATGGTATGGCGTACACGAATTTGTGAAAGCAAAAGACAAGAGTGTCCTAATCTGCCCAAAACCAAATCAAAGCAAAATGCATCCGACCACAAAACCACTCGACCTCATTCGTCGACTTGTGCTCAACAGCACAAGAATTGGTGACGTAGTATTCGATAGCTTTCTTGGTTCTGGCACTACCCTTTTGGCGTGTGAGCAGACAAAGCGAAACTGTATTGGAGTGGAACTTGATCCAGAATACTGCTCCATAATTATTGCTCGGTTCGAAAAATTAACAGGCATAAAAGCAAAGCCGTATGAGCAAGGATAAGACTGTTGAACTGAGACAAAAGAAACTCAAAGAAGCTCTCCTTGAGCAGCTCAAGAGAACTCCAACGGTTGAAACAGCGTGCCAGAAAGTAGGCGTGGGTCGAGCTACTGTCTACCGCTGGCGGGATCAGAGTAAGGGATTTAAAGAACAAATGGAGTCAGCTCTTAATGAGGGTCGGATTTTCATGTCCGACATTGCTGAGAATCAATTATTTGCTCTCATTGGGGAGAAAAAGTATGAAGCTATTCGTTTATACCTATCGACTCACAATCCACGCTACAGCAACAAATTAGAGGTCACAGGCTCAGTCAGTACCGACAAGCCACTTACTAAAGAACAGAAGAAACTTATTCGTGAAGCATTAAAACTTTCATCAGTACGACACTATGGCAAGAAAAAGAAAAACTAAAGCTGAAAAGCTAATTGAACAGATATTGGTAGACAAGACTCTGCGTCAAAATACAGTACGCAACAGTTTTGAATTCTTTATACCAATCTACTTTCATCACTACATGGAATATGAAACAGCGGTCTTTCATGAAGAACTGTTTGAAATTTTAAGTGACGAAGCAATTCGACTGGCGGTGATTGTCGCCTTTCGAGGATCAGCCAAGTCGACCATCATTACCACTGCGTATGTACTGTGGGCAATTTTGGGCGTGCAACAACGAAAATTTATCGTTATTGCGGGTCAAACAGAACAAAAAGCTCGCGTGTACTTAAACAACCTCAAAAAAGAACTACTGAACAACGCCTTACTCAGAGAGGATCTTGGACCATTCGAAGAAGAGCGCAACAGTCTCGGTAACGCTACTGCACTTATTATCAATCGACTCAATGTAAAAATTATGATCACATCAGTCGAACAGAGTATCCGAGGTGCTCGGCATGGTCAAAATCGACCTGATCTAATCATCTTAGATGACATTGAAGACTTGAACTCGGTAAAGACAAGAGATGGTAGAAATAAAGCCTTCAACTGGTTAACTGGTGAGTTAATTCCAGCTGGTGATTCAAAGAAAGCAAGAGTAATTGCTGTCGGCAATCTCCTGCACGAAGATTCAGTATTAAAACGACTACAGAAGAAAATTGACGCGGGAGAAATGAATAGTCTTAAACCTGTATACAGAGAATACCCGATTGTTGATGATCAGGGTAACTCACTATGGCCTGACAAATACCCTGATGCGGAAAGTGTCGAAGCGGAGCGTGAGCGAACCATGGACGAGATAGCTTGGCACCGAGAATATCTGCTGAAAATTATCTCAACTGACGAGCAGGTAGTTAAACCTGATTGGATACATTACTACACCCATCCACCAAAAACTGGGTTGCGTAGAGTCTCTATCGGTATTGATTTGGCGGTCAGTGAGAAAGAAACAGCAGACTATACTGCGATGGTGGTTGGTCATGTCTATGGTTACGGTAAAAATATGGAAATCTACATTCAGCCGAATCCAGTTAATCAGAAAGTGCCCTTCCCTGTACAAGTTGAATTGATTAAATCACTAGTTGCTGTTGAGAAACGAAATCACATAAGAGTAAAACTCTACATAGAAGAAGTAGCTTATCAAAAAGCCCTAGTTCAACTATTTCAGAGTCAGCGATACGACGTGGTTGGTGTATCAACTGGAAGAAATGACAAGACCACTCGACTGCGTTTTGCCACACCATTTATGAAAGAGAGTCGCGTATTCTTTCCAGAAAAAGGTTGCGAAGAATTGATTGAACAACTTCTCGGTTTTGGAAAAGAAACACACGACGACTTAGCTGATGCTTTTGCAATGCTCATCATTAAGACGATTGAAGAAAACCCAAATGGTGGTAGTTGGGGTGTTGGAAAGGCAGATTTACTGTAGTTACCTACTCCAGACGCCCTAGACTCATAGGGACTGTTGCGTCATTGATAGAGTGTATGGAAACACACGCAAGCAACGCTCTGATGACGAGAGGAGGTGCACCACCTGCCCTGCCAGTGCAGATGAAATACTGCCTCTATGCTCGAAAATCAATGGAGCAAGAAGACAAACAAGCCTTATCAATCGAATCACAGGTAAAAGAGATGCTGGAGCTGGCCGAACGAGAACAGCTAGAAATAGTTGAAATCAAGCGAGAGTCTCATTCATCAAAAGAAGTTGGCCAAAGACCGATATACAACGAACTCATTGCAGAAATTAAGCAAGGTAAATTCAATGGAATACTCACCTGGGCACCTGACCGCTTATCGCGGAATGCGGGCGACCTTGGTGCGGTTGTTGACCTGATGGACCAACAGCTACTGCATGAGATACGAACGTACGGACAGAAGTTCACCAATAACCCAAACGAGAAGTTTCTCCTAATGATCCTCGGTTCTCAAGCGAAGCTTGAGAACGACAATAAGATGGTGAATGTGAAGCGAGGTCTCAGAGCACGTTGTGAGATGGGTCTCTGGCCTGCTGTAGCTCCAACTGGATACCTGAATCATCCTGATAGGAATAAGAAGTGTGAAGTGATAGTGGATGAGATTCGCTCAGAGGCTGTGAAGCAGATGTTTGAGAAAGTAGCCTACAACGGCTGGTCGGGGCGTAAAATATATCACTGGCTAAAGGATGACATCAGATTCACGACTCGGAATGGAAAACCACTTACTCTGAGTAACGTATACATAATTCTAAAGAGCACCTTCTACTACGGAGAGTTTGAATACCCGAAAGGTAGTGGTAACTGGTACAAAGGAAAACATGACCCAATCATCACTAAAGACTTATACAATCAAGTACAGAGTAAGCTGACGAGCGATCATACGGTACGAAAATTAAACAAAGAGTTCGCTTTTACAAAGATGATTACCTGCGGACTATGCGGCTCGGGAGTGACTGCTGACGAGAAGTTTAAGAAACTAAAGGATGGCACAGAAAACCGCTACGTGTACTACGGATGTACGAAGTTTAACGATAAACACTGTCCTTGTGGATACATTCGAGAAGAAGACCTTATAGAGCAACTAGCAAATATTCTCGACACCATATCACTAGATGAGATAGGTATGAAAGATCGCATCAAAGCTGAGATACAATCTCACAATGAATTTCAAGAGTCAGTTCTTGGCGAAAAATCGAGCAAGATTAAAGTGAAGGAAATAGATATCAGAAACTACGCTAAACATATTCTACGAAAGCGACCAATGTACGAGAAACGTGAGCTACTGAGTAATTTGAGGAGCAAACTAGTGCTTAGCGACAAGCAAATTACCATCCGTCAATAAGTTAATACTTCTAATACAGTGATGTAACTATTGCCCGCTTTAAACTTTGGTCAATTTTCATTGCTACTGTCAATCTATAACTTTCTTTTTCTTCTCTAGGAATTTCAACAATCGTACCAAAACACATCGCACCGTCTGGCGCTATTTTGAAATTAAAAATGTAGTTATTTCTTAAGTTTTGTTTCAACAGTTCGCACAACTGATCTTTGTCAAAATTATCGATACCTGCATTTTGCAAATTTACACTCTTTTTATCTTTCAAATATCCAAGTTTTTCTAAACTTATTTCTACAGAATAATCCAGAAAGGAATCCTTGTGCCCACTTAGGGCAACAAATGCCATTTCCTCATCAATTTCATAGCCCGGAAATACTGGCCTTTCAATTTTATATGATAGAAATGGAGCGGAAATGCCTTCTTGTAAACTGATCGGAATGTGACCATGACGACCAAAGGGATAGATGGTCATATTTACATTCTCACCATTATCTCGATCTTCTTCATGCGACATAATCACAAAATTTTTATGTTTAACTAACCCTGGCAGCATAAAAGATAAATACCATTTCACATTTGATGCTCGAGTAGCGTCAACAAAACCTATATAAACAGGATAATCAGATAGGCGCATTTTAATACTTTCAAACGCACTTTCAGACAAGTTGTTTATGTATACACAAAGTACCCGAGTCTGTCGTATATCAGAAAAATTTGAATATTTAATTGCTTTTTCTAGAGCTGAGATTCTATTTTCATTATCTCTATTCCAAAAGATATAATCTCCATGCAGAACAGAACATGTATCAATCTCCTTTAGTAGCGGGATGACCAGATCCATAATTTCCACCCCATAAACTGATTGGGCTTTAGTTTTAGATGCATCAAAAAATAGACAGATTTCTCTTTTATCTGCAGTTGGCACCAAGGCATTCTTTAAATCATCATAAATAATACCTTTTGTTTTTAATAGACTGACCATTTCATTGAAAGACGAGAAAATATGATCGTAAATACTGGCGTCTGTTGCACCCATCTTTTTAAATACATCAAATAAAATGTAGTCTCTTGCATCTATTGTATAGATTACCTGCTGTGACATTTTATTAATCTGTACCATGTTTCAGCTCTCCGACCACTTGAGCATATTCTGTAGCCAAGGCTTCAAGTGTCACATCTAAGTCCCAAGATAATTGAGCGGCTGCTTCTTTGAGAATATGGAAGAAGCAATCAAAAGTCACAACGAGAGTGGATCGTGTAAGATCCCAGTTAGGACCGATATTCAATATCGTCCCTTCATCAGTGAGGTGAACATAATCGTTCATGCTACGAGCGTCAGTATGCCCAACTGTGCACTGCATTCTGTACACAGTGCTATACATGTCGGTGCGGCCGACCGCTTCAGACATACCCTTGATACTTTTATCTGACCATCCGTTCCGGTAACTATATTTAGCTTTGACCCTTTGATATTCAGCCTCAACTTCAGGAATCGTATTTATCCTTTTACCTGATGCAATTTCAGCGTTTAACTGAGCCAGCAGATCTGGAACTGAAGCAATGTAATCGTACATTTCTTTTCTTGTGACCCAGTCGTAGTTCATATACCGCAGCAGAGTATCTTCAGTAGCATCATCCAAAACGTACGCATTAGTCACCATCAGCTCAAAAAGCGAGCGTGTGAGTACAAAAGCATCTTCCCCGTAACCACTACGACAAAGTAGCAAAACCGCTTCGTAGGTCTTAAATCCCTTACCAAGTACGAAGGCTTGAAATAGTGCCCTGTTACTGGTGTCATGGATTTCAGACTGAAGCTGTGTTTCAGCAATTTTATGTAAACGATCATTGAATGAAAGTAGGGTTTTGATCTCTTCTGGCATAAACTCATTTTATCATTTTTGAACGCACAAACATAAAAGCACCCTATAGGGTGCTTTTATGTTTCTGATTACTGCTCTCAGCAGGTGTGCAATGACTGAATAGTGCTATTTGTGATTTGTGACCAAAGTCATTTGTTATCAACGTATTTTCGAGGCAAGTTCGAGTCCATGACTCGTCCTCGTTTTTGACTTCTGAAATACGTTGCTATATAGACCTCGGTCGGTCTCACAAGCTCGCTGCCGGTCAGGGACTCGAACCCCAATAGCTGGTACCAGAAACCAGAGTCCTACCATTAGACGAACCGGCAAGGTTCACGCACACGTCATGCGCGTGAGCAGAATATCATATTTATCTGACGCTTTCTAGCAGTTTATAGATCAAACTACCCCTTACTCTTCTTAAAACAATCAAGACATTTCAAATTTGAAGTATCGCGAGGAGCGAAAGGTAGTGATGATATTGCAGAACCACATCCAGCACACTTCCAATCACCAGCAAATCTTGGCTTTTCTCCCACAGGTGTCGATACAGCAGCGCCCCCAAAATCATCAGATGGTGCTGGCTCTCCAGCCAATCCGGCTTCATATGGAATATCAGCTGGCTCAGAAGCAGAGACGATATCATCTCCTGCAGATGTCTGCTTCGTATCTTTCCCTTTCGCATAGCATGTGCGGCACGTTAATCCAGATTCGCTTCTTGGCTCAAACGGAAGCTCAGTTATTACTCCTCCACATTTACTACACTTCCAATTTCCTTGATGCATAAATTCTAAATTATTTATTACAAAAAATAGTATACCACCAACAGACCTAAAATTGTGAACCAAAACAAAAAGTAGAAATTACCTTAGGTGCGAGGCGTACGAATGAAATAATTTGAGACGTATATAAATACGGTGAAAATTATTTCATGAAGTACAACAAAGTAGATGGAGTAATTTCTACTTTTTGTTCTCGTACGATGCCTTAATGAAGGCTGTAAAAAGTGGGTGTGGTGCAAGTGGTCGAGCATGAAACTCAGGATGGAACTGAACGCCAACAAAGAATGGGTGTACTTCGCTTGGAAGTTCCATTATTTCCATCAATTTTCGATCTGGCGATGTTCCAGAAAAGACAAGGCCTTTCTCAGTGAGTCTTTCAACATAGTCAGGATTGACTTCATAACGATGACGATGTCGTTCACTTATCTCGAGAGCACCATATGTGCGAGCTACTAGAGAGCCCTTTTTAAGACTTGCTTTGTATTCACCAAGACGCATTGTTCCTCCCATGTCGCCATTTGCAATTTTTTCTTTTTGATCGTGCATGACATCTATCACAAGATGGTCTGCAGACGAGTCTATTTCTGTTGTACTTGCATTCTTGAATTTGCCGACATTTTTTGCATATTCGAGTACAGCAAGCTGCATCCCGTAACAAATTCCAAAATATGGAATACCATTCTTTCGTGCATACTCAATGACATTTAGTTTTCCATCAATACCCGTTGTACCAAAACCTCCCGGAATAAGAATACCGTCATATTGCTTTAGTTGCTTGAGCGTTTTTTTATCAGAAAATGCTACGGAAGAGAGATAGTGTATTTCTGGTTTTAGGTGAACTGAGTACGCTGAATATTTAATTGCTTCAAGGACAGAAATGTACACATCGGAGAGAATGAAATCTCCAGAATTGAAATACTTCCCTACCACAGCGATTTTTACAATGTCTTTCCCGTCCTTCGAACGCTTAACGAAATTCCTCCACGCATTCAAATTCGATCGTTTAACATCCTTTATGTTCAACACTTCACAGATGCGACTCGAAAGATCATCTTTTTCAAAATTTAGCGGAACGTCATAGACGCTTTTAACATCTGGCGCTGAAATGACATGCTCAGCTCGGACGTTACAGAAACGTGCAATTTTTTCCTTGCGCTTTTTATCAAGAGCAACTGGACCTCGAGCAAGGATAAAGTCTGCAAAAACACCCGCACTGTTGAGTGTTCGTGCCGCTGTTTGCGTCGGTTTTGTCTTCATTTCACCAATACTACTTGGTACTGGAAGATAACTCACCATTACAACCGCGACACTGTCTGGTGCCTCTGTCTTCATCATACGGACAGCCTCAAGGAAGAGTATGTTTTGGTACTCACCAACGGTTCCACCAATCTCAATAATGGTCACGTCGGCATTTGCAGTTGTAGCTGCCGCTTTTATGCGACGAATAACTTCTTCAGGGATATGTGGCACTACTTCAACATTATTACCTCCATAATCAAGGTTACGTTCTTTCTTAATAACGTCTTGATAGATACTACCTGTGGTCATGTAGTTGATTCCCGGAATGTCGACATTGAGAAACCGTTCATAGTTCCCCATGTCTTGATCTGTCTCAAGTCCATTCTGCAGAACAAAGACTTCACCATGTTCAGTGGGGTTCATCGTCCCTGCGTCAACATTAATGTATGGATCAATTTTAATTGCTGTAACAGTAAGTCCGCGAGACTGGAGGAGCATGGCGATTGATGATGACGCAACACCCTTCCCAACACCACTCATGACTCCACCGACGACGAATATATATGTGTGTCTTTTTTGTTTTTTCTTTGTAGGTTTTTTTATTTCAGCCATGCCTATACACGCAAATATCGAGCGATTGCAAACGTGCTCGAAACTGTCCCCAGTACAATACCAGAACCAACGAGAACAAAGAAGAGGTGACCAAAATTAGTTACAAAATACTCAAAGATATTAAAGGAGAAAAATGACTCAGTGACTGGCCCTAACCATAAGACGACCGGGTAGAGGATAAGGAGTGTTACCACACCTGAAATGAGGCCGTACATTACGCCCTGAAGGATAAATGGACCTCTGATGAACATATTTGAAGCACCCACAAGACGCATAACGCTGATTTCCTCCTTTGACGTATAAATCGTGAGGCGAATTGTATTGAAAGCAATCAGAATCGATGACACGATAAGAATGATTGTCATGATGTAGGTTACCTGTTCTGTAGTATTGATAATTTCTGTAAGTTTATCAATAGCAACTTTATTTTTATTAAAATTAATACGATCAATCAAAGGTGATGTTGTTTGTTCTGCTTCCTGGTACTGTTCGAGGTATGTCGCGATACTTTCGTAGCGAGATGTGTCCTCTGCACGAATCGAAAGGAATCCTCCGAGTGGATTGTCATCAAGTTCCTCAAGCGCCTGCACAATTTGTTCATCACTTTTATGTCGGTCGCGAAAATCTTGTAGTGCTTCTTCTTTTGAAGTGTAAATCACTTGTCGAACATCAGAACGACCCTCGAGTGAACTCTTCAGGTCACCAATTGCATCTTCGCTCGCAGTCGTAACCATGTATACATTGATATCAACTTTGTCCTTAATTTGTGAAAGTGATGTATCAAGTAGTTGACCGACGAGCATTGCTCCACCAACGACAGTAAGTGTCACAACAATAACAAAAATTGCCGATAAGGAAACAAACGCATTGCGCCAAAATCCTATAAACCCTGCTCTAATAACCCGTTTTAGACTTGTCAGCATATATAAATATTAAAGCACGTACTTACCCTCGACGTCATCCCTTACTATTCGACCTTCATCCATGGTAATAACTCGTCGCTCGAGCGCATCGATAACACCCTTATTATGTGTCGTCATAATGACCATTGTGCCGAGATCGTTTATTTTCTTGAGAATCTGAACAACCTCATACGTCGCAATTGGGTCAAGATTTCCTGTCGGCTCGTCGGCAATAATAATATCCGGCTGGTTAACAATCGCACGAGCAATCGCTACCCGCTGCTTCTCACCGCCTGAGAGCTCGTGTGGAAAATTCCATATTTTGTCACCAAGATCAACAAGTTCGAGCGCCTGTGGAACATTTTCTGCAATTTCTTCGTCAGTTCGTCCATTTGCCTCCATCGCAAATGCTATGTTTTCATATGCCGTTTTATGTGAGAGGAGTTTAAAATCCTGAAAGACTGTTCCAATTTTTCTACGAAAACTCGGTAATGAACTTTTTGAAATTGTATGAATATCTAGCGACTCAAAAAATACCTGGCCCCTTGTTGGCATGTCTTCAGCAATAAGCATCTTCAGCAGTGTTGTTTTTCCTGCACCTGAATGCCCTACGATAGACACGAATTCTCCGGGAGCAACCTGAAATGTCACATCATGCAGTGCTGCTGAACGACCCCCATTATAAATTTTTGAAACGTTGTCAAAATAAATCATAAACTCGATTCTCTATTTTACTCTAACTGCCCCTCTGAGTCTATGAACATCTGAATATCTCCACCCAATACACGATCAATGTCTCTCACTTCGGTGTTCGTACGATGATCTTTTACAAGTTGATATGGATGGAGTACATAGGAACGTATTTGGCTCCCCCACTCGATCTTCACCGTCTTTTCTACTGAGAGTCCTTTGAGTTCTCGTTTTTGCTGTTCCTCTTCAAAAGCAAAAACCTTTCCTGCGAGAAGTGTGACTGCTTTTTCTTTATTTTGCTGCTGACTTCGTTCAGAGGTAACGTGTACAGAAATCTTTGTAGGGATATGCGTCGCACGCACAGCTGTCTCTCTCTTGTTTACATTCTGTCCTCCCGCTCCTCCTGACTTTGCATAGGTAATTTCGAGATCATCCTCACTAAGACCAACCTCACTCACATCATCAACTCGTGGGGAAATTTCTACAAGTGCAAAGGATGTCTGTCGTTTTCCATTTGCATTAAATGGTGACATTCGAACAAGACGATGAACACCGGACTCAAGCTTCAGCGTCCCGTACGCATCCTTTCCGCCAACTTCAAAGACGACATTACGATACCCATTTTGATCATTAGCATTTGAGTCAATAACAGACACAGTCCATCCACGCCCCTCTGCATACTTCTGGTACATTTGGACAAGCATCCGTGCAAAATCTTCAGCGTCATCTCCACCTGCTCCTGCGACAATAGTTACAATCGCACTACTTCGATCGTATTTCCCTTTGCCGTCTTTTTGGGACTTCAATTCCTCAAGCTCCTTAAACATCGCCTGTGCTTTCGCTGGCTCATTCCAAAAATCAGGAAGAAGCATCGATTCCTCGATTTCTTTAATTCGTTCGTCTGGTGCTTGATTCATACTAGAGCAGTATAACAAAGATGTGCCCGCCTCCAAGTGGAGGCGGGCACGGGCGCTACAGGTGCACGGAATGCACCTAAATGGCAAGCTATGGTGCTGTGGTTTATGCCACATAGACCATTTTGCCAAATTACATTTTTAAAGAGCAAACTACACAACCAAGTGATTGCAGATTTAGTCTACCAAACAAAATCTCAGTGGCACAGCTTTCGACTCAAAGCTAAAAACAGCACTTACGTGCTGTCTTGGCTTTGTTCCTCATGAGCCATCTCCCGGGATTGAACCGGGGACCTCATCCTTCGCTTACACCCCATTTTATAAAAAGTGATATATGGGGGCTAGACTGTATCTTACGCATGTTCATATGAACGCAGCGTCCCTTGTCAGTCGTTCGGGCCCTCAAAAATGAGTGCCACGGTCTTAGCTACACTTTAGCCGTTAACCGTTATTCGGGGTTCATATAATCTGTTTCCAAATTATCGGGCAAGAAGTCGATGCGACTTACCATGGATGCGCTCTACCAACTGAGCTAAGATGGCAAATTAGTGCAACATGGAGGCGGTTATAAAAATTGGCATCAATCACCAATCGGACTATTAACAAATAGCCAACGTCCCCCACGTTGCAATAGCAAGAATACCAAACATTCAATTGAAAACAAAACGTTTCTGTACTAGGATTGGTTGTCGCCACCTTAGCTCAGTTGGTAGAGCATTACATTCGTATGAGGATCATACAGTCAGCACTCACTCGGTCATAAGAAAAGTCACTATACAATAACCTGCTTTTTGAGCCGTCTTAGCTCAGTTGGTAGAGCATGTCACTCGTAACGACAAGGTCCGCAGTTCGATCCTGCGAGACGGCTCAAAAGATGGGTTAGCGCACTTCTCTTACGACTCTCATTCATTTGACTGTAACGTAAAGGTCCCAGTCCGATTTTTGGAGATGGCTCAAAACCAAAACAGCAATTTCTAAAAGAAATTGCTGTTTTGCTAATTGCGCGGTCGACCGGACTTGAACCGGCAACCTTCCGCGTGCACTGCTTCCACTATTTTCATAGTGGCGTGGACTATATCTTTACCATAAATCTTACGATTCTTAGGTACCCCGGTATCTAGTCTCTACGGCGCCCTCATACTATGTGTTTTTGTGTATGAGGTTCCCTCGGTATTCGCATATCTCATAGAGACTTAGCCTTCACCGATATCCCGGAAAGTTTCAATCCCCCTTTCGAAGGGAAAGCTGCACGAACTACAGGCGGATGCTCTAACCAGTTGAGCTACGACCGCAACTCTTCTTCATCTTGAACTGATCAAACCGAAGCCTTTTTCTTTTCAGATAAAGCTTCGGTTGCCCATTATACATGATTTCACTAAGTTTCAAAGCGTCTTGTGTACTCAGTTGGAGTCTCGAAAAATTCTTAGTTTTTGACGTGTATATTGAACCACCTTTAATTTCGTTTTCTTTCAAAAGTGCTAGTAGTCCTTCAAGGAATACGGGCTTCCACTTGTAAAAGCCACCTGGATAACTAAAGTTGGATTTCTTCTATTTTTATTAAGTAACCCAACCCAAACATTACCATCCCCGTCAAAGTAACCACGCATAAAATCCCCAACATACTGTACTGGTATGTACGGCAGAATCATACGATTTGACTTATGTTCATTAAATCCATGTTTAATTAGGTCACTGAAGATTTCTTTACTTCCAATTTGAAATCTATATACACAACCTGTATCAGAGATCCGTTCAGAAAGTTGATGTGTTGACTCCATTACTTCTTGTATATTCAGTACAGGTTATCGCTCTTTTCTTCAAAAGAGCTGGCAACCTTTTCAAATCTTCACGTACAGTCTCCCAGACTGTACTCAGTCGACAGTCAAAAACCGCCACGAGGCGGTTTTCTTGGTGTCGACGGGAAGATTTGAACTTCCGACCTTCTCTTTATGAGTGAGATGCTCTAACCAACTGAGCTACGCCGACATGTTTTTAATTGTGTGTTTGCTAGAATACCATTTGAAACATTGAAATTCAACCAATGGAAACTTCTAGAGAATTGCTTCTGCTTTTACAATGTCCTCAGGACATCCAAGTGGGACCCAGAAATCCTGTCTCAAAATTTGGACGGGGTTCTTTTTTGCATACTCGGTGAGCATATCAGTAACATAGAGCTCACCAGAGTGTGGCGCCGGTGTGTCATATTGAAAAATTGAATCATTTATAACAAAGCCTCCTATGTTTATGAGATTAGATGGTGGGTTTTCAGGCTTCTCGATAATTGCTTGTAATGTACCATCTTCATTTGGAATCAAGACCCCATACTTCTCTGGAGTATCTGAATGAGTTCCAAGGATAGCATGATCTTTAACTATAGCTTGTGCAAGTGCTTCTTCTCCATGAATATCATCACCATACATAAATAGAAATTTTCCATGAAGCACATCTCTTGCACACAAAAGAGCGTCTCCTGTTCCTCCTGCAAAATTTTTCTGTACACAATATGTTACCTTCTTTCCAAAATACTCCGTACCACAAAGTTCAATAATTTGCTCCTTGAGATAACCCACAATAAGTACAATCTCGTCAACCTCTCGAGGTAACGCAGTAACGATATATTCCAAAATTGGTTTTCCGAGTACCTTAAGGAGTGGTTTCGGACAGGTATTAGTAAGTGGTCGCATTCGAACACCTTTACCTGCACACAAAATAACACATTGCATATGCGACAGTATTCCTAAATCCTTTTATACACTGAGAGCAATGTCTCTGCTTTAGTTATATCCTCAGGGTAACCTATCGGGATCCATAAATTTTGTTCGACGACTGCAATAGGGTACTTCTGTGCGTATCGTTCAATGACTTCCGTAAGGTAGTATTCATCCCCCACTGGGGTTTGGGGTTCGAATTCAAAAATATGATCATCAAGAACCATTGCACCTGTGCTCGCACAGTTTGAAGGAGCATGTTCCGGTTTCTCAATCATGAGTCCTAAGGTGCCGTCAGGATTTCGTACCACGATACCAAATTTTTCTGGACTAGTTACTGATGAAACCAGAATTGACCGGACAAATGAAACGGCTCTTGCTAGGTCCTCTCGCCCGTGGATGTCATCGCCAAACATAAAGAGAAATCTTCCTTTTAGTAAATCTTTACAAAGCCAAAGAGCACGAGCGGTGCCTTCTGCAACGAATTGATCAATGTAGGTAACTCTCTTTCCATGGAAAATTTCTCCGCAGTACTCACGAATCATATCTCCACGATATCCAACAACAATAATAAGCTCATCAATAGCGCTTGGGAGTGCTTCCACGATGTAATCTATAAGTGGCTTCCCATGAACGGTAACTAATTGTTTCGGTTTATCCTCAGTAAGCGGACGAAGACGCTTACCATTTCCTGCGGCTAAGATAACACATTGCATAATGTATAAATTTATACCACATTTTGCATAGACATAACATCACCAGAAGGTGCTTAATTGACCTTCAAAACCACCCTACTCAATTCCTGAACACAAACAAAGAAAAAGACCAGCACGAGGCTGATCCTTTTCTATACTTGTTGCGGGGCCCGGAATTGACGTCAAATTTCTAACTCACTTTGTTCTTAAGAATTTGTTAGCTCAGCTCACTCATTTTAGCATTAGGAATAGCTAAAATATTGCTCCGCTCGTTCAATCCCGACGAAAGCAAAGCAGTTTGCTTTCTTTCCTCCTCACAGAAAATAAAACAACACCCCAAAACGGAGTGTTGTTTTATTCTTGTTGCGGGGCCCGGAATTGAACCGGGGTCTGGAGGTTATGAGCCTCCCGAGGTACCTCTCCTCTACCCCGCGTCTCTGTAATCAAATAATTACACATACTCTACAAATAAAATAATATTTACAGAATTTTTCAAGTGTAGCAAACATGGCTCTACTTGTCTATTTTACATTGGTTCGATTGGAAAATCCGAAATTAGTACACTCTCAAAACGAGATGGTCACATGTTTGGATTGGGACTCTATTCGAGTGAGGGGCACAAAAAAGGAACGGTTTTACGAAGACGAATACTCAGATCAATTAGCGCACTGCAAATCAAATAACCCCAAATTCTCGGAAGACTCTTTCAAACCGAACGATTGTTTCTTGGGCAGATTTCTTTGTTAGAACAAAGTCACTCCCAACGTGTGCAATATCATTACGTACTTTATGTGCCTCCCACGCATCCTGAATTGTCGTAAATGATTGTGTATTTGCAGTTTTTAACTTATCGCCAATGCTCTGTCCAACATACCCCGCCTTCGAAAGTGTCTCATCGAGAAGGATATCAGCTTCAATAATTGCAATCCTCCATGACTCAGGACGATTATCCGCAACATGCGCCAAGATCGAATCCCAGCGAGTGTTTTTTGTATCACCACTTTCGTTCGTTGCAGCCCACTGAGCCTCTGCTTCTCGAAGAGCTTCTTGTTCAAGATCTGATAGTTGTCCGTATCGAATTTTTGCATAAACAAATCCGATAATAAATACCAGCGACAGAATAATCGCAATGACTGAATAAATATTCCACCAAAAGCTTGCTGCAGACACGAAAGCGTCCCAATCATTGTCAGTAAATTTTTCATAGAGAAATCGAGCTAACCGTTCAAGATCAACTCCATATGTCTTGACCGCAAGATCATTTTCATCAGGTACGTATGGCATAGTTTTTACACAGCTATTCAGACTGCATCACCCCCTCATCATAGATCTTCTTTCCAAAATCGAAGAGACGTTCGTCACCAGCATGTGGTGCTATATATTGTACCCCAACTGGGAGAGAAATTCCGTCCCGATCAACAGTTCCTGCAGGGATTGAGATAGCAGGCACTCCTGTGAGATTGACTGGAACCGTAAATATGTCTGCAAGATACATTGAGAGTGGATCACTTTTTTCACCAATCTTAAATGCTGGAGTTGGCGCAGTCGGCGTCATGATCAAATCAACATTTTTATATACCTGCAAAAGTTCTTCTCGCATCATCGTGCGTAGGTGTTCGGCTTTTCCATAATACGCGTCGTAATACCCAGCTGAAAGCACGTAGGTTCCGAGAAGTATCCGTCGCTTAACTTCATCACCAAAACCTTCCGCTCTCGTCTTCATATAGTCTTCAAGTAATGAATCTCCATCTACATGAAGTCCAAAACGTACACCATCGTATCGTGCAAGATTTGACGAAACCTCTGCAGGCATCACGATGTAGTATGCAGCGAGACCTTTTCTCATGAGTGGGAGAGATATATCAACAATCTCATGCCCCACTTTACTGAGGTTCTCTATGGTGTCATTAAAAACCTGAAGTACATCTGGATCCATCCCCTCATTACTAAGAAAATCTCGTGGGATACCAATCCGATAGGTGTCCTTCGCCCTGACCTGTGAGTATGTATCTACATTAATTGTCGTTGCATCGAGAGGATCCTTCCCATTAATCGAATTAAAAAGTATTTCAGCGTCACGGACAGAATTTGTGAGTGTCCCCGCCTGATCAAGTGATGAGCCCATCGCAATAAGTCCCGACCGAGAAACTCTTCCATACGTTGGCTTAAAACCAACAACACCGCAGAAACTCGCAGGAAGACGTACCGAGCCACCGGTGTCTGTACCAAGAGAAGCGACAGCAGCACCCATAGCGACTGCTGCTGCCGAACCCCCCGATGACCCACCAGGAACACGTGTCGGATCAACGGGATTTTTTGTAAGTCCAAATGCAGAATTCTCCGTTGAGGAACCCATTGCAAACTCATCGAGGTTCGTACTTCCTACAAAGACCGCGCCCTGTTCTTTGAGTCTTGTAATTACCGTGGCATCGTACGGGGCAATATAATTTTCGAGAATCTTTGATGCAGCCGTCGCCTTCTTCCCTTTAATGAGAATATTATTCTTGATTGCAAGTGGCATACCAAGAAGAAGAGGAGTCTCTTCACCTTTCTCTTTATAAATATTCGTAGCCTTCTCAGCACTTTCTCTCCCATCATCATATACGTCAAGGAATGCGTGTATATCCTGATCCTTTGCATCAATCGTTGCACGTGTGTCAGTGTACGCATCAAGCGGTGTATATGAACCTTCAATAAATTTTTTTCTCAGTTCTGTAATTGTCATAAACTTACGCTTTATCACCAATGATTTTTTTAACTTTCACGTACGGTCCATCGCGCTCTGGTACAAGATTGAGTAAATCCTCAGTAAAAAGCCCTGATTCATGAGGATTTTCATCTTCTCGCATAACATTAAAGAGTGGACCAACCTTTTTTTCTATTTCGCTTGAGCTCGTGATTTCTTCGATTTCGCCCACATAGCCCAAAATACTGGTGATGTCTTTCGCAAGATCATCTGCCTCAGCGTCGGTCACTGCTATACGCGAAAGTTTCGCGAGATGTTCAATATCTTCCCGTTTCATAATATGCGTATACTATCATCCAGTAGTTAAAGTTGCCACCTTCACTCAGTCGGTCCTATAAGTTTTTTAAATTCTACTTCATTAAGAATTTGAATACCCAAAAGATTTGCTTTCTCTGCCTTTGACCCGGGGTCACTTCCGACAACTACGTAACTTGTCTTGCTTGAAACCGAGTTCGCCACGGAAGCGCCATGGCTCCTTACGAGAGATTCCGCATCACTACGGCTGAGTGTCGGCAATGACCCCGTGAACACAAAGCTCTTTCCAGCAAGGTCTGTATTTGTGCTCGATTTCTGGACAGTCTCAATATGTATATGTTTGAGGAGCGCATCGAGTGTTTTTGTGTGATTCTTATCCATAAACCATGCAATGAGTGACTCAGCAACAATCTCACCAACACCGTGTATATTTGAAAGTTCTTCGTATGTCGCATTTTGTATACGCTCAATAGATTGCATTGATTCTGCAATAATTCGTGCAGTTTCTTCACCAACATGTTCAATAGATAGTGCGACGAGAAGTCGATACAGAGGAACCTTTCGCGCCACTTCTATCGCCGTGATAACATTTTTTACTGCTTTATCTTTAAAACCCGGAAGCCCACTCATATCACCTTCAGTAAGAGAAAAGAGATCTACATAACTATTGATAAGATTATTATCGAGTAGGATATCAATAATCTTTGGCCCAACGCCGTCGATATTGAGTGCCTTCTTTGAAACAAAATAATGAAGACGCCGCCTATGGAGTGTGTCAGAATCTTTAGCAACACACCGATACGCAGCCATTCCCGGAATTCGCTCGATACTTCCATCCCCGCCACACTCAGCAACTTTTGTGGGGAAACGAAACGGTTGTGTTTTTTCTGGTCGAAGTGGAAGGACGACTCGTAATATTTCAGGAATCACGTCCCCTGCCTTTTGCATAATAACGGTATCTCCCACACGGACATCGAGACGTTTAATTTGGTCTTCATTGTGGAGTGTTGCTCGAGACACCACAGAGCCTGCAATACGTACTGGACGAAGATGTGCCACGGGCGTCAGCACCCCCGTTCGTCCAACCTGCAGCACAATATCCTCCACAACCGTAGTGGTTTCTTCAGCAGGAAATTTATATGCAATACCAAAGCGTGGCGACTTTGCGGTGTAGCCAAGTATTTTCTGAATGGTAATTTCATTAACCTTAATGACCGTACCATCCATGCCATATGGCATATTGTGCTTTTTAGGTATCCATCTTTTATAATCTACAATCGCGTCGTCTAGAGTGTTGCAGAGCTTTGTATATGGATTAACAACAAAACCAAGAGTTTGTAATAGCTCCAATTCTTCTGCTTGTGTCTCTGGCACCTTCCCTTGAAGGGTCGCTTCGTCAATATAATCTATATCATAGGTAAAAAATGAAAGTTTTCGTTTGCGTGTTATTTCTGGATCAAGTTGTCTAACCGAACCAGCAGCTGCATTTCTCGGATTCGCAAACAATGCCTCCCCTAATTTTTCACGCTCCATATTGATTCGCGCAAACTCGTTTTGTGAAAGCCAAGCTTCACCAACCGCAGTGATGGTGGCGGGTGCAATGAGTGTTTGTGGAATATCTCTAATCATTTGCGCAGTGTGCGTTACATCCTCCCCCACAACACCGTCACCCCGTGTTGTTGCACGCACAAGCCTTCCTTTTGTGTATTCGAGAATTATCTTAAGCCCGTCGATTTTGTGCTCACTAACGTACGTGATTTTTTTTGTCGTAATATCTTGCTTTTTGAGATGTCGGTATGTTCGTTCTTCCCATTCTCGAAGTTCCTCATCAGAAAAAACATTATCAAACGACCACTGCCGTACATGGTGTGTCACCTTTTTAAAAGCATCATTTGGCCGTCCTCCTATGGCATCTGTCTGCACATAGGACATTTCTAATTCTGGGTATTTTTTTTTAATCGAGAGGAGTTCTGTAACAAAAGAATCATATATCTCATCACTAATTTCTGGAGCATCCTTTTCATGATACTGGCTCTGATGATGTGAAATTAGACGAGAAAGCTCATCTGCACGCGTTATCATATGCTTCGGGATATTCATACTACAAATAGTATACGAGTTTCGTACTTGGGCAAGGCTAAAATTTAATCAGTTATCTTCTACTCATTTTGTTACAAAGTATCCAAAATACAGACATTAAAACATAGCTGTCTAATACACCTGTGTATACTCTCTTTCAACAACGCGTGCACTCGTCCCGATTTGGGCGCAGGGGACGTCATAGCCGCGTGATTGAATTACTGTACAAGTAACACCTTCGTAACTAGGACACTCGTTATCAACACCGCTACTGTCTCTCATTTTCTGCCCATCTACAGTGACCTCCTGTCCACCGATAAATTTCCAAACACTAATATCAGTACAGACACCTGGGTCTCCCCATGTAAACTGAAAATGTTGTTGTTCGCCAGCAATAATCATGCTCCCTGGAGAAGGTGCATCATTTATAAATGTCCCTACATCCATGCACGAAATTTGCGCCGGGGCGCCTTGCGGCGTTATTCCATCTTGGTTAACCTCAAATGGGCTCACAACATTCTTTTGATTATCATAGTACGCAGCACACTCAAGTCCAGCATTTGCGGCCTGAAATGCAATCTCGGAAGCGACTGCAATACCAGAAAGTTGGTACTGTTTGAGTGTAACGCTCAAAAGTGACGCACTTACACCAAGTAAGACGCCCATGAGGAGAAGTGTAATAAGAAGGGTGATGCCGTCCTGATTAGTATGTGTGCGCATAATATTATTCTTCATAACGTTGATAACGATCATATATCCATGTCTGGAGTGTTACTTTTCGATTATTATTCCCACTTCCGAATATTCTTGAGGTCCACTCAACATCTACCTTCACTTCGACAGTGCCAGGAAGAGGTTCTCTTATATATACTTTTCGCGTAAATGATGAGTTTGCGCCAAGAGCGTGAGAATACTTACCATTACCATCAATTTTTAATTGACATGAATTAGCTGAAGAACAATCAGTGAGAAGACCACTCATGTATGCACACCCAGATACCGTCTTGCACTCATTAGAAAAACTACCATCTGTATACCATGTCCATGTTTTATTTGTCGGAATATCAAGCACATCAAGTGCTGCAGAATCACGAAGGATCCTAACGCCCTCAATTGCTTCTTGAGCAAGAAATACAGCTGTCACTTGTTCATTTGCATAATAAGCATTTTGAACACCCTTCTGAGCAACCGTAATTGGGCCAATGATCACAATAAGCAGTATCGAAATAGCAACGAGTGTCTCGATAAGAGTAAATCCTTCTTCTTTTTTTTGAATGTCATTCCATCGCATAAAAATAATGTTACAAATCGAGCCTTCGCTGTACAATGTGTGACTGAATATTAAATGTTGTGTTCTGATCAAGCCCATTATTCATCGAGCCCTTTACAACGATGTCGACAACTGGCTGGTTTGTATTTGAGGTTGCTGGATAATATGGTACAGAATTATCCACTGTTATATCGAACACATCAACAGTAACTGCTTTATCTGAAGTTATTGGTATCCAGGACCCACTATTACCAATCTTGTCAATTCTTTTCTCAAGTGAACCAGAGATGTCATTTTTTCTAAATCCAACACGTGCTCCATCGCTTTCTCTCGTAAAAGCAATAGCATTATCAGAAGATGGACAGTCAGCTGTAGATCCTTTTACTGGAAGAGTCTGCACATCTAAGTCGTTAGAATGAAAACAGTTGTAATTATAACCGGTGCGTATTTCACGAGTCAGGTTATCGAGTGCATATGATATGTTTGTCGTTGACGAATATAACGCTTGCGCCTTCGCATTTATATCAATCATTATAAGTAATGTTCCTGTACTAATGAGCATCACCATAGAAAATACTGACAAAGAAACCATAAGCTCAATAAGAGAAAATCCCTGAACAATTTTTTTTCTACTGCGGGCATTTTTATTGCTAAATAAAATCATACAACATTTCATTGTTTATATATTGAAATTTGACCAAACTGAGAGACTTCAACGACAAAAACATTCAGTGGGTTCCCTACTGAATTTACTTTTATCTCTGCCCTCACGATATCAGTAAATGGTCCTCCTGTTGCATCAGCATAAAATATCGAATTAAATTCCGGACGACGAAACGATACGTCAAGCCTGTCCACACTGCAAGGATCCCCCAAAGGTGTTCCATATATACAAATCTCACTCACATGCATCGAGCGGTCTATGATTGTTGTAAGGACATCTACAGCTGGACTTGAGTAGTATGGATCATCACCGTAAGTGGTAGACTCATACCGAAACACTGTATACCTTTTTGAGTCAGACCCTGTATTAAATGTCACGCCGTATGGGTAACTGAATTCACCACTGGTTCCTATTGCACTTATTGACTTCACTTGAGCATCTCGGAGTGTGAGTGCGATTTCATATGCTACACCCTTAAGGAGTACCGTACTATCAAAGGTGTTGTATTTTAAAAGGACAATGCTCGTCACAATTCCGATAATCGCGATTGATACAAGAAGTTCAACAAGGGTAAATCCTTTTGAGAAAGGGGCACTAAAACTACGAGAAAAAAAGCGCATACGTAATATTAAAGATGTCAGCATGGAAAAATTGTACTAACAAAAAACCGGTTATGAGAAATGGCGCAAATGGTACCTCACTCTTAATTGTAAGTGGTGTTGAAAGAAAATGTAAGTTAGTTTTTCCCCCTTTAAGCAGTCGTTCAATTCCGAGAAGAAAAAGACTGACAGCAGCACCAATCCAAAACGAAAGAACAATCATAGAAAAAATTCCACCGATACCGACAATGACACCGAGCGGTAGCGCAAGCTTGGCGTCACCAAAACCAATCCATCTCCCTTTAGAGATGTACCACAAACCCCAGAAAAAGAATGAAGCGATGAAGCCCGCACCAATACGATAGGCAAAAGTACTGAGAATACCCTCATTCCCCTGCATAAGTTCATATCCAACCAGTACCATGGCAACAATAATCACAACGCTCGTCAGTTCATCAGGAATAATCGTATGTCGAATGTCATAGAGAACAATAAGGATAAAGACAGAGACGAGAATAAAATATACAACCAACAAAAAGATATCATGCGCAAAAATGTTCCACACGGTCAGGTACGAAAGGCCTGTTAATAGCTCCACAAAAAGATACCTTGATGGTATGTGTGCAAAACAACCACGGCACTTTCCACCTTGGAAGATGTATGAGACAAGTGGAAAAAGTTCGTACCATGTAAGTGTTTTACCACATGTCATGCAGTGCGAACGTCCATTAAGTGATTTCCCCGTATGGAGTCGATATATAACGACATTCAAAAAACTACCAATGATCGTTCCAAAGATAAAAATTACTCCATACAAAAATATTTCCATACAAAACAAGTATAAAACCCCACACCCGAACTTGACCGAGGCAAGGCCTCGGTCAAGTGTTTACTTCCGGAAATGTGATCCATTCCCTCATTTCGCCTTCCCAGGATACTGGGTTTAAGAAAAACTTTGGAAAATGATCTTTTCCAAGAATCATTGATTCACTTCGTAAGTCCTGCACATAATCCTGATATGAAGAAAATTGATATTCGCGTCCTTGCCTTAACAGATCTTTTTCCTTCAAGATTCGTGTCTTCCAATCAGTATGTTTTAACTTAAGCGGATTAAGATGAATATATGAAAATAAATATTTCATATATTCATCTCCTATAACATGTTTTGATTTAAACTTGCCTTCAAAGAGACTGCCTGTACGTGTATATCGCTTGTTAAAATACATTGCATAACCTGTTGCGACTTTAAGCATAAAGGTCGTTACTGCATTATCAGTAAGCGGCGTCAACAAAATATGAAAATGGTTTGGCATGAGGCAATATGCACCAATAGCGACTAATTGTTCTCCCCTCTCAACCTCATATACACCATTCCTACGAGCATTACGGACAGAGATAGGTTCTACTGCATTTGCGAGATATAAAAGATCTTGGAAACGCTTATAGTCCGCAGTGTCTAAAAATATCTCTTGCCTGCTATTACCACGATTATAAATATGGTAAAACTCCTCAGGAGCGAATTCTGTCTCTCTATACGACATAATAAAAATTATAACATGTTGACCGAGGCCTTGCCTTGGTCAACATGGAGAATAGCAATGGAATAACGGATGTAGACTTGTTTACGGACAAACAGTTAGGTCAACGACACTACTGTTTTGCGCAGCTATTTCACCTGAGTTCCCTTGATGTTGACCGAGGCCTTGCCTTGGTCAACATGGAGAATAGCAATGGAATAACGGGCGTAGTCTTATCTATGGACAAACAGTTAGATTTGCCGTACTACTGTTTTGTGCTGCTATCACGCTAGAATTCCCTTGTGCGTCGACACACCACGCAGTGGTCGAAGATGCTTTGAGATTAACCCAAGCCGACCACTCCGTTGCTGTTGCGATACATTCTCCATCACCGAAACCACCTATTGTTTGAGTTGGTGCTACTGTACTCGTAGCTACTGCCATTGTGTTGGTAATATTTGGGTCTGCACATCCTCCAGTATATGCATTCCCAGTATTATCTCGGAAAATCGCCATCTGATCTCGTATTCCACTAAGGTTACTTTTTACCGCCGCATCAATGCCTTTGTCACGAGCTGCATTAAGTGACGGAAGAACTATTGATGTTAATGCACCAATAATTGCAATCACGACAAGGAGTTCGATGAGTGTGAAACCTCGTTTGTATGTATTCTTCATTGAAAATTGATGCGACTATACGTTACTAACCTCAAGTAAACCTACGGACAAACTGTGTCATTCACATTAAGAATACTCGTTGCTATGTCTGTCACATTATTACCATCTATACAGAACCCTCTTGGATTTGCGTTTGTTGAAGCCCTTACAGGAACCCACACAGCGTATCCGTCTGGTGAATCGTGACATTCTTCTGTATTCCAGGTACTTGCAACTGAGTCCGTGTAGGAATTTTTTGCATTTCCGCCATACGCTTCTTTTGCTTTTTGTATAGTGTGTCCGATCATGTCAGCTCCGACTACTCCACAAACACCTTCGTATGTCTTATTGTTGTTCGTATAATACACTTCGGCTAGTGAGCGCGCGTTAATTATATTTGATTTAACACCCGCATCAGCTCCTTTATCCTTAGATTCGCCAATATAAACGACAGTAATTACAGCGACAATACTTATGATTGTAATTACTACAAGAAGCTCTAGGAGTGTAAAGCCATTTTTAAGTTTAGAATAATTCATTACAGGTCAAAAAACAAAACTATACTAATATTTTCAGTATACCAAACTATTATGAAACTTACGTGACTTATAAACAAAAAACACCCTTTTTAAAGGGTGTTTTTTGTTTATAAAAGACTACTGACAGACAGTTCCCGAAGCGACCAAAGCCGTTCCAGTAACCATTGTGACTCCAGTAGAATCTACACAGTAATATGAACCAGAGGTTCCTTTAAGTGGTGCTGCGGCTGCGTAAGCAGTAGGGGAATCGTGGCAAATCACTGTTGTTGCAGTTCCTGCTGTACCATCTACAGAAACAACTGTTGCTCCAGCAACTGAATTTGAGGCAGCGTTCCCAAGAATACTATCAACTTGGGGATCTCCACACATAGTATCATATGTTCTACCTGTATCGTAAAACAATTCTGCTTGTGCTCTCATTTGTGAAAGCGCCCCCTTCACAGCAGCGTCTGCTCCCTTATCTCGAGCTGTGTTAAGTGATGCAAGAACCACTGAAGCCAAGATACCAATAATAGCGATCACTACGAGGAGTTCGATGAGTGTAAAACCTCGTTTGTATGTATTTTTCATCATATTTAATTTAATAAGTAATATATTACTCCACGTAGTGTGGTTACAAACTATTATACTGTGTTTGAGAGCATTTAGAGCACTGCCTGTGGACAAAGCTCTATGAAAGTAAACAAATCCAAGACCTACACTAAGTAATTTTGCTTAAAAAAGTCCTAGATAGCCCCCGTAATATTGTAGATAGGAATGAGTACAGATGCCAAAAGCACTCCGACTCCAAGTCCAAGAAGCACTATCATTGCTGGCTCAATGAGGCTGATGAGTGTGTCTACAGCATTATTAACTTCACGCTGATAGAAAACAGCGAGCGTGCTGAGAATGTCACCGAGCTTCCCTGTTTCTTCACCCACCTTACTCATCTGCGCAAGCACTCCAGGAATTTCAGGATACTCAGCAATTGAATCTGCAAAAGATCGTCCACCTTTCACATTAATAAGGGTACTCTCAATTATTTCCTTATAGACTCGGTTGTCGACAACTTCTGCAGTAACCTCAAGTGCCTGAACCATCGAGATACCACTCGTAAGCATTGTTGCAAGGTTGTCACAGATACGCGTTAGGAAAAGTTTTTGGTACAGCGAACCAATAAAAGGGATTGCGAGCTTAAATTCATCAACCGTTCGCTTGCCGGCTTCGGTTTTTTGAAACTGCCAATACACAACTCCCATAAGCGTGATAAATACGAGAATGAGTCCAATATAATTTGTCAGGAAGCTTGAAAGTCCGATGACGATCTTTGTGTAGACAGGGATTTCTTGCCCAGAATCGAGAAGTATTGCACTAATATTTGGAATAACGAGTGTGAGCATGAGCATCATCACACCAATAAATATCGAGATGACAAATGCTGGGTAGATAAGTGCATTTCTTGCCTTTGAAACCACTTGGTACATACGGTCAAGATAATCTGCAAGATACATGAACGTCTTTTCGAGTGTCCCTGATTCTTCACCAGCTTTGACCATACTCACATAAAATTCAGAAAAAACATCCGGATGCCGTGCGAGCGCACGTGATATTGAACTTCCTCCCTGAAGGTCGTTGCTCACATCATTTAAAATTTGCTGCAGCTTCGGGTTTTCAATTTCTGTACCAAGGAGGCGGAAGATACGGAGCGCCGATACCTGCGCTTCAAAAAGTGTTGCGATTTGTCGCGACAGAATCACAACGTCCTTATTTGAGACACGATCAAACCACGTAATTTCAACATCCAAAAAGGAATTCTTCGCTTTGTTGATTGGGTCAAGAGAAACAATGGTATAGCCACGAGTTTCGACTGTCTCAATCGCCGACTCTATATTTTGCGCGTCAACGGTTCCCTCTCGAGGAGCTCCTGCTTTATCGACTGCTTTATATGAAAACAACATAGAATTAAATTACATTAAACGTTCAAGCCCCTTTGGATTAGTTGAGTATGCAAAAGCATTCTCAACAGTTATTTCCCCCTGTTGTACTAACTCAACGAGTGTACGATTCATATCAATCATACCAATATCCATTCCCGTCTCGATGACTGTTTGAATCTCATGAGTCCGTCGCTCCCGGATTAAGTTTGATACTGCAGTATTATTAATGAGGAGCTCAAAAGCTGGAACAAGACCTCCTGAAATTCTCGGTATGAGACGTTGAGAAAAAATGGCAGTGAGTGAGCCGGAGAGCTGGACGCGGATCTGATCTTGCTGACTTGCAGGAAATGTATCAATAATACGATCAATTGTTTGTGCGGCGTCATTTGTATGGAGTGTCGATAAGACAAGATGCCCTGTCTCTGCTGCAGTTACCGCTGTTGAAATAGTGTCTCTTCCACGCATCTCTCCAACCATAATCACATCAACGTCCTGACGAAATGCAGAGTGTAGGCCTGTATGAAAATCAGCGGTATCGACACGAACCTCACGTTGATCAATAAGGGATTTTTTGGGTTCAAAAATATACTCAATTGGGTCTTCGATGGTCATGATATGTTCCGCCCGTGTCTGATTGATGAGTTCAATCATTGCAGCAAGTGTTGTTGATTTTCCTTGACCTACCGGACCAACGCAGAGAAAAAATCCCTGCGGTCGCTGTGTGAATGATTCAAGAACTGCAGGAAGTGCTAACTCATCAAAATTCTTAATCTCTTTTGAAATATGCCGAAGTGCGACAGATATAGCACCTTTTTGAAAGAAACCATTCCCGCGAAAACGAACCCCGTCTTTCGCTGCATATGAAAAATCGATTTCTCTTGTTTCAATAAATTTTTCTTCTTGTTCTTTGGTCAAAAGAACGTGCATAAAACCCTCGACATCTGCGTTTGTGAGTATCGGCTTTTTCTCAAGATGAATGAGCGAACCGTCAACACGAATAACAGGATGTCCTCCCACAGACAAATGAATATCGGAGCCCTTCTCTGTCGCAACGATATCAATAAGGTCTTCAAGTTCTCTTTTGTAATCAACTGTTGACATGCTATTTTTTTGAAACAAGTTTAAGTACTTCTGCGACTACCTCACTCGGGATAAGCTCTGCTTTGACAATATACCCCGCAGCGCCTGCAGCAAGCGCGGCTTCTCTATCAGACTCTTCACTTTGGTTCGTGAGCATAATAAACTTTGGATTGCCGCCAATTTTTTCTTTCTGAATCTGTTTCAATAAATCAACTCCGGTCATTCCTGGCATTATCATGTCTAAGAGAACAGCATCATAGGTATCTGCCTGAAGTTTTACTAAAGCACTTTCTGCTGTTTCAGCAACATTGATAGTGTGTTTAAGTTCCCTGAATTTTGTTGCATACATATCTCGAAGAAATGCATCGTCGTCGACAAGTAATATTTTCATATTTATATTATACGCTGTTATACATTAGATGATACTTGGTTATCGACAGATGGTGCGAGATCAACGTCTTTAATTTCAACAGCCTCTTTCTCCGCCTCATCAGAAACAAGCATGGCGCCACCAAGAGTACTTATTTCCTCAAAAGGAATGATGTGGTCTAGCGCTTTAATAATGGCATCCTCCTTCATACTTATAAATCCATTTTTTCGTGCAACAGCAAGAATTTTTTCTTCGTCTGCATCATCCAAGATGAGCCGTTCAATCTCTTCATCAATCGTAATTGCCTCCATAACTGCAACTCGTCCCTTAGTTCCACTTGAACACTCTTCAGTAGCCTCAACAAATAACACGTGATCACTTTGAGGAATTATCTTTCTAAAACGCTCAGGAAGATCTTCGAATTCACTATCGATGAGCGCCTTAATACTTCCTGCAACAGGTACTTTTTTACCAGAATTAGGGCAAATGCGGCGGACGAGTCTCTGTGCGAGTGCAAGTTCAAGTGTTGGAGCAATAAGATATGGATCAACGCCCATATCAATAAGTCGCGGAATCACACCTACAGAATTATTTGTGTGAATGGTTGAGAGTACGAGATGTCCCGTAAGTGCTGCTTGAATAGCAAGTTGCGCTGTCTCTTTATCACGAATTTCTCCAACCATGATGACGTCGGGGTCTTGTCTGAGTGCCGTCCGAAGACCATTCGCAAAAGTATACCCAATTTCTGGCCTAACTTGTGATTGGCTGACACCATCAATACTATACTCAACTGGATCTTCGAGTGAAATAACATTCTTTCCTATTCTATCAACCTCAGAGAGCATACCGTACAGTGTAGTCGACTTACCTGAACCAGTAGGTCCCGAAATAAGAATAATGCCAAACGGCTGTGCTAAAGCCTTTCGAATAAGCGCAATATTATGTGCAGACACACCGGTATCCTCGAGCGTACGAATTCCTGCCTCTGTATCCAAAATACGCATCACCACTTTTTCACCATGATTCGTTGGTAAAATCGAGACACGAAAATCAATCTGTCTTCCATCAATAGATGCTGAGAAACGACCATCTTGTGGTTTACGCTTCTCATCAAGTCTCAATGATGAAAGAATTTTAATTCGGGCAACTACAGCTTGATGAATTTTTTCTGGGAGTTCGAGACTATGCACAAGTGTTCCATCTACACGAAACCGGACATTGGTTTTTTTTGCAGAAGGTTCGATGTGAATATCAGATGCAGAACCATCAACTGCATACCTGAGTATAGTTGCAACAATTTTTGTTACCGGTGCGTCTTCCTTAATAACCTCTATCTTTTTTTTCTCTTCTGGAACACCTTCGCTTTCCTCCTCAAGTTCAGACTCAAGAACACCAAGTGCCTCATCAACTTCGCCAGTTATGTTTTCGTATGATTTTACGCCGTATTCAAAATCTCGCTCTAATATAACAACCAATTTGTACGGAATTTGATCTTTTGCTGTTATAAAATTAAGTGCATCGCGGAAAGAAAGATCATCAGGATCAGTAAGTCCAACAATAAGTATCCCGTCCTCAAGTTCAATGGGGAGAATTTTATAGTGACGTGCGGATTCCTCTGAAAGATACTTAAGGGCAGAGGACTTGATTGTATCGCGTTCGGAAATTGCTCTTGTCGGAAGATCGAAATATGCGCCAATTGCATCGCGAATACTGTCTGGGTCGACACCTCCATCAAGGAGAGCTCGTTCATAAGAAATACCTGATTCGACAGCAAGCGCCTCCACACGCTCACGCTGTGCTGCGTCAATTACATTTTTTTCCGCAAGGAGCGCGAGAAGATTCATAACACGCAAAATCTATATACCTTAATTAACTGGTACAAATGGGTCGTATCTCCCAGTCCGTATGTCTATAAGCTCAATTCTCGTATCAACAAGTGACGTAAAACGTCTATCCAGGAAGAGCGTGTCGTCCAACTTATAACCGTCAATCTCCTGTATATTTCTCAAAACTTCTTCTGTGCGCTGTGCTGCCTCGGGACTTAAAAATTCACCTGAAGATAAGACCATCTCGCTATCTGAATTTCTGCTAGAAACATAAACATAAACTCCCCCTAACAGGACAATGACACATAATGCTGCGATCAATTTTTTAAATGTTGGTGACATAAATACTTAAATTATTTACCCTGCGGTAGCGCATACGTTCTGATCTTCACTGAAAATTGCTGAAAGCGACTCTCGTTTGAAGTAAAGGTTATATCGACTACTTCCATAATAGTTAAGCTACTTTCTATATCACGAAGGAAGTCTTTGAATTGTGGATAAAATCCAATAACCTCAAAGGAAATATCTGAAGTAACAAGCTCCTTGCTTCCAGTGGTACTGACCTTGGCTTTATTACCAGACGTGGATTTTGCCTGTAACTGTATGTCACCACCCTCAATAGAAACATTCCCAAACAAAAGGCCATTTTTCTCTGCAAGTACCTTCAAATCAACAAGTGTTCTAGTATCATCAATACTTTTAGGAACAAGGAGATCCAACATTTTTTTCTGAGACTCCTTTATAGAATCTTTCCTTGTGAGTAATTCTTCAATTCGTGTATTAAAATTGTTGTACTTCTCAGTTGCTGATACATATTCTTCGGTCTCTTTCTGAAGATTCTTAACCTCCTCATAATTCGGTTGAGTGAAGAACAAGAACAACAGTATTGCAATGATAATCGATAAAAATGGTGTAAGTGTTCGAGACATATTACTGAGTCACTTCATTACTTGTAGACGCTGTGCCCTGTAGCTCCAAATCAAGAGGAGAGGTTTCGACAACTTCCTCCTGCGGCTTTTCATTTACGAAAATTCTCTCTCCTGTGTACGCAAGATATTTTGTGTCAAACAATCCTGTAATGCCAAAACTAACAGCTCGCTTTGCTGCATCAGGGTCTATCCCATTAATTACATCTCCAGTTTCATTCTTAACGGAAATATCCTTTACGACAAACTCTCGAAAAACACCCGCTCTTTTAAACTGCATTTTCTGGAGTGCTACTGAAGAAAAATCTCGTGTGCTTCCCGTAAGCGTCAAGACAGCATCGAATCCAGGATCATAAGTAAATTTAAATTGATCATATTGAACAGATTCCTTTGTTGATCCTTCAAGCTCACTAAATAGGAGCGATGGTGCAATATGATTATCAAGCAAATACTGGGCCACATTAAGCTTGTGATCAAAAAGACTAATTTCCTCAATACTCTTCGTGCTGTCATTCATGCTTTCCTTTTGCAAATTTGATTTCGCCATTTCAAGTTGTGTCTGCGCATGTGACGTATACAGAAACACCCCAACTGCACTTGCAAAAGACACGGTAATAAGTGTGCCTGCAATAAAATTAAAAATACGAAAAGTGTGCTTCTTCTTCACATGAGCAGGAACTGCACCAGACGTATCTTTAAAACCGAGTGGAGAACGAGGTATATATGTCATCACAACTAGTATACGTCGCTTTATGCATCACATAAACAATACTTCTGTGGACATCTGTTACTGAATTGTTTGAAATGCTCGAAGCGCGATACCAACAGCAACCGCAAATGGTGGTCCAGCTTCCTTCAGTGTGTCTTCAAGAAACGCTGGATATGCAACTTTTTGAAATGGGTCAGCAACAACAACTGGCTTCGAGAACATGTCTGAAACGTATGGCATTACTCCCTGAAGAAGGGCTCCTCCTCCACTCATAATTACTTTCTGTACTGGAGCGCCACCAGTTTCTTCATACCGCACCACAACGGTATGTAACTCACGCAACCCACGCTCAAGAGAACGTGCAATTGCTTTTTCAATCCGAGGATCTTCTTCCTTCCCTCGTAGCCCTACAGATCGTTTGAGTTCTTCTGCATCTTTAAATTCGATTTTGAGCTCCTTTTCAAGAATTCCCGTTAACTCAGATCCAGACATGAGAACACTGTGTGTTTTTCTGGCGACACCTTTTTCAATAATATACAATCGAGTAGAGGACGCCCCCCAATCAATGATTGCAACACACTCATCTTGAGGAGAAACTAGTGATCGAATTGAACTAAAAGTTTCAATCTCGCTCGCGACCGTCTCTAGACTGCCACCTAGCATAATGGACTCATAACGTGAATACGCTTCGTTGTATATCGCCGTAATAAGAACATTTGTTACCTTGTCTTCCTTTGAAACTTCAAGAGGCATCCAATCAAGTGTTACTTTTGTGAGAGAAATTGGTATATATTTTCGTGCCTCAACGGGGACAATAGCACCAATCTTTTTTTGGTCGAGTGAAGGGATAGAGATTATTGTAGAGAAACTAGAGTTGTACGAGAGTGCAAAAGCAACTAACTTTCCTTTTGCCCCAGCCTCTCTCAAGATATCGATAAGCGCTTCAGTTAGTTTATTAGAGGGAAGATGTGTCGCTCGCCCAATATCAACTCCTTCATAGGGTCCTAATTGAAGTTCACCATAGGTCTCAACCGTTGGAACTCCTTTTGCATTTTTTAGTTGGACAATCTTTATCGTGGACGATCCAATATCAATACCAATAACAGCATCATCTTTTGATGGAGTCGCAACGCTTGTCTTTAAGAATGACGTCAATGATGAAAGATCAAATCCCATATGTGCAATTTACAAAGTATTCTATCATCAAATGATACTATATTCATAGATACCATGTTTGATATTTTAAGACGAATCTTTGATATTATTTTTCCGCCAGATGAAGACAACCTTTGTGTGCGAAACATGACTCCAAAACAAGTGCGACTGCTTTATCATCTGCAGAGCAAAAAATCAACGCATACACTCAGTGACTACAAATCCAAAGAAGTACGCGCACTTATTCATGAGGGAAAATTTCACGCAAACGCACGTGCTTGGCTTCTACTCAATGTTCTTTTTAATATGTACCTAAAACAAAATACTTGTTCATTTGATTACATAATTCCAATACCACTTTCAAATGCACGAATGAGGTCACGAGGATACAATCAAGTCCATAAAGTACTCCTTGCCCGCAATCTTTCTAAAAAAGTTGAAATTGAAACAGGAATCCTAAAGCGGACTCGTAATACAAAACCACAAACAGATCTTCCTCGAGATAAACGTCTCACGAATCTTGAGAAAGCGTTTGTCGTGACTTCACCTTCAAAAGTAACTGGAGCACACATTCTTCTTGTTGATGATGTTGTGACCACAGGAGCAACGCTCAGTGCGGCAAAAGCTTCGCTTTTGCCGCACTCCCCTGCCTCAATAACCTGTGTGGCTTTTGCACACTAATTCCTGCATGCGAGTCCTAAAAAAATATGGTATCCTTGCTCGCAATTGAACACATCCGTGTCCAATTGCGAGCAATAGAATACAGGAGACGTAACTGAGTGGACAAAAAATGAACTGTTTCACTTTTCATCTGGTCTGCGAACAAGTGTGAGCAGGATTGTCGATATTTATGAGGCAATAGGCGGACGAAAGGTACTTTCGTCCGCCACCACAAAATTAAATAATGGAGAGTTGGCTGAGTGGTCGAAAGCGCCTCACTGCTAACGAGGTGTCCTCTTAAAGGGACCGAGGGTTCGAATCCCTCACTCTCCGCCAAAATTCGGAATTCAAATTTCCGGCAAAAATATGGTCGGCGCGAAGCGCCATCTGTTCTGCATTCCCCCCACAAAATCCTGATTCTGCAAGGATTCGCCATGCTCCGCGTGGCTCAAAAAGTACGGTTCGATCCTTAATTTGAAAGTTCGAACCGACTTTTTTGAACAAATGAGTATTTTCCTCATTTGTTCGGTCGTTTGCCAATTCCATATTGTATTTCAAAAACTTTTCTGTAAGTTCGAACCGATTATTCGCTTTTTGCTCAAAAGCCGATAATTTCTCTTTGAGAAGCTGATTTTGATTGACCAACTTGTTTTTAGCTTCGCGATATTCTTCAAGTGACAACGCACTTTCGAGATAGGCACTCATCAGCTTCTCTATCTTGGAATCCAAAAGAGAAATCTCGGCTTTTGTTGAATCCGCAAAAAGCGTACTCGATTGGACTTCCGATTGCCGATCTTTTGCATTTTCGGCAATCATCCATTCCGTCCAATCAAGAGGCAAAGAAACTTTTTTGATTTCCTCTTGAATTTGAGAAGTGATGAGCTCCTCACGGACATATTTTTGAGTACAAGGATTTTTCCGTTTAGTACATCGCAAATAGTTATGACCTTTTTGTGTTTCTGTGGTAATGAAGCACCCACATTCTCCACAACGGAAAAATCCTCTATACAAAAATGGTTTTAGTCCTTTCGAGTGAGGTTTGGATTTCCTTATCATCACTTCTTGAACGGAATCAAAAAGTTTCTTTGTGATAATCGGTTCGTGCTTGCCCTCAAAAATCTCTCCGTTATATCTCATTAGACCAGTGTAAATAGGATTTTTGAGAAGTTTTTGATAATTCGACACCGCAAGTTCCTTTCCGCTTTTTCGTTTCAATCCAAGTTCGTTAAATTTGTCGCGGAGTTGGCGCAAAGTGAAAGACCCAGACGAATATGTCTCAAATGTTTTCTTGATTAACGGTGCAATATTTTCATCAACAACAATTTTTCCACCTTCGTTTATATATCCGAGTGGAGACATTTGAGGCCATATTCCGTCTTTCACTTTATTTCGCTTACCACGCTTAATATTTTCCGACAAATTGTCCACATAATACTTGGATTGCGAAAAAGCGATTGAAAGCATGAATTTCCCTTGCGGTGTCGGATCAAACCAAAAAGTTGGGAATTTCATTTCTGAAATTACTCCAGTATCAACGAGGTAGATAATCTTTCCTCCATCTACCGAGTTGCGAGCAAGTCTATCGGGATGCCACGCCAAAATACCAGACGCTTCGCCCGCTTCCATTCTCAACATCATTTCGTTAAAAACAGGGCGACCTGGTATTTTGGCGGTCTGCTTTTCGACAAAGACATCTACCACTTCTAGTTGTTCTTTCAAGGCGAGTTCTTTTAACTCACTCAACTGGTCAGCAATACTGCGGACTTGTCTGTCTTTGTCGTCCGTAGACTTGCGAGTATATATGAAAAACTTTTTGGTTTGATTATTCATATTTTTGTATTGGCAAACGACGAGCCACGCGGAGCGTGGCGAATCCTTGCAGAATCAGGATTTTGTGGGGGGAATGCAGAACAGATGGCGCTTCGCGCCGACCATATTTTTGCCGGAAATTTGAATTCCGAATTTTGGCGGTGTTTGCTGGACAAAGTTCGAAACTATTTCGAGCAGAATCCAAATGATTAAAACGGACTCGGCAGGGCGAAACAATTTGTCTGGGGGAATGGATTCGCCCTGCCTCGGCTGATTTCCCGCCCGCAGGAGGGGTCTGGGGAGGAATGCGGGCGGGTTTCGGACTGGGGGTTTTCGGAAAATTCGCCACCGCAAAAAAATCACTCATATTGATTTGTTTTAAATTTTGGTGTAACATCATAGTAGTAACAGATTAATAGATACTCCACTATAATGTTAATCTTTTATTGATTATATGTCAACAAGCCAAAATTTAGCAAACAACATAAAGAAATTGCGAGAAGCCAAAGGGCTTTCGCAAGAGAAGTTAGCGAGATTGGCAGATGTCGCCAATAACACGCTTATTAAAATGGAATCTGGTGAAAACCAGAATCCAACATTAGTCACGCTTAAAAAGGTTGCGAAAGCCTTTGGCGTGAGCGTTGATGATTTAATAAAATAACTATGGAAAATAATAACGAACAAAAAGAGCAAAAGCCAAAACCAAAGCGTGTTGAAGAACTGGAATATTTTCCGTTCACAAGTTTTGATGAATTAAAAAAGCGAGTATCGGAAGGAGTTGCAAGTCTCGGCGTTGATAGGAGTGCTGCTCTTCAATGGATTCAAAATGGTATTTATTCTTCCAAATGGCAAAGGGCTCAAGCTTTGTTTTTGGCTTCTCTAACTTTTATTGTTCCCATTGGTTTGATTGTTTATGTTGTGATAACTAAAACTTGGCTTTTGCTCTTGGCGTTGCCACTTCTGTTAATTGGTTTTTTTATTTTTCATCCAAGCCAAGCGATGATGCTTGGACCAATACGAAGTGGACTCATTTTGCTAACTTTTGGCGGTTTGGCGTGGGGTTTTATAAATGGGATAGGTTGGCTCACCGCACTCACTTTATCTCTTGCGTTGCTTTGGTATGCCCAACGCACGATTTATCGCAAAGCTGTTGACGGAATACTCCGTGCGGCTATGCAACACGAAGACTTATTGTGTATTTTATGGAATGGCAACGGGCTAAATGTGACTATGTATAATGGTGATAGTTACTGGTTCAGGTGGAAAACAGAGGGAGGAAAAAGCACACATTATGACACTGGTAACACTTTTAATGATTAAATTATGTTGATACTCGGAATAATTTTAACAGTTCTTGGCTTCATTGTTTTTCAATGGAGTGCGAACGCACAAAGCAAATCTTTTTTTGAAAGACCAATGATTTTTAATAGTACTGTTGCGGTGCTCATTATAAATCTTCTTTGGTTAATACTTTTTGCTGGTGGATTTTATAGTTTATGGAAAGTTAATCCAACAATAGTTTTGGTGATTCTTGGTATTTACGCCGTTCTATGGATATTTGGTTATTTTATGGGAAGCGAAAAAGCAAAAGCGAAAAAGATATTTGGTATTTACAAACAATTAAAACTTTTCCGTCCGAAAACATCCGATCAAGAGATTTTGAGAGAAACTGCTCGTATTTATTTTTCAAATCTACGATGGGACGAACATAAAATCAAAATGACAGTGGATGCAATCTTTGAAAAGAGTGTAGGAAATAAAGAAGAAAAAGATATAAAAGATGTTGCTAGTTCCATTTTGATTTTTGAAAACCCACAAGATGATTTCGGGCGAGGTTTTGATTTTGAGGGTTATATGAAACGCCATACAAAAAAGCAAAAAGCTATGGATGACGCTTACAATGCAATTTTCGGCAAAACACAAAAAGTTATAGAACGACCGATTCTTTCAAAAAATACATCTACTTGGGTAAAATCAATCGGTCTTAATCCTGATGAGATGAGCAACGAACAATTAGCAGTTTTTGCCGAAATAGACGACCAAAAGAAAAGTAATTGGGCGGTAAGATTTTTGTATGGTGCTTCATTCATTTTTCTAATTCTCGGTGTCATAAATCTCGTTAGTTTGGAGTTCGGTGCTGTGATATCAAACGCAATTATTTCTTTTGTCTTTTGGTTTGTCGGAAATAAAATCCAGATGAAGAGAATTAGTAAAAAGTTTTACGAAGCAAGTATAATGAAATACGCACAACAACAAGCAGAGAATAATGGGAAAAATGCCTAATAAAAAATGGAATTAAATAAAAAGAAAAACATAATAGTTTGTATCGCCGCCCTCTTTTTGTTTGTGGCTCTGATTGACGGATTGCCATATGGATTTTTTACGCTCTTACGGTTTGTTGTGTTCGCTATGACTGCTTATGTTGCTTGGATAGCTTACGAGCAACAAAAAGAAAAATGGATTTGGATTTTTGGTTTCCTTGCTGTTCTTTTCAATCCATTTTTTCCAATTTATCTAAACCGTGGTTTGTGGAGTATTATTGATTTGTTAACGGGATTGTTTTTAGTTGTTTCGATTTTTGTTCTGAAGTTTGCTCGTAAGTCATAGGTTTTGTGGCGAATTTTCCGAAAACCCCCAGTCCGAAACCCGCCCGCATTCCTCCCCAGACCCCTCCTGCGGGCGGGAAATCAGCCGAGGCAGGGCGAATCCATTTTATTAGTTTTAATCATTTGGGTTTTGTCATATTTATGCGAGAGAGTGAGGGATTCGAAAAGGTCGTCGACTATTTCGACCAAAGGGAGAAATGGTCATATGGCATGAACAATCTTACAAAAATCAAATTCCGGCGCCTCAACCAGACTACGGCTCTTGATTTTCTTAGGTTTCCAGACAACAAAAACCGCACGAAAGTGCGGTTTTTGTTGTCTGGACTTCAGTGAATACTAGTCTGCTTCTTAGCTGTCACTTTCTACTGAATCATCAGAACTATCTCCACCTGCCGAATCTTCAACTTTCTGTATTTTTACTGGTCGCCGTTCTTCTTTCGCTTTTTTGTTTTGCTCTTCTATACGCGCACGGTTTTCTTCGATCTTTGCATGCTGCTCTTCGATTTTAGTGTGTGCTTCTTCAATGTTTATGCGTCGGTCTTCCATGATTCCTCGCTTTTCATCCAAACTTCTTTTTGTCTCATCTATTTTTCCCTGTCGTTCCTCTTGCTTATGGATTCTTTCATCCTTAACCTCAGCACGTTTCTCTACACGATCTGCCTTAATTGCATCTCTATGTTCCTCTCGATCTTTTCTAACTTCAGACACAAGATTGTGTGCCTCCTCCCGTGTAATTTCACCCGCTTTTACTTTCCTCACGATTTCAATTCTCTTTTCATGCTGCGCTTCTCTAAATGCCTTTGCTTCTCCAAGACGTGACTCAAGTTCTGCTGCTCGCTCTGGATTCTTTTCAGCAATCTTAGCAATTTTTTCTTCCGCCAATTTAAGGCGATTTTCATAATGTTCCTTCTTCTGTTCTCGTGCTCGCTCGATCATGTCTGCCCATGTAGCACGTGCCTCTTCTGCGGTAATCTCCCCAGCGTCCACCTGTGCTTTCAAGGCTGAATGCTGTTCACGAAGTGCGGCAATGAGTTGTTGTGGATCAGTATCCTGTGCAAATGCTACAGAGCCGCCAAAAAGCACCGCTGTGAATACTAACACTCCTATAATTTTTGTTTTCATATCAGATTGTTTTAGAAATTAAATAATAATTAAAATGAGAGATTTTCTAACTCATCTAGCTCTGCGTCAATCGATGCTTCCTCTTCTTCAACGCCGGCAATACCGTCCTCTAGTACCTGAGCGCTTTCCTCAAGATCTTCGGGAGTATCAAGTTTCAAAGGAATCTCTTCGGTTACGACCTCAGTAACTACCTCAGTGTCAGTACTTGTTTTATTGAGTACAAATACCAAACCTACGAGCACCACCACACCTACCAATCCTACAAGTAATCTATTCATAATTTTATTTTTACTTTAGTAACACTAAATAGCACATTTAAACAGTCACTACAGTGTGCTCTACTATTATAGTACATTCAAAAATCAATTTTTTCAGATTTACATATTTCCAAATAACTACATTGCTATAATATATATACTATGGAAGATAAAAACCGCTGTAAATGGCCACAGAAAAGTACCGAACTCATGATTTCCTACCACAACAATGAATGGGGAGTTCCTGTGCATGATGATAACCATCTATTTGAGGTATTGATATTAGACGGAGCACAGGCAGGACTCTCGTGGAATACTATTTTGAATAAACGAGAAAATTACAGAGCTGCGTTCGATAATTTTGATGTGAAGAAAGTTGCAAAATACACTCCAAATAAAATTGATAAATTGCTCAAAAATGAAGGCCTCGTACGTAATAAATTAAAGATACCTTCTGCAGTACGTAATGCAAAAGTGTTTATTGAAATACAAAAAGAATTTGGATCCTTCGATTTATATTTATGGAAATTTGTGGATGGCAAACCAATTCAAAATAAAATTAAAAAAATGTCAGATATTCCTGCACATACAGAACTGTCAGACATTATCAGCAGAGACCTGAAGAAACGCGGAATGAACTTTGTGGGCTCGACCATTATCTACGCAATCATGCAAACTATTGGGATAGTAAATGATCATGAAGTAAATTGCTTTCGTTATAAACAATTATGAAAACATGTATCGCACTCCTTCGAGGAATCAATGTCGGGGGAAATAACAAAATTGAAATGCTGAAGCTCAAAAAATGTTTTGAACTTCTTGGATACACGAATATCCTGACCTACATAAACACAGGCAATGTAATTTTTGAAACTGATAAAGATACTAAAAAATTCATCAAGGCAAAAGTTGAAAAAGGAATTTATGAATCATTTGGATTAAAAATTTCGGCAGTTGTTCGAGATAGTAAAAATATTAAAGAACTCTGCAAAAAAATTCCAAAGAATTGGAGTAACGACACAGAGCAAAAGACGGATATACTATTCCTTCAAGATGGATTTGATACTAAAAAAACCCTGAGTCTCATTACCATAAATCCTGATGTTGATACACTCATGTATGTACAAAGAGCAATTGTCTGGAATATTCCACGTAATGGATACGTTAAAAGTGGTATGCATAAATTCATTGGGTCAAAGGTCTATAAAAATATGACTGCACGGAATGTTAACACAGTACGTAAACTAGCAAAGCTTATGGAAAGATAGAAATACAATACAAGAAAATTTGCTAATAGTGATGCAATATGTTCTAATCCATCCTAGATTTGTCGCGGAAAGGTTATTTCTCCTATCCAACTATTCACAATAAAATAAGGAAGCTTGAAGTGAAAAAATATCTTTCAACTAGTAACCGTTGGCTATCAGCCTTCGGTATCCTCCTTGAGGTTTCATCTTTTCTTGGATGGATTCTTGTATCTGGTCCATTCATGCAATCGTCCGATGAGTCCACCAAGGATACTTTATTCATTGCAGTTCTGTCCCTAGTCACATTCGCTGCAATGATACTCACCTACCAAGCATGGGAATGTCGTCGTATGCAGAGAGGAGTAATCATCTCTTCCTCAATATGGACCGACCCAATCCCAGGAATAGTTTTTGTCTATGTTGCCACGGCACCGGCGCTCCTTTCATTCGTCTTTTCAGGATTGTCTATCTGGATGACGGTACTAGTTGCAACTCAGATCTTAGCGTGGTTATTTTGGACGCAGCACACTAAAAAAATTGTCCAAGACACCGTTTGTGGTTTCCCTTCAGATTTTTGAAGTCTAGCCAAACAAAGCCACTCGCATCAACGCGAGTGGCTTTTTAAAAATTTCATATATATGTACTAATAGGAAACAATCTCTGTCAACAAGTACATCAGGCAAAATAAACCGCCTCTTAAAGAGACGGCACCACCCCTTTCATGGTGGAATTGACTGCATGTGCTTTAGGTCTTGACGAAGATGCTGGCTGGCAGGTAGGCAAAGGTGCCGACAGTTTTCCCGAGCTGTCCCCACGTCGGAGACTTGCCGGAGATAGCCATCTTTTTGCCGGCGCCATCATCGAACTTGGTGTTCTTCAGTGCGCCATGAATGTTGGACAAACTGAAACTGCTTACGCAGCTGGCCATTCCAGGGACACTTCGTTCCAGCACACCGGATCCTTCGCTCTGCGCCGGTATGATGTTGAGGTGACCGACATCGGACGACCCCATACCAAGTCTGCCCTTGAACGCGTAGTTGTACTCAGCTGCACAGAAGGTTCGCTGAATTGATGTTTGCAGTAACCCCTTGTCGTCGGCAGATTCGGGACTCATCGCGATGGATGATCCTGACCCAGGACCGCTTGCCAATGCAAACTGTGCGGCCATGCCTATCGACAGTACTGCTCCAAGTATCAATATTTTTTTCATCTGTACGTCTCCTTGGTTTTACCACACACGATTATGCATGGTATTTTTACTATAACAAAGTGATATATGCATGTACAGGATATCTCTTTTTTCAATTGTTCATAACCTTTACACCACCCAAATACATCATATTTATTGTATTAACACATAATAAACGTGCCAAAAAAGATAACTCCTTACAATCCAATTAAGTCTTGGCGTGCAATGATACCACCAGGAAGATCTTCAACTGTAAGTCCTTCTGCCTTAAGCATTTCAACTGCCTTTCCTGACCGTGCACCTGAGCGACAATAAATGAAGAGATGTTTCCCTTCGCTCACATTTTTAATATTTTCAATAAATGATGAACTGTAGAAATCAATATTAATTGCTCCTGCAATATGCCCTGTGTCGTACTCATCCTTCGTTCGGACATCTACGAGGAGTCCGTTCTTTGTATCTCGATATGTACTCATAAAATCTTTTTTAATATTATTCTCTACTACTGGTTGACTACCAATTTTCCCAGCAAAGAGAAAAAGTGTCCCGATAACGATTACTATTAGAATGACTATATTGAATTTCATACAATGATTACATCTAACTCCATCACCTTACAAATTTTATAAAGTAATCTTGAATCACTTTATAACACTCGCGACAGCTTTCACAAGACCAGGTGTAGTAACTTTCGGAATAATTTCGTGTGCTGTTGGTTTCTTTACGAGACCCGCTATCTTCTTTGCTGCCGCAAGTTTCATCTCATCGGTTATTTTTGTGACGCTGCGATCGAGTGCACCGCGAAAAATTCCAGGAAATGCAAGTGAATTGTTTACTTGATTTGCATAATCAGAGCGCCCAGTAGCAACAATCAATGCCCCTGCGAGCTTTGCATCATCAGGTTTTATTTCAGGAATCGGATTTGCAAGTGCAAAGACAATTGCGTCTTTTGCCATACTCTCTATATGTGCTCTTGTGATCGTCCCTGGGCCAGAGACACCAACAATTACATCTGCCCCTTGTACAGCCTCTGCAACAAGACCTTTTATACTCTCAGGATTAGTTACTTTCGCAAGATCGTTTTTGTATTGAGCCATCCCCTTCCTTCCTTTAAAGATAACCCCTACACTGTCCGTCACAATTACATTTGTAATTCCCGCCTTCACAAGGAGGAGCGCAATAGCCCTTCCTGCGGCTCCAGCTCCGACAATGGTAACTTTCAAGTTTTCAAACTTTTTCTTTACTACTTTTGAAGCATTAATAAGGCCCGCAAGCACCACAATCGCAGTACCGTGCTGATCGTCGTGCATGAGGGGTATGTTTAAGATTTTTTTGAGTCGCTCTTCAATTTCAAAACATCGTGGAGCACTAATATCTTCAAGATTAATTCCACCAAAACCTGGTGCAATATTTATGACGGTCTTTATAATTTCTTCTGTATCCTGCGTATCAAGCACAATCGGGAAACCGTCGATGCCTGCCATCTCCTTCATGATTGCGCATTTACCCTCCATAACGGGGAGTGCTGCAATGGGGCCAATATTTCCAAGACCTAGCACTGCCGATCCATCAGAAATAACCGCGACGGTATTTCGTTTCATCGTATATTCGCGAGCTTCTTTGGGATGTTTTGCAAGATAACTAGAAACTGCTCCAACACCAGGTGTGTACATCGTGCTCCAATCATCCACAGTCACCAGTTTTTTCTTTGAAACGACTTCGAGCTTCCCATGCATTTTCTTATGAAGTACAAGCGCCATCTTTGCATAATCCTTTTTTAGTATCTTCTTCGCTTTCATAAATATTCAAAATTAAGGTGAGAGATAAGTATACGATATTTTGTTACTATGTATATCTATGAACCTCACTGACCTTCTCACACAACACTTTCGTGTTGATACTATTCATCAAAAGGCTCTGGCGAGACTTGGTGTTTTGACTATCGGAGATCTCCTCCACCATCTCCCTCAGCGCTACGAGGACATCAGTACGATCCAATCGGTGCAAGGTCTCGTAAAGGGGCAAGATGCAATCGTCTTCGGAAAAATTGGTGGGCTCAAGACACGCAAGGCATGGAAAAGCAGAGTCCCAATTGCTGAAGGATGGATTGAAGATGGTTCTGCACGCATTAAGATCATGTGGTTCAATCAACCATACCTCGCAAAGATGCTCACCGATGGCATGTACGTAAAACTTGCGGGCAAAGTGACCGGGAGTGAGGGAAAACTTTACATTGCAAATCCAGAGATCGAAAAATTGGAATCTCTTCCTATTGACCGACACGATTCTATTTTTAACAACACTGAGAATCTTGATGAGACGATCTACCCTGTCTACAAAGAAACAAAAGGAGTCACCTCAAAGTGGTTTTACCACACGGTGCTTAAGTGTTTTGAACAAGGAATTCTTGAAGATATCGTTGATCCAATTCCTGAAGAAATTCTCACACGATATCACCTCCCCACGCTCGCAACAGCGCTCCAGTGGATACATACACCAAAAAAGGCTGACCATGCAAAGAGCGCGCGAAAGCGCTTTGCTTTCGAGGAAGTATTTTACATACAAACAACCAAAGCGCTTGAGCGCGCGAAAATAAGTGCGGCGACAAGCTACCAATTTAAAACAGAGGCGCCACACATTAAGAAATTTACTGAACGGTTTCCCTTCTCGTTAACAAGCGCACAAAAGAAATCTATTGCAGCAATCTTTGGTGATTTTAATGGCACCCATCCAATGTCACGACTTCTTGAGGGTGATGTAGGAAGTGGAAAAACGGCGGTCGCTGCAACAGCAGCATATGCGACTGTTACTTCACGACCTCCAGAGGGTTCGAGCGTTTCGGGGAAACTCTCGAAAGGAGCACTCGAGTTTGGGAATCTCCAAGTAGGCTACATGGCACCCACAGAGATTCTTGCCAAACAACACTTTGAGTCATTTATCGAATACTTCCAACATCTACCCATTCAAATTGGGCTTATTACGGGAAGCGGATGCATGAAGTTCCCTTCAAAGAGCAACCCGACAAAGCCGACAAAGATTTCTAAAGCCCAACTACTCAAATGGGTGAAAAATGGTGAGGTCCCCATTGTTATCGGTACCCATGCTCTCATGTATAAATCAGTTGAATTTAAACATCTTGCACTTGTCATTATTGATGAGCAACATCGATTTGGGACCAACCAACGTAAGGCACTTGCGAAGAAGGACGCACGTATGCCTCACCTCCTCTCGATGACTGCAACACCAATTCCTCGCACACTTGCACTTACCGTGTACGGTGACCTCGACATTACCCTTCTTGATGAAATGCCGAAAGGAAGAAAGCCAATCATCACCAAAATAATTACCAAAGACAAACAAGAGGAGATGTATGCTCACGTACGAAGTGAGCTTGAGAGCGGAAGGCAGGCGTACGTCATCTGCCCACGCATCGCAGAGCCTGACCCAGAAAAAGAAACTGCACTCAATGTGAAGTCAGTCATTGAAGAAGCTAAGCGACTCAAAGAGAAGGTCTTCAAAGATAAGCGCTTTGGAATACTCCACAGCAAAATGAAACCAGCCGAAAAAGAAAAGATCATGCATGACTTTTCTTTGCACACTATAGACATCCTTGTCGCGACTTCAGTTGTTGAGGTTGGTGTCAATGTGCCGAACGCAACGAACATCATTATCGAGGGGGCAGAACGTTTTGGGCTTGCACAACTTCACCAACTAAGGGGACGAGTTATTCGTGGTACACACCAATCATACTGCTTTGTCGTCAGTGATAGTAAATCTGAAAAAACACGCGACCGACTCAAAGCACTCACGACCGCAAAGAATGGCTTTGAACTTGCTGAACATGATCTTACCTTTCGTGGGAGCGGAGAATTATATGGAGCAAAACAATCAGGACTTACTGACCTCGGTATGGAAGCAATTAAAAATATCAAAATGGTTGAAGCTGCTCGTACCGAAGCACAACTACTTGTAAAAAATGATCCAAACCTCGATAAGCATCCGATAATTTATCAGAAAGTCTCGAAATTAATGACAACACTTCATATGGAGTAAGTAGCAAAACACCTGCAGGAACGCTTCGCGTTCCTGCAGGTGTTTTGCTTAGCCCTTATTTTAAGCCACTTTATACCCATTGACAGTCCCTGTCAGTGTGTTATACTAATAGAGTATCCGACGTGGGTACTAACCAGAAGGAGAGCACCTTGAAGACCAAAACCGAAGAGACCTATACCTTGATACCCGGCCTGAACATCGACAAGACCAAGCGCGGCGCCAAGTACGGCGGCCCCGGCAAATCCGGCGCTTCCTGACCATCCGCGGCCAGGGTAAGTGGCGGATTGAAGTTTGATCCGCCAGTAGCCCAGAGGCAGTAACACCCGGAACCGCTTCCCGCCATGGATACATTCGCGGGCGCGGTCTCCGGCCAACGGGAGTCGGTATCATACAGATGAACCGACAAGATGGGTCATATGACCCGCGCCAAAAATACGCCAGGAGGCGAAAAATGCACTTTCGAAGATGAACCGCCCATAATGGGCAGCGGGTTGTATAGGCATCACGAGGCGTGTCTATGCGGTGAGTTCCGTAACCAAAACATCACGATCGGCCGGACGCACACACCAGTGCGCCCGGCCTTTATCTTTTTATATTTTACTTAAACAGGTCCGACCTGTTTAAAACACTTCAATATAGAGCAATATTATTTGACACAACTATGAATCAGGCATACGCTTATATTAGTTTCAACCACGAAGGAGGTGATCCAGCACAGCTGGCTATCTCGTCACGACAGTGACGGTGTTACGTAACAAACCCTTCAATCCGGCC
>JAIPIB010000005.1 GCA_021734905.1 Minisyncoccota bacterium | reverse complement strand
CACGGAGACCTAAGGTCTCCGTGCGGGATTTTACATTAGGGGTGTTTGAGAAATGTTCTTAACACTTTGATGCAAAAAAATAAATTTTTTGTGTGTGCGTGATGTTATACTACTTATGTAAAGAGCTCTTTGTGAGCAGGAGGTGAGGAAGTTATTTCCTCGAGTGGCTATGCGCATACAAGATACACAACTTAAGCGGTTCGTCACAGATTCTGGGCTTGTGTCTCGGAAGGATATTGACGCTGCAGAAAAAATAGCTGCTGAAGAAAAACGAACACTTTCAGAGGCTCTCGTCTCAAGTGGGGTAATGTCAGAAGATGATTTACGACGAGTTGAGTCGTATGTTCTTGGTGTCCCTTTTATTTCTTTGAAAGGAATGAAAGTACCATTTGAAATATTGTCGCTTATCCCTGAACCAGTTGCAAGAACACACAATATTATCGCGTATAAGAAGACAACAGATTCGCTTGAAATTGCGATGCTTGATACAGCAGATTTACCTGCAATTGACTTTATCAAAAAAAAGGTGGGTTTGAAGATTCTTCCACGACTCACTGATTCTGAATCGATGAAGAGTTCACTCCTTCAGTACCAAAAGACGCTCAAAGATGAGTTTGGGGACCTTATCGCGAAAGAGACTTCTGCTCTAAAAATAATTTCAGAAAACGGCGATGAGACATCAGGTGAAGATCTGAAGAAGATGGCGGAGGATCTGCCCGTTGTTCGTATTGTTGATACATTGCTCCGCCATGCAATCATTCAAGGGGCGTCGGATATCCATATTGAGCCAATGGAGAATGAACTTCTCGTACGCTATCGTATTGACGGCATCCTCCATGACGCGATGTCTCTCCCAAAACACGCGGCACCAACTATTTCAGCTCGTATTAAGGTACTCTCAAATTTGAAGCTTGATGAAAAAAGACTACCGCAGGATGGGCGCTTCAAAATGGATATGGAAGGACAGAAAGTTGCTTTTCGTGTCTCAGTCTTGCCCGTTTTCTTTGGTGAGAAAATTGTTATGAGGCTTCTCCGAGAAGGACGTTCTGGGTATTCTCTCGAAGGACTTGGTTTCCATGGTCAGGCGCTTGAGCGAGTTCATAGTGCAACAAAACAGACGACAGGAATTACTCTCGTAACAGGTCCAACTGGATCAGGTAAAACAACGACACTGTACACCGTCCTTGATATTCTCAATACTCCTGAGGTAAATATTTCTACTATTGAAGACCCGATTGAATATCAGATGCCACGAGTTAATCAAACGCAAGTTAAGCCAGAGATTGGTTTTTCATTTGCAAATGGACTTCGTTCGCTTATGCGTCAGGATCCAGACATCATTATGGTTGGAGAAATTAGAGATCAAGAAACAGCAAATCTTGCGATCAACGCTGCTCTTACAGGGCATCGTGTTCTTGCGACGGTGCACACAAACTCTTCATCTGCGACGATTGCGCGCCTTGTTGATATGGGTGTGGAAACGTTTCTTCTTGTATCGACACTTCGAGTTGCCGTAGGGCAACGGCTTGTGCGTAGAATTACTGAATCAAAAGAGTCTTACACACTTTCGGCAAACGAACGCGCTGATTTAGGAAAGCATGTTGATCTTGATTTAATTCTCGACACGTTAAAGAAAGAAGGTGTTGTGAAAAGTTCTGCAACATGGAATAGTATTCCGTTTTATCGTCCCGCTGCTTCTGAGGAGGCGGAAGATGGTTATAAAGGACGTATTGGAATTCATGAGGTTCTTCGCATGTCACCAGCAATAAAAGAGATCGTTCTTGCTTCAGGGACTGCAGATGCAATCGAAGCGCAGGCTCGAAAAGAGGGGATGCTTACCATGGTGGAAGATGGTATTTATAAAGCCGCGCTGGGGCAGACGAGTGTTGAAGAAGTTCTCCGCGTTATTTCAGAATAATAATACGTTATGTCTAAATTCACCTATTCTGGCACAACAAAAGATGGAGTAAAGGTCTCTGAAATTGTTGAGGCTGCTGATAAGTATGCTGTCTATGATATCGCACGAACAAACGGGCATGTTGTAACGGGAGTTAGTGAAGTAAAAGAATTTTCTTTTACTGGGATTATGAACATGGAGAAGATCAATACGTTCCTTAGTCGAGTAAAGCCCGACGAGGTCGTCATGCTCACCAGAAATATATCGTCAATGCTTAAGGCGGGACTTCCTCTTACGCGAGCACTTTCGGTTATTGAACGACAGACGACAAATTTTAAATTGAAGCAGGTCATGAAAGATGTTCGTGCTGATATTAATAAAGGAAAACAGCTCAACGAAGCCCTTTCTGAATTTCCAAAAATATTTTCAGATTTATACATCGCTATGGTGCGTGCAGGAGAGGAAGGTGGGCAGCTTTCTGGCTCACTCGAAACCTTGAGCCTGCAAATGGAGCGAAGTTCTACGTTAAAAAAGAAGATTAAGGGAGCGATGATTTACCCGAGCATCGTCTTGGGTGTCATGGTTATTATCGGTGCACTTATGATGATATACGTTGTTCCGTCGATAACGATGACATTCAAAAGTACAAATATCGAACTTCCACAGACAACAAAAATTCTTATTGCGACCAGTGACCTTATGAGTAATCATTCAATACTCGTCCTCTTAATAATTGTTGGTGGCATAGCAGGAGTGAGGGCATTTTTAAAAACAAATTTTGGAAAGAAGATTTTTCATTTTTCTCTAACGAGGCTACCGGTCATTGGGACAATTGTAAAGGAGATTAATTCTGCCCACACGGCAAGGTCCCTTTCATCTCTTCTTAAGGCGGGAGTTGATGTCATCAGTGCAATTAAAATATCTGAAGATGTTGTGCAGAATGTGTACTATAAGGCAGTGCTGCACGAGGCAGCTACTCGTGTTGAAAAAGGGACACCACTTTCTGAAGTTTTTATTGAGAGGACGGACCTCTACCCCGTTCTCGTTGGAGAAATGATTTCTGTTGGTGAAGAGACTGGTCAAATTTCAGGAATGCTTGATGAACTAGCTTTGTTTTATGAAACAGAAGTTGATCAAAAAACAAAAGATCTATCAACGATCATTGAGCCATTACTCATGGTTGTTATTGGAAGTGGTGTAGGATTTTTTGCGCTCGCGATGATTGCACCTATTTACTCAATTTCAGATAGTATTAACTAATATGGCGCGGACAAGCACAAATGCGTGGAGTAGAGGATTCACGCTTATTGAGTTGCTTGTAACAATCGCAATCGTGTCACTTGTTTTTGGTGGACTCATGACTTCAGTTCAATTTACAATGAAACTCATCAATAACTCGAAAGTCTCAACAAGCGCACTTGCCCTTGCGAATGAGCGCATTGAGTATATACGGTCACTTGCTTATGCCGACGTAGGGACCGTTGGAGGTATCCCTAATGGACTGATACCTCAAAAAGCAACAACAACACTCAACGAGATACTATTTCATGAGCGCATTCTTGTTGCATACGTTGATTCTGAAGATGACGGTGTCGGTGGAGCAGATACCAATGGAATTTTAGCTGATTACAAAGAAGTGAAGGTTGAGTATTCATGGAGTACACAGAATGGGACAAGCAGCATTTCACTTCTTACGGTTGTTGTCCCCCAAGGGATTGAATCAACAGTCGGTGGCGGGACACTTACGGTGAATGTCTTTGACGCTTCGGTACTTCCAGTTGCTGGGGCGGAGGTACATATTTTTAATGACACCACAACGACAACTATTGATACTATTCGCTATACAAATGCCGCAGGAGTTGCCATGTTTGCCGGTGCTCCCGCAGCAGCAAACTATCAGATAGATGTCACGAAGTTGGGATATTCTACTCATAAAACATACTCTGCGACTACATCAAATCCAAATCCTGCCACTCCAGCAGTTGCCGTCCTCGAAAGCGCAGTATCGACGATGAATTTTCAAATTGATAGGTTGAGTGATTTGCGCGTACGAACCATTGGACCCGCCACAACCGGCTCTTTTGTAGATTTGTTTGATGACATGAGTAATGTTTACAGTGCGACAAATACCGTAATTATTGCTGGAGAAGGTGTACTTGATGGTGGCCCTGGAGCATATATGGCGACCGGCACCATTCTTTCTGTTCCGGAAGAGCCAGCAACATTTACTTCTTGGGATCTCATCTCATGGAATTCAATTGAGCCAGCAAGCACGACACTCACCACCCATGTTTTTGGCGTAACAGGTGGAAATACGTATGTACTTGTTCCTGATGGAGATCTTCCAGGGAACAGCCTCGGTTTTACGGGTGGAACAATTAACATTTCAAGCCTTGCAAAAGGGACGTATCCTTCACTAGCGCTTGGTGCGACACTTATGTCTGATGATGTAAATGAAACACCATCATTGCAAGACTGGACTATACAGTATGTAATTTCCGAACCTGCAATCGGAAGCATTCCTTTCACACTGACGGGAAACAAGACTATTGGAACCACAGCAAGTGCGACTCCCGTATATAAGTATTTTGAAAATCATGTGACAGATGCCACGGGAAAAATAGATTTACCAGATCTTGAGTGGGATTTTTATGACGTTGTTCTTGGAACAGGGGCATATGATATTCGCGAAGCTTGTTCTGGTATCCCTTACTCACTTAACCCTGGGGTAAACGAAACACTCACTATGACTCTTGTTCCATCAACGACGTACTCACTCCGTGTTTCGGTCGTTGGTTTCGATGGAAGCCCTATTGCAGGAGCAGACGTAACACTCTCGCGAAGTGGGTTTACAGATATGGAAATATCTTCAACATGTGGGCAAGTTTTCTTTAATTCTGGGATATCAGAACAACCGGATTATCAAATAACTGTACAGGCAGCAGGATATGTGGACCAAGTAATCACCGATATAAATATTGATGGAACTGAGTCTTTAGCCGTGACACTCATTACTTTGTAGGATTATGAAAATGCTTTTACTCCAACAGAAGAAGGTGCGAGGCTTTACGCTCATTGAGTCTGTTGTCGTCACGGCACTCTTTGCCATTATGTCACTTGTTGTTGGTGAAAGCATCGCTTCTTTTTACAGATTAAATGGATACACTGTTGCACAAGCGTACCAAGTAAGTAATGCACGAGAAGGAATGAACCAGTTAGTCCAAGATCTTCGTGAAATGACATTCGCGGACAATGGAACTTTCCCGCTTGCAGTTATGGGGGACAATATAATTGGTTTTTATAGTGATATTGATAGAGATTCAAGTGTCGAATACATTGAGTATGAACTTTCGAGTACAACACTTGAAAAACGAATCTATAACGCAACAGGGACACCGCTTACCTATGGGAGTATTCCTGATGTAGCTGTTGCTGTTTCTGAATATGTGCAAAATGAAATCCAAAGTATACCAACTTTTGTGTATTATGATGGAGTGGGGCAGCTCGCAACTGCTACGAGTACGGTGACGGATATTCGATACATACAGGCAAGTATAATTGTTAATATTGACCCTATACGCGACCCTGGCGAATTTTTACTTCGTTCAAGTGCTGCACTCAGAAATTTAAAAAATACACAATAATGAGATATATTAAAAATAAATGTTCTGGCTATCTTCTTGTTCTTGTTCTTGTATTTGGGTCAGTTTTTTTTCTTATCACCGCAGCATTTATTGGGTATGTGATTACACAAGCACAGGTAGCAAAATCAAATATCAATAAGGCTCAAGCACTAAATATTGCTGAAGCAGGTCTTGACTATTACACGTGGTTTTTGGCGCATTATCCTGGTGATACAACAAATGGAACAACGACTCCTGGTCCATATGTTCACGTATATAATGATCCTGAAGGTGCGGCGCTTGGTGAATTTTCATTGGAGATTGCAAGTTCGACAGCGTGTGGCGAAGTCTATGCGATTGATATAACTTCTACAGGGAATTCGTACGATAACCCAAATCTAAAACGAGTGGTATATGGTAGATATGCACGTCCGACAGTTTCTGAATACGCCTATATCATTAATTCGAATGTATGGGCCGGACCAGACAGAACAATTATCGGCCCCTATCACACAAATGGTGTTGTCCGCATGGATGGAACAAATAATTCAACGGTGACGAGTGGACAAGAGAGTTGGGTGTGTGACGGCTCAATGTCGTGTGCTCCTGGTTCGAACGGTTCTACTGTCGATGGTGTATATGGAGATGGACCGAATAGTGACTTATGGAATTTTCCATCACCTCCTGTGAATTTCACAGGACTTACTGTTGATTTGTCTGCAATGCAGAATAAAGCTCAAAACAGTGGCGGGGTATATATAGGGCCTTCAGGAAAGTATGGGTACCGGATCGTATTTAAGTCAGATGGAACAGTTGATGTGCATAAAGTAAATGATACCTATAATTATTGGGGTTTCACATCTGAAAACGGGTGGCAAACAGAACGCAACGTCATTAAAACAACAAGTTTTGTCGGGAATTACGCAATTCCAAGTAGCTGTTCAATTATATATGTAGAAGACAAGGTGTGGCTTGAGGGTGTCGTAAAAGGGAGGGTGACACTTGCTGCGGCAGATGTTGATACAGCAGGAATAAGTCCTTCAGTAATTTTAAATAGCAATATAACGTATGCGAATGCTACATCAGGACTTTTGGCGATTGCCGAGCAGGATATACTTGTTGGACTTGTGGTACCAGATGACATGACACTCAACGGAATTTTTGTAGCTCAAAACGGGAGATTTGGAAGGAATCATTATAAGACAAGTGGTACACAGGACGTCGACTCTACTCATGATGGGTATGTTGAAAGAAACTCTTTGACTATAAACGGAACTATTGTCTCGAATGGAAGAGTTGGTACAAAATGGATGTCAGGCGCTACGTATCTCTCTGGGTTTGATACACGATATAATTCATATGATAGAGATCTTGTTTCTAATCCGCCACCACTTACTCCTGAGGTCTCAGACACTTATAGGTTTATTGAGTGGCGAGATGTCGATTAAATATTGAATGTGTAAAAGGCGGCAATACAGCCTCCTGTTACTACTATTGTAGTGTGATAGAATAAATGTATCGTGAAAAAAGGAAATACCCCGCTCGTCGTTGGTAATTGGAAGATGAATCCTTTATCTGTCTCTTTAAGCATTAAGCTTGCTACTAGAATTCAGAAAAATCTCAAGAACATTGAAGGTGTGACTGTTGTTATTTCACCGCCATTTATATATCTTGAAAGTGTACATCGTGTACAAAATAGTAAAAAAATATTTTCTCTTGGTGCACAAAATGTACATCATGAGAAACTCGGTGCTCACACGGGCGAGGTTTCAATCCCAATGCTTGTAGATCTTAAAGTTTCGCATATAATTCTTGGTCATTCTGAGCGGCGGGAGGAGGGAGAAACAGATGAAAAAATTAATCAAAAGCTTTCCGCAACAATCAAGGCAGGATTGGTTGGAATTGTTTGTGTTGGAGAAAAGAAGCGAGATCATGCAGCACACTATCTCAATCACATTGAAGCGCAAATTCGTGCTGCATGCGCAGGAGTCTCAAAAACAAAATTGGGACAACTCGTCATTGCTTACGAACCAATTTGGGCAATTGGAACAGGTGTTGTAGCAACGCCGGAAGATGTTCATGAGATGAAGTTGTTTATTGAAAAAGTTCTTTCTGATATTTATGGAAGAAACGCTGCACAAAAGGTATATATATTGTATGGAGGTTCTGTTTCTGGGAAAAGTGCTCAGGAATTATTTACAAAAGGAATGGTAGATGGTTTTCTTGTGGGAGGGGCAAGTTTGCGACCAGAGGAGTTTATTCAAATTGCAAAATCAGTTCAACATATATAAGGATTATGAAGTTGAGATCTGTTGAAGACATTACTGACATATACGGAATGCGTTTTTTAGTACGCACGTCACTCGATGTTCCTGCCATTGATGGTGTTGTTGAGGATCATTTTAGGATTCGTCGAGCGATTCCTACGATTGCGTATTTAGTAGAAAAAGGGGCACGGGTTGTCATTCTCACCCATGTTGGGCGCGACCCAAAAAACTCGACACTCCCTCTTCTTTCAGCATTACAAAAATATATTTCAGTCAAACATGTGGACGGCGTTATTGGTGATAAGGTCTATGGTGCAATTGCTCACATGAAGGAAGGTTCAGCGCTTCTTTTAGAAAATCTTCGTTCATGTAAGGAAGAGGAGGAAAATGATGACGCCTTTGCAAAAACAATTGCGACGTATGGAGATTTTTATGTGAATGACGCATTTGCTGTGTCTCATCGAGAACACGCATCTATTGTCGGTATTCCAAAGTATCTGCCCAGCTTTGCGGGGATCACTTTTATTGAAGAGTATACGGAACTATCAAAGGTACTTCGTCCGGAATCGCCGTCACTTCTTATTCTTGGTGGAGCAAAATTTAAAACAAAGGAGCCACTCATTGAAGAATACTCAGAACATTACAATCATGTGTTTATTGGGGGTGCGATAGCAAATGATTTTCTTAAAGGGAAGGGGTACGAGGTAGGTGAGTCGTTACTTTCACCAGTGAGTCTTGTAGGGAACCCACTTGTTGAGAAAGAAAACATCCTTCTCCCAATTGATGTTGTTGTTGGTGGAGCACGGGGTGTGCAACAGGTTAAAAGCGATGCGGTGAAGTCAGATGAAAAAATTCTTGATGTTGGTTCTGGTACTATTGACGCACTTACTCCGTATATCAAAGATGCAAAAACAATTCTCTGGAATGGACCACTTGGAAATTATGAAGCAGGCTTTGACGCGAGTACGAAGGCGTGCGCTGAACACATTGCGCAAAGCGAAGCGTACTCAGTCGTCGGCGGTGGGGACACTATTACAGCTATTGAATCACTCGGGCTTGAAGAATCGTTCGGGTTCCTATCGACTGCGGGAGGGGCAATGCTTGAATTTTTAGAAAAAAGAAATCTTCCGGGTATTAAGGCACTCGAACAGTAACTATGTTATGAAAAAGATACTTACCCTTGCATATCTTATTAGTGAAACGCAAGTGTGCTTGGCTATGAAGAAACGTGGTTTTGGAGAGGGGAATTGGAATGGATATGGTGGAAAATTAGAGGATGCAGAAACTATTGAAAATGCGACCGTGCGAGAAATAAAGGAAGAATCAGGAGTTGATGTTCATGAAAATGATCTCAAGAAAGTCGCAATTGCAGAATTCTTTTTTAAGGATGGGAAACATCTTGCGGTCCATACATTTTTTATACGGTCTTGGGAAGGAGAACCTGCTGAAACAGAAGAGATGAGACCTGAGTGGTTTGCTTTTAATATGATACCCTATGACAAAATGTGGGCGGATGACATCCATTGGTTCCCGCGAGCACTTCAAGGGGAGAAGCTTATTGGAAAAGTATGGTTCAAGGAAGATGGGGAAAGTATAGAAAAAATGGAGTGGATACAAGTGACTGCTTTTAGCAAAACGGTGACGAAATAGAAGAGAAAAATTAAATCAACCCAATCTCACCTATGTCGATTAATCGACATAGGTGAGATTGCCAACTATTCCAGTTAACTGGAATAGTTGTGTTTGTACACAGATGAAATTTATACTGAAAGCAACACTTGTCACCTACAGTATAAATTATAATTCGAGGTGGATTTTTTGGAGAAAATATTAAGAGAGGTTTGCGCGAATCTTTTGTGCCTCTGCTTCGAGTTTTGCATCATCAACTTCCTTTCCGCCGTGAATGTGGAATTCCCTTCGTATAACCGGGTAGAGTTTGATATGTGCATGAGGCACTTCGAACCCCTCGATAAGGAGACATGTTCGGAGAGAGTTGTAAGTGATATCGAGAGCTTTGGAAATGCGTCTTGCTACAGCAAGAAGGTGTTTGTACGTTTCGTCATCTAAATCAAACAAATAATCGTTGCATGCCTTAGAAATCACAAGAACCTGCCCTTGTATGACAGGGAACTTATCCATAATGACGATGCATATGTCGTCTTCGTATATAAAATGAGCAGGAATTTCCCGATTTATGATTTTTGTAAAAATAGTAGACATTATATTCATAATACTAGACGGCCTGATGAGTGTATAGTAACCGCAATACTATAAGCATGTTAGAATCACACCACTATGGGGGCTTTGAAAAAATATGTTCATACACAAGTTCCTGCTGAATTTACTGAGGTTTTCTCTGGCTACGATCGACTTACTCAAAGTTTGCTCTATGCACGTGGTATTACCACTAAAGAAAAGGCGGAGCGATTTCTAAATCCACAATACGATACGGATCTGCACGACCCGTTCCTATTAACTGACATGCGAAAAGCAGTGGACCGAGTGCTTGCTGCTATGCGAAATAATGAGCATATTGTTGTTTATACAGATTATGATTGTGATGGAATTCCTGGGGGAGTGCTTCTCCACGATTTCTTTACTGCGATTGGCTATAACAATTTTGAAAACTATATCCCGCATCGACACTACGAGGGGTATGGTTTTAATAGTGAGTCAGTGAAAGGCTTCGAGAAAAGTGACACAAAACTAATTATTACTGTTGATTGTGGAATCACTGATCATGAGGCAGTACAGAAGGCGAATGAGGCTAATATCGATGTCATCATTACTGATCACCATGAACCAAGTGACACACTGCCTGCGGCGGTTGCTGTAATTAACCCAAAGCGGGACACTGAGTATCCCTTTTCTGGTATCTGCGGGACTGTTGTAGCGTATAAGTTAGTTCAAGCAATTCTTGAGACAGGAAAGAAGAGTGGAGAAATAACGCTCAAGGACGGATGGGAAAAATGGTGGCTTGACTTGGTCGGTATTGCAACAGTTGCTGACATGGTTCCACTCACTGATGAAAATAGAGTCTTTGCGAAGTATGGACTCTCCGTGCTACGAAAATCAAAAAGACCTGGACTACAACAACTTCTCCGTAAAGCTGGAGGAAGTCAACAGCATCTGACAGAAGATGATATTGGATTTACGATTGCTCCCCGAGTTAATGCTGCTTCACGGATGGATGATCCTGAAGATGCTTTTCATATGCTTCGTTCACGTGACGAGATTGAGTCTGGAGCTCATGTTTTGCATCTTGAAAAATTAAATAACGAGAGAAAGGGGGTTGTTGCAAGTATGACCAAAGAAGCAAGAAAACGAATGAGTACGTCATCAGAAATTCCAGCAATTATCGTTATGGGGTCTCCTGAATGGAGGCCGTCGCTCGTGGGACTTGTTGCGAGCACTCTCGCAGAGGAGTTTGGACGCCCTGCATTTTTATGGGGTAGAGACGGGAAGGGAATTATTAAAGGTTCTTGCAGGAGTGGTGATGTTGGAAGCGTTGTACGCCTTATGGAAGAAGGTAAAAAGGCATTTCTAACGTTTGGAGGGCATCATGCATCAGGAGGATTTTCAGTGAGTCATGAATCTATCCATACACTTGCGGAGACATTAAATGCTGCGAAAGAAGCTCTTAATACGAAGGAAGTTGCGGTCTCGGAAGATGTCCGTATTGATATGCAAATTACATTTTCTGATATTACAAACGATCTGCTCCGAGCACTTGATGTGTTAGGGCCTTTTGGGATAGGGAATCCAAAGCCACTTTTTGAAATAAGAGACGTGATTCCAGATGAGGTGATTACTTTTGGCAAAACACAAAATCACACAAAGTTGAGATTTAAAACCGATCGAGGTCGCTTCGATGCAATTTGTTTTTTTAAACTACCGAATGAATTCAGTATTCTACCTGAGGAAGGAAAAAAGCTTACGTTACTTGCACACATTGAGCGCTCATTTTTTATGGGGAGACTCGAGACACGACTTAGGATTATTGATGTTTGTTAGGGTATAAAGAATGAATCTAAAAAAACACCCGCATGAAGACATGCGGGCTGGTTTTTGGCATAACAATTTTTCAGGCTGTCATGGGGAACATGTGAGCAAGTATCCTTTGTTTTAAGCTCGGATGTTCTGATTTAAAAAACATTTCCCAAAGGCCTCCTACAGACACCTCTCCATTGTTGTTAACTTGTGACTGAAACATTTCGGCAAATTTCTGCTCCGCCGCAGCAAAGATTTCCATATCGAAATCTTCGGGTTTGCTGTAGGTGCAAACCAACCATAAGTCATCGATGGATTCTGGTTCTTTGACGATCGCAGCAAGTGCAGCTCTTCGTAGCGAACCGTTACGTGCTTCTATATACACAAACCATCTCTCGTCACTTCTACGTGAGCACTGGAGAAGATGTCGCAGGGCTGTCTCTTTTTTGTCTACATCAGCAGTCATATAGAACTCAGCCACCATGCCACTTGTTGTTGTGACTGGATGCAGTGATTTATGTGTGCTCATAACCCCTCCCAGTTAATTGGTCTTATGCAACAATCAAAGGTACTTTGTATTCTAATTTTGATTATGATGTTTTTAGAAAGAAAACACAAGGATGTAGAAATAATTGCAATATACAGAATTTCTATGCTGCAATGTTATACTTTTCAACATGAAAACAGTGATAATTTATTGTGATGGAAGTTCTATTGGGAATCCAGGTCCTGGTGGATGGGGAGCTGTTGTGCTGTATGAAAGTGGGAAGAATATAGAAGAACTCGGTGGTTATGTGAAGGGCACTACAAATAATCGTATGGAACTCACCGCAGCAATCGAGGCCTTGAATAAACTAAAAGAAAAAAAAGCAGCAACGATTAAAACCGATTCCATGTACGTCATAAACGGCATAACGAAATGGGTTTTTGGGTGGGAGAAGAATGGTTGGCAATCATCGCAAAAAAAAGAAGTGCTCAACAAAGACTTGTGGCAGGAGCTTATGAAAGTTTCTGAAAAACACACGGTTACTTGGGAGCATGTCCGTGGTCATGAGGGGGTGACGTTCAATGAACGAGCAGACATGATTGCGAATGGTTACGCACGTAAGGAAGTGGTGAAACTCTTTGTCGGTAGTGAAGACAAGTACAAAGAGTTTTTGAAAGACATGCCGAAAGCGAGAGTCGTCTCTTCGTCTTCTTCATCAAAGAAAGGAAAAACTTATTCCTACGTTTCACTTGTTGAGGGCAAGGTGGAAGTACATAAAGCGTGGGCTGAATGTGAGAAACGAGTGAAGGGGAAGAAAGCAAAATATAAGAAAGTCTTTTCTACTGATGAAGAGAAGGCCTTGATTGAGTTGTGGAGTGCGTAACATGTCGGGAATATTTTTCTATACGATAGGAGTGGCATTTACGAGCGGAATTTTTTTCCGCTCGTTTTATGATTTTGGGATGAGTGGTTTACTATTCATTCTCGTTTTGAGTTTGCTTTGCGCCACTGCCTGGAGAGTGAGAAAGACGGAGGAAAAGAGTATCTCACCATTGTTTCTTATAAGTATTGCATGTCTATCTTTTTTCTTTGGTGCTGCGCGTATGCATGTCTCGGAAACCACCCCATCTTTTTACAAAGATTATGAGGATGAGGAAGTCTTGTTTGTCGCAAAAGTTGTTAGAGAACCAGAAATTAGAGAAACAAACACTCACCTGTATGTCCGACAAATTTATGACCAAGAAACTATCTCGGAGGTTCTCCTTGTAATGACGAGTAAATATGATCAAATGTCACAAGATTTTTCATATGGTGACATTGTGGTAGTCGAAGGAGATCTCGAACGACCTAAGGCATTCGAAACAGTGGATGGTCATGTATTTAATTATTTAGGATATCTACAAGCAAAGGGGGTTTCATATATTGTAAGTAATAGCAGGGTGACAATACAGAATGAACCAGAGTTCTCATTTTTAGGAAATATATTTCGTGGGAAAAAAGCGTTTGAGCTAGTTTTAGAACGTAGTATCCCAGAACCTTATTCTGGGCTTGGAGAAGGACTGCTTCTTGGTGTTAAACGAGCTCTTGGGCAAGACCTTGAAAGGATATTTAGAGAGACTGGAATTATTCATATTGTTGTTTTGTCGGGGTACAACATTATGATTGTTGTGGAGGCGATCATGCTCATACTTTCGTTTGTATTTTTCCCACGAACAAGGACCGTCCTTGGCATTGTCTCCATTGTACTTTTTGCACTTCTTGTTGGACTATCTTCGACAGTGGTTAGGGCATCACTCATGGCAATTCTTCTTATTGTTGCTCGAGGGACGGGGAGAACATACGCAGTACTGAGAGCACTTATGCTTGCTGGTGTCGTAATGCTTATTGGCAACCCGTATCTTTTGGCATACGATCCAGGGTTTCAGCTTTCCTTTCTCGCGACACTCGGTCTTATTCTCCTTGTTCCACATGTTGAGAAATATCTCACACGCATTCCAAGTACATTTGGAATGCGTGGGTTTATTACCGCTACTGTCGTGACACAGTTTTTTGTTTTGCCGTTGCTCCTTTATCACATGGGTTTGTTTTCGATTGTTGCCGTACTCGTGAACGTCCTTATCCTTCCAGTGGTACCTCTCGCTATGCTCCTTACATTTCTTACAGGAATATTTGGGTTTGTTTCAAGTACACTAGGATACTTCGTAGGATATGTTGCTTACCTTTCACTTGGATACATCATTGAAGTTGCTAGATTTTTTGGTGGACTTCCTTTTGCATCAGTTACTGTCCAAGCATTTCCATTTTGGATAGTTGTTGTTGTCTATGTGCTCTATGTTTTTATTATCACTCATTTCATAAGTCGAGAAGTGAAGGTGATTGATAAAGTAAGTGATGAGACATATGTAGGTTGGACATTGGTCGACGAAAACACCCTGTCACCTGAAACACAGAGCGTTTCAGGTGACAGGGTGTCAAATTTTCCGTTTCGGTAGATTATATTGCTTTTGTAAATCGTTCCTCAACGACACCCCAGTTTACATTCTTTAGAAAAGCCTCGACGTAGTCTTTCTTCTCTGCAGGTACATAGTCAACCATGAATGCATGTTCCCACATGTCCATTGCAAGAATGATAGGAAGTCCTCCAAGTTGCCCAAGTTCATGATCACTTACCCATGCGGTATGTACGGTGTTGTTTGTGGGATCATTGTAGAGTACTGACCATCCGATCCCCCGACTCATCCCGACTGAAGTAAAGTGAGCGATGAAATTTTCAACAGAACCATATTTTTCTGACACTGATTTTCCGAGTGAAGATTCTGCGTTCAGTGCCTGTGCGCCACCCTCAAGTTGTGTGAAGTAGTACTCATGCATGCGCATTCCATTGAATTCAAATCCAAGGCGACGACGTGTCTCCATAATTGCGTATGCATATTTTTCTGCATCAAACGCGGTGAGTTCTGTAATTTGTTCACGTAGGACATTGACATGCTTTACATAGCCTTCGTAGAGACCAAGATGAGTCTTAATTTGTTTTTCCGACAGCCCTTCAAGTTCTGGAAGATTGAATGTTCGCGGTGTGTAAGTGTGCATATGAATAAGGTTAATTAAGAAATATAAAATGTGAAAGTATAGTATATCATTTCATTTTAATACCTCACCATACCGCGATTAATCGCGATATGGTGAGGCTGTTGACATAGAGTCACTGTTTAAGTACTCTTCATTTTGGTAGCTGTACTTAGGTACAGTCTTTTTAATTCAGAACCTTGAAAATTGGAGACTAAACATGGAACAAGAAGAAAGACGCCGAGTTCTTGTGGTGACTGGTTCGGATAGCGACCTTTCGCAGTGTGGATCTGGCTCTCGCATACTCGTGTCTGCTTACCGCGACGGACTCATCGACTTTGTAGGTCAAAAAACGGTCAGTGCCCACGCGAACCATCGTGAGCTCTGTGTGTTTGCAGAAGAATTATCTCGAGACGGCAAATTGTTTGTTGTCATTGCAGGTGCGGGATGGGCGGCTCATTTGCCAGGGATGCTCGATGCAATTCTTGCCAATGATTTGCGGAATTCCAGTGTTCATGTGATTGGTGTTGGCTTTGAGGATAAGAAAAATCCGAGACATACGATTGCAGCTGAGTATTCCATTTCCGAAGTCCCGAGAACACGAGTTATCTATGCCGATGACGAAGGAAACTTTGTCGGCCCATATGGCTTCATACGTGCTTGTGAGTTTGCTGTTCGAGGCAAACTTTCGACACTGACGTTGCCTGTGGTACGACAAACACAGACGCGGTCGCCTCTCGAGCTTATTGACTTCATTGAAGGAAGACCAAGTTAGAAGTAAGTACTGCCAATCAAGGAGAACCAAGATGGAAAAACGTAAGCCGTATTTGACAAACCTGTCATTGATTCATCAAGGGAAAGTTCGTGACACATTTGCAATACCTGGCCGTCCGGATCTTCGCCTTATGGTTGCTACTGACGCAGTCAGTACGCACAATGTTGCGCACAAGAGCCCAATCCCTCAAAAAGGGCAGATTTTGACCGCAATGCCTGTGTTCTGGGCGACGAGGGTGTTTCCTGACATGCCGACGCACATCGTTGCTTTCGGGAAGGAAATTTATGATTTCCTTCCAAATGATCTGAAATATCCAGAAGATTTGCACCTTCGTGCACTTGTTGTGCTGAAGCTCTACATGGCACCGTTCGAGCTCATTTTCAGGATGCGAATGGCCGGAAGTTTGTGGTCAAATTATCAGAAGGGTTTGCCAAATCCATACGGTATCGATTTGCGAAAAGGATTTGAACTCATGAGTCCTCTTGGTACCATTTTTACACCGACAGAAAAGACAGCGACAGATGATCCTGTGAACTCGAATGTTGTTCGGGCACTATGTCCAAGTGTGGTTCTCCTTGCTCGAAAAGCGTATCTTCGTGGATATGAATTTGCACTTACGCGAGGAATTGAGATCATCGATTCCAAAGCGGAAATTGGTGCAGATGATTCCGGTCAACTTCGACTTGCAGACGAATGGCTCACTGGCGATTGTTGCCGGTTTGTCGAAGCTGACAAGATCGTCGTCGGTGAAGATCCTCCATGGGCAGACAAGGAAATTGTTCGTCAAGCTGCAGTTCGTCTGTGGGGAGGAAAGAAAAGTGGCCCACCGCTTGAGTTTCCGGAAGATGTCATCCAAGAGTGCGGAAACGCATATCACAGGGTCTTTGAGCAGATTACGGGTTATCCGCTCACGAAGTTTCAGGAAGAGTTCTTTTGACCGAAGGTCTAATGACCACCGGCAATGCGCAACAGCGCATTGCCGGTTTTTTATAACAAAACCAAAAATTCTTGCACACCATACCGCGATTAATCGCGATATGGTGACGGTTTGGTAGAATGTTATATATGAGAGAAATGCGTATACCGATTATCACTGCAGTCATCGTTGTTACGCTACTTGCGTTCATTAGCTCTCTTGAGTTAGTTGATACCACTGAATCCCAAGGACTACTCCATGTTACTTTTCTTGATGTTGGTCAGGGTGATGCGACACTCATTGAGTCTCCAACTGGAACACAGGTTCTTATTGATGGAGGAAAAAATGGAATTGTTATTGGAGAACTCAAAAAAACAATAGGTTTCTTTGATCGAGATATTGATATGCTTGTTGCGACGCATCCTGATATGGATCATATCGGAGGATTGTCTGATGTACTTGACCAATATGATGTTGCTACTATTTTGATGACAGAGAATATTAACGACACTCCTGCATTTAATGAATTTCGTTCACGTATTGAAGCAGAAGGCGCTCGCATTATTTATGCCCGCCGGGGACAAATTTTTGATTTGGGGTACGGAGTTCATGGAAGCACAACGCTTAGTGTTCTCTTTCCTGATCACGATCCGACGAATTTGGAGAGCAATATGTCCTCTATTGTTATGCAGCTTGAATATGGTGAAAGCACGTACATCATTACAGGAGACTCTCCACAAGAAATTGAAGAATACTTAGTGAAGCTCGACGGAGGTGAACTTGAGAGTGATATTTTGAAGCTTGGACACCACGGATCAAAAACATCATCAGCAGAATTATTCATAACAGCGGTTGCGCCAATATTTGGAATTATTTCAGCGGGTAAAGAAAACTCATATGGCCACCCACACAAAGAAGTCGTAGATCGATTGAGCGCTCACGGTGTCATACAAAAAAATACTGCCGATGAAGGAAGTATTTTTTCAGTATCTGATGGGGTACGTATCTGGTTTAGATGAGATTTGCTTTCTTGAGTGTTTCGTAGGCTCCATTCTTTGCTATGGTTCGGAGCGCATTTGCTGAGACGTTGAGTAGGACAGATTTTCCGAGTTCTGCAACAAAGACACGCTTCTTCTGAAGATTTGGTTGTCGTCGAACTTTGCCACACGGATTATACTGTGTTGCACGAGTGCGGTTTGAGTATCGTCCCCCAACTTGAGAAGTCTTTCCAGTTATTTCACAGAATTTTGCCATATATCGTTTATTTAGTGGGGCCATATTACCATGGCGACTTAAAATAGCAAGCATTGTTTTCAATAATAAATACATGGCCGGGTTTCCCGACCATGTATTGATTGCGCTGTAGTCCTGCATCAAAGGACACGTATCACTTGAAAATCTTCAGGTATGACGAAGTAAGCAATTTCCTGCTCCAGATTTTGTGGATTGGAAGTACACCATCGGGCATTACGCTTTTCCCCCTTAGGACTTGCACAGTTCATCTTGACGCAGATCGCAGCCACCTGAGATGTTTGTCGTCTCAAAATGTCATCGACAGTTATGAATCGTTGTCCCTCAACTAGTTCGGAAAATCTTGTAAAACTGATTTCAACAGTCATTCTCTCTGACATTGTGGTATCCTCTCTAAATAATCATTGATTTGCCTTCAGGTTGTATCTAAGTCTGTTTATAACATAAATCATGTTTGCCGCACAAGTACAACATATTTGAGCTGTAGTTGTTGGGCTTTTGCTATTTGAAGTCTCTCTTGTACAATAAAGATTATGTTTGAAATTATTACCCTCGTTATACTTATTCTCTCAATCGTTTTTCACGAGGTCTCACACGGATATGCGGCAAACTGGCTCGGCGACCCAACTGCGCGACTTGCCGGGCGGCTAAGTCCAAATCCAATCCTCCATATTGATCCGATTGGTTCAGTTCTTGTCCCTGGAATTTTGTATCTTACAGGTGCACATTTCCTCTTTGGCTGGGCGAAACCAGTTCCCTATAACCCATACAATCTTAATAATCAAAAGTGGGGGGAGGCAATTGTCGCGGCGGCAGGACCGCTCGCAAACCTCTTCCTTGCTATTGTATTTTCGGTACTTATACGGCTTTCTTCAACCCTCGAACTATCAGCAGGTTTCATTGAAATGGCTGGATATATTGTTTTCATCAATGTTTTACTCGCTATTTTCAACAGCATCCCATTTCCACCACTTGATGGATCAAAAATTATCGAGCCGTTTTTACCAATGGCGGCTCGGTTAAAATATCATGCACTTAAGTCATATATGGAAAACCTTGGGTTTGTGGGTCTTTTCCTTTTTATATTTATCTTTATACAAATTTTTTTGACGCCCTTTACGAAAATCGTCATAGGAACAGTCAAATTCCTTACTGGCTTTAGTGTTTTGTAGAACTTTTCTCTGTTTTTATTGCTTTCAATAAAATTGAAAGCAATAAAGTGAAACATTCTTGTAGGGACTTGCACATTTCCCTACTTGTAGTACAGTGTCGGCACCGTTTCTATTGATTTTATAAATATAGAAAGTACGTTAATTGAAGGAATCTCGCATTCTCACCTTTAACGACAGAACAGAGACAGAGAAAGATTTTAAAAAAGCACAAACTATTTCTAATAACGACGTTCATACGTAAATTAAATAAATGGCAACAATTAATCAACTAACGAAGAAGGCACGCACAAATACACGTGCACGAAGTAAAACAGGAGCGCTATGCTCAGGCTTTAATTCAATTACGAACCGTCCGAATGAATATAACTCACCATTCAAACGTGGTGTTTGTACACGCGTGACGACAAAGACTCCTCGTAAGCCTAACTCCGCTATTCGAAAAATTGCTCGTGTTCGTCTTACAAATGGACAAGAGATCACCGCCTACATTCCAGGAGAAGGTCACACACTCCAAGAACACTCCGTTGTTCTTGTTCGTGGGGGGCGTGTAAAGGATATCGGTGTCAACTACACTGTCGTTCGAGGAAAATTCGACGCAACAGGCGTTGATAAGCGAAAAGTGTCACGATCACGATATGGAACAAAAAAACCAAAAGCTGCTAAGTAGGTAGAAACCACAAATTTATAAATAGACTATACTCGCTATAGATAATAGATAGGAAACATATGCGACGACCAATAAAAAGACGCCCACTTGTTGGGAAGGATGATCGGTACGATTCAGTAAATGTGTCACGTCTCGTGAATTACATTATGGTTCGTGGACAGAAGGAGACTGCACGAAAAATCGTGTATGCAGCATTTGAGGAAATTAAGAATGCGAAAGAAGGAGGTGGAGATCCTGTAGAGATTTTTGAAGCAGCGATCCGAAACGCTGGTCCACAAATGGAAGTTCGATCTAGGCGAGTTGGTGGCGCAAACTACCAAGTCCCTCGGGAAGTTCGTCCTGAGCGAAGACTCGCACTTGCACTCAGATGGATTATCACCGCATCACGAAATCAAAAAGGTACCCCAATGTTTAAGTCGCTTTCGTCCGAGCTTATGCTTGCAGCGAGAGAGGAAGGATCTGCGGTTAAGAAGAAGGAAGATACACACAAGATGGCCGAGGCCAACCGAGCTTTTGCACACTTCGCCTGGTGACCCAAAAATAAAGAGCGCAGCGACTATATTTTTGGAGTCCGTCACAAAATTTTATTCCTAATAAATTTTGAGACGTGGGCGCTCCAATTCATGACAATATCGAAACTTTTACAGAAAAACATGGCCGATTCTGGAACCAACCAGAATCGGCCATGTTTTATTGTAGATAAAGGTTAAAAACTTATTCTAATAGATAGATTGATAAAAAGACGCTCGTCGTACCGTTGTACGCCTTGCGGATTTTTTGCAACTCATCTCGTATTTTATTTCAAAATGAAATTTCCCAGAATTGGCCATTATTTTAATAATTGAAATTAGATTAATACAATAAATAGCGTATAGTCATCGTGTGTCAAAGAAAAACTCAAGAGCTGGTGGAAAATTTGGAGGGGGACATACCACCGTTGTTCCTGCTGCCGGCGTTATTGCTGATATTGCAAGTGAGTGTGTATATGTCACAAAAATTTCAGTTGGATTTATAAAATCAGGTCTCTCTACAACAAAAGGAGTCCGACGAATTAAAATTGTCAGTAGTGACATGAGCCTTCTAATTTCAGTACGTGACAACATTTCACACCAAGAGCTCCGTGTGTATACCTCAGATATCGAAAAGGCAAAACACGCTATTGCTACAGGTGCGCATGAAGTAGGTTTTGATGTTGTCGGTTAGCGTATGAATGTCTATTTTCCTGGACGGCGACCGAGTGAACGAGCTACACGATAGAAGGTGTAAAGAATTCCAAACAAGAGCACAAGCTCAATGAGTGCTGGGTGTGACAGTGCCTGTGAAAATATCCACAAGAAGAAGGTGTAAACGCTTCGCAAGAGTGATGCGACACCGGAAATAAACGCACTGAGAAAATTGTTATTTGTTTCGATTTTTGTTCGTGTGATTGTTGCAGAGTCTGTGTATGTTCCGAGGAGGACTTCTTTTTCTTCTGGCACACTTGCCGCTGAGTGGTCAGCATTTCTTTTTTCTCGGTAGTTGTCGATAGTTTCTTTTAGGTGGACTACTTTCTCGGTAACATTACCCACGAGTGTATCGGCTGTTCCTTCAGATATAAATTGCTCAAGTCCCTACTCATTTGCGGTCTCAAGTTTTAGCAGATTAGGAAGTTCAGTTTCTATTTCACTAAGTTCTATTTCAGGCGCAATTTTCTTTTCTGGGATGAGAGGATCGGTTCCATTAATTTTTTCATCTACATCTGAGACTCCGTCATTATCATCATCATTATCAATTTGGTCTCCAATGCCGTCTTTGTCAGAATCATAATCAACAGGAACAGTTTCCTCTATGGCTATGTCAGTAATATCTAATGGAGAAACTCCTTCGCCAAGGATATGAAGCTCAGCTTCACTTAGACTTGCTGCGAGAGAGTGCTCACCAAAAGTTGGAGTCCAATCTATCCATGCTTCCACGAGTCGCCCAGAGAGAGCACTTACTTCGAAGGAACCAATTCGTTTCTCGTTGTCAGTAAAACGGATTGTTCCCGTAAGGTCATGTTGGGTGTTATTACGAAATGCGACATAAACACGAGTTGGAACGCCAACAAAAATTGGTTCTGATGAATACCAAATTCCCTGCACAAATCCAGCATTGATTTCTTCTGCGTGTAACCACGAAGGGAAAGAGATTGTGAGAAGTAAGAAAAATAGTAACGTTGATTTTTTCATAGTTTAATTACTGCAGAAAGTCCTTCATGCTCTGTTCATATTACCATGATAGAATGACGAGATTAGCCACGTAATACGCATTCGAGTATGGGAGAAAATATTAAAATCAGCATTATTGAGCGATATCAGCATCAATCACTCTTCCAGTCTGCACTCATTGAATTTTTAGGAAGTGTTATCCCGTACCTTGAGTCTATTGGCGCAGGAGAGGAAGACTATGCAAGACTGGAAAGACTTATGGTTCCCGAACGAATGATTGTATTCAAGGTGGTGTGGGAGGATGATAAAGGAAAATTTCATCACAATCTTGGATATCGCGTCCAGTTTAATTCAGCACTCGGTCCGTATAAAGGAGGACTTCGTTTTGATCCATCAGTGAACGAAGATGTTTTGAAGTTTTTAGGATTTGAACAGATATTTAAAAATGCACTCACCGGGCTTCCTCTTGGTGGAGGAAAGGGAGGAAGTGACTTTGATCCTAAAGGAAAGAGCGACGCAGAGGTTCGAAGATTTTGCACTTCCTTTATGACAGAGCTTGTGAGATATATAGGACCGAACACCGATGTTCCTGCAGGGGATATTGGAGTAGGTGGAAGAGAGATTGGATACCTCTATGGTGCATATAAAAAACTCATGAATCGTACTGATGGAACGCTTACAGGAAAAGGGGTAGTCTACAGTGGGTCACAGATTCGTACTGAGGCAACGGGATATGGTGCCGTGTATTTTATAAAAGAAATGCTTACACAAGCACAGAGAGATATTCGTGGTATGCGCGCAGTAATCTCAGGTTCAGGTAATGTTGCGACTCATGTTGCTGAAAAACTTATTCAAGAAGGTGCAATACCGCTCTCACTCTCTGACCGAGAAGGATATATTTACAACGAAAATGGACTTACACAAGAATTAATCGATGCGGTAAAAATTCATAAAGAGAAGAGAGGATCACTCAAGGATTTACTCGTAGGTAATGATGTAACCTACCACGAGGGTGCTGTATGGCAGACGTTAAAAGCTGATATCTATATACCTGCAGCGACACAACAGGAAATTAAAAAGGAAGATGCAGAAGCTATAGTTAGAAATGGCGCTGTGCTTGTTGCTGAAGGTTCAAATATGCCGTCAACAGCAGAAGCTGTTGAGGTGTTTCAAGTTGCCGGAGTTTTGTTTGGCCCTGCAAAGGCGGTAAACGCTGGAGGTGTCGCGGTATCAGGATTGGAAATGAGTCAAAATGCGATGCACTTACATTGGGCCACTGAAGAGGTTGATGAAAAACTCCGGTTCATCATGAAGCATATTCATGATACATGTGTTCATTATGGGAAACATGAAGGTGGAATTGATTATGTGAAGGGGGCAAACGTGGGAGGATTCGTGCACGTCTTTAAAGCAATGGGTCAGTTAGGTTGGTGACCATGAATTAAAAAATGCCCGGAGCGAAGTCGCTCCGGGCATGGCATGGTTTTGCTATTCGCGCACCTCTTCTGGTAATGGATACAGGAAGTCTTTCCAGTAGGATGTTTCCATCCTTACAGTTCTACCACCGCAGGTTTGACCTTTTGCAAAGGTGTCCCCGTATTTCCACCAGTACTGTTCAGTGTATTCATTGCCTCTGCATTTTTTTGAAGCGGTAAAGTAGAGATCCTTCTCCACCGTAATAAGGACTATTTCGGTGTGGGGTTTTTCCACAACAAGTAGCCAGCTGTGATCATTGACCTGTTTCCAGTTTGTCCCCATGATCCTCATGTGCATTTGCGATTCTTCAGCATACCCGTTTAGTGCAAATGCACTGAGAATTGTAAAAAATAAAACACGCAGTGTGCGCATAGGAATTCCTCCAGATGTGGTGTGATGAACTTATCTAATTTCAAACTTTATTATACCACAAATTATATATGAACACAACCTTCTTTTAAAAAGGGCCTGGGAATTTTTCCCAGGCCCTGTTTCGTTACTCTTTTGGGAGTGGAACAATCCACAACGCCCAACCAGAGGTGCTTATGGTTGATTTTTGGCCAGTACAACTAATTACTGTTGCCCACTGATCGCCTGCATACCAGAAGGTTCTATGTAGCACTTCTATATGTCGACAGCGAAGGTGGGAGGTGAAGAGAATCCTACCTCTGTCTCGTTGCATGTTTATAATTTCTCCCGGAATCGTCTCGTCAATAGGATCGGATGCAAGACGATCGGCATTTGCGAGCATTGTTTTGTCTTGTGCATGGGAGTCGGTCGCATTGGTTGCGATCAAAACTGCTACAAAAATAATTGGAATCCAAATCCATCTGAATACAAATTTCAGCACGGTGCACCTCCATAAGAACGATTGTTTAGGGTCTCTGTGCACAGTATGCCATAATATTGTTAAGATACAATATTACAGAAATCTCCTGTGGTTTGTTTTGTCTTGTTGCTGAAGTGACGCAAATATCGTATAGTAATCGCCATTAAGCCCTTGGGTGGGCTTTTCTTTTTCTGAAGCGATCAGGATCGCATATAGGAAGGGGATGGGCAGTTACATTTATTTATTGTTAGAAACTAATTTTTATCCATTCATATGGCACGAGCATTTCCACTTCATAAGCTTCGAAACTTCGGTATCGTTGCACACGTAGACGCGGGTAAGACAACAACATCTGAGCGTGTTCTCTTTTATACAGGCATGAGTCACAAGATTGGTGAAGTGCATGACGGTGAGACGGTCACTGACTGGATGGATCAGGAACGTGAGCGAGGTATCACAATTACTGCTGCTGCAATTTCATGTAACTGGACACCATCACTCATCACTGACAGAACAGACCCTTCTCTTAAATATACATTCAACATCATTGATACTCCCGGTCACATTGACTTCACTGCTGAAGTGAAGAGGTCAATGCGTGTTCTCGATGGAGCGATCGTTGTTTTTGATGGAGTCGCTGGAGTAGAGCCTCAATCAGAGACAAACTGGCGTTATGCAGATGAAGCGGGAGTGCCACGTATTTGTTTTATCAATAAAATGGATCGTACTGGCGCGGACTTCGAACGTTCATATGCGACAATTCTCAGTCGTCTTTCTCCAAAGGCTGTACGATATCAAATTCCGTGGGGAAGCGAAGAAAATCTCAAAGGTACTATTGATCTCCTTAAAATGAAGGCGTATACCTTTGAAGGTGAAATGGGTATGAATGTAGTAGAGTGTGAAATTCCGGAAGAGTGTATGGCAGATGCGCAGAAGTATCACGGAGAACTTGTTGAACGTATCGTCGAAAACGATGATGCGCAGATGAATGCTTATCTTGAAGGTGTTGAACCAAGTTACGAAGAGTTGCAGGCAACACTTCGAAAGGCGGTTATTGCCAATAAAATTTTCCCTGTTATGACAGGATCTGCACTGAAGAACATTGGTGTGCAACGAGTTCTTGATGCCGTCGTTGATTACCTTCCATCGCCTGTTGATTTACCTGCAGTAAAAGGAACAAATCCAAATACTGGTGAGGAAGAACTCCGTGTAGCTGCCGACGAATCACCATTTTGTGCACTTGCCTTTAAGCTTCAAACAGATCCTTTTGTTGGGCAACTCACATTCTTCCGTGTGTATTCAGGGACAATTAAGGCTGGTAGTTATCTCTATAACGCATCAACTGGAGAGAAAGAGCGGCTTGGTCGTATTGTACGACTTATGGCGGACAAGCGTACAGAAGTTGAAGAAGTATATGCAGGAGAGATTGCAGCAGGTGTAGGAATTAAGGATGTGAAGACCTCACATACACTTTGTTCTGAGGATATGCCGATTGTTCTCGAGCAAATTACATTTCCAGAACCGGTTGTTGCGATGCGTATTGAGCCAAAAACAAAGAATGACCAAGAGAAAATGGGTATGGCAATGAAGAAGCTTGCTGATGAGGATCCAACCTTCAAGGTGTCAACAGATGAAGAAACACTTGAGACGATTATTGCTGGAATGGGAGAACTCCATCTTGAAATCCTCGTCGATCGTATGAAGCGTGAGTTTGGAGTAGAAGCGAATGTTGGTAAACCACAGGTGGCCTACCGAGAAACAATTCAGCGAGAGGCTGAAGCGGAACATAAATATGTAAAACAATCAGGGGGCCGTGGACAATACGGGCATGTGAAGATCCGCATCAAGCCACTTGAACCTTTGGAACTCGCAGAAGGAAAATCACTTCCAAAGAATGTGACGCGTGAGGATCACTTTGAATTCGTCAATAATATTAAGGGCGGAGTTATTCCAGCTGAGTTCATACCTGCAGTTATGAAGGGATGTAAAGAAGCGATGGCGAGAGGGTTTGTCGCTGGTTATAAGATGGAAGACGTTTCTGTTGAACTCTTTGATGGAAGCTACCATGATGTAGACTCAAGCGAAATCGCTTTTAGACTTGCTGGTATTCATGCATTCAAAGAAGCTGCACAGAAAGCAGGCGCAGTACTCCTCGAACCGATCATGAATGTTGAAGTAACAACACCTGAGAAGTTTATGGGTGACGTTAACGGAAATATTAGTTCGAAACGAGGACTTGTTGAAGGAATGGATGATAGAGATCTCGTGAAGGTTATTCACGCAAAAGTTCCACTCTCAGAAATGTTTGGATACACCACATCGCTCCGATCTATGACCGAAGGACGAGCAAACATGACTATGGAATTTGATCACTACGCAGTTGTTCCACCAAATGTTGCGATGGAAATTAAGAAGGCACGAGGCGTTAAGGATGTAGACGAAGAAGCATAGGCTTCTTCGGAATCCTTGACGAGCCGGAAACTGTTTTTGCTCTTCATAATGCAGTCAAACAGTCTGGGAGACTGTTTGACGGTTGAGTCCGGGTAGGAGGCACTTATGAGCGTAAGCGAATTAGTGACCTGACGCTAAAGATACAGAAACATAAGAATTTAGTAAAAAAATCACAAAACACCCGGCGCTCTGCGCCGGGTGTTTTGTGATTTTGTACTAATGACTTTTTTTATATTGTTCCACAAGCTCAAGTCGGTCCTCCTCCATCGCCAGCAGTCTTCGTCTCTTTAATTCTTCTTCTGGATTTTGGATTGCTTTTATAAGACTATCTCTATAATTTTCTTCATTTTCTATAACAAAAATTGGTGGCACGCCAATTTTTTCTTTGTATAAAAGTTCAAGTTCATGAAGGCTCATTTGTTCAAGGGACTTCTCCTCAACTGACTCTTTTTGTACCCAAAAATCAAGATTAAATTGCTCTGACATATATATACTGTATCAAGAAATTGGTAAGCTGCAATAGAAATACACATAAATGTATTTTTGGTATAATAAACGCATCATGAAAGGAAATATTGTTAAAGTACCCGAGGACGCGCCAGTAATAGGTGAGACATACCGTCATTACAAGGGAGATTTGTACCAAATAGTAGAACTTGCACTTCATTCGAACGACGATGAATGGATGGTGGTTTATAAACCATTATATGAAAATCCAGATGCCAATCTTTTCACACGTCCACTTAGAGAATGGAGAGAGGAGGTTGAGTGGAAGGGAGAGAAGAAAGTACGGTTTGTTTTGATAGAGAACGGTGATTAGATTGATGCGAAACGGCCCGAGCGAGGCGCGGGACGTTTCTCTGTATGAGTAAATTCAGCGGAGATTAAGTGTTGTCCGTCTGGGTGTATACTATATGAATAATACATATGTCCACGTTAGGAAGTAGATTTCGGCCACTTAGTATTTTTTTTGCAACGATTTTTTGTTTGCTTTCTAGTCCAATTTCCGTGCATGCAACATCATGGATACAAGATGGGGGCATTTTGGATAACATAAGCTCCTATATGAGTTTTGCAATTAATCCTGATACTGGAGAAAAATATATTGCATATCAAGATAGCAGCACAAGTAAACTATCGGTAAAAAAATTTGACGGAGCGGAATGGGTCGTTGTCGGAACGGAAAGTTTTAGTGCAAATAGAGCAGACTATGTAAGCCTTGCATTTAACCCAGCAACATTTGAACCATACGTTGCGTATCGGGAGGTTCATGCTGATGGTCAAGGATACCAGACATACAGTAATCTACATCTCGTTAGATTTGATGGATCGTCATGGGTTGATGCTGTGACTCCAGAAGTTTATGCGACAGGAGTTCATGTTGGAAGAATGAGTCTGGCATTTAATCCATCTACGTATGAACCCTATGTAGCGTACGATCAGTATACCTACACGAGTCCGCCTCCCACGTACACACATAGCAGTCGTGTCAGAAAACTTACCGGGTCAACATGGTCTGATATCGGTTCAGGAAATCTTTTTTCAGGTACTGGAATACAAGAAATAAAAATTGCATTTAACCCATCAACAAATGATCCTTATGTTACATTTATAGATTTTGAAGACGCAAATACGTATAAAGTAAATACAAAAGTATTTGACGGGTCATCATGGAATACTGTTGGTTCTTCTGGCTTTAGTGTTGGTTCAGGAAAAACATCGAGTATAAGTTTTGCGTTTAATCCATCCACGAATCAACCATTTGTCGTCTATGCCGACCCTGGCGATTTTAATAAAGCGTATGCTATGGAATTTGATGGATCATCATGGAATGCTATTGGTACTGCAGGGTTTAATGATGGTTATGGAAGTGGTCCAGATGGGCTGGCTGTGGCCTTTAATCCAGCTAATGATATGCCTTACGTTATGTACCCTGGAGGTGTGTCAAAGTTTAATGGTACATCTTGGGTACCGGTTGGAGGGAGTAGTCTAGACCCTATTTCCGACATTTCTTTAGTGGGCATAGCCTTTGATCTAACAACTAATCAGCCATCAGTTGTGTCAAATAGGTATGCATATAGTTTTTCTGAACCATTTGATAGGGTAGAGCTACCAGTGGCCTCACTCCCTGGAGATATGTACACAGGAGCACAAACTACTGACCTTTCCTCCGCTACTGCTGGTGTCGCTATCTATTACACTACTGATGGATCAACTCCCACAATAAGCTCTACACAGTACACTGGGTCAATACCCATTGCTTCATCTGCCACACTAAAAGCGATTGCTGTTAAGTCCGGATTGCCCGACAGTGATGTGATGAGTGAGGACTATCTTATTTCATCCTGGGTTGCTGTGGGTGATGAGGGTTTTACTCCTCGTCAGACGCAAAATATTAAAATTGCTTTTAATCCATCTGCCGACGAGCCATACGTTTCATACATGGATCATATGTGGGTTTTAGGTGGCCCATATAGCTATAATCAATCTGTTAAAAAATTTAATTCTGGGACTGGAAATTGGGATGGTGTTGGTGCAGAAGGATTTAATTTAAACAGAGTAGATTATGGTTCCCTGGCTTTTCATCCAGTCACTCATGAACCATATCTATCAATGCCAGGCAGCAATTCGATAGTGTCAAGATATGATGGATCAAATTGGATTCAAGTCGGTGGAAGTTTTGGTAATTTTTCCGATAATACTAAAATTGTTTTTAATCCTGTTAGTAATGAGCTTTATGTTGTCGGTGCGTATTATAGTGTTGGAGCCGGTAAGATTACAGTGAAAAAATTCGACGGCACTTCCTGGTCGCCTGTTGGCACCGAAGGATTTAGTGTTAGTGACATTAGTCGTGTAGGTAGTTCCGATTTAGCCTTCGACACTATTTCAGGTGACCCGTATGTTATTTATTCGGACGCCGAATTGGATTCACAAAGTGTTGTGCAACAAGTCTTAAATCTGAAAAAATTCGACGGCACTTCCTGGGTCACTCTTTCAACGAGTACACTCAGTGCGTATGAAATTTCTCTAGTGTTTGAACCCGTATCTAATTCGCCATACGTATTCAACAATGGTCTTAAAAAATTTAATGGTACCTCTTTTGATTCAATAGGACCTGCAATCACAGGTGCAGGTAAGCCGAAGTTGATGGTTGATCAGGTTAATAATGAGTTTTATGTAGGATATACGGAGTGGCCGACAAACACCGGGTATCTAAAGAAATTCAATGGCACCACGTGGGACCTTGTAGGCGGAACAACGCTTAGTAGTGGAGACACTCAATCAGTTGATTTTGCTTTTAATCCGTTAACTAATGAGCCATATGTTGCGTATACAGATAGCCTTTCCCCGTTTAAAGCAACAGTAAAAAAATTACCAATCGTTCAAGTCGAGACCCCGATACCATCAGTTGCTAGTGGAACGTTTACTTCAGACCAGTCAATAATCTTAACGTCACCAACCCCTGAAGCGTTTGTGTATTATTCGACAGATGGGTCGACTCCAACAGCTGGCTCCGTGCTTTATGGTGGAGCAATTTCTGTATCGGAATCAACCATTCTTAAGGCGATAGCAATTAGATCTGGCTACACAAACAGCGCCATCATGACGGAGACATACACCATCACTACACCAGCCGCACCATCAGTCACCACAGGAAGTGCTTCATCGATTACAGCAACCACTGTCACTCTCGGAGGAAATCTAACCGACACTGGTACCGCCAACGTCACCGAGCGCGGAATTGTCTACGGACTCACCACCGCATACGAAGCAACCTCAAGTGCCTCATCGGCAGGATTCAGTACCGGTGCATACACCGAAGACATCACTGGCCTCACCTGCAATACCATCTACCACTTCACTGCTTATGCACTGAACTCAGTTGGGACGGCACAAGGAAGTGACGACACCTTTACTACCGCCGCATGCCCACTCCCCCAAACTGCAACCCCAACCGCCTCGCCAGCAGGTGGAAGTTTTTCTTCTGCTCAGTCAGTCACACTATCTACCACCACATCAGGTGCTCTCATCTTTTACACCACTGACGGTTCGACTCCTGCAACAACAACTTCGACTCAATACACTGGTGCAATTTCAATTTCATCATCACAGACACTCAAAGCAATCGCATGGACGAGTGGCTACACCGACAGCTCTGTTATGAGTGAAGATTATGTGATCGCTGCCGCTACCCCTGTTGCCTCGCCAGCGGGAGGAACTTTTACTTCAACGCAGACAGTTTCGCTTACATCGACAACTGGTGGAACCATTTACTACACCACTGATGGTTCAACACCCGCTACCACGACATCACAGCAGTACATCGGTGCAATTTCAATTTCATCATCAGAGACGCTTAAAGCAATTGCGTGGGCGAGTGGGTATGTTGAAAGTGCTGTTATGACAGAGGTGTATACGATTACGGATCAAGATGTTCTCGATGATAAGGCCGCACTTGTTGACGCTGATATTCTTGGGTCAAACGCAGATGTTAATAATATTTTGACGAGTCTTGCTGCTCTGCCATCTTCTGGAAGTGTACGTGGCTCGACGATTACATGGTTATCCGATGCGACAGGTGTTGTTTCAAACGATGGTCAGACAATCACCCGTCCAACGTTTTCTTTAGGTGATCAGACGGTAAATCTTACAGCAACAATTTCGAAAGGCGCATCAAGTGTTACAAAAACTTTTGTGTTGGCTGTTATCAAGGCGCCGGCAAGTACTGTTGCTACGGTTACATCGAATACCTATACAGTGAGTGCTGGCGCCACTGCAAATGAGACGATTATCAATATTCCATACAAAACAGCAAAATCCGTTTTTCTTTCTGCAGTAACGCGCGAAAACATAAACCAAACCCTCAACACTACCGCAGTGAATAATCCGGTGAAGACAGGAGACATTCTTGTCGTGACGGCAGAAGACGGAACAACGCAGGTAAGCTATATGGTGAGTGTACGGGCACTTACCTCAGCGCAGACTGTCCCCGATAGTGGGGGTGTTGCGACAGTGAACGCAACAACGCCTGAAGTTGTCGTTACTGACTTGGCGAGCACTTCAGTTATTACTGTCAGTAGTGGAACGACCAACGCAACGATAAACCTAGGCTCATTTATTGCAAACGGTACAGGTACAATCCCAGCTATACAGATCACTTCATCAAATGCATATAATGCAGGTGTAAATATTCCAGCCTCAACTGTTGTGACCAGCGCAAGTACTACGTGGAATGGTGTAATTTCTGCTCCGACTGTAACTTCAGTAACGTTACCGACTGAATCAGGAGTAACAAAGACATTAAGCACAGCGATTGTTGTCGGTTTCATCGGTGAGCGACTTACATTCGATAAGGCTGTTCGACTTCTTGTTCCCAATGAAGCTGGTAAGCGAGCTGGTTATATCGTAACTTCAACATTTGTAGAAATAACCGATGTCTGTTCTTCAGATAGTCAGTCTGCAGGTAATGCACTAGTTGCGGAAGCAGATTGTAAGGTCGATGTCGGCAGTGATTTGGTAATTTGGACAAAACACTTTACTACCTTTGCAACATACTCACAGACAACTAATTCCTCAGGAGGAGGCGGCAGGGGAGGTGGAAGCGGCTCTTCTTCAAGTAAGGCCACTACTGTCGCAGTGGCAACATCAACGACTGCAGTTCCGGTAGTACCAACAGCACCTACAGAGACCCCGATCTCTCCAACTGTATCGTCAGCAACAACACTGACTCTGAATCGTAATCTTATACTTGGAGATGAGGGCGAGGATGTGCGTTCGCTACAAAAGTTCCTCAATGCGCAAGGGTTTATCGTTGCTCTTTCAGGCCTTGGTTCTGTAGGAAATGAAACCACATATTTTGGAGCAGCAACGAAGGCAGCGGTCATCAAGTATCAAAATGCACACGCAGTAGATATTCTTACCCCTGCAGGACTTATTTCAGGTACGGGGTATGTTGGTCCATCAACGCGTACATATATGGGTATGGAGCAAGTGGAAGTCGCAAGCACACAGCCAACCTCAATAAGGGCACTTCTCCAATTGCTCGCACTTCTTCAGGAACAACTTCGGGTATTGTTGGAGGCTGATAGTCAGCAAGCTTCTCTACCAGCTTCAACAGTTACTTCATCTCAGACACCCGCATCACAAACTAGTACCCCCTCGATAACGAGCGTACCGGTAGCATCTCCAGTGAATGTTACCGTTCCCGTTCAAATATCAGATTTCCAAACGGCCAGAACTCTTGGTCTCGGTATGGTTGGTGAAGATGTCCGTACCCTTCAAAAAATTCTTAATTGGGAAGGATTTATCGTTGCACAAAGCGGCGTTGGGTCAAAAGGGAATGAGGCCACCTATTATGATTCGCAGACACAATCAGCGGTAACTCGTTATCAAGAATTCTATAAGGATGAACTCAATCTAAGTAAGGGAACTGGATACGTCGATGCGGTAACAAGAGCCCATATGGGGTTCTAAGAGTTTTTTTATATATAAACACATTCCTCTTGCAGCCAGCCATAGACGTGTTATATTCGGAAGTGGACTGTATCATCGTCCATTCCCTTACTGCCGTCTCATGGAGGAAACACACGATGAAAAAGATGTTCAAGTTTGCCCAAGCCCCCGGCTGCCGCGCCAAGATCGATTCCATGGAGAATCTGCGCCTGTCGGCTGCTTACAAGTCCTGCGATACCGGTCACATCTCGCCCAAGCGCAAGTAACTTGCCGGGCGAAACAACATTGACCGCCTCTGTGACGGTCACATGACCAAGTCCTCCGCCAGTTTACAGGCGGGGGCATTTCTTTTTTATCTGCCCGCGCTTATTTTTAATACTAAGAGCCAACATTTGAGCCGTGGGCTTGCAAAAACAGGGTCATTCTTGTACTATGGCGAGCACCGCATCATACTTCTATGTGTGATTGAGGGATTCTCTGCTCTTTTTGACATGCAGTTCGTGTGGCACCTAGAGGTAAGGCAGCGTTCTCGCGCCCTTTCCTTTGAGTACTAACACGGACTTCTCTCTTTTAAATATTAAAGAGAGTCGCAGTGTTGAGAGAGTGAAGTAAACTCTCAAAAAAGTGAATATATTCTTTTAAATTAGAGTATTCACAAACAACATTCGTAAGGTGCGGAAAATTATTATCTAGTAATTAGTATTAGTACTATGGCAGATTTTGATCGTTCAAAGCCGCACATTAACGTTGGTACTATTGGTCACGTTGACCATGGTAAAACAACTCTTACCGCTGCGATTCTCACTGTGCTCAATGCAAAAGGTGAAGGATACAGCGCGTCAACTAAGGGTGTCGATGAAATCGATAAGGCACCTGAAGAAAAAGCACGAGGTATTACTATTTCGCTTTCTCACTCAGAGTACGAGACTCCAAGTCGTCACTATGCGCACATAGATGCGCCAGGTCACGCCGACTATATCAAGAACATGATTACTGGTGCCGCTCAGATGGACGGTGCTGTTCTTGTGGTTGCTGCGACTGATGGAGCGATGCCACAGACTCGTGAGCACGTACTCCTTGCTCACCAGGTTGGTGTACCAAAAATGATCGTATTTCTAAACAAATGCGACATGGTTGATGATGAGGAAATGATTATGCTCGTTGAGGAAGAACTTCGTGAACTTCTCACAAAGAACGGATACGACGGAGCAAATACTCCAGTTATTAAAGGTTCAGGCCTTAAGGCACTGGAAGATCCAGCAGGAGAGTGGGGACAAAAGGTTCTCGAACTCGTTGATGCAATGGATACCTACTTCCCAATGCCAGAGCGTGATCTCGACAAGCCATTCCTTATGCCAATTGAGGACATTTTCTCAATCGAAGGACGAGGAACAGTAGTAACTGGTCGTGTAGAGCGAGGAAAGGTGAAAGTTGGTGAGGAGATACAAATCGTTGGTATCAAGGATACTGCGCTCACAACAGTAACTGGTGTTGAGATGTTTAATAAGCAACTCGACCAAGCTCAAGCTGGAGACAACGCAGGTATTCTTCTTCGAGGTGTAAAGAAGGAAGACGTTCACCGAGGACAGGTCCTTTCTGCGAAGGGTTCAGTTACTCCGCATACTGACTTTGAAGCTGAGGTGTACGTACTCTCAAAAGATGAAGGAGGTCGTCACACACCATTCTTTACTGGATACAAGCCACAATTCTATATTCGAACAACTGACGTAACAGGAGATGTAACACTTTCAGAGGGTGTCGAAATGGTTATGCCAGGAGATACAGCTACCTTTAAAGTGAAGCTCGTTGCACCAGTAGCGCTTGAAGAGCAACAGAATTTTGCTATTCGTGAAGGAGGAAAGACTGTAGGGGCAGGAGTTGTAACAAAGATTGTTGCATAATAGACGTAGTATTTATTTAGAACCATTACACAGAAATTATGACAACAAAAGCAACATCTGAATCAAAACGAGAGAAAAAAGTGGCTGCTGGAGAAGTACAAAAACTTCGAATCCGAGTACGTGCTTATGAGCACAAGATCCTCGATTCTTCTGTAAAGCAGATAATTGACACAGCAATGCGTTTCGACGCGAAAGTTGTTGGTCCAATTCCTCTTCCGACGGAAATCAAGAAATACACAGTAAACCGTTCATCATTCGTGTACAAGGATGCGCGAGAACAGTTTGAGATGCGAATGCATAAACGTGTTATCGATATCTTGAATCCTGGAACAAAAGTTATCGAGGCTCTCACAAATCTCTCACTCCCATCAGGCGTGAGCATTGATGTGAAGATGATTTAGTTGTAGTTCATACGTAACTTATTTTAGTAAATAGGTTAGGTTGTCATAAACACAAAATCCACAGGCATTGCCTGTGGGTTTTGTGTTTATGACAAAGCAGCAATTCTCGACGGGAAACTATGATTGTGGTATGTTTTTCTTGGATTTGGTTTTTTCTGTAAACTGTGTACGAGGTACGCTACATATTTGGGAGTGGTAAGGATATGAAAATGCAAATGGTGGTAGAAATGGAAGGAACTCTTTCTGAATTACTTCGCGAAGCAACGACTGGCTCGCTGATTACTTTAGGGACATCTCAAGGTTTTAAGTGGGCTATTGACGAGAAAGGAAAGATTTTTTTTCACAGGGAAGGCGACTTTTTTACAGTTGGTGAATATGGAGGGAAGGTTCCCCGTGACGCTGTTACAAACTTTTCTCTGGAATATACGATTCCTGGAAAAACGTGCCACAGACGTGATACCGGGTTCATTGTGCTTCATGCAGGCAGACTTTCACAGGAGTTAGGGAGGTATGAGTGTTTGGAGTGGAAGGTTGGAGTCGACGGTATTTATCTAGAACAAGCAGACGGCACAGTTCAGCTTCTTGTCGTTAAGTAAACGACTTGTAGTAAGGCAGCGCACCCGCGCTGCTTTTTTTGTCCTTATTTATAATTTGTCTGGTATAGTCTAGTCATGTCAACGAGAAAACTATTGAAGGTCATTTCTATAAAACTAACGGTAGAAGGAGCCGGTGTGCAGCTCGGGCGTGGGTTTGGTCCAGGTGAGGCAAGACTTCTTGACCCTTTTCTACTTTTTGATGATTTTACAAACACTGATGAGAGTGCGTATCGGCAAGGATTTCCAATGCACCCGCATAGAGGTATTGAAACAGTCACCTACATTTTAAAGGGAGAAGTCTCACACAAGGATAGTCTTGGTAATGAGGGAAGTATAAAGGCAGGTGAGGTGCAGTGGATGACAGCAGGAAGCGGTATTATGCATGAAGAAATGCCAATTGTTCATGAGGAAGGCATTCAAGGTTTTCAACTGTGGCTAAATTTGCCGCAAAAAAACAAGATGATGACACCACGGTATCAAGAAATAAAATCAGAGATGATTCCATGCCTTACTCAAGACGGATGCACTGTTCGAGTAATCGCTGGTGAGTATACAGGAGCAAAAGGTCCAGTACAGGGGCTCGTGACCACACCAACATATTTGGACATACAGATTGGCGAAAGATCACCGTTCTCAATACCAACAGAAGAGGAAGATAGTTTCTTTATCTATGTGTTTGAAGGAAGGCTTTCTCTGCGTGATGACCGAAGTGAATTTTGGGTTGGAAAAAATGAAATTGGAGTACTTTCTGGCGGGAAACACTTTACTTGCGCAGGAGGGAAAGATGGGGCACGCCTTTTACTCATTGGGGGAAAGAAACTTAAAGAAGAAGTTGCGTGGAGAGGGTCAATAGTTATGAATACTGAAGAAGAGCTTATTCAGGCAGTTGAAGAATTAAATAACGATACATTTATAAAGAAAACAACAGGGCGATCTTAGGACTTTTCATTTTCAAAACATATCAACTGGCATTAATCCACAATAATTTGGTTTTTTAGTGTGATAAAATTATGGCATATAAATAATATACATAGTGTATGAATTTTTTCTTCTGGGAAAAAAAGGAATCGGAAAATGATCCTGCGTTCGCACCGTACGAAGAGATTAATTCAAAAAAAACCTCGAAACTTGGATATTTTTTCTTAATCCTCATGGTGATTTTTGGAGTCGCTCAAGGGAATGGGTTTTTGTCAGCGCTTCAAGATTCTATTACTGAACCGGAAAGAAATTCGACATGTCTTTCGACACTTGCAGAGTATGCAAATCTTTCCGAAAATGGAAACAATTCTGGTTATGGGTATTACAGAAACACAAATAATGGGTGTGTTTTCAGTACTAGAGAAACCAACCTTGGTCTTGATATTGCGTACAAAAGTATTGAGCCGACACTTATACAAATAAGTACCCTCGAAAAAACTATTTCTAACCTCAATGCGCAGATTAGAGATGTAGAAAATAATAAAAAGCAAACGGTTGATAATTACGAAGTTTCTCTTGTTGAGGGTATTGCAAATACGCAAGATAAAATATTTAATCAAGGAGCATTACAAGCAGGATATGTAACTCAGGAAGAGAAACTAAAAAGTTTGCGGTCAAGTCTCTCTCAAGAGACGACACTAAAGCGAAAGCTCGCTGATGAGATTGTAAGGCTTGCGTTAGCACAAAAAGCCACCATAGAACGGGCACGAAGTGAATACAGAAGTGACATGTCGATGTATGAGTTTAAGCAATTTTTACTCAGTCTTCTCTTTATTGTGCCACTCTTTCTTTTTGTTTGGCATCGATATTTTGTATCAAAATCAAAGCGCTCCGAATATGCAATCATTTGGGGTGGAATGGTGGCAACAACCGGACTCATGCTTGCACAGGTGCTTTTGGTTTTTGTTTATCAAATCTTGCCAAAAGAAATCTTGCAACAAATCTTTAATTTGTTAGCCCAAATAAAGATAATATGGGCACTGTTATATTGGTTGGGATTTATTCTCGTCCCATTATTCTTCGGATTCCTTATTTATATTATCCAAAAGAAATTTTATAACAAGCGTGCAGTTATGATGCGTGCGCTTAAAAATCAGCACTGCCCATATTGTTCATTAAAGATTAATCCGAGTATGAACAACTGTCCTGTGTGCGGATACACTCTTAAAACCAAGTGCCTTACCTGCGGTGGAATGTCTATGAGTGGAGGGTCGTTCTGTGAAGTCTGTGGAGCAAGAGATGCTGAGGCATAGTCAATAGTCATAAAAGTTAAGTCTTTGTTGGGAATGATCATTGGCTGATCAAAGAAGAACAACAGACCACCCGACATATTGCTTTTTTTAGTAATAAGGGTATACTCCTCCTAGCTTTTAAAGACCTACGTACCTATCGCATCCAATGAGGATGGATAGAGACCAATGGGCGCAAAACCGCGATTTCTATGTCTGCGAGCTTGTGCTTGCGACGTGAAATCGCGGTTTTGCTATTACGGTCATGAAAGCTTTATTATTAGTTAGTTCTTAAGTCATGAATCTTGTGGTGGAGAAGTGCAAGACAGCACTCTGGAGTTAGTTCGTCGTTTTGAAGGTTGAGAAATAATAGATTTTATTTTTCAAAAGGTTGTCGAAATTTTCGAAAGAAAATATCACACAACCTGAACTGCGGCTGTAAGTCGGAAAGTCCAACAAAACGACAGCTAAGATTCTCTATTTCACTGCATTCATAACAGAATCTAAGCATGAAATTCATTTTAGGAACGAAGGAGCGCATGACCCAAGTGTTTGATGCACAAGGAATCGCGCATCCAGTTACGATTCTCCGAGTTACACCCGCAAAGGTGACTCAGGTGAAGGGTAAAGAAAAGGATGGTTACGAAGCAGTCCAGATTGCTTCGGGTGAACAAAAGAATCACCGAGTAAACAAGGCTCAGACAGGACATATGGGCGGTGCATACAAGCACGTAGCAGAATTTCGCCCACGAACTGGCGTTAAAGAGTCTCTCCAAAGTTTGGAAAAGGGTGCTGTGCTCGATGTTTCAATTTTCTCAGAAGGAGATGTTGTTCTTGTCTCAGCGATTTCAAAAGGAAAAGGATTTCAAGGAGGAGTTAAGCGATACGGGTTTCGCGGTGGTCCCGGAAGTCACGGTATGAAGCATACGCTTCGTACACCAGGATCTATTGGTGCAACTGGTCCACAACGTGTCTTCAAAGGTACGCGAATGGCAGGACGTATGGGAGGAGATAGAATAACAGTCAAAAATTTAAAGGTAATTGCAGTTAATAAAGAAGAAAACATTCTTCTTGTACGAGGTGCAGTTCCAGGTCGACGAGGAACCTTAGTAGAAGTACGTAGCGCATAGCATATGACAAAGAAATCAGAAATGAAATTAGAAGCGAATGTATATTCGCAGGAAGGAAAAGAAGTTTCACAGATCACTCTTTCAGAAAAGGTATTCGGTGTCGCATGGAATGCTGATCTCGTACATGATGTCGTTGTGTCGATGCAAGGAAATGCTCGATCAAATACAGCGCATACTAAGAATCGAAGTGAAGTACGCGGCGGTGGTAAGAAACCATGGCAGCAAAAAGGTACTGGTCGCGCTCGTCATGGGTCATCCCGTTCACCTATTTGGGCTGGAGGAGGTGTTGCTCATGGACCACGAAATGAACGAGATTTTACGCGCAAGATCAATAAGAACGTTCGTGCAAAAGCACTCGCGAGTGTACTTTCACAAAAGCTCGCACACGGCGAAATTGTTTTTATTGATGCGCTTACATTTTCTACCCCAAAGACAGCTGAGGCTCGCAAGTTTTTAACTGCGATAGCTCACATCGAAGGAAAGAAAGATGTTGGAACTAAGAAGACCAACGCTGCTCTCGTCATCCTTTCGGATCGAGATGAACAGGCAGAACTTAGTTTCAGAAATATGGGTAATGTCCATGTCATGAATATGAAGGACGTTAATCCAGTCGAATTACTCACCTATAAATATGTTGTAGTCGCAAAACCTGAGGAGTCACTCAAAACGCTTGAGACGAGAGTGGTTACCAAGACGGCACGTAAGGCTATGGCTGTAAGCAAGTAATATGGGAATTTTTGGAAAGAAAGACGAACCAGAAACAAAAACTGCAGAAGTTGCTGTGGTTAAGGAAGCGAAGCCAGGACGTATTAACACAAAGAGTGTTACGTCAGCTATCGTTAAGCCACGTATTACAGAGAAGGCTGCTCTTCTCTCGGACAATAATGTGTATACATTTGAAATCCAAAAAGGAGCATCAAAATTCGATGTCCGTGATGCAATTAAGGCACTTTATAATGTGACACCGACTAAGGTACATATTGTAAACAAACAGCCTCGCCATTCTATGTCGCGTTCGCGCGGTCGAGACATGATGGAACACGGTTTACGAAAAGCATACGTGTATCTCAAAAAGGGAGATCGTATTGAGTTGGTTTAAAATTTATCAATAAAGTAATTAAAGAGAGGTAGTGAAATAGAAATCGCTGAGGTAAGAAATAATAAAAATGAAATGACGGTTGATTTTTCTTCTTTGTTGAAGAAAAATCGACAGACCTGAAATTATATTCATTTCATTCATTAATTTCTAGGCCACGGCCAAGAATTTCAATATTCGCTACACTCATAAGAAATTTGGCATGAAAAAATATAAACCAACATCAGCAGGGCGACGTGGAATGACTGTTGTTTCCTATAAGGAAGCATTGACGACAACGAAAAATGCGCCACTGAAAAGTCTTACAAAAGGAAGACGAAGTACAGGAGGGCGCAATAGTACTGGACGTACAACTAATCTTTATCGAGGCGGTGGACACAAACGAACATATCGAGAGGTTGACTTTGTTTATAGTAAGAAAGATGTATCAGCGACTGTAGAGGCAATTGAATATGATCCATTTCGTTCAGGCTTCATCGCTCTTGTACTATTCAAGGATGGTGAACGACGATACGTACTTGCACCTAAAGAAATGGTACAGGGAGATGAGTTCATTGTGTCAGAGACAGCGAAGCCGAAGACGGGAAATAGACTTCCTCTTGGAAAGATTCCTGTAGGAACATTTGTTTTTGCTGTTGAACTTAAGCCAGGAGCCGGAGCACGAATTGCTCGGTCTGCAGGTAACTATGTGGAAATTGTTGCACAGGATGCAGGATACACCCTTCTTAAGATGCCATCGACAGAAACTCGTCGCGTACTCAGTACGTGCTGGGCAACAATAGGTGTAGTTTCGAATGAAGAATATCGTCTTGTTACTCTTGGTAAGGCCGGGCGTGCAAGACAGCGAGGCGTTCGTCCAAAGACACGAGGTTCAGCAAGGAACGCCGTAGATCATCCATACGGAGGAGGAGAAGGACGCGCACCACGAGGACACCGACATGCTCGAACAAAGCAAGGTCGTCCAACAGGGAAGGGTCAAAAGACACGACGACCGAAGAAGTATTCGAATACTTTCATCGTTACACGACGAAAACCTGGAAAGGTTATGGGTGGCGGCCGGTAGAGAAACGCGAAAGCAATTCTTGATGTGGACGATAGAAATAGAGAAATTATACAAAACACAAAAACCCGCACCTCTGGCGCGGGTTTTTTGTGTTTTCATGTTGGCGGCGTAGGTCGAGAAGGTAAATATTTACCAGTTTATGTTGCTAAACTTATTTTTCTGTGTTACTCTCCATCCTTCAAAACCGCTGTGGTTTTGATGTTTTTTGAAGGACGGAGGAAGAAATGGTACGTAAGAAGCACAAATTTGATCCAGAAAATTACAGGCATAGAATTGTTGAGTATTTTGATCTGGTTCCGGGCATTATGGAACAATTTGCTTGCGGAGCACGCGAAGGATACTCGAGAATTGTTTGTACAAAATTTCCTACTGAGGAAGGGTCGAAGAAAAGGATTCAGGAAGTATTGGGAGGACGTGAAGAAAAAAATACAGAACGTCTCGTTTACTACATCTCTAAGCATCAAGTTGGCGTCTCCTGTTCTGGTGAGGACTCAACACAATATCTCATGGCGAAGGTTTGTCTGGAAGTAGACCAGAAGCCTGATTTCTGGCTTGTTACGTGCATGACGAGCGGAAAAGGTTATCTGTTGCCGATTGCAACATTTGATGATGACGGCAACGAACTGGAAGCGAAGAATGGAGGCGCAATGTCGGTACATGGTGGCGAAGAACCTTGTTTGGGTGTATGTCCCGGGTAAGTAACGCCAATTTGCTCAAGTGAGCACGAACTTTTGGGGCCTCATAGGTATTACACCGAGGTCCCTTTTTATATACTAGTTGACTTATTTTCAGTATTCGCGTACTATAGCCCTCGTTCCAGAACCTCCGCGATTGCAGATCCTTGGCAGGTAATGCAACGCATTAGAAGAGTTTGTGGGCACTTCGTTTAGCACTGGCCGTTACCTGTTGTTACACGAGGTTCTCACCGCAAGGTGCGAACTACCCAATATTTATTAGTTGGGTCATGAAAGATAGTCTATATTTTTCATCTCGCGCGCTATAAGCGTTTTTTAGTATGTCACGATCACTATATAAAGGACCATATATTAATGAGAAAATCTTGAAGAAAGTTCAAGGTAAGAAACCAGAAGAAGCTGGAACTATTAATGTGTGGGATAGAGCATCAGTAATTTCACCAGAAATGGTTGGTTTTACATTTGGTGTTCATAACGGAAAGACCCATGTCGCAGTATTTGTCGTTGAAGAAATGGTTGGGCATAGACTCGGTGAATTTTCTCCAACAAAGAAATTTATTCGACACGGAGGAAAAATGCAAAAGGATCTTGAGATAAAGAAGAAGGAGTCTGAAGTTGCAGCAGCGAAGGCAGCAAAGGCGTCTGGAGATAGTAAAAAATAATCTTGTAGAATCTTGAAACATGAAAGCTTTTCTTAAAAATTATCGCCAAGCACCACGTAAAGTCCGTCTTATTGCTGATCTTGTGCGAGGAAAGAGTGTTGCAAAAGCCTTAGAAACACTGACATTTGTAAACAAGCGTGCATCTGAGCCGTTTGCAAAGTTAATTCGATCTGCTGAGTCAAACGCAAAGGCACAAGGTGCTGATGTTTCAGCACTCATCATCAAAGCAGTAGCTGTAGATAAAGGTACTGTTCTTAAGAGAATTATGCCACGAGCTCGTGGAACAGCCGGCAGAATCAACAAACGAAACAGCCATATAAGTGTCGAGTTAGGAACTAAATAATTTTAATATTTTACAATCATGACACACGTCGCACATCCATACGTTCAACGCCTCGGAATCATTCGTGAATGGAAATCACGATGGTTTGCTGCTGATCCTAAAAAGTATCGTGAGTACATTCGTACCGATGGAGCTGTTCGTAAGCTTCTTACAAAGAAACTACGGAACATGCACGTTGCGGGCGTTGAAATTGAACGTAATGAGAAAGTGTTTCGTGTCATCATTAGTTCGTCTCGACCAGGACTCATCATTGGGCGAAGTGGAGAAGGGGCGACCAAGCTACGAAAAGAAGTCGATATGCTTCTTCGAACGCTTAAACTAACTGAGAAGCCAGAGATCAAGATTGATATTGAAGAATTACGATCACCGGAGACGAGCGCTTCAATTGTTGGGCAGATGGTTGTGGAAGGGCTTGAAAAACGTATGCCGTTTCGTCGTGTCATGAAACAAACTGCAGAGAAAGTAATGGCAAATCGTGACGTTAAAGGGGTTCGTATTATTGCATCAGGACGTCTTGGGGGTGCTGAAATGGCCAGAAAGGAGGAAACGAAAAAAGGTCGTATTCCTCTTCAGACACTTCGTGCTGACATTGATTTTTCTCGTGAGACAGCGGTCCTGCCGTATGGTGCGATTGGTGTAAAGGTTTGGATTTACCGAGGTGATATTTTCACTGACCGTAAGGCAAATGCAGAAGAACAGGCTACACAACAAGACCGCCGTACACGTGATAGCGCACACTCAGCATAATTAATTGAAGTTTGACTTATGTTATTTCCTAAAAAAGTAAAACACCGAAAGTGGCAAACAGATCGAAAGCATGTCGATCGACTTAATGCGCCTGACACACGAGGAGTCACGGTATCATTTGGTGCTTTTGGACTTAAGGCACAGACACAGTCACGAGTTAAATCAAATCAAATTGAGGCTGCTCGTCGAGTTATTTCCCGGACACTTGGGAAGACTGGCAAGATATGGATTCGTATTTTTCCTGACAAGCCGGTGACCCAGAAGCCAGCTGAAGTAGGTATGGGTAAAGGAAAGGGTGACCCAGACCATTTCATATTTGATGTTCGACCAGGACGTGTTTTGTTTGAGATTGATGGTGTCTCTGAGGCAGTTGCACGTGAGGCACTTCGGAAAGCAACAGCAAAGCTTCCACTTAAAGCGAAAGTAGTTACTCGTGACGAAACAATGGTGTAATCTCCACTATAAATATGAATATGTCAGAATTACAACAGAAAAATGATGGAGATCTACTCAAGTTTATTGAGGAGAAACGAGAGGAATTAAGAAAAATTCGTTTCGGTACAGCAGGAAGTGGTATGAGAAACTCACACGCTATCAGGGATATCCGTCGAGAAGTTGCTCAAGCACTCACTGAACTTACTAAGCGTACAAAGGTCGGAGCATAACAAGTAGTATTTTATAAAACATATTATGGCAACAGAAAAAACAACAACAGAGACAACACTAGCGAATGGACGTGTCCTTCGTGGTACGGTTGTTTCGACAAAGATGCAGGACACAGTCACTGTCGCTGTTGAACGCTACGTTATGCATCCAAAGTACAAGAAGTTTATGCGTAAAACGAAGAAGTTTTTGGTAGATGACAAGGGAAATACAACGAAAGTAGGAGATAAGGTCGAAATTCGTGAAATACGTCCACTCTCAAAGAGAAAGCACTTTGAGCTCAAAAAAGGATAATCGCTTCTTAAGATTTATATATGATTCAACCACAATCAATAGTTAAAATAACTGATAACTCCGGCGGTAAAATGGGCCGCGTGTTCAAGGTTCTTGGAGGATCAAAGAAGCGATATGCAGAGCTTGGTGAGATGGTTGTTCTCTCAGTACAGACTGCTGAACCTCGAAAGCAGGTAAAGAAGAAGGACATTGTGTACGGAGTTGTTGTTCGGCAGAAGAAAGCATTTCGACGAAAAGATGGTTCGTACGTAAGTTTTGATGACAATGCTGTCGTTCTTGTTGATAAGGAAAAAAAGGAACCGAAGGCGAACCGTGTGTTTGGTCCAATTCCACGCGAGCTTGGGGAGGCTGGATATCAGAAAATTGTTTCTCTTGCACCGGAAGTTGTCTAATCGAATACTAAAAATTTACATATGAAGATTAAAAAAGGAGACACAGTTATCATTACTACAGGAAAGGATCGCGGAAAGAGCGGTAAAGTTATTCGTAGCTTCCCTAAGAAGCATGAAGTTCTTGTTGATGGCGTACATATTGTTAGTAGACACCAGAAATCAAAGAAAGCTGGGTCACAGGGCCAAATAGTTTCAAAACCAATGCCAATTCCCGTATCGAATGTGGCACTTAAGGACCCAAAGACAGATAAGCCAGTACGAGTAGGATATATACGTGAGGGGGAAGGTGCAAAAACAAAGAAAGTTCGAGTAGCCCGACCATCAGGAGAGAAGATTTAATTTTTAAGTTTATTAATAACATGTAACGAAAGTGGTGATTTAGAGTTCTGGCGTCGCTACAGGCATTAGGAAAAGCCTGTAGCGACGGCCTAGTTTTTCTAAATCGTTACACTTACTAAGAAAAACTGGCATGAAAACAATGAAAGAAACACTACACTCGACATTCGACACCCTCAAGGGAGATTTTCAGTATGCGAATGTAATGCAGACACCACGTATTTCTAAGGTGGTTGTTGGTATCGGAACGGGGAAAATTGAAGATAAACAGAAGCTAGCACTCATACAAGATCGTCTTGCAAAAATTACAGGACAAAAGACAAGTCCTCGACCAGCTAAAAAATCAATTGCATCATTTAAACTTCGTGAAGGTGAAATCATTGGGTACCAAGTAACCCTACGTGGCCCACGGATGCATGATTTTCTTCACAAGCTTGTACACCTCGCACTTCCGCAAACACGAGACTTTCGGGGTCTCCGGGTTTCATCTTTTGATGAAATGGGTAACTATACTCTTGGAATTAAAGAGCATACTATTTTCCCAGAGACAGCAGATGAGGAAATTAAGGATGTCTTTGGTTTCGGTATCACTATTGTAACGACGGCAAAGACAAAGAAAGAAGCAGAGGCGTTACTTCGACACATTGGCTTGCCATTGCAAAAATAAGCTCTGCTTATTTTTAGGATGAAAATAGTTTTTCATCCGGCAAGGGCAAGAGTCGGAGCGATGACAGGGCTATATCTAATGCCATGTCCGCGAGACCGGGGAGGAAGTGCTTATGAGTGTAAACGAATTAGCAACTTGACCCTGCCATTGCAAAAATAAGCTCTGCTTATTTTTATATTCAAAAACTGTAGAAAAAGAAAATACAAATACAAAAAAAACCGCGCGAACGTGCGGTTTTTTTGCTCTTGAGTAGGCACATTAAATATGGTATAATAAATAAATTGAGAGTTCTTTTCATTTTGTCGGTCACAGCTGGAAATTGTTGAAGTGTTTGGCGATTTCCAGCTGTGACCAAATGGGTACATAGCTCCTCCTCGGATAAAGAGGAAAACTGGGAAGGAGTTGTTATGAATAAAAATTCTGCAGTAAAAATTGCAAATGCAGGCTGGGTAGAATGTAATGGATCCTTTACAATTTTTCTCACTGCTTCACAAAGGACATGGGGCACCACCGTCAGTGGGTGGATAGCAAAACTGAATGATCGCCTCTATGGCATTAGTGAAGAGGCACTGTTCATCCTCGAAAAAGTTGGTCCCGTTTTGAATCCCCCTTGTTACACAGGGGTCACGATTGTTACGGAACGTGTCCAAGGTTCAGGAATCAGTATGGAGGAAGCTACGCTTGTCTCAAGCAGCCTCGGTCTAAGGAGTCTTCCTGCCATTTGTGCCTGTCTTCTTCGTGAAGGTGTGTGCGATAGTCTGATGAGCAAGAGGGGTATCACAAGAATCGTTGTGATGCATGAGCCTATTCAAGACTCAGCAGGAATCCTTTGCAGGCTCTCATTGTTTTTTGACGGAGAAGGGAGCTGGCTCGATGTCTTCTATGATGGTGACGACGAGGAATGGTTGCATCAGGATATTGCATTCGCATATTCTGGGTTTCCGAACTGAAGAGGCGGGTCTCAAAAGCCCGTAATCATCCTTGTAAAAGGATGATTACGGGCTTTTTTATTATCGCAGTGAAATAATAACTATACTCATTACTCACCTTGTTATCGTTTAGGTAGTTTTGTATAGTAAATAGGTCGAGTGAGCTTTTGCAAATGCGACGACAACCCAACCAATCACCAAAGGAGAGTCCCATGAAACAGGCGATACATACAGGTCATTCGCCAGCAGATCCTTCTTGTATCGGCCACTGACGCTCATCGAATTCACCTCAACCCTCAGGCACAGGCCTGAACAAAGTCCCGCATCCTCATTTATCGAGGGTGCGGGCATTATTTTTTAAATAGTACAGAATCTTCAATCTAAAGCTCGGTTGACTTTAATGGCTCATTTTGGTATATTCCTGTGGTAGCGATATTCGCGTACTCTCTAGTTTTTTACTCTCTATGAGTAAATATAGACGCGCCGATCAAGCTTTGAGTTCACTCAAGCGACGGAAAGCGGGTTTTGTAGAGTATTGCGTAAGGAGAGAACGGTCACTGATTCGCAGTGAAACAGCTCGCCAAAGTAATAACGCTCTCTTTATAAGAAGTAAGATCAATTTGGTTTGATGTAGTGGTTGGATTTTGTTCGTCACATCGTGGCATAGAGAAAGCCCGATGCGACAGCTAATATTTTCTAATTCACTTCGTTCATAACAAAATCTAAGCATGGCAAGAAAATCTATTATTTTGCGCGCACTCCGTACGCCAAAATTCAAGAGTCAGGTGGTACGCAGATGCTTTAAATGTGCTCGAAAGCGCGGATATATGCGTGACTTCGACATGTGTCGTATTTGTTTTAGGGAAGCAGCGCACGAAGGACATATACCAGGTATTAAGAAATCATCATGGTAAACGACCCAGTAGGAGATTTCATCATTCAGCTGAAAAATGCTGGAATGGTTCGAAAAGAAACAGTGAGTATTCCATACTCAAAACTAAAGCATGCTATTGCTGATAAACTTGTTGCGACAGGATTTGTCGTTAATGCATCGAAGTATGGAAAGAAGGTAAAAAAGACGCTCGATATTACACTGAAGTACACGGAAGGCGGTGAGCACCAGATTCAAGGAGTTCAACGTGTCTCAAAACCAGGTCGAAGACTCTATCGAGGTGTTGCGGAAATCTTCCCTGTAAAGTTTGGGAAAGGAAAACGTATTCTTTCAACCCCGTCAGGAATTCTTACGGGAGAAGAAGCGCGCGAAAAAAATGTAGGTGGAGAAGAACTATTCATCATTTGGTAATTATAAACATATGAGTCGATTAGGAAAACAACCAGTACAGATTCCCTCAGGCATTGAGGTGTCTCTTACTGACGGCGTACTTTCGGTCAAAGGACCAAAAGGAACACTCGTACGTAAAATTACGGGTGATGTTAAGGTGACTATCGAGAACAATATTGTCACATTTGAAAAAATGAAAGACACAAAAGAATCTCGTGCTTTGTGGGGTACCTACGCTGCACATTTTCACAACATGATTAAGGGTGTGACTGAAGGTTTTACGAAAATACTTGAAGTTGAAGGAGTTGGATACAAGGCTGAGATGCAAGGAAACAAAATTAAGCTCTCTGTAGGATTTTCACATCCTGTGGAACTAGCTCTACCAGAGGGCGTGCAGGCTGTAGTGGAAAAAGGTGTCATTACAATCACCGGCATTGATAAGGAGGTTGTCGGACAATTTGCTGCTGATGTTCGTAAGACAAAGAAACCAGAACCATATAAGGGGAAGGGTATTCATTATAAGGGTGAGTATATTATTCGAAAGCAGGGTAAGAAGGGTGTTGCTTAAGCCCGCGCTTAAAACATAGTATGAAAATTACATCCCAAAAAGTAGAAAATAGAAAGCGAAGACATGCACGAATTCGTGCAAAGGTGAAAGGTACTGCAACATGCCCACGTCTTGCCGTGTATCGAAGTAATCGTTTCATGTATGCACAGCTTATTGATGATGATACAAGTACGACACTCGTCGGACTTGATACGCGAGTAGCAAAAGCAGCAACAGCGAAAGACCGAGCAAAGGAAGTCGGGCTTCTTATTGCTGATGAGGCAAAGAAGAAGGGTATTCTTAAGGTTGTCTTTGACCGGGGTGGATTTCAGTACCAAGGTGCTGTTGTTTCACTCGCAGAGGGGGCGCGTGAAGGAGGTTTGGAATTTTAATAACAATAACGAGTAATTATGAGTGAAAATAAACAGCAGGAAGCTAAAAATGAAACACCAGTTTCACCTGAGGTAGTAACAGGAGCCGTAGAGGCGCCTACCTCCGATGCACCAGCTGCCGGAACACCAGCCATTGCAACGACAGTTGCTGCTGATGTGAAGGGAGGACGACAGGGCGGAGGAGATTCTTCGGACAAAAATAACCGCCGAAATCCACGCCGTGCCCGTCGCGGGACTCGGAGAGATGAACGAGTACGTTCTGAATTTGACCAAAAAATAATTAGTATTCGACGCGTAACCCGAGTTATGGCAGGAGGACGACGATTTAGTTTTAGCGTCTCTATTGTTATTGGTAACAGGAAAGGGAAGGTTGGTGTTGGTATTGGAAAGGCCGGAGATACACAACTTGCGATCGAGAAGGCGGTACGAAACGCTCGAAAAAACCTCATTGAGATTCCACTTAACAAACATCAGCACATTCCTCACGACATTAATATAAAACTTTCATCAAGCGAGGTGATGATCATGCCAGCACCAGGACGCGGGCTTGTGGCAGGAAGTTCTGTTCGTACGGTCCTTGAGCTTGGTGGAGTAAAAGATGTTACGGCAAAGATTTTTTCACGAAGTAAAAATAAGCTTAACAACGCACGCGCTGCAGTTGCTGCACTTAAAAAACTTAAAGCGTAATTTGCGCATAACTACATAACTATGCAACTACATCAACTACAACCAAAAACAGACCGAAAGACAGCGAAGCGTGTTGGGCGGGGAGGTAAGCGCGGTAAGACTTCTGGAAAAGGAGGAAAAGGGCAGACAGCGCGTGCGGGAGGAAAACCACGTCCAGAAATGCGCGATATTATAAAACGTCTTCCAAAGCTTCGAGGTTTTGGTAAGAACCGTGCACGAACCGTTAATAACGAACGAACGTTACCACTTGTGTGCAATCTTGCGACACTTGAGTCCGCGTTTGATGCCGGAGATACTGTTTCTCCAGCAACGCTTATTGCAAAGGGAATTATTTCGACAAAGAAGGGTAAGGTTCCACAAGTCAAGATTCTCGGTAATGGAGAAATAACCAAAAAACTCACCATTTCTGGCTGTACTTTCTCTGCTTCTGCAAAAGAAAAAATTGAAAAAGTTGGTGGTTCAGCTCTTTAAGAAAATATAATAGGGATTTCAAATAGTGAGTGTAGTATATTATAGGAAGGTTGACGACAACTATGCACTTTGCTTCAAGATCACATTACTAACAATTAATTCTCTGATGAAATTTTTGGAAATCATCATGACACTGAGATGGATATCTTTCTTCAAAAAATAAAAATTATTGTCTCTGAAAAAGCGATTCGTGACCGAGTACTGTTTGTGCTAGGTGCACTTATTATCTTTCGGGCACTTACAGCGGTACCGATTCCGGGAGTTGATCTTGCGGTGCTTGAACAATTTTTCCAGAATAATCAGTTTCTGGGACTTCTTAACATTTTCTCAGGAGGAGGACTTTCGAACCTTTCGATTGTGATGCTTGGAGTAGGCCCTTTCATTACAGCCTCAATTATCATGCAGCTTATGACAGTAATGTCACCAAAGCTGAAAACAATGTACTCAGAAGAAGGAGAAACTGGACGTGCAAAGTTTACACAATATAGTCGTCTGCTAACACTTCCACTTGCTATCCTTCAGGCTTTCGGTTTTCTTTCGCTTCTAAAATCACAGGGAGTTATTGGTGGACTTACTACGTTTGAATTCATCATAAACATCGTCATCGTAGTTGCTGGTTCAATGTTACTCGTTTGGCTTGGTGAATTGGTTACAGAATATGGTATTGGTAATGGTGTCTCAATCATCATCTTTGCAGGTATCGTTTCAACTCTTCCATCGGCTGTAAGTCAACTACTCTATAGTTTCGATCCGTCACAGATACCACTTTTTGCTGGTTTTGCTGCATCAACACTTGCTATTGTTTATGCTGTTGTTGTTATGACACAGGCAGAGCGACAAGTCCCTATTACGCACGCAAAACAGGTACGTGGAGGGAAGACATATGGTGGAACAACGAGTTACTTACCTCTTCGACTTAACCAAGCAGGTGTTATTCCTATAATCTTCGCACTCTCGATCATTTTGTTTCCACAGATGATTCTTAATATTCTTGCATCGTTTAATGTTGCTGGTGTTGCAGTTCTCTCAGAGAAGGTACTTGTGTTCTTCCAGAACCAACAAGCATATGCCCTTGTATACTTCGCACTAGTTGTTGTGTTCACATTCTTCTATACAGCGGTGACGTTTGATCCTGATGCAATGTCAAAGAACTTACAACGGAGTGGAGCCTTTATTCCAGGAATTCGTCCAGGATCACATACATCAGAGTATCTTGCTAAATTGATTACACGATTGACTCTCTCGGGAGCGCTCTTCCTTGGAGTTATTGCGGTGCTTCCGATGATCATGCAGATGCTCACAGGGGTTAGTACGCTATCGATTGGTGGTACAGCACTTCTCATTGCTGTATCAGTAGTAATTGATCTTGTACGAAGAGTTGATTCACAGGTGTCACTCAGACAGTATTAGTCTTGGAATAAGAATAATCTAGTTAAAGAACAACCGGTGCCCCAAAGGGCGCCGGTTGTTCTTTAACTTTCGCACACCACAGTCGCAGTCTTCAGCGTAGAGTTATGTATATGCAATACGAATAACCTAACATTAAAAACACAGTATCCACACACGCTCTGAATAATGGCAGATAAATAAACTACAATACATAAAATATGTTTCCAACATTTTCGCAATACACAACAAAACATCCACGGACGACCGTTCTTGTAGGGTTTGCTGTTTTTCTCCTCTTTGCATGCTTCTGGCTTCAGCTCCAATATGTGTATGTCGACCATTCACAGATTACGCAAGTAGTAGATATGTCTGAGCAACAGGAGGTTCCTCGAGAGATGACGTTTGAAGAAAAGATGCAAATACTTAATTCTCTCAAATCTTCAGATGATGAGACGCTCTTAAATGAGGAAAAAATGGAAACCCTTGAAAGTCTCTCACTAAAGGAGGAAGAAAATACGATTACTACTGACGAAAAAATGAAAATTCTCGATAGTCTAAAGAGTAATTAAAAACTGTATGAACTTACATATGTCTTCTAAAAAAATGTACTTGAATGTAGTTATTGCAACAATAGTCACTGCTGGCTTATTGAGTGCGGTCACTGTGCTCATTTCACCTCGAGCAGATTCAAGTGCTAGTGACAACGTTTCTGGATACGCATGGTCTGAAAATATAGGGTGGATAAGTTTCAATAGTACTGATGCAGGAGGTGGCCCATACGGAGTAAGTGTCGCAAGTGGAGGTGCTATTTCTGGATACGCATGGTCTGAAAATATAGGGTGGATAAGTTTCAATAGTTCGGACGTTTCAGGGTGTCCGAATGGAACATGTTCCCCGAGTGTTAATCAGGGTACAGGAGAGGTGACGGGATGGGCGCGAGTGCTGAGTGCAGTCGCTGCCGGAGCAAATTCTGGAGGTTGGGATGGATTCATAAGCCTTTCAGGGACCGGACCTAACTATGGTGTTAAGGTTACAGGATGTACGTGGAGCGGGTGGGCATGGGGGTCTGATGTTGTTGGTTGGATAAGTTTTGATAGTAGTGATTCTGGCGCAGGAGGTGGCCCATATGGAGTTATTGGTACAAGTAATGCGTGTGTACCTGCTATACCAATTTGTACTGGCACCATCCCAACAGATGCAACCTCTTGTGCACCAGCGGTACAACCTCCGACTGACGTTGCATATCGACTTGTCGATCAATCTGATTGTTCGTTCGGAGGAATAAATAAGTGTCATTATTCATGTGACTCTGGCTACGTGATAGATGTCGCAGGCACTTCTTGTGTTAAATCGCAATGTAATGATGGTGATGATAATGAACCTGATGGAAAGACAGATTACCCAGATGATCCGGGGTGTACAGACTTAAGTGATGATAATGAAACAGATCTGCCACCTACCCTAACCATCTCACCGCGTGTCGTTGAGAAGGGATCTACAGCGAATATTAGTTGGATACTGAATGGACAGACAGGTTGTTCAATTACTGGAGGAGGCAATGCGTTTGATCTTTCGTCAGGAGTAGATGCGTCATCTATCATTACCATTAACGCACGTACGAAGTACGTAATCAGCTGTCCTGTTGGGTCAGCAACATCGACAGTTGAGATCATTCCAAAAGGATTTGAGACGTAGTGGTAATTAAAATGATTTTTAAAAAGCCGGCGTAACGCGCCGGCTTTTCTATTTTAATTTATAAGTATCAGTGCTTAAATGAAAAACCAAGGGGAACCCTACTCACAACCTGCTTCCAACTTGTTGAAATGAGCCATTTTTTATAAGTGTCAAAAATAGTGAGAGCAACAGTTTGTGGGCTATGTTGTGCTGTATCGATGACGAGGTCAAAATGTTCAATACTATAGGGATTGATACCGTAGAGTTTTTTGAATCGTGAACGCTCACTATGCATACGTTCTTCGACTTGGTCAAAAACATCAGACATTGAATTACCACCTTCACCCGAAGTACTTCTCAACGAGTTAAGATTTGAATCTTTAAAGATTCGAGCGATTGCCACATCATTATCAAGATCAAGATATACTTTGAACGACTCTGGAATCCAGTAAAAACCAAGACGGGAATCGATAACAATGTCGCTGTAGTCACGAAGCTTTCTTAGTTCTTCATCAACGTTATGATCGAGTTCGGGGTGAGCTTCAGCTTTTTTATTAAACTCGCTCAGCGTCATTTTTTGTTTGCGAGTAATGTTTCGAACGAACTCACCTGACGAATATCTTGTGTACCCAAGCATCTCAGCGATGCGGTCTGCTGTTGAAGATTTGCCGCTTCCCGGTTTTCCTGAAAGCGTGATTATGTGTTTGCGTTCCATGCTTAGATTTTATTATGAACGTAGTGAATTAGAAAATCTTAGCCGTCATTTTGATGGACCCCCGTCCTTCAAAATGAGCGCACTAGCTCCAACTACCACCTTCAGTATTTTACTAGTTTACCATATGCGTCTAGCAGTTTCCCTTAGGAATAGGAAACTGAGACGAAAATTCGCAATAGTCGCTTCTGCTCCTTTGCTCATTTTTCTTGTGTCGAAGTAAAAACCTGATACCATAGAGTTTCATGGAAAATATGATACGTGGGCACCTTGTACTCATTATGGCCCCTATGGCAAGCGGGAAAGGCGTTCTTTTATCTCATATCACACAGCACTACCCCGAGGTAAAAAGACTTGTTTCTTGCACAACTCGAGCGAAACGACCGGGGGAGGTAGAGGGGAAGGATTATTTTTTTATATCACGTGACCAATTTGAACAAAAGACACAAGCTGGTGAATTTTTAGAGTGGGCGGAATTCAGTGACAATCTCTATGGAACGTTAAAATCCCAACTTCTCGCTAATCTTGAGAATGGAAATGTTACCATAAACGAGATTGATCTCCATGGAGTGCGGAGCATTCTATCATTAATACCAAAAGAATACTGTACGGTCGTCTATATTAATGCAGGCGATTGGGAAACGCTCAAAGCTCGAGCACTCTCACGAGCACCAATGTCTGAGCGAGAACTTGCGCTTCGACACATTCATTATCTTGAGGAAATGACGTATAAAGATAGCGCTGACTTTATTGTCGATAATGACGATCTTCAACTTGAAGAAGCAAAAAGGAAACTTAGCACTATTGTAGAAAGTATAATTTCACATACACATACATGAATAAGACACCATATACGATTATATTTATTGGACCTCAAGGAAGTGGAAAGGGGACACAGATAGAGCTTCTCACAAAGGTGTTGAAAGAAAAAAGACCAACATCGAGAGTTGTTGATATTCAAACAGGAAGAAGGTTTCGGGCGCTTGCAGCAAAAGGAGAGGGGTTCACTGAAAAAAAAATGAGTGAAACACTAGACTCGGGAATGCTTCAGCCACTTTTTCTTTCGGTAGTCCTTTGGGGTGATGCATTCCATCATCATGTTGATCCAGAATGTGAGGTACTTATTGATGGATTCCCTCGTACGGCAAATGAAGCGAAGGTGCTTGATAGCGCACTTTCATTCTACAGACGAAACCAATTAATCGTCATTAATCTCGAGACAGGTGAAGAAGTTGTTCGTGAGCGGATGATACAACGTGCACGGCCAGATGACACTCCAAATTCAATTGAAGCACGCCTTATTTGGTACCGTGAAGAGACGCTTCCTGTTCTCGCATTTTATCGAGAACGCGAAGACACAACGGTCATTGATTGCGATGGATCAAAAACTATCGAAGAGGTTCATAGGGAGATAGTAGAGAAGTTAGAAATTTTATAAGAAAAATTGCTGGAGATACCCTCAACATAATTACTTCATGTAATACCACACCTATGTCACGATTTAAATCAAAAGAAGAAATTGAGTCTTTACGGAAAGGAGGTAAAATTCTTGCAAAAATACTTAAAGAACTTGCGAAGTATTCAACGCCAGGAGTTTCAACTGAGGATATTAATGATTATGCACTTAAACTTGCTGAAGATTATGGTGCTGAACCGGTACTTCTTGGCTATCATCCAGAATTCGCAGAATATCCATATCCAGCAGCCCTCTGTACTTCAGTCAATAATACCGTACAACATGGAGTCCCTCGGGCTGATGAGATTCTCAAGGATGGAGATATTATTAACCTAGATATGTCGATTGGTTATGAAGGAATGATTGTTGATTCTGGGGTTACGGTTCCTGTTGGCAAGACGGATGCAACTTCTCAGAAACTCATTGATGTTACCCGGGAAGCTCTTGCTCTTGGAATCAAGCAAGCAAAGCCAGGGAATCATATCGGCGACATTAGTCATGCGATTCAGACATTTGTGGAAGCACATGGGTTTAGTATTGTTGAGGTGTTGTGTGGACATGGGGTAGGGCATGCGGTACATGAAGAACCACAGATCCCAAACTTTGGAAAAGCAAGGAGTGGTCCCGAGATTAAAGTCGGAAATGTCTTTGCAATTGAGCCAATTGTGAATGTGGGATCTAAAGATGTTATCTTTGATGACGATGGAGATGGGTACAGTGTTTTTACTGTCGACGGCTCACGAAGTGCACATTTCGAGCATACTGTTGTTATTACAGAACGAGGTCCTGAAATTGTGACAAAAGTATAGCGTAGAAAAAGAAATTTATTATTGCAAATTTTCGCACCCAATAAAAACAACCGGCACCCACAAGCGCCGGTTGTTTTTATAATTTGCCACTATCGCGACTAATCGCGATAGTATGTTATTCTCCCACACCATATTGCCCATCAATACAAGGAGGGTTACACTATTATTATATGAACAATCCAACACTCCGTAACGCACTTGTTTCCGTAGCCTCCTTTATCTTTGTTATTACCGTCGTACAAGCATGGACAGTTCCAACGGGTGGACCACCAGATCCTAATGTTGCTGCGCCGATTACGATAGATGGTGTAAATCAAGTTAAGTCAGGTGCACTTGGAGTTGCTGCACTCAGTTCAGAGGGTGGTGTACAAATAGGAAATACCTCCATTGCTTGTGACGAAGCTCATCAAGGAACAGTACGGTGGACGGGTACTATAATGGAATATTGTGGTGACTCTTTATGGAAAACACTCGATGGTGGTTTAGGGTATAACCAAGTGTGGCAAAATATGTTAGGAAGTTCAGTTGGTTGTGAAGCAGTACGAGCTTCAGGAGTTTTGTGTACTAACGATACAACAAAGCCTATTCAAGTTAATATAACGACCCATTCTAGTAATGTAACAGTGTATTGTTACAGTGGGGTGGGGACTGGTCTAATGGTTGGTGGTGCCCAAAGATACCAAAATGGTTGGGGAGATTCAATGGGGTCTCTATCATTCATAGTTCCTCCAGGCGAAACCTATCATTGTGATACTCCAAACGCATGGGTGCAGGCATGGGTAGAGTTGCGAGATGATCTGAATCTTCCAAATATACCAGTTCATGTATTTAATCCAAATAATCTCAATTTCTTAGTAAACGGACCGTATTATGAAATAAGTTATTCAAACGTCCCTTATAGTTTTACTGTTCCAGAAACAGGAACATATGATTTGTATGTCGTTTCAGTAACAAACGAAACCCCAGGAGCGTATAGTGGCTGGACAGCACAAACGTCAGCAACAATAAATTATAATAGTACGAACTTTACTGCTGTGGCTGTTAAGGGGACAGCACGGGCGCATATTGATGCAAACGGTTGGGACGCTGTCTATGTTGGAAGATTTACAGGTTCAAGAACTTTTACGATATTAGCATCAGGAAGTCATACTTATTCTATGGGGACTTATGCAGGATATCAAGGTGTGGCGTATGACGTCATTAATTAATTCTATGTGGATAGATTCTATTTCGTTCTTTATTGCAAATTATTAACACACTGATTTTTTGTCACAAAGGGAAAGGTTATACTATGTACAATGAATAAAGAACTTCTTCGCTACGCACTCGTTACCATCGCTTCCTTTATCTTTGTTATTACTGTCGTACAAGCATGGACTGTCCCAACAGGTGGACCACCAGATCCTAATGTTGCTGCGCCGATAAATGTAGGCTCTGATTCACAAATCAAAGCAGGGGATCTTGCTATATTAGGTAATGTTACTTTTGGAAAAATAAAATCTTGCTCTAAACTTTCAACAGATTTGTCTGGAGTCGTTTCGTGCAGTAATTCGTACTCATGGGTTTCGAGTAGTTGGGGAGCATGCTCCTTGTCGTGTGGAAGTGGTACACAGAACAGAACAGTATCTTGTCAGAGAGATGATGGTCTTGTGGTTGATGATAGTTCTTGTTTGGGTGCCAAACCTGCGCTCTCCCAGAGCTGTAATACACAAAGTTGTTGTAACTCAATTTCACCAACAATAATTTTCTCAAACAGAACCGCAAATGGTTACGGAACTGGATTTGGTGTTTGGACAATGATAGAAAAAAGCTGTAATGCTGATAACACATATAATTTCATTGTCAGAACCAGCTGCCTTCCAGATGATTGGGGTTCATGTAATGGATCTGCTGCACATTGTGGTTGTGGAGCAGGTACATATTGTGATGGGTATCCCGCAGGTAGGTATATTATGTCAAACTCACTGACAAACAGTTCTTGGAGTATTGGTACGACGGGGTATGCAGGATGTGTTAATGCTGGTGTGTATCAAGCATATGCCACACAAAATTCATCTGGAATTGTTACAGTGACAAATGGATATGGCAACAGTTCGTCGTTTAATATGAATAATTAATCTGCATGTCTAGAAAAGAAAAAATAGTCTTGTCAATTTTTATTTTTATACTGTCTGTAATTGGGTCTTCTTTTGGTTTTTTCTTGTCTTGGAATCTTTACCCTAATTACAAAAGTGCGAATAGTGAGGATTTAAATGTTAAAAAAATAAACGTTGAAAAAGTAAATGTCACTGAAGATTTGCAAGTCAATAGCTTTGATAAGAGTTACGTCACCGGTTCTATTTTAAAGATGGAAGGCGATGAATTACTACTAACTATTGATAATTTATATGCATACAATGTACAGGATGAGGTTGTGTTAAAGATAAATGCGAACACAAAGTTTTTTACGACATCACTTAAAGATGGGGATTTGCTTAAAAAAGAAATGAGTGAAGTAAATACGGAGAATTTTAGTGGCACATACCCTAAACCCTATATAGAAAATCAGGTTGATAGTAGAGATGCATTTATCTCCGGTAAAAATGTTGCTGTCAGTTTTATTGGAAATATTGAGGCAACAACTACTAATGCCATCGCAATCTCTATATCGCTAATACCGTAAGTAAAAAGAAAGGCGTTGTTCTTTATCTATCACACACCATTGTTACCATCCCTATAACAAAGCTACTATAGATACTATATGAACAATCCAACACTCCGTAACGCACTTGTTTCCGTAGCTTCCTTTATCTTTGTTATTACCGTCGTACAAGCATGGACAGCTCCAACAGGTGGACCACCAGATCCTAATGTTGCTGCGCCGGTTACGATAGATGGCACGAATCAGATAAAAGTAGGAGGACTCGGTGTTAATGCTCTTATATCAAACACACTTGTACAGGTTGGTAATACAACGCTGGCGTGTGATACGACAATGCAATGTTCTATTAAGTGGACGGGAGTAGAATTCCAAGGGTGGGGTTTATTATGAGCCATATCCAGGAGATGGGTGTAATTACAGTGGGACCGGTGCCTTACAGTGTAGTTCAGGATCATAGAATAGAGTTAGCTGGTATACATTAAATGGTTGCTAGAGAATTAATCTTTTGTCGCCAATGTTAGTACAGTTCCAATCGCCTTGAAAATAAGCCATGATAGGGTATACTCACGGGGTAATTTAAATGAAGAAGGGAGCGCAAGCGACTATTCTAAGTTTATGTCCTGTTTCTTTTTTCATTGAAGAAAGCGCAGGGCGGATAAAGTAACCCTATAGGTTTATAGCTCAACGTATATTATATATATCTTAAATTTGTTAAAACAAGCATTATGAGGAAACCACATCAAGAGCGAACATTTGTCATTTTGAAGCCAGATACCGTCCAACGATCGCTCGTTGGAGAGGTTATTAAGCGATTCGAGCGTACCGGGCTCAAATTTACTGCGATGAAAATGTTTGTTCCGGAAGAAGCAAAGCTTCTTACTCACTATAATAAGGATGACGCGTGGTTTCTTAAGAAGGGGAACAGAATCATTGAGGATTTGAAGTCACAAGGACTTCCTGTAGAGAAGGACGCTATGGCATATGGCCGCTCAATTATTGATACTATTGTTACCTACATGACTGCCGCCCCAGTTGTTGCAATGATACTTGAGGGGAATCAGGCAGTGGCTGTTGTCACCAAGCTTGTTGGAACAACAGAGCCGTCAACATCAGACGTCGGTACTATTCGTGGAGATTATACTGTTGATTCGTATACACATTCTTCATATGAGAATCGTGCAGTTCGAAATCTTATTCATTGCTCAGAATCTCCTGAAGAAGCAGAGCGAGAAATTAAGGTTTGGTTTGCCGATGAGGAAATCATGAATTATGTGACGGCACAAGAACGTATTATGTACGATATTGATCTTGATGGGATTACTGAGTAGCAGTTACTTTTGTCTAATATAACGAGTTGTACACAGCATGGAAACACATAGGCCCATCGCGTCTATGTGCTCTGTTATACTCTATAAGGAGTTGCAGTAATGCATGTTTCTGCTTAACGCATATTAAGGGCTGCTTGTAGTCACAAGTACGGATGAGACTTCGACGCGACGAAATTTCACAAGTGCTTGGAAAGGGCGCCCACCTGAAGTAAATTCAGGAGACATGCATCTGTAACTCCATCAAAGAAACGTACCAATGGTGCGTTTTTTTGATGGGCAACTTATGAAAAAATTATGGTACGATACGTATATGGGATTGCATTTAATTTTTTTCTTTTCATCATTTCTTTCACTTGCGCTTATTCATACGATTGCAACAAAATTTTTTTTGTATTGGAAATACTTGTGGCTCGACATACCTGTTCATGTACTTGGCGGTATTACCGTTGCTTTAGGAATATCCATTTTGCCATTTTTTAAAATAAGTCTTCCTAAAAAATATGCAACACTTTTTGCGTATGTTGGTACCGCTGTAATGGTTGGCATTGCATGGGAAATATTCGAAGTAGCTTCTTCGGTCGCTGTAGTAGATGACGGGTATGTCATTGATACAGTAATAGATCTTTGTATGGATGCACTTGGTGGTGCACTTGGGTATGGTATTGTACAGAGCATACAAAGATTATAGTTATGTCATATATAAATTTTTACGGAGGAGCTGGAAGTGTCACTGGTGCAAATTTTTTACTTGACGTTGAGGCATCAAAAATTCTTGTCGATTGTGGACTTGTGCAGGGTGATCGCTTTTCTTCGAATTCAAACTCAGATGAATTCGCATACAATCCAGCAGAGGTTGATGTGCTTCTTGTGACGCATGCCCACGCTGATCATATCGGAAGAATTCCAAAGCTGGTGAGGGATGGTTTTAAAGGTGTTATTTATTCGACACCCCCGACGCGCGATCTTGCCAATGTGATGCTTCATGATGCGTATAAGGTCATGCTTTATGAGGAAGAGCGCTTCGGTAATCCACGAATTTTCGAGGAAAAAGATATAGACCGAGCACTTTCTCTTTGGAAGACTTCAAGATATCAAGAAGATGTTGCTTTACCAGGGGGGGTAAGTGCATGCTTTACTGATGCTGGACACATCCTGGGTTCTGCGATGGTTACGTTAACGAGGGGAGGAAAGAAGTTTCTTTTTACGGGTGATATAGGTAATATTCCGCAACCACTCATGAATCCACCGGAAGTAGTTGAGGATTATGATTATCTCTTGATGGAAAGCGTTTATGGCGATCGAACTCACGAAGAAGTTAAGGAACGCACGAATCTTTTACGTATGTATATTGAGGATACTATTAAAAAACAAGGGACACTTATTATTCCGGCTTTCTCTCTTGAGCGAACACAAGGAATGCTTTTTGAAATAAATAATTTCTTTGAGCAAGGTGATATCTCACCTATTCCTGTTTTTCTCGATTCGCCACTAGCTATCAATGTCACGGAAATATATAAAAGATATACTGAATATCTAAAAGATGACGTACAGGAACAGATAAAAAGTGGTGATGATATTTTTAACTTCCCGAGACTTTCTTTTACACGTACTGTAAAGGATTCGCATGAAATTGAGGAAGTCAGGGGTGCAAAAATTATTATTGCAGGTTCAGGAATGAGTCATGGAGGAAGGATTCTGGGACATGAGAAAAAATACCTTGAAGACCCCAAGACCACGTTGCTCCTTGTCGGATATCAGGCCGTCGGTAGTCTTGGTCGACTCCTCCATGACGGGGCAAAAAAAGTACGTATTCTCGGTACAGACGTAAAGGTTAAAGCAAAGATAGCAAAAATTCGAGGATATTCTGGACATGCCGATCGAGATCAACTTGTCGAGCTTGTGGCAAAAGGATGTAACTCAGTAAAAAAAGTATTTGTGACCATGGGCGAGGAACGTGCTTCACTTTTTCTCGTACAGCGGCTTAGAGATTATTTGAGCATTGATGCAAATGCCCCAGTGCAAGGGGAGAGTATCAAGATTGATTTTTGAAACACTAAAAACTCCACAGTATACTGTGGAGTTTTTATATGGATGCGAGGTTTGAGATGGAAGTTCAGCATTGTCGGTCGCTAGCGTGCAGAGTATGAGGTGGTTGGAGACTTCCATTGATTTCCATTATGAATAGGAAATCAGGAAGGAAGTTCAGCATTGTCGCTACGCTCTGTGCTTCACTTCACTTTTGCGAGAATTCGTTGGAAACTTTCTGGTCGTTCATCTGCAATAATTGAAAGCATTTTTCGATTGAGGAGAATATTCTTCTTCTTGAGATCATTCATGAAAACACTGTATTTAAGTCCAGCAGCTTTCAGTCCAGCACTAAGTCGTACTGTCCAAAGTCGTCGGAAGTCATTCTTCTTGTCCTTTCGATGAGCAAACGCATGCAGGTGTGCATGGTGGATTGCTTCAATCGCCATTCGTTTCTTTGTGGAACGACCAAGACGATAACCTTTCACTTGTGAAAGAATCTTTCGTCGTCGCTTTTGTGCCATTAATCCTCCTTTTACTCGTGACATATGATAAAAATTAGTCTGCCGTTAATTAGATTAAGCATTTGCTAGAAAGCGATTTCTTGCTCTCGATGACATTGTAATCTCTTGTGTTCGCTTTCCATTAAGTCGTGTTCTGCCTGATTGTTTTGCATTGAAATGGTTTTGTCCAGGTTTACGAGCAATAAGCTTTCCATTCTTGGTTACTTTTATACGTTTTGTATATGATTTGTTTGTTTTCATGATGCTTAATTCAATGTTGATACGTACTCTCGGTTATTCTTGCTTTGCTTTTTTTAGTACTACTCGTTCAAGTGTCGTACTGAAACCCTTGGGACTCTTTTTAATCTCGTCAGCTATTTTATACTCTGCAGGTATTATTTTCAAGAACCGCTCCAATCGTTCTTTGAGGAAGGACTCTTCCATATATTTGTACCTGCCCCATAAAAAAAGATCAATTTTGACACGATGCCCTTCACCGAGCCACTCTGCAGCACGTTTTGCTTTAAGATTAAGATCGTTATCTCCAGTTCCGATTTTGACTTGGACGCCTTTCGTCTCGGTAACGTGGGATTTGGCCTTTATTTCCTTAGCTCTTTTCTTGGTTTCGTATTGATACTTACCATAATCCATTATCTTCGCTACAGGCGGTTGTGCCGTAGGGGATATTTCAATAAGATCGAGGTTCGCTTCTTCGGCTATAGCTTGAGCATCTCGTGTAGCAAGTACACCCAGATTCTCACCGCTAGCACCAATAACACGAAGTTCCTTCGCTTTTATTGCCTGGTTGATACGTACGCGTTCGTCTTTCAAGATATTATACTATATAAAGGTTTTATTAACCTTAACCCTTTTCTATCATCACTCGTTTGGAATGTGGAAGCTATTGCCAACCTCATCTCGCCCACTCGTTCGATAGTAAAAAGAGAGCACCTGCTCTCTCGGATACCCACCAAATGTACCACAGAGTATCTAAATGAGCAATACTGCCGCTAAACCAGATTAAGTATCAGAAACAGACAAGTTAAAACAGTTTTTGAGGTAGGTGTAGATGTTGCTGAGAGACACTATCTGCTACCATTCTGCCATTTCTCACTGAAACAGAAGATGGTATACTTTTGTGGTATGGGAATTAGAAAAATTTCATCATCTAATAAAAGTGGAGTTGTCCGCAGTAAAACCCGTGTTATTGCTATGGGAATTGTGGCCGTTGCTATTGTCGCTGGTGGTTCTGTTTTGATTGGTAAGTCAGATACTGGTGAAATTGATGTTACTGCAGCAATACAAAATTCAAACATAACAAATGAAAAAAATAATGGAGGACAGGAGGGAAACGTTAACCCTGTTCCTGAGGCGCTGAGAAATATGCCCAACGGAGGTCTTGTTCCAACTGAAAAAGCCTCAGAACCTGAAGTTGTCCCTGAAGCAAGCACCACGGAGGAAGATTTAGTGCCGGTTGATTCTGCATCAACGACTGACAATGTTCCGGCAGATCAAGCAGACCAAGTGGAGTAGACCAAGTAAAGGTTTTAACTTCTGTTTAGAAAATCTAAAATATCTGATGCTGTCTATATTTTAGTAGTCACTCTTTTGGAGTTGTGCGAATTGCATCTAGAACATTTTTATAGCAAGCAGTATTAGAAAATAGAATACCGTGCTCAACACGGTGATTTTTTGTTCCGTAGAAAAGAGGATTGCCTTCACAGTCTGTAACAGAGCCGCCTGCCTCTAGGGTAATTATTTCCGGAGCACACACATCCCATTCGCCGAAATTACCAAGAGAGAAGAAGAAATCACCTGCATTGGAACAAAGGATACCTGCTTTGACACCAATACTCCCACGGGGAAGTAACTGTGCTGAAAGTTTTTCCGTAACAGCCTTCATGTATGGTGAAAAATTATGTACACTCCGAAGGAAACGCAAAGGAGATGTTGGTTTATCCGAGATAGAAAGTCTTGTTGTAACTTCCTTCGAGAGTAAAAAAGCTCCAGATCCTTTTGTTGCATAGTAGAGTATGTCGTGAACAGGTACGTACACAACACCAAGTGTTGGGCGCCCGTTTTCAAGGAGTCCAATCATGACTGAAAAATCGCCTGTTTTTTCTAAAAAATCTTTTGTTCCGTCTAGTGGGTCAATAATCCACATTTGCTCAGGATATGGTGTGGCGATTCCTTCAGACTCTTCTGAGAGTATGGTGATGTTTGTTTTTGAAAGATGATCTGTGAGAATTTCATTTGATCGCATGTCTGCCACAGTAACTGGGCTTCCATCATCTTTAGTTTCATGCGTCGTCGTTGCATAAAGTTTTATAATTTCATCACCAGCATGTTTTGCAGCAGCAATAGCAATATCGAGAAGAGAATTCATCTATAGACTATACGCGTGTCATTTATAAAAGTCGACATATCATAAAAGTGGATTAATGTTATGGCACTTTTAATCTTCTCACCGTACAATATACGCAGTTATGTCTGAACGTATTAAAAAATTTATCCGTGCCGCAAATTATCTTTCTGCAATTCAATTGTATCTGCAAGATAATTATTTATTAAAGGAGCCTCTTCGCTCTGAACATATTAAGGAACGTCTTTTGGGACACTGGGGAACGTGTCCAGGAATCAACTTTGTGTATGCACACATGAATCGTGCGATTATTGAGCATGACTTGTCGATGATGTTTGTCCTCGGTCCGGGACATGGTTTTCCAGCAATTCAGGCGAACTTGTTTTTGGAAGGAACCCTCAGTAAGTACTATCCAGATGTTCCACGGACGGCAGAAGGAATTGGCTACATGGCAAAGCAATTCAGTTGGCCATATGGTTTTCCAAGCCATAGCAATCCTGGAGCTCCAGGAGTAATCCTTGAAGGAGGAGAGCTGGGGTACTCACTCTCAACTGCGTATGGTGCCATTCTAGATAACCCTAATTTAATTGTGACGTGCCTCGTTGGAGATGGTGAGGCAGAGACAGGACCACTTGCAACAGCGTGGCATATCAATAAACTCATCGACCCGAGCGTCAATGGTGCTGTCTTACCAATACTCCACCTCAACGGTTACAAAATTTCTGGCCCAACCTTTATGGGGAGAATGAGTGACGAAGAGCTCATAGACCTCTTTAAAGGGTATGGATATGAACCAATTATTGTTGATGCGTATGTTGAGGAAGATGTGCACGACAGAATGCAGAAAGTCGTTGATCATTGTATTGAAGCAATTCGATTTACACAGCACTGTGCTCGCGAAAAAACACTTTTTGATAATCCGCGGTTTCCGATGATTATTCTCCGCACACCAAAAGGATGGGGTAGCATAAAAGAACTTCATGGAAAACGTATTGAAGATAACCATTACTCACATCAAGTTATTGCTGATCTCGCAAAGACAGATGGAGCAGAACGAGACGCACTTGAGGCATGGCTTCGTTCGTATGATTTTAATGATATTTTTGGAAGCGAACAATTTGATGCAGATATAGAATCACTTGTTCCCGACGCAAATCATAGAATGGGAGACAATCCACATAGTATGGGTGGTAGCCCTCACTATAAACCACTCGTTCTTCCAAATATTGCTCAATATTCCAGCAATGGAACATGTCGACCTGATGGAGGCGCATGCGGTGATGAAAGTAGTATGGGAGCAATTGGAAAATATGTTCGAGATGTGCTTCGAGAAAATATGCAGGAAAGAAATATCCGTATTTTTTCTCCTGATGAAACTTATTCAAACAAATTAGATCCGGTGTTTGAGGTAACGACACGAGCATTTGTGTGGCCAAAACGACCGTGGGACAAAGATCTTGCGAATGATGGACGAGTACTTGAAATGCTTTCAGAACATAGTCTTCAGGGGCTTATGCAGGGTTATGTGCTCACAGGACGACATGCGGTATTTGCTTCATACGAGGCATTTGTTCAGATCGTTGCAAGTATGGCAGACCAATATGCAAAGTTCCTTTCGATTGCTCGTGAGGTTCCATGGCGTGGAGATGTTCCTTCACTCAATTATATTTTGACCTCAGGTGCATGGCGACAAGAACACAATGGTTTTTCCCATCAAAATCCGGGCTTTATTGACGATATGCTTCAAAGACAGGGGTGTTACGTGAATGTGTATTTTCCTGCAGATATGAATACGGCACTGGTTGTTATGAGTCGCGCTCTTGCATCAAAGAATGAGATGAACATTATTGTTATGGAAAAACGACCATCGCCAATATGGCGTACGACAGAAGAGGCTATTGATGATATTGAAGAAGGGCTTTCGATTTGGGAGTTTGCAAGTGATGAGAATCCGCACATGGTGTTGTCTGCTGTTGGTGACTATCTCACCAAGGAAACGCTTGCTGCCGTCACTATCATTAGGTGTGAAGTTCCAAAAATGCGTATTCGATTTGTAAACTTTGCGTCACTTTCTGCTGTTGGAATCGGATCAGGTGGTTGTCGTGTTTTGAAAAATCCAATTGATTATTATTTCACGAATGATAAGAAAGTACTCATTAATTTCCATGGTTACCCACAGACCATTAAGCAGATACTTTTCGATTATGGATGTAGTTCTGACCGATTTACGGTACGTGGATACGAAGAACACGGATCAACGACTACACCATTTGATATGCAGGTTCGAAATCGAACAGATAGGTATCATCTCGCGATAGAGGCTTTTCACGTTGCGGAGGAACAGGGTGTTATCTCAAAGAAGAAAAAAGAAGCTCTTGTAAAAAAATATGAAAAATTGCTCACCAATCATCGTGAGTACATTATGGAACATGGTGCAGACCCTGATGAAATAACAAATTGGTCATGGACACCACGCTTGCCGTAAATCCAGGAAGTTCGTCGAAAAAATATGCACTTTTTAGAGAAGGGCGAATGATTTTTTCTGTACTCTTTGAGCACGTTGGGGACGGATATGGAAAGTGTGTAGAGGTAGATGGAGAAAGGCAACAGTGTGAAGAAGTAACTGCAGGATTGTATGCTATGTCACTGCAACATGCGGTTGCACTTGCGCAACAAAAGGGGATTCTTTCTGCTGGGGAAGAAGTTACAAATATTGGCGTACGTATTGTCGCACCAGGGATATATTTTGAAAAACATCGGATTATTGATGCGCAATATATTGAAAAATTACACAGCATAGAAGATGCTGCACCACTCCATATTCCTCATGTGGTGAGTGAGCTCACGTCACTGCAAGAACTTTTCCCAAAGGTGCAAAAAATTGGCGTATCAGACAGCGCCTTTCACTCCACGGTTCCTGAGCATACAAGAAAGTATAGTATTCCGACAGCTGATGCAGAAAAGTTTGAGCTCTATCGCTACGGCTATCACGGTCTATCGGTAAGTTCGGTGGTTTCTCAGGCAAAGGAAAAACTCGGTATATTTCCTAAACGAGCAATAGTTTGCCATGTCGGAAGCGGTGTTAGTGTTACAACGCTTTTGAATGGAGAAAGTGTCGATACAACTATGGGGTTTAGTCCGACGAGTGGACTCATGATGGGTTCCCGAGCAGGAGATCTTGATTCAAGTGCACTTTTGTATCTGATGAAAAAAAAAGATCTTTCACCCCTTCAGGCTGAAAAATATATTAATGAACAGGGGGGATTTATTGGCGCCTTTGGTCAAAGCGATCTTCGTATCGTGCTCGATCGTATGGCACGGGGCGATAGAGCAGCAAAGACTGCGGTGACCATGTATACACATCAGATAAAGAAAGCGATTGGTGCTGGTGTTGCAACGCTTGGAGGTATTGATCTTCTCATCCTTACCGCAACAGCGGCAGAACGAAATCCAATGGTAAGATCACTTATTTGTAGTGGACTCGAAGGTCTAGGAATTGTTCTTGATGTTCAGATGAATGAGGCCTGTATGGGGCACACTGGAAGTTTGAGTAATGAAACACAAGCAACAAAGATATTCGTTCTTCATACGAGTGAGATGAATGAAATCAGTAGGGAAGCGAATGTGTTTATAGGGCTGTAGTTTTACACTTCAAACAGCGACAGTTCGGCTTGATATATTCGTTCCAAAATTCTTTTCCATAATCATATGTTATCTCTTCTCCTGACTTGATGAGACGGCGCGCAAGGATTCGTATTTTCATATCATCTTCATCAAATTCTGCTTCAGCATTTGGCTTGCAAGAGTGATTAATATACCGTGCTTTGTTTTCGCGGCCTTTCCCGTCTATGACATTTTTTTTATTTAAAATAAAAAGGTAGCGACCTCCACGTCGATTAGCTTCTTCATCTGAGATCCGTTCTCCGGTATATTCGATAATGAAATCACCCTTTTTAAACTCGGTTGTTGCAAATAACCCAAGTCCAGCAGTGGCTCGTTTTACCTGGAGTGATGTATGAATACTTTTCATATGACGAGATGAGTATAGCAGAGAGATGTCGTCAATAAAGAGAAAGTTGTGAGTAATTTAAGGAAAGACATATCTATACGGAGGCGTATGTTAGAATTATTAAAGCATGTATATGCATGAGGGATGAATCTAAAAAAGATAGGAAGCCAGAAAACACATGGAATCATTTATAAACAAATTTGGATATACCGTCATTGAGCATGTAATCGTAAATCCTTGGTGGGTGTTGGTGATTGAGTTTTTTATGGTACTCATTGTGTACCTTGCGATAGATGGAATTTATATTCTTCTTAAGATGAATCTTATCTCGAAGAGGGGGGAGGGATACTCACGACGCACAGAAGGCCCTGTTCGTATTTTAGTTGCTGGTGACAGTACCGGTGTCGGGACTGGTGCTGAAGACGTTAAGAATACCCTCTCTGGATATTTTGCACATGATTTTCCAGAAGTCGATGTGGTGAATGTTAGTGTTAATGGTTCTGTAACCCAGTCGGTATATGGGCAGCTCGAAGCAGGGCACCCACACACGTATGATCTCGTTGTCATATCAACAGGAGGTAATGATACTTGGGCACTTACACCAATGAATAAGTTACGTGATGATTTAAGAAAGGTGCTTCATAAAGCAAAAGAAATGAGCAATCAAAGAGCGATTGTTATTTTTTTTGGAAATGTTGGTTCGGCACCTTTTTTTCCTTATCCTTTACGCGCATTTCTTTTGTGGCGAGCAGAAAGGATTAATGAACTATTTTTTGAAGTTACCCACGAAGAAGGCGTTCCGTTTATTGAACTTTTCACCCAATCAGAGAAAAATCCATTTGTTAAAGATCCTAAAAAATATTTTGCTTTAGATGGTCTTCATCCAAATGATGCGGGATACTGGGAATGGTACAAGTGTATTTGGCAATTGATGGTTGAAAAAAGTCTTGTTTTCTCAGGGAAAAGCATTCACCTAAAAGAGAACCGAGAGTAAGAAGAATGCCAAGTTTCGGGTATCCTATAGAGTTGTTTTACTGCTGATTTCACGTACCGGTAAGATAAGAATTGAAGAGGCGTCATCATCATTGAGCACGCGGACTTGGAGTACATGTTTCGATGGCTTTTAACTTAAATATATGAATTTTATACAAAAGATGATGATTGGGGTTGGGGCGCTTGTTATTTTGGGGGGTATTGGCGTTGCCTTGAATATGAATGATGTCACCTACGTTGCTGATGTTTCAGGAGAGGTGTCAGCAATTACTGCTGAACTTGTAGATGCAAATGAACAACTTAAATCAGGAACAATGTCGCCTTCTGAAGCAACGGCGGTAAAGGCGAGAATCTCGAGCCACATTGAGAAAATTAATAGTGCGATTGTACAGGCGAAAGGGCAGTCACTTTCAGGTGAAGCACTTAGCTCACTCTATGCATCACTTACAGAATTTAACCGCACACTCATGGCGTATCAGGACTCGTTGGCAAAAATTGATACACTTGCTCGTACTGATTCAAAGTCAAGAGGATCTTCATCAAGTAAACCTCTTGCCGCACAATTTGTAGATATAGCTGAGGTGATTGAAACTCATATTGAAGACGCATCTGATGATGAAGAACTCACTAATGTTATTGAAGAAGAAGTTAGTGAACAGGAAGACCTCACTACCGATGAGACATTAGATGAATCTGAGGACACTGAGGGAACAACGACAGATGAAGTTGTGTCTGATACAGACACAACAATCATTGATTCGGATAGTGAAGAAGCCACCTCGCCTGAAGCCACTCCTGAAGATCAAAATACTGATGAAACCCTTGAAGTTCAGTAATTATTGAATTTTAAAACACATAACAAAAAACTGCTTTTAGAAGCAGTTTTTTGTTTCTTTATGTGGAGATGGGCGGAGTTGAACCGCCGTCCGAGAATGATCGTCTATATGCGTCTACAGTGTATAGTCTACCTTTCAATTTAAATACTCATCGTAAAAAGTAAACCAAAGCGATAAGTATCGAGTTTCGAAGAATTCAAAGTACTACGGAAACGCGGTAGTACTCCAGAGCCTGATGTTTATTTCACCATATCGATCGTATCAGACATAAGATCGGATGATGCCGCATGAGCGAGCGAATGGTTACGCTACAGCTGGTGCGAATCCAAACGCGTGAGCGTAAGGACTTGGTACGCTATTCTTAGCACGTACAGATTCTCGAGTTGTTAAGGAGTACTCGAGAAGCTCCTACACTGCACATAACAAACGGGGCAAACCGTCTAAGCCTGTCATCCCCTGAAAAGGTCTGGGGAGACCTTTTCAGGATTCTCCAGCAGGCTCTTTCAGGGAAGGGCAACCTAATCTACATTTTGTACTTTAGTTCTCGTGCAATATCGCGTCCGGTGTCACGAGATTTAATACTTTCGCGCTTATCGTGCTTCTTCTTTCCTTTGGCAATAGCGATTTCAAGCTTTAATTTTGAACCTTTATTATACAACTTAATAGGGACTATTGTCAAGCCCTGCTTCTCACTCTTTTGCTCAAGTTCAATGATTTCTTTCTGGGTGAGGAGTAACTTCCGTGGGCGCTCGGCATCATAGTCTGTGCGGACGTTTTTCTTCTGGAAAGCGGGTATTGAAGCACCGACAAGGAACGCCTCGCGCCCACGGATAATAACATGAGAACCCTCAAGTTTTCCTTGCCCGTTTCTAATTGACTTCACTTCAGTCCCCAATAGGGAAAGACCTGCCTCGAAGGTTTCGAGCAGTTCAAAATCAAAAGATACGCGCCTATGTGAAATAAAGGTAGTCACCTAGATACTATAGTAGGAAGCGGGGTGAGAAGCAATGAAAACTCAGTGTGTTTCAAATTTCCTCTATGATTATTACCATTTATCTTTTCACTTACAAAAAGTCTCAATTTATGTATAATGTGGCACATGTCAAAGCTTCATGAAGAACAGCAGAAAGAACAAGAAAAGCCAGTATCCGTGGATAAAACCTCAGAGGAGGTCATTGTAGATGATCAGAAAAATTCTGAGTCAAAAATTAAGGAAAACAAACGGCGTATGCCACAAATTAAAATGCCGGAGAAAATGCCTGTAGGTCCTGGAAATTTCTGGAACAACATACTGTCGACAGTACTCTTTTTAATTGCGCTTTCATTTGTGTATTCATACATGATGGATACGTCACAAAAGCCGGAAGAGTTTTCTGTCTCACAGGTAGCTGAACAGATGAAGCGAGGAGAGGTACGTGAAATTGTGGTAAAAGGTAGTACGCTTGAAGTTTTCTATTCAGATGAAACTCGAACACAGGGTATTTCGAAGAAGGAGAATGATGCCGCGGTAACTGAGACACTAAATAATCTCGGAGTGACCACAGAGCAAATGTCACAGGTTGCTATTAATGTACAGAATGAAACAGGGTTTAAGTTTTGGCTTTCAAATCTTGCACCATTTCTTTTTCCACTTATCTTACTTGGTTTCATAATCTGGTTCTTTACTCGATCAGTGAAGGGGGCGGGGATGCAGGCGTTAAATTTTGGGTCATCAAAAGCTCGAGTGATCGATCCTAACGACCAATCACAGAAAGTAACTTTTAAAGATGTTGCCGGTGCAAAAGAAGCGAAACAAGAACTCGAAGAAATTGTGGATTTTCTTAAGAACCCAAAGAAGTTTCTGGATATCGGTGCACAAATTCCAAAAGGAGTAATGATGATGGGTGCTCCAGGAACAGGAAAGACACTCCTTGCTCGAGCGGTTGCTGGTGAAGCGGGAGTTCCATTTTTCTCTATTTCAGGATCGGAGTTCGTTGAGATGTTTGTTGGTGTTGGAGCGAGTCGTGTACGGGACCTCTTCCAGCTGGCAAAGAAAGCAGCACCAGCAATCATTTTCGTTGATGAAATTGATGCAGTTGGACGTGTTCGTGGCTCAGGAGTTGGCGGTGGTAATGATGAGCGTGAGCAGACACTCAACCAGATTCTCGTTGAGATGGATGGATTTGAACCGAATGAGAAGGTGGTTGTTATGGCTGCGACGAATCGTCCCGATGTACTTGATCCAGCGCTCCTTCGTCCTGGACGTTTCGACCGACGTGTGACAATCGATCTTCCTGATCGACCAGACCGAGAAGCTATTCTTAATGTCCATGCGCGGAAGAAGCCACTTCAGGAAGATGTGAATCTCGATATTATTGCGCAACGGACACCAGGTTTTTCAGGTGCTGATCTCTATTCACTTATGAATGAGGGTGCGATTCTCGCCGCACGAGAAGAGCGAAAGAAGGTGGGGCAATTTGATCTTATTCGTTCTATTGAGAAAGTGATGCTTGGTCCAGAACGGAAGAGTCACGTGCTTTCACGACGTGAACGGGAAATTACCGCGTACCATGAGGCGGGACATGCGCTCGTTGCGTCGGTACTTCCATATGCAGACCCTGTACAAAAGATTTCAATTATTTCTCGAGGACGTGCTGCTGGGTATACCTTGAAGCTCCCTGATGAAGATCGGCGCATGCAATCAAAGAAAGAATTTCTTGATGACATTGCCATGACACTAGGTGGATATGTAACTGAAGAAATGATTTTTGACGATCTTACAACAGGTCCTTCAAACGACTTGCAAGTTATTGCAAATCTTGCCCGCGACATGGTGACGAAGTATGGAATGAGTAGCAAGTTTGGACCGATTGTATATGAAGGTACCGGAGGTCGACTTATTGGCGGCGGAGTTAGTGAAGACAGGGGGTACTCGCTCGAGATTGCGAAGCAGATTGATGATGAAGTCACGCACATTATTGAATCGAGCAAAAAACGGGCGAAAGACATTCTTTCCCACAACCGTAAGGCACTTGATGCTGTAGCAAAACGACTTCTTGAAGTAGAAACACTTGAACGTGATGAATACGAAGAGATTTTGAAGGCAGAAGGAGTGCATGTCCAAGATGCATATAAAGAGATGCGAGAGAAGGAAGAGCGTTTAGGTGACCCAACAAAGGCAATTGAGTTTACACCAGACACAGATACGCTTGCAGACAAGTGAAGTGAGTAAACGAGCGAAGCGACTATTACGAACTTCCGTCCCAGTTTTCTATTACTAATGGAAACTGTTGGACGCACCAAATTAATATTTATACAACCCCCCGCGCCTACGGCGCGGGGG
>JAIPIB010000011.1 GCA_021734905.1 Minisyncoccota bacterium | reverse complement strand
ATATGTGGGAGCTACTATACCGTGTGAGTGGATAAAACGCAATGGGTACGCTGTTTTACGTCTCGAATCCTCGTGGGAGGATGTCGACGGTGACTGAGGCTGTGCCGCTTGGGCACGTGAGGGTGAAGGTGGTGCGGGCTTGGACGACAACGTTTCCTACAGTCGCAATTCGGAGATCCTCTCCTGATAAATTTGCAAGTCCTCCTGTTAACGTACAGTCCCTAGGCTGCTCTTTCAGGTCCCATTCCAAATCAACGTTCCCTCCTTGCTCAATAAGACGTCTTCTTGAAGTAAGCGTTGGCGGAACATCTTCCTCACTATTGTCACTTGCCGATATACACCCTGGATCATTCATATCAATAAGAGTATCCCAATCATTATTTCTGCCGTCTGCGCACTCTGGCGGAGGAGGAACAAACACTCCTCCTCCAAAACCTGCATCTCCACCACCCCCTCCACCCCCTCCACCCCCTCCACCACCTCCACCACCTCCACCACCTCCACCACCTCCATCGCCTAACCCCCCTCCAAAACCTGCATCTCCACCTCCGCCAGAAGCTCCTGCTGAGCCACCACATCCATCACCCGCTGCACTACCTGGCCCGCACACCCCTACTCCTGCTCCTGCTCCACCTCCTCCACCTCCAGCATATGCGGTTTCTATCATCGATATTCGTTCACTCAATGACTCCTCTCCTGTTGCCAACTGAATTGATTGTATCCGCTTTATAAAATCTCTTAATTTGTCATTGACTGACGGATCACTTTTTACAATATTTGCAATAACTATAGTAGGGTTTGTGTCCCTAACTTTTGATGGATAGAAAAATAATATTGAATAATAAAAAATTTGATTATCGGTTTTAACGTTACAATCAGAAATGGTTGCAGGCATTTTTTCATCCCATGCAAAAGTTCTATCTTCTGTACAAGAAAATTCACCCGTACCCATATCTCCTCTGACTTTCATAATTGTTGTACCAACATCCCTTGCGTAATCTAATCTGTCATATGAATAATTTTTCCAACCAATAAAGACTCTCCAGGCATCTCCATCATTGTGGCATGTTATGTAGCTAGAATTTCTTTTTAGTGTCCTGTTTTTTGGTGCATCATACTCATTGCAAACAATATTAAACCTTTCCGTTTCCTCGTCTGTAATCGCAAGTCCAAATCCAAAATTCTTACGTACAAAAGTGTCTAAGGTTGAGTCACCTGTCTGTAAAGAAAGATTTTTGTAGTCATCTTTGTAAAAAAAAGGAACAACAAAATAATGAGTAGCAAATAATAAAATAACGACACTTAAAGAAAACACTAGTTTTAAAAAATAACCTTTTCTCTGGTTTCCACTTTCTATATCAGCTTTATCTTTATATTGGTTCATATATAGTAAGAGTACTCGTTTAGTTTTTACTGATCAAAGGATAACTTTTATTTTTATATAAAAAATTGCTGAATTTAAGCCATTCTTTACTTTTTTGGAAAATACTGTACAATAGTAGTGTCCTAAACAAACCGCATGGAGGTCTGTCGTGAATAATATCATTCGTGCAATTTTCTTTCTGGTAGCTGTTCTTTCAAATCAAGCTGCATTCTCTCAACAAGGTGGCGACTATACGGAAAAGTATTTCGGATATTCATTCGATGAAAAAGCCCTTGGGGACGGTGTTCCCAAGGTAGTTTGCAAAAATGAGGCTCCGGACACGGGCTCTTTTTTCACATCATATGAAGTTTATTGCGAAAGTTCTGATTCCGACAAAGTCAAAGCCACACTGATCTGGAAGAAGTACTCGTATTCTGGTTTTGAGGTCTCGCGAGATGTTCTTGGGAAATGGATTGCCGTCAATAGACCATCAACCAGAGATGGACAACTTGAATGCAAGAAAGCCGCCGATTTCGACGGGGTTGCTGGTCTCGGCACAAAAGGGTCATCGATGTATGACTGTATTTTTTCCAGCGGGAATCAAGAACATCACGCTTCAGTGGTCTACTTTAACCCGGAACACCCCACCAAAAAGCTAAGTCAGATGCTTTTTGTCTGGGACATGTCCTCTCAAGGTGAGGAGGCAAAAAAACGACTGAGAGTGGTCATCGATAAAATGGTCCAGGCAATACGCATCGCCAAATGAGACTTAGTGTCTCAAGGAGCCTCCCAATGTGGAGGCCCTTTTTTTTATATATTTGCAAATACTAAAAATTCCGTACGCAATGAACGGAGCGGCGAAGACATCGATTGAATAATGGTACCTACCAAGAACTGATGAGGCTCCTAATGTTATTGATATACCTATAAAAATATATCGCAATATTTTTATATCCCAAAAAATAAGAGCGAGAAGAAAGGCGTAGGCCACATGTCCAGAAAAAAAGAGGTCTCCTCCGAAAGTTGCTTCAGACCAAATTGGTCTCGCTTCTTCAGGCATACCAATATGAGTTAAATTAATAAAAAAAGCACGAGTTAAAATGAGTGTAGCTAAAGTGAAAGTTCCAAAAATAACTCTTCTGGGGAATAATAAGAAAATGGCATTCCTTGAATAATAAAAAGCCATTGAGAATGTCTCGTGAAGAAACAAACTGTTAAATTTTGGTAAAATTTTATGAAGAGTATCTGATACTGAGTTACTTGCTAAACGAGTAGCCATAACCCCAGCATCATTACTTATTTGGTATGCAAAATAAAGAAAAGAGTACCCTATTGCAACAAGAGTAATGTGCTTAAAGTCTGTGTATAAAAAAAAATGTTCTTTAAATCTTTTTAAAAATTTACTCCACATCATTTTCATATTTTAAGTAATTTTATTTCGACAGAAAATTAAAATCATTTCTAAAAATTATTTTTGAAATCGAATATATCCCATACGCGATGAACGGAGCAGCAAAAACATCAATTGAATAATGATAATGTCCCAACAATACCCCAACACTTATAGTAAGTGTAAGCACAATATAAAACCAGCGCAGGCCAATTTCCTTCCAAAAAATAAGAGCCAGGAGAAACATGAAGGCCACATGTCCAGAAAAAAAGAGGTCCCCACCAAATGTATAAAAAGATTTTATAGGAACTGATTCGCTTGGTATACCTAAATTTGTTAAATTAATAAAAATAATACGAGTAACAACAAGAACTGCGAGTGATTTGAAAGCAAATAAAAAATATCTGGGTTTAAGAATGAGAATGCTTAGTGTTAAGAATTCTATAAAGATAGACAATGTGCCGTGGATAATACTCGTATCAATACGTTTAAAGCTGCTTAAAATAAGATCAGTAACTGCACTGGAAGAATTGTGGGTTGCTATCCTAACAGCATAATAATTAATAATTAAAGTAAATAAAAAAATTGAAAAAGAAAAGAATGCATTAACAAAGAATTCTTTTGATTTCCAGAGAAGTAAATCCTCTTTTTTTATAAAATAATTAATCATGCACAGAGAAAGGTGAGTCTTCCTTCCTTAAGGTAAAGATTATATGCATAAGTGTCCATCCGTAGAAAAATATTTGATTAAAGAAAACGGTTAAATAAGTCCCAAAAATATAATTGGTACTGTAAAGAATATATAAGAAAATCACAATTATGTTAACCGTAAAAATTTTTACTAAGTACGGTAAAAATTCTTTCTCATCATTTTTAAATTTTAAATAATAATATATGTACCATCTAAGATAGTGGAATAAAATAATAAACCCCCACAATTGAACTAATGTCCCCTTCTCCGTAAACAGTAAATACATAGGGATGAATACATTTAGAAGAACAAAAACGAACAGACTTATGTTTCTATTTTCTTTTTTGTTGCTGTATTCCTTGTATATAAAAATAGAAAAAAGAAGCAAAGAAAGAATTACTAACGGAATTATTTTAATATAATGAATATTAAAAACCATAGAAATAAAAACGCTTAGAAAACTAAAGAGAACAGCGCCTAGACCAAAAGAATATCTTTCAATTCGCTTTAATCCACTTAAGTGAAATTCATCATTAAAATAGTGAAAGACAAAAATCATTCCTGCCGCTAGAGTAAAGAAATCTACAAAAATATTTCTCTGATAAAATAAAGCAATAGTAGAAAAGGTAATAATAAAAAATAAAGGATAAAAATATAAATATTTTTTTGTTATTTTTCCTTTTTTATATTGATAGATATAGGTCAGAATAAAATGACCTTGGCCTAAAACTATAATTAAACTGAGAAGCAGACTTTTTTCTATAGCAATAACACCCACAGCAGTCGCTACAGCAAGTAATCCAATATATTTAAACATTAGTAAATGTTACCATGTATGCATCTATGGTAACAAGAGATTCTTTTACAAGAAAAGAGAGGTTTGTGGCCTTATGTTCAGGACTCACTGGGGCTCTTGCAAATAATTACCCTGAGGTTTTTTGGTGGCTGATTCTTTTTTTTCTTATACCAATATTTTACTTACTTCGCAGAAAAAATGATCGCACCATCATACTGAGTGGCTTTATTTTTTCTTTTTCTTACCTTTCTTTTTCTTTTTTTTGGTTCTTACAAATGTATCCGGTTACGTGGATGGGGATTTCAAATTCTTTCATTGGCGGACTTTTAATTTTTTCCTGTTGGCTTATTCTCTGTTTCGTTATTTCCTTACCTCTGCTAACTTGGTATTTTACTAGTCATTTATTTATAAAAAAAGATAACTCTTTTCCAGTAAATTTAATTTTTGTTAGTTCTTCTTTTGTAGTTTTTGAAGCACTAAGGAGTCTTCTGCATTTTCTTATTTCTTATGGTGATCAGAGTCTCTTTGGAAACCACTTTACTTATAACTTCCTAGGGTACCTAGTTTCTTGGTCATATTTTTTATCCCCACTACTATCATTTGGAGGAATCTATCTTGCTAGTTTTGTTGTTGTTTTAATAAATTATTTTTTCTATTACATCCTCTTTGAGAATAAAAAAAATACTTTATTAAAAATGTCGGCATTTATTTTTCTTAGCACTATTGTGGTATTTCAAATAATAAAAATTTCTCCACTTATTTTTGTTTATAATGATAATGCAATTAATTTTACTAAGGCAGGTCTGGTAACAACACACATTGTTTCGACCACAGATACAGACGGCAGATCATTTATTTCTAAAAAAATCCTCGAAGATTTTGATCAAAATGTTGATATTTTAGTCTTTCCAGAAGCTTCAAATTTATTTTTAGGTTTCCAAAGTACATTTATTCCTGACAATTTATCAAATTCAGTTATTTTAAGTTCCAGAAAATATAATGATAATTTTAATATTGAATTTTACTCAGTTAGAGAAAAGTATTTTTCTTATTACGAGAAGCAGTTACTCATGCCTCAAGGAGAATTTCTTATTACATGGATAAAGGATATTGCCATTTTGTTAGGCTGGAGTAATTGGGTTCAAAGTTACGAGTACGAAAGAGGTGGAGTTAGAAATAGAGACGAGACTCCTTTTGTATATCGAGATAAGTATTCTGGTATAAATACAGGAGCTCTGCTGTGTTCCGAAATTATATCCCCTTCCATCTATAGGGAATTGACTTCAGAAGGAGCTAATATTTTGATTAACTTGGCTTCACATGGAACTCTACATGGTTCGGATATTCTATTTAACCAGAACCTATCTATAGCGAAATCACGAGCGCTTGAAAATAATAGATACTTTTTACAGGCAACTAATATGAACCCGTCATTTATTGTTACTAATTTGGGGGAAATCAATCTAATTAGTAGTTCACTTATCGTGGCGGATATACCAGTTTTAAAGGAAAAAACATTATATACGAAATACGGTGATTACACGCTGTACATTTCTTTCTTATTAACAATTTTACTGTTCTACTTATATTTTTTAAAGAAAAAATAATCATGTTTGAAGTGAAGCACAGGTGAATAAACCAGTAGCTCACTCACCTTGGTTCGAATCTATACGTTTAAGAACAGTTAATTAAAAGAAATTTTGCCCGCTTCCATACCTATCTTGCTACGCTGTTGTGTTCCGGCCCAATAAACGGTAGCATTTCACTATGATTGCAAAATTAACTGGAGAAGTCATTGATGTTCGAGTCTCTCAAATTGTTGTAAATGTACATGATGTTGGGTATCTGGTTTCTGTATCAAGTGGCACGGGATATGAACTCGGAGAGACAGTCTCAATTCATACTTATCTCGCTGTACGTGAAAATGCACTCGATCTCTATGGATTCAAAGTTCGTGATGAACTTACAATGTTTGAGCACCTCATAAAGCTCCCAAAAATCGGACCAAAGACAGCCATGCAAATTCTTTCACAGACAACACTTGAAACACTTAGAAAATCGGTCCGCTCGAATGACCCTGTATACCTCTCGAAGATGTCTGGCATCGGGAAAAAGAGTGCTGAAAAAATTGTCATGGGTCTCAAAGACATTCTTGATGAAACAGACCTTACCGGACATGAAGCTGCACCAAATCAAGTTGATGCCGATGTTATTGATGCTCTCATCAGCCTTGGATATTCACAACGTGATGCCCTACAGGCAGTACAGAAAATTCCGTCAGATGTTGTCGATACCAACGCGCGGATCAAACACGCATTAAAATATGTCGCTGAATAGCCTGAAAAGACGCCTTTCGACGAAAACCATAATCGCGGTTATACTGTCTGTATAAGCCCCATACATACCATGGAAAATATTTTGTATTACATTAGACGACTCATCCCTGTGACTCTTTTTCGATTTGTTCAGCCACCGTATCATTTTTTCTTATCGTTCATTGGTGCACTTTATTATAGGTTCCCTTCCAAAGAAATAACCGTCATTGGTGTCACGGGGACAAAGGGTAAATCCACCGTCGTCGAACTCATCAATGCAATTCTTGAAGCAGATGGGAAACGAACAGCTGTAGCGGGAACAATCCGATTTAAAATCGGGGAGAAGAGCGAGCGGAATATGTACAAAATGACCATGCCTGGAAGATTTTTCACTCAGCGGTTTCTCCGCGACGCAGTGAATGCTGGCTGCGATGTCGCTATTGTCGAGATGACATCTCAAGGTGTTCTTCAGTATCGACATAAATTTATCCATCTTGATGCACTTGTTTTCACGAATCTTTCTCCTGAACATATTGAATCGCATGGTTCATATGAAAAGTACATCGCTGCAAAACTTGAACTCGCACGAGCACTTGAAGTTTCACAAAAGCGGCCGCGTTATATGATTGCTAACCGCGATGACGACCATGGCGCAACCTTTCTTGATTCTAAGGTGGAATATTCTCTCCCCTATGGACTCACCGACCTTGAACTCCATACCCTCAATAAAGAGGACATTAGTCTTGTATTTCACGGAACCACGATCCGCGTTCCTCTTATTGGCCTCTTCAATGTCTATAATACACTCGCCGCGATTACCTGTGCACGTGCTTTTAGTGTTCCTCTCAAAACTATAACGAAAGCACTTACCAACCTTTCCCCTATTAAAGGCCGCGTGGAGCGCTTTAAATCACCAAAGGGAGCGAGTCGTAAGGTTACCGCAATCGTTGATTATGCACATACCCCCGACTCTCTCGAGAAGCTCTATACGGCCTTTGAGAAAGAACACAAAATTTGTGTACTCGGAAACACAGGAGGAGGAAGGGACACTTGGAAGCGGCCTGAAATGGCACGTATCGCTGAAAAATACTGCGAGCGTATCATCCTGACCAATGAGGATCCTTATGATGAAGACCCTGCAAAGATTATCGATGACATGGTTCGTGGAATTGAAAATGAATCGAAACTTACTATTCTTATGGACAGACGAAATGCAATACATACCGCACTTGAAGATGCTCCAGATGGTAGTGTTGTAATAATTTCTGGCAAAGGAACAGACCCCTATATCATGGGTCCTCATAACACAAAAACTCCTTGGAATGACGCAAAGGTGGTCCAGCAAGAAATAACCGCTCTTTTTGGAGATCCTGTATAAACCTTTTTTCAAACACCAACAAAGGTCCGACCTTTGTTGGTGTTTGTAATTTTACGCAAAATGAAACAGAATGACTCCTGCACACACAGACACGTTAAGAGATTCCTTTGTTCCGCGCATAGGTATTGAGATGTGTTGGTCACAGCACTCAAGAACGTCTTCCTCAATACCGGTAATCTCATTTCCGAATATAAATGCCTTATTCCCTTGGGGAATTAGTGTCTCGTAATTAGTTGCTTTACTTGTTTGCTCAACAGCAATGATTGAAACCTCTTCCTGTCTAAGCTGTTTTATGAGAGAAATAGCATCATTAACAACTTCATACGAAACTGTCTTCGTTGCGCCCAATGATGTTTTTAAAATTTCTTTAGACTCCCTCCCAAATCGATCTACGGGGGCTGGTGTGTAGCCTGTGAGATATATCTTTGACACACCAGAACCATCACATGTACGGAATATCGAACCGACGTTGTGCGCGCTTCTGATGTTGTGAAGAATTACGTATGTGTTCATAGATATAATATCGGGCATGATACACTAAGATATTACAAAGGTCGAAGATAACTTTTTTATGCTCAACATATTCCCTATACAATTTCTTGCCCCTGTTGCATATCTTTTTTTACGAGTTTGTGTTGGCACTATTCTTATTCGCCTAGGTTTCATACACATTAAAAATCGACAAATTCTCAAAGATGTTCTAGTCTTCCCATCTTTACCGTACGGTCTTTTTTTTGCTGTCTATTTAGGGGTATTTGAAATAATCGTCGGTTCAATGTTTGTTCTTGGTCTATTCACACAAATCGCCGCTCTTCTCACTATTGTCTTTTCACTCAAAATGATTTTTATGCATAAGTATTTCTTAAATCCTCTCATTCCTACACGATTGTCTTTTTTCCTTATTTTCACCATCGCATGTACACTTTTTGTTACCGGCGCTGGAATCCTCGCCTTTGATCTACCAATTTAGTCGACAAGCAAACTGAGTGTGGTATAGTTTTTGGGCGCTGGAATAAGCGTTTTCGTATCCGCCCATAGCTCAGCTGGTAGAGCAGCTCCCTTTTAAGGAGAAGGTCCTAGGTTCGATCCCTAGTGGGCGGACTTGCAGAAACCCCGACAATTTGTCGGGGTTTCTTAATGCGAGTCCACCCACTAGGGATCGAAGACCTTGTGAGGAATATTTGGAGTGAAGCGAACAAAAATACCCACAAGGTATACTGGTCATGTAATGACCGATTCCCTATAGGACTTCTTGAACGAAGTGAAAATATGAATGCCCACAGCACAGTCTGGGGGACTGTGCGTTAGAGATCGAAAAGGTTGTAAGCAGGGCTTCCTTACTGCGCTCATTCGGAAATAGAAAATGATTTTCTATTTCACTCATTCGTTTGTAAGCCGAGATTTTCTGAAGGAAAATATCATACAACCTGAACCGTTCATGTAATGAAAGATCCTTAGTGGGCGGACAAGCGTAAGAAAAAGCACAGTTTAATTAAACTGTGCTTTTTCTTAGCAGGCAAAGCAGTTTGCCTGCGGCGCTTGTCCGAGGCGGAATGATGTGAGTTTACGAACAAATGAGCTGGGGTCGGGAGCTCTTATTATCTTTTCACGTGAAGCGCAGAAAAGTAATTAGAGACTTGTGACGATAGTGAGGTATGTATTTGGGATCGAAAACTTTGTGAGAAATTTTAAATGCCTCCTACATCCCCAACACCCACTGTTCCAATTTCAAACCAGCATCCCTTTTCCCTAGATGGTCATCATGGTATATCGAGAGTAATGTGCGGGATATTTCATCAATCTCCCCTTTTTTAAAATTACCCAGTGCGCGCTTTGCCTTGTTGTACACGAATTGTTTTTGTCCTGCTTCTTCAGCACTTTTTGTGAGGCTTGCGAGACGTAATATTTTAACCTGCCAAAATAAAACTCCAATAATTTCTTCATTGGTAAGCCCTTCCTCTTTCGCTTTAGCAAGTAGAAACCAAAGTGATTTTTTATCGCGATTTATAAGTGCATCGGTGAGAAGAAACGCGTTAAATCGCTCTTTTTTTTCAGCAGTTAATTCTTCATTTGTTGTGGCGTGCGCTTGTACTTTTTTCTTATGTGCAGCGTTTAGCACTCCCTCAATGAGAACAAAGTGATTCTTTGATGTACCGAGCAATTCGAGCTGTGAGAAGACTGAATCAAAAACAGTGACTTCATCAGACGGAGTGTCAATAAGAACTATTTGTTGTTCACCAAAGAGTGATTCTCCTTGTGCACAATCACTAAGAATTCCCTCATGGTAGAGGTCTGAAGTTATGTGAGTTACAGAAGAACCGCTTTCATCGAGCTTATTGATAAACGCTAGCGCTTTCTGTCGCACTCCTGTTACATCATTTCCAAAATACACGTATAACATACTAGTTATTATATTATGGCATCTTTACCATTTCATCCCAATTTTGACCGATTTTGACATCAGCGATTAATGGTACTCCGCACGTTTCAGACAGAGGGAGAACTTCTTCCATACAGACCTTCAGTTTTGGAGCAATTTGAGAAACCTTCGTCGTCTTAATCTCAAAGACCAATTCGTCATGTACTTGCAACATCATGTGTACATCCTTCTCGAGTTTTCCCTTTTGTATGTATTCGTGAATACGGTTCATAGCGATTCGGATAACATCAGCTGATGTTCCTTGTACTGGTGCATTTATTGCCATGCGTTCTGCTTGTGCACGAATAAAAGGAGCTCCTGCATTCATTCCAGGAAAATGTCTCCTTCGACCAAAATATGTCTCTGTGTAGCCATGTGCCCGAGCGAATGCCTTCGTCTCTTCGAGATATTCTGCAAGTCGTGTAAACGTATTGAAGTACGCGTTAAAAAACTCTTGTGCTTCAGCTCGAGTAGCCCCTTCACCAAGGTTTGTTTTGAGAGCATTAACTCCCATACCATACAAAATACCGAAGTTAATAACTTTAGCTTGCCTTCGCATATCGGAAGTAACCTCAGAGAGTTCAACATTAAAGACCCTGGCAGCAACTCCTTGGTGGGCGTCTTCGCCATTCTTGAAAATCTCTATTAATTTTTTGTCTCCAGAAAGAAATGCAGCGACGCGTAATTCCACCTGAGAATAGTCTATCGCGACAAGTGTATACCCTTGTGCTGCAACAAACGCTTTTCTGATTTGTCTCCCCTCAGCCGTTCGTACAGGAATATTTTGAATATTTGGGTCCTTTGAAGCCATTCTCCCTGTTGTCGTTCCTGCCTGAAGAAAGGTCGTATGAATTCGCCCATCCTCCTTCACGAGTGTTGGGATTGGATCAATGTATGTTGATACAAGTTTTTGAATTTCTCGATACCGCAAAATACTTTCAATGATAGGGTGTGTGCCGAGAAGTTTTTCGAGCTCCGATTCACGTGTCGATCGTTGCCCTGTTGCTGTGCGTTTTTGGTTTTTTGGCTTCAATCCCAGCGTGTCATAAAGAATTTCTCCAAGTTGCTTCGGAGAATTAATATTAAACTCTGTACCCGCTAGCTCGTACATAACTTTTTCGAGTTTCTCGAGCTCTGTATGAATTTTTTTAGAGAGTTTTTTCAAATGGACAACGTCGATACAAATTCCTGTTTTCTCCATTTCACGAAGTACCTGCATAAGCGGGATCTCTATTTCAAAATATACTCGCTCAAGGTGCTGTTCTTTAATTTCTTTTTGAGTGTGCTCTTCTATTTCAGAAAATGTTGTTAGCGAATGAGCCCGTCCATACTGCATTATGTCGTCCTGTGTTGGGTTTGTTGTGTCTGAAGAAAGAAGCCAGAGCGCTAAGCCAGTTTCTCGTAAGTTTTTTTCTGGGATTTCTATTTCCGGTGGATTTACTTCAGGGATAGAAGTGTTGAACAGATTTTGGACTCTTGTTGCGAGTGTTCTGAAACCAAGCTCCGCAAAAAGTACCAATATTTTCTCAACATCAAGATCGTCTCTCCACGTTTTTTCGGGAAGTGAAAAAGTTACTGGTGCATCTCGCCTAATTGTTGCAAGCATCTTTGAAAACTGTGCTTCTTCTTCATTTGCTTTCAGTAGCTCTATCATTCGTTCTTTAACTCCTGCTTCACGGAGTTTATCATCTCCTTTCTTGAGAGCTGCATAAATCCCCTCAATTGTTTTGAAGCGAACAATAAGGTCTGTCGCTGTTTTTTCTCCAACACCCTTTATCCCCGGAATATTGTCGGACGGGTCTCCTCGAAGCCCTTTGTAATCAGCGACCTGTGATGGGCCGAATCCAAACCTCCCCATAACACCCGATTCATCATAGAGAACTGTATCGTTAATCCCTTTCTTGAGAGTATAGACGAGGACTTTTGAACCATCAATGAGCTGTAAGGTATCCATGTCACCTGATGCAATAATGACGCGGAGCTCGGCATTGTTTTTGGTCTGCTCAACAATGGTGCCGAGAATGTCGTCCGCTTCGAAACCGGCATGCGCATATATAGGGATTCCAAACGCTTCAAAAATATCACGCGACCGGTTAATTTGGGCAATGAGGGAGTCGTCGGTCTTTGCACGTCCGGCTTTATATTCCTTATACACCTCATGTCGGTATGTTGGCTCGGGAAGGTCATAACAGGCAACAATGTAATCAGGTTTAAGTTCCTCAACGATTTTAAGGAGCATCGCTACAACACCATACAAAGCTCCTGTTGGTTCTCCTGTTGGAGACGTGAAGTCTGGAAGCGCGTGGTACGCTCGGTGCAAAATAGCATGAGCATCAAGAAGCACGAGTGTTTTAGAATATGCTTCTGTTTTTTCTTTTTTACGTGCCATAGGTAATATCGCGAGTCTCATCTTTGTTCAATATAAAAGAAACTACACACATATCTTTTGGTAAAAGTTCCTGAATATTTTCTGGCCACTCAATACAGATAAGCTTTGTTGCATCAGTGAGTAAACCACCAAAATCGAGAACTCGCATTTCGTCATCTGTCTCTATCCGGTATGCATCAATATGTATCAGTGTCTTAAAAAAAGGGTGCTCACGAATAGCGTACGATTTCATGATAACAAAGGTTGGACTTGTTATCTCTTCTTGAATTTTAAGGACGTGTGCAATCTCTTTTGTAAACGCAGTCTTCCCAACACCCAAATCCCCACTGAGTCCTATCACTGCTGCTCCGTCTTTTTTACCACAGAGAGCAAGGACTTCTTTTGCAACCTCGTTAAGCTCAGCAAGGATCGAGATTCGTCTAGTTTTCATAGATGCATTCTACCACTGTAGAGATGTTGTGACGAACACCCCCAATCGAATCGATGAGGGTATTAAAGTTTTGTTTTTGTTGCCATCTTTATTCAAGAACCAATAGTAAAAGGCCGGTTTCTCTGGAATAAATTCCGGAGAAACCGGCCTTATTTGTCCCATCTTCACCGCCATCTTCTTCCTCTTGGTGAGGAGGAGATGCCGGCCCCAACGTGATAGTGAAAAACATCTTCCACTACATAAGGGGCGGGTCTCCTGATTACTAGGGTCTTAACGACCTTCACCCCCCGTTCGGTCTCTATTCTGGTGACCTTGACCACCCGAACAGTCGGATGTGGATCAATGTTCTGCAACACTGTTTTGTGCTGAACATTGAAGGTTACGCATCCTGGCAAAAAAATGACCAAGAGTGCCCCAATCAAAATATTCATTTTCATCACTTCCTCCGTTGTTTACCTTTATTTATTATACCATTTTGGTGCTAATTGTCAATTAGTTCCTCAGTGGCTTAAAATATGCGTGTATTTCTGATATTTCCCTTCTTATACCGTGCTACCATATAAGGATGACAACGTTTGACGACACACTGACAAACACACGACTCAACTCTCTCCACAACAAGGAGGAAGAGCAGCTCGTTCGCGCACTGGCTCCCCAATACGGCTTTCAATACGTCAATCTCCATGAAACACCAATTGACCCTGATGCCCTCAAACTCTTGAATGAAGTCGACGCGCGTCGTGATGGTATTGCAATATTCGCTAGAGGAAACAAGGATCTTTCTATTGCAATCAAAAACCCCAAAACTCCTGAGATTAACTCCTTCCTCGAAAAAATTACTGCGTTGGGGCTTTCGCCAATTTTTTTCCTTGCTTCTCAAGGAAGTATAGAGCTTGCCTGGTCACGGTATCACGATATGAAGAAATCAGTACTCCAAAAACAAGGAGTTCTCGATGTAGATCCTGAGACAATCAAGCGTTTTGCGGCTGAGATTCAAACAACGTCAGATGTAAGCGAAAAAGTTTTTGCACTCCAAAATGAAAATGGTGTCGCACGAATAAGCCAAACAATTGGTGTTATTTTTGGGGGAGCCCTTTCATTAAATGCTTCTGATGTTCACATTGAGCCTGAGGCTGCCATCGTCCGTGTTCGGTATCGACTTGATGGTGTCCTTGCTGAGATCTGTTCCCTTCAAAAAGAAACAGCTGCGCATATTGTCTCTCGACTAAAGCTTCTCTCTGGACTGAAGCTCAATGTACGAAAAGAAGCACAAGATGGACGATTCACCTTTACGGTCGGAACGAGACAAGTTGAGGTTCGATCATCTGTCATTCCAGGATCATACGGTGAGTCAATGGTAATGAGACTCCTTGATCCTGATTCATCTAGTTTTAAACTTGAGAATCTTGGACTTAACGCAAAACTACACGATACTGTTGTTGCGGAACTTCACCGCCCAAATGGCGCAATTATTACAACAGGCCCGACCGGTTCCGGAAAAACGACAGCACTCTACTCTTTCCTCCTTTCAATCCATACACCAGAAATTAAAATAATTACTCTTGAAGATCCTGTTGAATATAAACTCCCTGGAATTGTCCAAACACAAGTAACTGAAACATATACTTTTGAGGAAGGACTTCGTTCCATTCTTCGACAAGATCCTGATGTTATTTTAATTGGTGAAATTCGTGATCGTGAAGTTGCTGAAACGGCCATCCATGCTGCCCTTACTGGACACTTAGTATTCTCAACACTTCATACGAACAGTGCGGCCGCTGCATTTGCTCGACTCATCGACCTTGGTGTTGATTCACGGATGATTGGAAGTGCTTGCAACCTCATCCTTGGTCAACGTCTTGTTCGTATTCTCTGCCCTCATTGTAAAAAAGAACGCGACATAACTACTGAAGAGCAAAAACTTATTCAAGGCATTCTCAAGACTCCCCTTGCCATCCATACGATATTTGATGCAGTTGGTTGTGACGCCTGTGGAGGAAGTGGCTATCATGGAAGAATAGGTGTCTTTGAAGCAATTCGTGTCGACGATGCTCTTGAGGAAGCAATCCTTATGGATACACGAGAAAGCGCAATACAAGAAGCAGCGAAGTCACAAGGAATTCCAACAATGCAGGAGGATGGCATATTCAAGGTTCTGGCCGGTGTTACTACACTCGATGAAGTTTCTCGTGTGCTTGATCTCTACAACAACATATCCGAATAAGTGTTCTATAAAAAGACGCCTCGGTCACAAAGTGACC
>JAIPIB010000010.1 GCA_021734905.1 Minisyncoccota bacterium | reverse complement strand
AGAAAAGCGAAGCTTTTCTGGGGGTTTTGTTCGTCTACCTATATTCCGATAAGGACAGGTATTACCATCGGGGTTTTGTTTGTCTTCTGAAGTAAAAATCCAGAGACGACTTGTGTAATTTCATCTTTAACGAAATCAAGATCAATAGGGTGAGATTCAGCAGTATTTTTTTCAATAGTCTTCTTAATAAGAATACGAGCTTCTGAAAGTAGTTGCTGGTTTTCTCTCAGGTAGACAAAACCTCTTGAAATGATATCGGGTGATTTTCGCAAAGTGCCTGTCTTTGTGTTGATTGTTGCAATAATGACAAACATTCCATCTTCAGCAAGTGATTGACGGTCTCGTATCACAACCTCCTGCTTGGCTCCAACGGTAAATCCATCAACCATAATAATCTCAGATGGCACTTTTCCTTTAAGTATGGTGAGTTCAGTACCATTCTTGATGTCGATGACGGTTCCATTGTCAGGAAGAATAACATTTTCCTTTGGAAAGCCAGCCTCTATGTTTGCGTAGGCATGACATCTTAGCATTGAATGGTATCCATATGCTGGCATGAAGAACTTAGGTTTAACTTGTTCTCGAATCCATACAAGTTCACCAGAGTTACCATGTCCCGTTGAGTGAACATCAGAGGCTCGGTAGTGAATAATATGTACACCACGTCGGTATAGGTTATCTTTGAGAGTCTGTACTGAAAGTTCATTCCCCGGAATTACCGATGAAGAAAGCATGATCGTGTCTCGGTCATTAAGTGTGATGAATTTGTGGCGCTGTGTTGCAATACGCATGAGTGCTGCAAATTCTTCGCCTTGCGCACCTGTTGCGAGGACTACAATACGATCAGAAGGGTAGTTACCAATATCTTGAATAGGAATTATAGTTCCTTTTTGAATTTTAAGAAGTCCTGCAAGTTCTGCAATTTCGAGATTAGTTTTAATACTTCTTCCTTCAAACACAATTTTTTTGCCTAGTTTTTCGCAGATCATAATGATACGAATCATACGTTCGAATTGTGAAGCAAAAGTTCCCACAATAAGACGCCCTTTGATGTCTCGAACGATATTTTCAATATTTGTGTGGACACGCGTCTCTGGAATAGAGAAACCATCTCGCTCAGCGTTTGTCGAGTCTCCAATAAAAAGTATGTTGTTGTCTTTTCCAAGGCCGCCCCAAGTATCTTTCTCTATCTGTGACGGTTCTCCATCTTCGTGCTCGAGTTTAAGATCTCCCGAGATGACGATATTCCCGTGTTTTGTCTCTACTGAGATGCCCATCGAGTCTGGGATTGAATGAGTAACAGGGAATGGTTTGACATAGGTATTGCCAATTTTAATACGAACTCCAGGCTCCACGACATTCATTGTAATTTTCGGAAGGTGTGGAAATTCCTCTTGCCGTTTAAGGATCATGAGTGACGTGAGGTACCTTGTGTAAATAGGTGGGTTTCCAATGCGTTCAATAAGGAATGGAATACCACCGATGTGGTCGAGGTGGCCGTGCGTAATGATAAGTCCACGAATTTTATCCTTGTTTTCCTCAAGATACTGCGTATTTGGAAGAATATAATTAACTCCCGGTGCGTCATTTTCTGATGATACAAACTGGAAGCCAGCATCAAAAATAAGAATATCGTCGGCCGTCTCCAGCGCCATCATGTTTTTACCAACCTCCTCTACTCCACCAAGTGGAATAATTCTTACTGAATCCATATCGGTAAGAGGAGCTATTGGAGGTACTTTTGGGTCGCGAATTGCGAGGCGGTGGGTGAGGACAGGACTTGTCCGTGAATGGTTTTTTTGAACTCTCGGTCGTCGTGCTGTTTTTCGTGCAGGATCACTTTGTCGAGAACCTGAACGAGGTGCTCCACCACGAGACGGTGGGTTGGTTTGAACTCGCGGACCATGTGTATAGGTATGTCTTGAAGCAGTTCCTCCTTGTGGAGAGGTGGTTCTTTGTGGCGTACGGGCCCCCGGGCGTCGAGTTCGTGAAAAATTTGATGATCGTGAAGTGCCCTTTGCTGGTTGTGTGTTTTGTTGTTCCATAATGTGTTTCTTTCTCTGTAATTAATGTTTATATGTTCTTTGTAAAAAATGGCCAAACGGATTCTGTTTCTATATACCAGTTACGTATTCCATCGAATCGTTCATGTGGCTCACTAACTCCCTTGAATGAAGCGTTCAGAATTCGATTTGGAAAGATGTAGAGTAATTCTGGTGAATAAAGGAATATAGCTGGTTTCTCTTTATCTATTTCTGAAACAAAGCGACTCATTGCCTTGTCACGATCCTCAGCAGCATTGCTTCTACGCATTTCACTCAGGATTGAATCGGTGGTTATATTTGCGTAAAGAGAAATATTAAGACCAGGATCATTTCTTTGTGAAGAATGCCAAAACGAATAGAAATCAAGCATTCGTCCAAGTTGTGTTCCAAACAAAAGAGCCTCGTAATCTCTTGGTCGAATAACTGATTGAGTTAGGTCGGATTGTTCAAATTGTTTAACCGATACTGAAGCACCAAGTTTCTCCCATGAATTTTTAAGGAAATCAGCAGTAGTATCGAATATACTGCTATTCGCTGTTGAAATACTAAAAGAAAGTGGTGTGACCGTTCCATCGATTTTCTTTTCTAAAATTTGCGTCTCAGAGTTAAGTTTCCATCCACCGTCACTGAGTATATCACGTGCCGCTTCGATACTTGCTGTATAGTCCGCATCTTCTTTATTGTCCGTGTCTGTCTGACTAAATCCTTTTGGAAGTGGTGACTGGATTGGATTTCCATACCCACCGAGTGTAGCATTTATTAGGGCAGTACGGTCTATTGAAATATCAAGTGCTCTTCGAGCAGAGGTGTCACGGAGTGCGGGAGACTTGTTCTGATTTATGAAGACTGCAAATGTTCGAGGGAGGGGGATTCTTTCGATATGAAATTTCGAGTTATCAAGAGAAAGGTTTGCGAGGCGGGCCTGGTCAATTCCAACAACACCTTCGATGAGCCCCTTCCTGAAAGCGTCGGCCAGCTTATCAGTTGTCGGGAAAAAATGTAATTCGATAAACTCAATTTTTGAAATTCCTAAATGATATTCAGAGAACGCTTTGAGGATATATATTTCAGGTATTCCTGACGCATTTCGGATAATTTTTTCAACTTTGTATGCCCCTGACCCTATTGGCTCGCTGTTATTTTTACTGAATGGAAATTCTTCAATTCCTGCCTCTTTCCAAACATGTTGAGGCAGAATACCGAATGTGAGATTTTGTAAGAATGGCGCGTATGGTTCGTTGAGGACAAAATTAATCTCAAATTCTCCAACTTCTTCTACAGAAACACCATCAAAATTTGCACGAAGTGGGCTGGCTAGAAGCGGCTCTTGAATGCTTGCGACGGTGAAGAGTATGTCTTTTGCTGTAAGTTTTACACCGTCGTGGAAGGTGACATTGTCTTTGAGGACGACATTGTAAGTAAGGCCATCATCTGAGACTGTAACTGACTCAGCGACATTTGGTACAAGATCACCATTTTCTCCAAGAGACATTAATCCATCATAAATGAGAGTAGAGAGATCCTTGTCAGCTCGGCTGACAGCGAGTACAGGATTTATAAAACGAGGAGTCCCAACAATTCCTTCAGTGAAGGTGCCGCCATGCGTCGCTATTTTTACTGTATGACTTGTACTTAGTTGTGTAATAAAAAGTAGCAGAAACCCAAAACAAACGATAAGTGTACCTTTAAACAGAAGACCATCGCTCGGCCTGAGTGCGTGTAGCTTTGAAAAATATATATCAACGAGAGAATTTTTTTTGTATAGAGGAGGCTTTGTGTTTTCCATAGATATGGATGGTAGAAAATGTGTACTCAGAATTTTATACACACAATACTACTGAAATATATACGTTATTAATTAACAGGAAATGACAACAACTCACAGGCAGAGTGCGTATAGGTGAAGTATATGACTAAACAATAAGACTCAAAAATGTGGATGCTACAAAAAGAATAGCAGTCACAATAGAGAACTTGTGTAAGAAGAGTTCAGCTCCTCTTCGTTTATGAAACGTCGCGCTAAAATTGTCTCCCCCAAAGGCACCGCCGATACTTGAACCTCGTTGCTGGAGTAGAATCGCAGCGACAAGCAAGATGGAGAGAATTATTTGCACGTACGGAAGTATGGTACGGACGATTTCCATGTCTCCGCTACAATAGCATGGAGTATTAAAAATGTGAAGTGACGGCTGTTGTTTGAGGAGAATTCCCCGTGACAAAGCGAAGCTTTGTCACGGGGAAAATGACCGAGACAAGGCCTCGGTCAATAGTAATCTGGACTATTTTAACTACCTTGACGAGATGCATCATGATGTGTTGATTATTCGCTAATTTGAGCGTATTGTACCTTTTGGATATATGACCCGATTGGCGGGTCATAGTCGTTTTGACAACTGAGAAGGAGATTCAAGATGAAAACCATATTAAGTCTTGCTGCAGATGGAATGTCGCTCCAAAAGGCATATCAACTCGCAACTACCCTTCGGGGTATTGCCGTGGTGAAGATGCACAGCCTGCTTGATGCTTTGGGTCCGATGGTGCTCACGTGCTTCGAGCTTGCGGGTGTCAAGTGCTGGGTGGATTACAAGCTTCACGACACCAAAGATACCGTTGGTCTGCGTGTGGGAGCGCTCGTCAAAAATGGTGCAAAAATCATCACGGTTCACGCATCCGGCGGTGTGCCTATGATGAAGGCGGCTGTTGAAGCGACGATGAGCGGATGTGACGAACCAGTGGCAGAGATTTATGTCATCACGGTTTTAACTTCGCTCGATGACGCAGAGATTGCCCGTATTTACGGCAAAGACCGAACTCGACTTCAAATCGTTGAGGAATTCGTCCGCATGGCTCAAGAAGCTGGCGTAAGAAATATCGTCTGCTCGGCGTTGGAATTGGAACATCTCAAATCCATCCACGAGTTTGCCGAGATGAAGTTCACTATCCCCGGGACACGTTCTGTGGGCGCCGATCTTGGTCAACAGAAACGGAGTGATACTCCGGGAAATACGGTAGCAAACGGCGCCGATGGTCTCGTTGTCGGCAGTCAAGTTACAAAGGCAGAAGATCGCGTAGTTGCCATGGACAAGTTCTTGGCAGAAGTTTCTGAAGGTGAAAAGCGGCAAGCGGTCGTTTAAGTCAGTCAACTTAAGTGAAGGAGGAAAGAATCATGGGACCAGACGTAGAAAGGAGTGATCTGGTTCCACCAGATACTCCAAAAAAACTTGAAGCAAATCAACAGGGAGGAGAAGGAATGGACCATCTCGACGAATCACCAGCATGGCCGTTTCCAATGAAGTCTGAAGGAGCGGAAACATCCTTTGTGGAAGGAGGTGGTATTCTTCCAATGGACTTTTTTTTGGGAGGAGAATGGCGAACAAATCAACAAGGAGGAAAGAAAACAATGAATACCGAACCAAGGAGTACTGCAAGAGAGTTTGTTCGATTCGCACTCAATATTGGTGCTCTCGAACTCCTTCCTGAAGGCAGGAAACTGAAGAGTGGGCGGATGTCGCCCTATTTCTTTAACTCGGGACTCTTTAATACGGGGCATCGTCTTTCTGTACTTGCTGGGGCCTATGCAGCAGCGGTCTATACGGGCGGTAGTCGTCCCGATGTCATTTTCGGGCCGGCATACAAGGGAATTCCGCTTGTTGCTGCCGTTGCGGTAAGGCTCGGTAACAGTATCGAATACGCTTTCGATCGCAAGGAGGAGAAGGACCATGGCGAAGGAGGTGTCGTTGTTGGTGCATCACTGAATGGAAAGAAAGTCACCATCATCGATGACGTGATGACGACGGGCAAATCAATCATCGAGGCTGCAGAAATTATTCGACAGGAAGGCGGCACGCCAGTCGGTTGTGTGATTGCTTTTGATCGACAAGAGCGTGTCGAGGGTGAACTCTCGGCGGTGCAGGAGTTCGAACAGAAAAACTATATACCTGTGTGTGCATCAGCGACGCTCGATGACCTCATTTGGGTACTCAACGATCAGTTGGAAAACGATGAACAGTTGGATGACCTCCAGCAGTTCAGACTTGATCTTCTGATCGAGAAGATCCTTGCCTACAAGACACAGTACGGCGCAGCTCTCTGAAATATGAGGACATGCAACAGGGCACCGGGTGTAGCAATACATTCCGGGCCTTTTTTTATTCTCGTGCAGTCAAAACGGATGTTTTGTCTGCACGAGAATCGTTTTCTGGACAGGGTTTGGAATCGCTCGTATAATAGCCCCGCATTATCAACATTTAAGGATAACAATATTTGAAATATGAATTCAAACAATAGTGAAGGTACAAGCATCAAGCCACTTTTGGACCGCGTGGTTGTGCGCCGCCTCACCGATGAGGAGACAGGTACGAAATCTGCCTCAGGTATTATTATTCCTGATACCGTGAGCAAGGAAAAACCTGAACAAGGAATCGTTACCGCTGTAGGTGAAGGTAAGTGGAATGAAAACGGAGAGAAACGAGTTCCGATGGATGTGAAGGTTGGCGACCGTGTTGTATTCTCAAAATACGGTTTTGATGAAGTAAAAATTGCTGGTGAAGAGTACTACATTGTTTCATCATCAAGCATTCTTGGGATTATTAGTTAGGTCTATTAAAAGAGAAGAGAGAAGAGTATTGAAGTTGAATTTGGATTTTCTAATTCCTTACAGAAACTGTCCACTCATTGGGTCTTTTGTTTCATTTTATTCACAAAAGTCCTCAATGAGTCTTGCGAAGCTCCAAGTATTCGCTTCTCACACTTCACTCATAACAAAATCTAAGCATGGCAAAAGAAGTAATTTACGGAGAAGATGTCAAAAAGCGACTTAAAAAAGGAGTTGATACTGTTGCGAATGCAGTAAAAATAACGCTCGGCCCCCGAGGAAGAAATGTCATTATCGACAAAGGTTTTGGTGGTCCAACAATCACCAACGATGGAGTGACGATTGCCAAGGAAATCAACCTCAAAGATAAGTTTGAGAACATGGGAGCTGAGATCATAAAAGAGGTTGCAAACAAAACAAACGAACTTGCTGGAGATGGAACAACGACAGCAATAATTCTCACACAAGCACTTCTCACAGAAGGTCTTAAGCACACAACGATGGGTGTTAATGCTATGGCTGTGCGTAATGGTATGGAACATGCTGGTGCAGACGTTGTAAAGGCACTTCATGAGATGGCGATACAGATTTCGACAACTGAAGAAATCAAACAAGTTGCAACTATTTCAGCTGAAAGTGAAGAAATTGGCGCAAAGATTGCTGAGACAATTGAAAAAGTTGGAAAAGATGGGGTCGTAACTGTAGAAGAATCACAATCATTTGGTATTGAAACAGAATTTACCGAAGGGATGGAATTCGATCGCGGCTACATTTCACCATATATGATCACAAACGCTGAGCGTATGGAGTCTGAGTATAAGAACGCACTAATTCTTATTACTGACGGAAAAATCAGTTCAGCACAACAAATTCTTCCACTTCTTGAAAAGGTTGCACAAACCGGAAAGAAAGAATTAGTCATCATTGCCGATGATGTTGATGGGGAAGCCCTTGCAACATTTGTTGTTAACAAGCTTCGTGGAGGGTTCTCAGTATTGGCAGTGAAGGCTCCAGGATATGGTGACCGAAAGAAGGAGGTTTTGCAGGACATTGCTATCATGACTGGTGGGCAGGTCATTACTGAGGAAGTCGGACTTAAACTTGAAAATACAGAGTTGAGTCATTTGGGTAAAGCTACCCGAGTGGTCTCAACAAAAGATAAGACTATTATTGTTGGAGGAGAGGGTGAGAAGGAGGACATTGATGCACGCATCGACGCGCTTCGCGCACAGCTTGCACAGACTGACTCAAAATTCGATAAGGAAAAACTTGAGGAAAGAATCGCAAAACTTTCAGGAGGGGTTGCTGTTATTCGTGTCGGAGCGGCAACTGAAACTGAAATGAAGTATCTCAAATTAAAGATTGAGGATGCTGTTAATGCAACAAAAGCTGCGATTGAAGAGGGAATTGTTCCAGGAGGAGGAACGTCACTTTCTCGAGTTGCATCTATTGTTGAAGGACGTGTAAACAAAGACCTTGGACGTGACGAACTTATTGGATACAGGATTGTTCTTAAGGCACTTGAGGAGCCACTAAAACAGCTTGCACAAAACGTCGGAAAGGATGACGGTGCCGTTATTGTCCAGAAAGTTAAAGAAGCTGGAGGGAATGCTGGCTATGATGCTGCAAAGGCTGAGATGGTAGATGACATGATTAAGGCAGGAATCATTGATCCAGTCAAAGTGGAACGTGCTGGTGTTCAGCATGCTGTTTCTGCTGTAGCAATACTCCTTACCTCAGAGGTGGCAATTGCCGATGAACCAGAACCAGAAAGACCTGCAATGCCAGACATGGGCGGTATGGGTGGAGGAATGGGGGGCATGATGTAGGAAAAAGGTTTTTAATCTCTTAGAAGAAACCGCACCAAATAGGTGCGGTTTCTTCTTGAATATGTATATATTCTAAATATTGGTGTTATACTTTATATATATTAGTAGATGGTAATTATTTTACTGAACATATGTCACCTACATTCATTGTCCTTATCGTCGCCGCAGTAGTTGTCTTCTGGGTCATTATTGCATACAACAATTTTGTAAAATTTATTCAACGCACAAAAGAAGCATGGGCTGATATTGATGTACAACTGAAACGACGATACGATCTTATTCCGAATCTTATTGAGACTGTTAAAGGTTATGCATCACATGAACGTGAGACCTTTGATGCAGTTACGAGTGCACGTGCTGAAGCAACAAAAGTACACGTTGACCCCTCAATGATTACTCCGGAGAACCTTGCTGCTATGGCCGGAGCTGAAGCCGGTCTTGGGCAAGCACTTGGAAAACTTCTCGCTGTCGCCGAGGCGTATCCAGATCTTAAAGCAAATACAAACTTCCTTGAACTACAGCGTGAACTTTCTGATACTGAAAACAAAATTCAAGCAGCACGGAGATTTTACAACGGTAATGTTCGAGATCTTAAAATTGCTCTCCAGTCATTTCCATCAAACATGGTTGGGAAAATGTTTAGTTTCAAGGAGGAACCATACTTTGAACTTGGAGATGATGCTGCAGCAAGAGAACCAGTAGCAGTAAGTTTTAAGTAGAAAGCAATGTCGAGAGTTTATTACAATAAACTGATACGAGACCATATTCCAGATAAAATTCTTGCTAATGGAGAGGAATGTGAAGTTCGAGTTATTGAAGACTCTCAAGAGTTTGAACAAGAATTGTTAAAGAAGATCACAGAAGAAGCATATGGTCTTGCTCACACAACATCACGCGAGGAATTTCTCGATGAGTATGCAGACCTCATGACCGTACTTGACGCACTCATGGAGAAATACGAGTTCTCAGAGGCCGATATCTCGTTGGCAATTAAGCAAAATGTTGAGAAAAAAGGCCTATTCAAAAAACGCAATTTCCTTCATTGGTCAAGTGGTGGACAATATCAAAGTAACGAAACCGTTAGAGGAGAACAGTAGGAAAAATTAATAATAGTGATTCATAATAATTATGGAAAAAATTTACTACAATAAACTTTGCCGTGATAATGTTCCAGACATCATTGCTGCAAAAGGATTTGAGTGTGAGGTGAGGGAAGTTGATCATGATGAATACAAACGAGAGATTGTTCGAAAAGTTCTTGAGGAAGCCAGTGGCGTTTCAAATCATTTGGGTAAAGAAAGTCTCCTCAAAGAAATTGCCGACTTAGTGATTACACTTGACGCAGTAACAAAAGAATTCGGCATCACTGATGAAGAAATTGATCAGGCTGTTGAGAAAAGTATTGAAGAAAAGGGTGGTTATGAGGATATGTTATACCTTACTTGGTCAGCGGACACAGAGTACACCTCGCATGACCATGGAAGGGGATTGGATGATTGATGTAGCCCATTTTTTCTACAGAGTTCAAGCTAATACATTTATATGTTTCAAAGAGTACTAAATCTTACAAAGAAAAAGTATTTTTTTTCAATCAGTAGTATATCTGTTTTTTGCTTGCTTTTTCTGATTGTGATAATTAGTGAAACAACACACGCCGCTGGATACGAACGTATTAATTCATTTGCTACGGAGATCAGCATCAAAAGTGATGGCAGTTTTGATGTCTTTGAAAAAATTTCATATGAATTCTCTGACGCGCGTCATGGAATATATCGATGTATCCCAAAAATTCACCAAGATAAAGCGTCATCGATTTTCAAGGAGCGATATATTGATGTTGATGTCAGCTCAGTCCTAATGGATTCTCAAAATATTGAGCATGTAATTAGTGATGGGAAAAGCGAAGTGTGTATAAAAATCGGTGATCCAGAAGTTACCATTGTCGGGATACACGAATATGAAATTTCTTACCATGTTGGTGGTGCGATTACATACCAAACTTATGGGGGCGCTGATTTGTATTGGAACGTGACCGGAAATGAGTGGAAGGTCCCGATACAGGAAATTAATGCGCATGTAGTATCAGAAGATGCTGTCATGGTCCGAGAACGTGCGTGTTATCGGGGGAGTAAGGGTGATTCTGGTTCTTGCAATATAACTGTTGGTGGCGACGGAGATGTGTATTTTAGTGGCAGAGTATTTAATCCTGGAGAAGGAATGACAGTGGCGCAAGGATTAGATCGCACAAAAATACAGCATGACGTACGAGAGCGATATAAGCTCGGAGTGATTTTGTTTTTAGTGACTCCTCTCATGTTGGGACTTTTTGGTTACAGTATTTATCGATACAAAACAAAATTTAAAACAGGAAGAACTATCATTCCACAATATGAACCATATCCAGGAGTGAAGCCAATGTATGCAGGATACCTTTTCGATAAACGCCTCGATCCACGTGACATCACTGCAGGAATTGTGTATCTCGCTGAACAGGGATTCATAAAGATAAAAAAGATTGATCGAAAAGTTCTCTTCTTTTTTGAGGTTGATGATTATGAAATCAACCTTACATCAAAACCATTTGGTGATTTTATTGGTGAATTTGATAAAAGAATACTAGCGTTGCTGTTTGGTGGTTACACAATGTCAAAAGTGACGGTTACACTCGGAGAACTTAAGAATGATCATCAGAGACAGGAGGCAAACTATGCTTTGCTTCGTTCATTAAAACAGGATTTGGAGAAAGATCTTAAAAATAATGGTTTTTTTACAAATTTCTTTTTTACACGAAGAACTCGAAAAGGGTTCGAGGCACTTGATCACCTTAAGGGATTTAAAGAATTTCTTAGTGTCACAGAATCACAGCGATATATCTTTCACAATGCTCCAGAGCGAAACGCTGAACACTTTATGGAATATTTACCGTATGCAATTGCGTTTGGTGTAGAAAAACAATGGGCTAAGACCTTTGAAGGAATTACAATTCCAAATCCTGATTGGTACGATGGTGGGAGCGTGAATACATTTAGTGCTGTTTCACTCTCGCAAAGTCTTGGAGGGTTTTCAACTGCTTTCGCAAGTTCTTCCGGCGCCAGCGCTTCGGGAGGAGGCGGGTCCTCAGGAGGAGGAAGTGGTGGAGGTGGCGGAGGTAGCTGGTGAGAAGCGATACAAAATCGCTTCGCAAGACCTTAAGCAGTTTCTGCGAAAGGTGTACTGCTTCTATAAGAAGACCAGAAAATAAGGGGCAAAGCCCCCTATATTTTCTGAGTCTGTCTCTTTTTCAACTTCAAGGGAGAAAAAGTGACGAACAAACTCCAACTTTCGTTAATGTTCTTGCGCAGTGCGGAAACACGCTCCGTCAGGGACTATATTTTCTGAGTCTGTCTCTTTTTCGACTTCAAGGGAGAAAAAGTGACGAACAGGCTACCAAGAACTTGCTGAAAATTTGTATCTTAAATATTTTTCAGAAGAGTCAAAATTTGATATAATTGAAGAGTTAAGAAATATTAACTCAGCTAAGCATTGGAGTCGGTGCGTCTGAAAATCCATTTTGAATAGGATTTTCAGACGGCTAAGATTTTCTAATTCGCTCACGTTTATAACAAAATCTAGGCATGGCAACACTATACACACATCAAGGTGAAAATATTAGAAAGACGTGGCTTCTTATGGGAACTTTTCTTGTGCTTGTTGTGGCGGTTGGGTATGGAATTAGTTGGTATATGCAGACACCAATGTTTCTATATGTAGCAATAACGTTTGCACTTTTGATGAATGTTGGAAGCTATTGGTTTTCAGACAAGATTGTTCTTCGTATGACCGGAGCTCGTGAAGCAACCCGAACAGAATTTCCAGACCTCTGGAATGTTGTCGAGAACCTTTCCATTACTGCAGGTCTCCCTATGCCAAAAGTTTTTGTAGTGAACGATCCTGCTCCTAATGCCTTTGCAACAGGGCGTGATCCAGAACATGCGGTTGTCGCAGCAACTACAGGACTACTTTCTATTCTTGATCGAAGTGAACTTGAAGGAGTCATGGCACATGAACTTTCACATGTTGGAAACAGAGACATGCTGGTTATGACCGTCGCCGTTGTTCTTGCTGGCTTTATTGCGATGCTTTCAGATTTTCTTATGCGTACTCTTATGTGGGGAGGTGGAGGTAATCGTGATCGAAGTCCAATATTTCTTGTTGTAGGAATTGCCGGTATTATTCTCGCTCCGATCGCAGCACAACTCATCCAATTAGCAATTTCTCGAAAACGAGAATATCTTGCAGATGCATCCGCAGCACTCCTCACGCGATATCCAGAAGGCCTCGCTTCTGCACTTGAGAAAATTTCAAGTTACAGTCAACCAATGCGACACACTAGTCACGCAACTGCACACCTTTTTATTTCAGACCCATACGGAGGGGGGAAAAAATCTGTTGGTCAAAAAATTGGCGGACTCTTTCAAACTCATCCTCCTGCAAACGAACGAATCAAAATTCTTCGAGGAATGGATGTCTAATATATGTCATACGCAGATACTCTGGACGAGAACCCTACTAATGAAAAATCTTTTGATGTAGTTACTTCCAAGAAGAAAAAATGTCTGCACTGTGGAAACAACCAAACCTCACATGTTGGTGCATGGGTTGATTCGTTTATTTTTTTGAGTATAAATCCTGTCTCACAAAAAATCTTTCGAACTCGAATTGGACACTATTTGTATTGGTTTACAGATAACATTATTGAATATGTCATTAAGGTGCTTGCCTATGTTGGCGTTATTCGCTTCAGTGGTCAGCATCAAGATGCGCCGTCAGATCGTGGAAGGGTACTTTGTGAAGAAGCTGTTGCACGACGATGGAACATGGAGACTGTACTGTTCTTAGGAAGAGCAATCGACATGTATAGGATTACTTTTTCTGATGGACAGCAATTTATTTTTTCAGGTCTTCCACGACCACATAGTAGAGATGACGCAACTGCTGGATGGATTGATGACAAGGCACTCCTCAAACAATGTCTCATGGGCGGAGATGTCCCGGTCCCACAAGGGAAGAATGTGGGTGACTGGAAGAGTGCCGAACGAGTTTTTAACGAGTTACAAAAACCAGTTATTGTTAAGCCACGACTTGGATCACGAGGTAGACATACCACAACGCATATTTCTAGTATTGATGATTTTAAGACTGCGTTTAATTCTGCAAAAAAATTATGTAAGGAGGTTGTTGTTGAAGAGCATCTTGAGGGGAGTGTTTATCGTGCGACCGTTATCGACGGAGAGCTTGCAGGTGTTCTTGCAGGTGATCCTCCTCGAATCACAGGAGATGGTTCTAAGACAATTGCAGAGTTAATAGAATTAAAAAATAGACAAAGACCCAGCACTGTTGGTCTTGTTGTATTTACTGACACACTTATTACTTTTCTTGAGAGACTCGGATACGCACTTGACGATGTTCTGGATAATAAAGTAATTATAGACCTGTCTGAAAAGATTGGCCTCTCGTATGGAGGAAATAGTAGGGAAGTAACACCTGATGTGCACCCGAAACTTCGCAATGAGCTTGAAAGAGCCGCCAAGGCAGTGGATGACCCCCTTCTTGGATTTGATTTTATTACGCAGGATGTCTCTTCTGATCCAGATACGATGCGGTGGGGGATAATTGAATGTAATGCATCACCGTTTATAAATCTCCATCATGACCCGCATGAGGGACTTCCAGTAAATGTTGCCGCAAAAGTCCTTGATTATGTAGAGAGAAACAGGCATTTACTTGGGAGAATGTAAAAAGAGTTAAAAAAGAGGCCGGACGATATTACTCGTTCGGCACTCACTTCAGTCTTCTTGGGGCAGGACCATTTTGGTATCGCGCACAATCAGCCCCGCCGTTTTTAGGAGAAATTATAAAACGACGGGGCTGCTCCCTTCGAGTTAGCCAACGTTGCTAGGACATGCAAGCGGCTTATCCTTCCCAACAGTCAGTAGCAGATACTGTTTGTTAATGACACCGCAGTAGTTGACATAGAACGTATTACCGGCGTTCTCAAACATAAACGAGGACGGATTTTGTTGCAGATTTATGGAAGATGATTTCGCAACCCCGGAAACTATGGCGGTAATTTGTGCCGCCGCGGACGTGAGAGAATTGACCGTCAGAGTCAGGTCATTGCCTACAGCAGTTGCTCCGGCAGCGAGCGCAATAGTGTCAGGATAGGCGGCTATATTTTGCGTTGAGCCCGCAACAGGGACTGTTAGGTTGCACGATGCCGAACCTCCTGATCCGACGACAAATCGCGTGAATGTGAACGGTCCGGCGAAATTCGAATCAAGGTAGTTCGGGTCAACAGTCGCATACGTGTATGAGCCGTTTGCGGGGAGTCGGTCACTTTGGCTAACCGGTTTATAGTCGGGACTATACGTAGACGCGTAATCAGCGTTCGTACTTGTCCAAGTAAATGTAATCGGCTCTCCCGGGCGAGCTTGTGTTTTATTTGCGGAAACAGAGCAAGTTGGTTTTACTCCTGCCACTTGATTAGTCGATGATATGGTCACCCAGGCCGAAACGGGGTACACATTCCCGCTTGCATCCGTAGCTTCAACAGCGCTCCCGTTTGAGTTAACGGCAACAAGGTAGTATTGACCACTTTGCGATCCGCTGGGCAGCTCAAGCGTGATTGTTGCGGATGAGTCAGTAAGGGTTTTCTTCAGTGCGGGTTCGCCAACCGCTTGTTGATAGTACGCCCTAAGCTCCGCATTTTTTGGGAAGCTCGCATAGCGTACCGTGATAGATAACCCCGTATGAGAAACAATGGAGAGCGAAGGTTTAGATGCGACGGGGGTGGTCGATTGTGTTGTCGCAGGCGACGAATTAGACGTTGGTGCGGGCGTTGTCTGAATTGGTGTATTCGTTGTCGTTTGTGTCTGTGGAGATTGGATATTCGTCGGTAAGGTTTGCGTATTGTCAAAATTATCCGTAGGCGTTTGCTGTGCCGGTTGCTGGTGCGTGACGTAATACGCTCCGCCGCCAATGACGGCGAGTCCGAGCAAAATCGCAATAAGCATCCCGATCCCGATAAATCCTCGTTGAGTGTTCATGTCGTTAGTTTTTTATAAAATAATCGAGTGGCTTGTTATAAAGCTTGGCGAACTTCTGCAATTCCAGTATATCAAGCTTTTGTTCGCCCACTTCAACGCGGGAGACATACGATTGCGTACGCTTGAGTTTCTTAGCGACATCAATTTGACGCAAACCTGCATCAAGCCAGGCTTTTCGCAGTTTGCCGATAAAATCGGCATATTCTTTGCGCCGTATTGTGTCTATCATAGATACTACCAAACCTATATGCAGTATTGCAATACCTAAACTCTGCATACGGTGATAGACTAAATGAGGCCTCGGCGACGCAAACCAAAAATTTCCTTTCCATTCATTTCCCGCTTCGCGGCGGTGTTTGTTGGACAAAGTTCGAAACTATTTCGAGCAAAATCCAAATGATTAAAAATACTAATGTAGACGAGGCAAGGCGAAACAATTTTTCTGGGGGAATGGATTCGCCTTGCCTCGGCTGATTTCCCGCCCGCA
>JAIPIB010000004.1 GCA_021734905.1 Minisyncoccota bacterium | reverse complement strand
CCCGCACGGAGACCTTAGGTCTCCGTGCGGGATTTTTTGATTACAACACAAAAAAAATAGAAGACTCCAGAAGCATTTAAATATACTCCTTCACCCTCACCTCCATGATTTGACATTCAGTCAATTTCATGCTATCATAATAAATAGCGTACGTTATCATAATATATACGTACTTCACGTAGTACCTTGTAAATTCACCAACTTGCAGAGGAGTTAGATCAGATGGGAATAATCTTTGGTATCGTGTTTTGTGTACTGTTCGCTGCAGTGGCTCCCTTTATAATCACGAAAGTGATTCAAAGGGGATCTTCCGATTCTGATTTTGGCGGTCGCCCACCGAAGCTAACCGAGGCAACCCTCAAAATTGTGAATGTGGCGGTGCGAGTCATATTCGGCGGTATTGCAATTGGCCTTGTGGTTGGTACCTCACTTATCATTGTGGGAGACAGCCAAATAGCGCTGTTGAAACGAGTCTATTTCGCTACCGACCTTCCGTCCGGTCGCATCATAGGCATCGAATCACAGAAGGGTAAAAAAGCTGAGACCATTGGTCCCGGCTTCCACTTCATCCTCGGCCTAAACGTTCTCAACGATGTCGAGAAAGTGGAGATGATCACCGTATCGCCGGGTCACTATCGCACCTTGTCTGCGCGTGATGGAAAATCTTTACCCCCAGGTGTCACCTACGCGCCAGCATTTCAGTCGCAGTTGAACACATTCCTTGAGGCCGATGTCTTTTTGACAACTGCCGAAAAACAGATCGGGTTCAAGGGCCCGCAAGCAACAGTTCTTCTGCCGGGTACCTGGCGTGTCAATACCTACCTCTGGGATGTGTCAGACGACCGCAAAGCGACTGACATTCCACAGGGTTTTGTTGGTGTTGTGAAGTCGAATGCTTTAACTGCTGTGAACTTCGGTTCGGCGATGACAGCTTCATTCCCCGAATCAGGGAAATGCGTTGCCATTGAGGATAACTCGCATGGTGTTGGTGCATTATCCAGCCCTCTTATGCCTGTCGGTTGTATTGGTATATGGAACGAAGTTTTGCCGCCAGGCAAATACTACGTCAACCATGACGTGTTCACAGTAACTTCAGTGGATACCCGTGTCCAGGCATGGGAATACAAAGGTGGATATCTGAGCCGTTCGGTGGATCTATCTGTGGATGCCAAAGGAGAGATCACTCAAGAACCCCGTTCAGTAGAGGTGGCTGTCCCTAAGGGGGCAGCCGACGAAGCTGTCGGTATCAAGATCGAAGGCTACACGATCCACCAATCCCTTCGCGTACTGGTTCAAGTAACTCCACAAAACGCTCCTTTCATAGTAGCGTCTGTGGGTGGTATGGAGGAAGTCGAGAATCGCATTATCACCCCTGCGGTGCAATCTGCAGTTCGCGACCTCTCTGGGCAATTCATCACCGTTACCGAAGCAGTTATCGATCGCCAGACTGGCAAGCCCATGCTTGATCCCCAAGGAAATGCGGTAACCCGCGAATCGCGTCGGCCGGTAGCGCCTCTCGACCTCATTGAGCGTCGTGGTGTGCTTCAAGCTGTCGCAGAAGAGCAGATCAAACCCGAAGGTGAAAAAGCAGGCGTAACAATCAGAGAGGTTCGTTTCTTGCAACCCGACATGCCGCCCGAGGTTCTCATTCCTCGCAAGCGCCAACAGTTGGCTTTCGAGATGATTGAAACCCTGAAGAAAGAACAGCAAGCTCAATTGGAACGCATTGCCAAAGCTAACGCGGAAGCAACTGCTGAACAACAGCCGGCGTTGGTGGAAGCTCAACAGGCAGTAAAAATCGCCGAGCAGTACAAACAAAAGCAACAGCTTCGCGGTGAAGCAGACCGGAAGTATCTGGAACAAGTTGCTGCAGGACAAGAAGCACAGGCCGATGTTCTTGGCAAAGACCTAGTAGCCCGTCTGAAGATGATGGAACTCATCCTGGATAAGCCTGAAGCTCTGGCAAATTTAGGCAAGGTAGTTCCAAACATCGTCGTTATGAACGGGGGAGAAAAAGGTTCAGGTGGCTTCGGTTCCTTGGAAGGACTGGCAGCAGTTCTTTCTGGGGGCAGTGTCATGAGCGGAAACAGGAGTGGTTCTGTAACAGGAAAACCTCTCAAGTCCGCAGAATAACACGGCAACAGCAACAGACCTTGGACCTGGCATATATTTTGCCAGGTCCTATTTATTATTTTAAATTTTACTTGAAGTCACTCTTGGTATCTATCCTTTAAAAATTTATTTTTTCGCATCAAAGTGTTAAGAACATTTCTCAAACACCCCTAATGTAAAATCCCGCACGGAGACCTTAGGTCTCCGTGCGGGAAACGATTAAAATACAAAAAGAAAAAAGCCCTGAAGGTATTGCTACCTTGACAGGGCTTCGTGCCGGCATTGCTACGCGCCTAGCTAGGAGCGATTCTGTAATAATTGTAATAAAAATCCCATAGTGGATTTGGGGGGACATCCCACTCATACCCGCAATCGATTGTGTCTCTCCCTTTCGCTTCGATGCAAGCACCGTTTTCATATGCCTTTTTCAATTTCCTTTGCTCTTCCGGTGTTGCAGTTTCATCGCTCCAGTACGGCTTTCGTGGTGGAGAGTGGGGTGAGAGTGGGTGCAACTGGCACCCAGAGCTACAAAAGCAACGCTGTGACATAAAAGCCTCCTTGCCAAAATATAGGTCACTCGAAAAAGTCGTCTAGCATCATCATAGGAAAATGTGATGGAAATTGCAAATGTATACATCACATTGACTTTCAACAGTTTTCCTCTATTATGATGTTTATACAGGAAGTCGGCTCTACCAGCCGGCATTTTTTGTATAAAAATAAATATTAGAAGACAAATAAAGGAGAATACTCCTAAATTAGGCGAGCTGTGAATTTGGATGCAGTCCAAGGTGAGAAGTGACCCAATGTCACTTCGTAAGAGGTTGTCGATATTTTCGACTAAAAGGAGAAAATATCGACAACCTGAACAGCACCAGTTGGTGAAACAAGATTTATGTACGAACCTTACTTACTGTAAGATGAGAAGAAAATCGATGTTTCAACGAAGGAATGCGTCAAATTCCCAGCTCGCCCCCGAATATGTTTGATCTAAAAGTAATACATTCAGTACTCGACCAAATGGAAGATGAGCGCGGAATTAGCCGAGAAAAAATGCTCGATGCCATTGAGCAAGCTCTCGGTACTGCTTATAAAAAGGAATTCGGAAAACGAGGGCAGATTATTCGTGCCCATTTTGACATTAATTCTGGGGACACTATTTTTAACCAGGTTAAAATTGTTGCTGATGACACCACTGTACGTGTTGATGATCAGGTTGACCACGATCTTGAAGTTGACGAACGACATCAGCGCACAGAACCTCAAGAACCTACCGACGATACTGATGATACTCGGGTTCGTTTTGACCCCGAGAAACATATCCTCATCGAGACCGCACGTTTAATTAAAAAAGATGTTGCGCTTGGTGAAGAATTAATATTTCCACTTGAACCAAAGGATGACTTTGGGCGTATTGCAGCACAGACAGCAAAACAAGTGATCATCCAGAAAATTCGTGAGGCGGAAAAAGAATCAGCTCTTAAGGAATTTGGACAAAAGGAAGGTGACATTATTGTTGGACACGTTCAAAGATTTGAACGTGGAAATATCTATGTCGACCTTGGACGAGTAACCGGCGTTATGCCCTATGATGAACAAATCCCTGGAGAACGATTCAAACCAGGAGAACGGATTCGAGCTCTCCTTGTTGCGGTAGATGAAACACCACGAGGCATTTTCCTAAAACTTTCTCGATCACACCCTCAATTTCTTGAGAAGCTTTTCGAGATTGAAACTCCAGAACTACAGAACGGTACCGTTGAGATCAAAGCTATCGCAAGAGAGGCTGGTTCACGTTCTAAAGTCGCCGTATGTTCACATGATGACCACATTGATCCTGTCGGCTCAATGGTTGGACAGCGAGGTGTTCGGGTATCGACTGTTATGAGCGAGCTCGGTGGAGAAAAGATTGATATCATTGAATGGCTTGAAGACGCAAAGGAATTTATTGAAGACTCTCTCTCACCAGCACAAGTACTCAAAGTTGAAATATTAAGTGAAGCAAATGCCACAGGAACTGACGAACGTGGACATGCTTCAGTAACTGTCGCACCAGACCAACAATCTCTCGCCATTGGAAGAGGTGGTCAAAATGTTCGACTTGCCGCAAAACTTACCGGATGGAAAATTGATATCGTTTCTTCTGCAGGACCGACAGAGAAACCAGAAGAAGCAGAGACGCAAGCTGAATAGATACTTTATTAGGTATATTAATTACTCCGTTATAAAAATACTATGAACTTACTTCATGATGTTCCCTCGGGAACAGCCGAAGAGATGAATGTTATTATTGAAATTCCTCGTGAGTCTCACAATAAGTACGAGATCGACAAGAAGACCGGCCTTATCAAGCTCGATCGCGCAAACTATTCATCGGCAGCATATCCATTCGACTACGGATTTGTACCACAAACATTATGGGATGATGGTGATGCGCTCGACGTGATCCTCCTCACGACATACCCACTCAATGTTGGAGTATTGGTTGCAGCGCGTCCTGTCGGCATTCTCCGCATGATTGATAGTGGTGATGCTGACGACAAAATCATTGCTGTTCCTGTCGAAGATAAGCGGTGGGAGGATGTGCAAGATATTGCAGACCTCAACAAACACCAACTCAAAGAATTTGTACACTTTTTTGAGACCTACAAGAATCTCAAAGGAAAGCCTGCTGACGTGAAAATCAATGGGTATGAGGGTGCCGAGAAAGCGCGAGAGGCGTTTGATCGAAGCCTAGAAATGTACGCTGCTGATAAGAATAAATAAAGCTTTTTGCGCGTTTGTGCATAAACAACCGAGCCCTTTGGGCTCGGTTGTTTTATACTATAGAGTATAGTCTCTGCTCAGGAGCAGACCTGTAGATATTTATTGTAACAATTTATTATATGCACCATATTTTATTAAAACATTCGAGCCCATACATTCTATTTGTCTTTGTGACATTGTCACTTATTTTCGGAGTAACAGCGTTTGCTCAAGAAGAACCGTCAGTCACTTCCGAAGCAGATACTATTCGAATTCAGGAGCGACAAGAAAATCGTACTGAGCGGGCAGAGGAACGTGAAGTCCAGAAAGCCGAACGAACCGAGGTGCGCGAGGAGCGTCGAGCGCAGCTTGAGAGCTCTGTCCAAAACCGCATCATAAACCTTACCCGCAACCTCACAGCTCGACTTGCAGCTGGAATAAACCGCCTCAACGACATCACAAATAGAATTGACACTAGAATTAATAAACTCAAAGAACGTGGTGTTGAAACAAGTAGTGCCGAGTCAGAGCTTACTAAGGCAAAAACAAATCTTGATTCTGCTGCTAGTGCACTTGCACAATTTGACTCAATCACCGAGGCTGTAAGTGGTGCAACTCCCCGAGAATCACTCACCGCTCTACGAGCTCAAGTCACAACAGTTCGTGACCTCCTCAAACAAACCCATGAGAATCTAAGGAATACAGTATCTCTTCTCAAAGAATCTCTTAAGGAAGCTCAAAATGCTGAGACAGACGGAGAGCCTGAAGTTACTAATTAATATCTATACGTGATATGCCAGAAGAACAAAAAGACGCTCCGGAGGTTGAAATGCACACACCAGAACCAATGGCACCGAGCCATCCTGCGCACGTAGGTCCCATACTTGGAGTTCTCATAATTATGCTTGTCCTTATTCTTGGTGGACTCTATCTTTGGGGAGGAACTCTTACCAATGAAGTTCTTGCGCCAATAGAAGAGCCCATAATCATTAATAATGAACCAGAGACTCCACGTGCTGAAGCGGATACTCAAATTCTTGAAACACTAAGCCCATCTGACGACCTCGGCGCTATTGAGGCGGATATTGATAGTACAAATTTTGATTCTCTTGAGACTGACCTCACATCTTTTGATGTAGAGCTTCAAGGAATATAAATATAAATTTGTGACCTTATTAAAACCACCAGTCCGCTTCGCGGACTGGTGGTTTTAATAAAACTGTTGCAGATACATAAAATCCGTGTAAACTAATCACCCTATGATCAATGAAACACTCACAAAATTTACTATAGAAAAAAAGGAGGGTTCGCTCGTCGTTATTACAGGAGAGATCCCATATGAAGAACTTGCTAAGCATCGTGACTCAGTGGTTTCAGCACTCGGAAAAGGTATCCAGATCGATGGTTTTAGAAAGGGACATATACCAGAAAATGTTCTTATCCAGAAAGTCGGTGAAATGGCTATCTTGAATGAAATGGCAGAGCGAACTCTCCGTGAATATTACCCACACATTCTCACAAAACATGAACTTGATGTCGTCGGTTACCCGCAAATTTCTATTACAAAGATTGCAAAAGATAATCCGCTTGGATTTACAATCACTGTTGCAATCATACCTGAAATGACGCTTCCTGATTATATGAGTATCGCAAAGGATATTAATACAAACAAAGAATCGAAAGAGGTTACGGATGAAGACGTTACGAATCAAATCAATGAAATTCTTCGACAGAAGGTTGCCTATGAACGTCTCCAAGAAAAGGCAAAGAATAACGAGGGGCACGTACATGATGAAAACTGCAAGCACGACGAAGAGCCGATTGAAGATGTGAAAGATCTCCCACTTCCAGAGCTCACCGATGAGTACGTGAAGACATTCGGAAAAGAGGGGCAATTCACGAGCGTTGAAGATTTTAAGACAAAAATTCGAGAGCACCTCACTATTGAGAAGGCGCGTGACGTCGATTCTCGACACCGAGCAAAAATTACTGACAGTATTGTTGAAAAGACAGAACTCGAGCTTCCAAAAGTTATGGTTGACGCAGAAATCAATCAAATGCTTGCACAGATGACCGAAGACCTTACCCAAGCACAACTAAAAATAGAAGATTATCTCGGACATATTAAAAAGACCAAAGAGGACCTGATGAAGGAGTGGACACCAAGTGCTGAAAAGCGGGCAAAATTGCAACTTGTCCTCAATGAAATCGCCAAAAAGGAGTCAATCGTCCCAGACCCAAGCCTTGTTGATCATGAAGTTTCAAACCTACTTGAACAATATAAAGATGGCGATGAAAAAAGAATTCGCGTATATGTAACATCAATTCTTGCAAATGAAGCGGTACTTAAAAAACTTGAGGCAACTGTCTAATCCCTGCCATGAACATAAAACCATCGAAGCCTCTGGCTTCGAGGGTTTTATGTTTTAAAAAATTAGACACGCACATTAAGTCTTGATATAGTCGGACTGGTCAAATAAATTTTTAAAGGAGATAGCAGTGGCTAATAGTTCATTTGAAGATACTGAAACAATTGTTGCAAGATGTGAACCGTGTGAAGGTACCGGTTTATCTCAAGCAAAGTGCACAGGAAATGGATCGGCGTCGGTATGCACGATATGCTTCGGAAGCGCACAGAGAGTAATCAAATTTGTCCGCTTCACTGGTATAAAACCACTACCCGGCGTTGAGACAGTTGCTCGCTTAGTGACACCAGAAAAGACGATCCCCTACAAGCAATTCTTGGAAGGCAAACTACCCCCGCGGTAATCCCACCAGCAGGAACAGCTTGTCCACCACCCAGCAAAGTCATTCGACTCTGTTGGGTGATTTTGTTAATGCATAAAAAATACTCTCTCTAGCAACTCTTGAATAGTTTTGGTATCATTATGAACATATGGAATCAAAAGAATCACAAATCAATAGTTACCTCGTCCCAATGGTTGTTGAAAAAACGCAAGGGGGAGAACGCGCTTTTGACATTTTTTCCCGCCTATTAAAAGAAAGAATCGTCTTTGTTACAGGCCCAATAGACGACCACATGGCGAATCTTGTTGTTGCTCAACTCCTCTTCCTTGAAGCAGAAGATCCTAAAAAAGACATTGCAATGTACATCAACTCTCCAGGAGGATCAGTGAGTGCTGGACTTGGAATCGTCGACACTATGAATCACGTAAAACCAAACATATCGACGGTCTGTGTCGGACTTGCGGCATCGATGGGATCAATCATTCTTTCTCAAGGAGCAAAGGGTAAGCGAAGTATCCTTCCCAATGCTGAAGTTATGATTCATCAACCGTGGGGTGGTACTCAGGGGCAAGCTTCTGATATTGAAATTACCGCTCGCCACATACTCCGTACTCGCGAAACGCTCAACAAGATGCTCGCGAAAGCTTCTGGGAAACCACTTGCACAAGTTGAAAAAGATACTGACCGCGATTTCTTCATGTCGGCCGACGAAGCCAAACGTTACGGTCTAGTGGATACGATCCTTAAGTAAAAAACCAACACCTAAAACCGTCAGACCAGAGGTCTGACGGTTTTGTGTATTTTATTCGACACTCATCATTTCTTCTGTTACTGTGAGAGTGTCGATTATTGAATAAACATAACCCAGATGGTTGGATGGGGTCAGTTCACGACACAGACATATCCACCGTCGCATATCCAGTATGCCAGCCACAATACTTATATTCCTTGGCGCAGGAGTACTCGGCATTGCTTTAGGATATTATCTCAGGTACATACACGCAATTAGTCAGAAAGAATCACTTGAAATCTCGATTAAAGAACGTGTTATTGATGCGGAAGGAAAAGCCCTTAAGATAATTGAAAAAGCTGAAGCAAAAGTCGAAGCGCTAGAAAAAGAAAAGAAGCAAGAGTTTAAAGAACAGGAAGAAAAACTAGCTAAAACCGAAGAACGATTTATTCGCAAAGAAGAGCTTCTCGACAAACGTCAAATAGACGTCGACTCACAAATCGAGTCAGTTCGTGAAAAAATAGATCAGATCAAAGAAATCAAGACGCGTCTTGACGGACATGAAACAGAGATCAATGCAAAAATTGAGGCTATTTCTGGACTTTCAAAAGAAGAAGCCTACGAGAAACTCGTTACGGTTGTTGAAAAAGAACGTGAGTCAGATATTCTTGCACGGCTCCAAAAGCTTCAAGTGCGTGGTGACGAACAATTTGATGAACAGGCTCGTAATATAATTACGTCTGCAATTCACCGTATCGGAAACACACTCCGTGTCGACATCATGAGCTCAACCATTGAGCTACCGAGTGACGACATGAAGGGTAAAATTATTGGTAAGGAAGGTCGTAATGTGAGAGCTTTTGAACGAGCGACTGGCGTTGATGTACTCATTGATGATGTTCCTGGGCACATTACCCTTTCATCATTTGATCCAGTACGCCGCGAGATTGCACGCGTAGCACTTGAGAGTCTTCTTGCTGATGGAAGAATCCAGCCAGCAAAAATCGAGGAGGTTGTTGAGAAAGCTCGGGGTGAAGTTGGTACCATTGTCCGCAAGATGGGTGAGAAGGCAGCATACGAAGCTGGTGTCTCAAACCTTCACCCCGACCTTGTAAAAATCCTCGGACGTCTTCATTTCCGTACCAGTTACGGCCAGAACGTTCTCTGGCATTCAGTCGAAATGGCACACATAGCAGCCATTATTGCTGAGGAAGTAGGAGCAGATGTCGCTGTCGCTCGTGCTGGTGCACTTCTTCATGACATTGGGAAAACAGTAAGTCAGGAAGTTCAAGGAACCCATGTAGAGATTGGTATTCGTATCCTTCAGAAATATGAGGTTGATGAGAAAGTTATCATTGCAATGCGTGCCCACCACGAAGAATATCCTTTCGACACTCTTGAATCGATCATTGTACAAGTTGCTGACGCGATATCTGGAGGACGGCCTGGAGCACGACGTGATTCAATTGAAAACTATATAAAAAGACTTGCTGAACTCGAAGAAATCGCAACCTCTATGCCTGGCGTAGAGAAGGCATTTGCAATTCAAGCAGGCCGTGAAGTACGCGTTATTGTAAACCCTGAAAAAATCACTGACCTCGAAGCACTCAGTCTTGCACGAAGTATTGCGACTGATATTGAGGAAAAACTTCGCTATCCTGGGGAAATTAAAGTGAATGTGATACGAGAATCAAGGGCAATTGAATACGCGAGATAATATTACACCACACAATATTATAGTGCGGTAGTGTATTGCACAACTGAAACCGTACTATATAATTGTTTGTAGCCACATTATGGCATCAAGTGCATCGCACAAATTATTATACGCCACTAGTTACAATTTCATACACTATGAATAAGGCAGACATAATTGACAAAGTACACGAGACAGTAGGTGGAACTCGTGCAGACGCAGAACGAGCAGTAGAAACATCAATCGATTGTATCGTTGATTCCTTGAAGAAAGGAAATGAAGTATCAATCGCTGGGCTTGGTATCTTCTCATCGAAGACTCGAAATGCTCGCACAGGACGTAACCCACGTACTGGTGAGTCTATTGATATTCCAGCAATGCGTGTACCAAAGTTCCGCGCAGCAAAGGCACTTAAGGATGCAGTGAAATAATCTTCTCCTTTTAAAATCCCCGCAGGCTTATGCCTGCGGGGATTTTATATTTCAGACACATAAAACTTTATCCCCATATTTGTTTTTATTAAAAAAATGTTATCATGTATTTATAGCGGAGGTATTAACTTGGTACATGTACACCAAGTAACGCTATCAAGGAGACGATGGGTATACATCCATTAGTTCCCACCACTATAAAAACCCCCTTGTGAGGGGTTTTTATATTGCAATCAAATTGCTGAAAGTACATCTAATTTTTGAGTCTTACAGTTTGTGCGGGCGAGAGGAATCGACCATTACATGGTCAGTACAGGTTGTCGATATTTTAGTTTACTTCGTTCCTAAAATATCTGACAACCTTTTCGATTCCTCGCGCAACCTGCTCCCAGCAGGTTGCTTCGCCCGCACACTGAAAAACCGCCCTAAGGCGGTCTTTCAAATGTGCGGGCGAGAGGAATCGAACCCCCAACTACTGCTTGGAAGGCAGTCGTTTTACCACTAAACTACACCCGCGAGTGAAGAAGATACAGTGAAATAGTCGCCACAACCATCACACACTTATCCCGGATGATTCTAGCATAAACAGTTCCCACTTTAAACCCCATGATACAATCAATGACAACATGGTATTTCTAACCTTTATTGGAAACATTGTCACAAGCATCCTTGTTGGATATCTTGCTTTTACAAACTCTCTCTCAGGGCACATTGAGTCATTACTCCTGCCCGAACAAGTTTCAAATTCAAAAGAGGTTGCTACACATATCGAGGATACCCCTCTCACAAAAATTTCAAATGCCGGTCAGGAAAGAAGCGTCACACCTACTGGAGCTATCCCTCGAATTCTTCTTGAGCACGTAGGGTTCCAAAAAGCAGCAGTAATTGCGAGCACAGACACTGAGGACGCATCCACACAGGACAACAACGTCCCTCTTGATACAAAGATAACTAACGCCCTTGTAAATATCTACTGCCAATATAAAACAGACAAATATATCAGGACAACTACTGGTACTGGTTTTTTTATTAACCAAAAGGGCATCATTCTTACAAATGCTCACGTCGCACAATTTTTACTTCTTAAAGATGCACAGGGTTCTACAAAAAACATTGACTGCGTAATACGATCTGGTAATCCAGCGTCTCCGAAATATAAAGCAGAGCTTCTGTATATTTCTCCAACATGGATATTTGAAAACGCAAACCTAATTACAAGCGAAACTCCACGAGGTACTGGCGAACGGGATTATGCTCTGTTATATGTTTCAAAATCCATCGACTCAGCACCTCTGCCCGCCAGGTTCCCTTCAATCCAAATTGATGTTGCCTTACTTTCTCGCGCAATGAGTGGATCCTCTGTCGTTACGGCGGGTTATCCTGCCGAAGCACTCATACGGAACGGTGCAGATACAAAAATCTTCCCTGTACTTGCTCCAACAACAATCGGCACTCTCTATACTTTTGGAAGTAACTATGCAGACATATTCTCTATCTCAGAGTCGCCTGTAGGAGAGCAGGGTGCTTCAGGAGGCCCTATTGTGACAAGAGATACTCATAACGTCATTGGACTCATTGCAACAAAAGGAGATGAGAGAACGGAAGGTGAACACAGTCTCCGCGCAATTACACTTTCATATGTTGATAGGACTATTATTGAAGAAACTGGTTTTTCACTTTTCCAAAACATGCAAGGTGATCCTGCCCTTCGAGGAAATATCTTCAAAATTGCAATGGTGCCCTTTCTTGCTGGCCTTCTCGAAGAAGAACTTGATGCAGGTAATCAATAATAAATTTTTCTGCAATACGTAAAAAGCACAATTGACAAAAGTCCAACTGTGCTTTTTACGTATACTTTTTAAGATAGTGGTTCTATACTTTTTGTACTTGAGGCTTTGTTGATCAAACTTTGCTCGCTAGACGTCTTCTCTTCAGTGTCCTTTCCCCCATCCGCAGGAATCAAGTCATTATCTTCAGATTCTTTCGAAAACACTGTCATCGTATTCAAATCTGTAACAAGTGCTCGTGCTTCACCAATACTACTTTCAGCATTCTTTACTTCCTTAATCTCAATCGCTGCCGCTGCTTGACCAAGCAATTCATAGACTCGAGAAACTCCACTCTCCACCTTTTCTTGAACTCCTTTATCATCAATTAACTCAAGACGTTGTACAACTGTTGTGGCAACCTCACCAATTTTCTGAATTTCGGCGTTCACTGTAGTGACCCTCTCTTCGTAACTTAAGACTACCGGAACGATAGATTCCAACGAAACAGTCTTTTGAATATTTATATCAGCCATGAAAACAATGAGTTTTTGGTAGAGCTTCAGCGTTGCTGCAAGATCCTCTATTGCACGATCAGGTTCTGTTAAATATCGCTCTTTTGCCTCAAATAAAAGCCTATCGCCGTCTGAAAGTCGACGCTCAATATCAACAATCTCTTCAGGTGTAGCTGTCAGTCGTATAGTCTTCAATAATTCATAAGCACGTGTCGTCTCGATTTCTACACGAGCACTTAGTCCCTCAAATGACGGTACCGATCCTTGATTCAAGACAACCACATCACGAGCATCATTCACGACAGTAAGAATCGAATCAATTGATGACGTGCTATTTGTACTTTCATTTGCTCCAAGAACTGCTGACTGAACCTCCAGTGACGAATTGAAAGCAATTTCTGCAATTGCGGCACCGTCAGCGTCTTGAGTACGGAGTTCAGCAAGGCCAGTTTGTACTGCATCCGTGTGCTCTTTCACTGTTGCTGCGAGCTGGGTCGTAACTTCTTGAGTAAGTTTTCCTTCGCTTGCAAGGACTCTCGCTTCTGCAATACGTCGCTCCATAAGTTTTGTTTCAAACTCAATCTTCTTATATGGAGAATTAGCAAACTGCTCTTGAATGGTTTCATTAAAACCTGTCTTAACAAGATAGAGAGCGTCACCCGGAACAGACTTCTCGGCAACAAAAGGAGCGACGATCAATACCAGAGCGAAAAAGCCTCCAGCTATACGCATGTACTTTGTATTAAAATGAAACATAACAAAAGACTCTGAGAGAATCCCTTGCGCGTGCTTCTCAATAGTATGTGTTTGCTTTGGAAGTGGGTGATATTCCATGTACGACAAAACACGCTCACGAAGCTCCCGTCTCTCTGAGACTTTAAGATGTATTTTTTCTGCGTATTTTTTTAAGTCGTTTTCAAAAGATTTCATAGTGTTGTATTTAAGCGTTTTGTCTCTGCCTCTTCCTCATTCTTCTGAATAAGGCCCTTGAGGATCTTGAGAGCTCGGTGGATGCGGACAGAGACGACATTCTCTGTTTCTTCGGTGAGTTCACTTATCTCCTTTGGTCCAAGTCCGTCAACAAACCGAAGCGTGAGGACTTCTCGGTATACGATGGGTAATTCGCAAATGAGCAAGCTTGCTTTCTTTGCATCGAGCATAAACGTAAGTTCCTCGATTCCCCCTTCATACAGTTCAGGAAATGAACCTTCATCGACACCTTCTTCAGCCAGTATCGAATCGAGAGAAAGTTCTTTTCTCCTTCGATATTCATCGATAATAAGATTGTTGATGACCTTATATAAAAATGGCTTGTATGTATCGACTTCATGCCCAGAGCGTAAATAGCTCCACACCTTTGTGAAGGTGTCGTGGACAATCTCAATCGCTCTTTCGCGATCAGAAAGTCTGTATATTGCATGACGAAACAGTGCATCAGAATACTCGTCAAATGCTTTCAAAAAACGCTCCTCGTGCCCTTCCACGATGGAGTCAGTCCCTGTTTTCCTTTTTGTCTTCTTTTGTTCTTCTGAAGCCATGTGGAACCCATTATAAGCGATGACGGTGAAAAAACCCACTTCTTTCACAGAATTCACTAGAATACTTAAATTACCATACTTTATACTCAAAAACACGGTATTTTAGGAAGGAAATCATGTCTAGACACTCTTCTCCATCCAAAAAATCCTCGCGTTTAATGGACGTTCCTCCTCATAAATTCATCTTTTTCCTCTTGTGTAAAAAATGGTCTTTCTAAAGCTTCGCCTTCCAAATACCCATGAAGTGTCTGAATGTCCTCCGGCTTAAGTTCTTGATTCTGCATTCTCTCAATCAGTTCTGTGTCATCAGCATGGATATCGCAATAATCAGAAAACGGTATTGCATATTTTTTTTGCCATTTTTCAAAAAAGAAGTCCTCTGCACTAACATGTACACCGTCGCTCTGACTCATGAATTTTCTCAATTCTGAAGGAATCATGTGCCTCATAAGTGCAATTTGAGTAACAAGTGCTGACTCCACAGAAAGCGCCTCCCTTCCATACGGTACTGGTTTCGATAATTCTTCTTTATCAGAGTGAAATTTTGGCGAATGTTCCATATGTACAAGTATATCATTTTTGCGTCTGTTTTTTTGCAAAAAACAGACGATTCCCTCCAGGAACCGCCTGTTTACCCTCTATCAAACCTTCAACCTAAGTTAAAACCTTGATAAAGATGGCGAGGAGATGAATACACTCAACTCGCCAATGTCGCGATCACGCTCGGGTAATGCGAGTATATATTCCTACTTTCAACCAACAAGCAATTCCATCACTTTTTCAATATCTTGATTTGATTTTGAAACTTCTATTATTGGAAGGTTGTATTTCTGTGTTTCTTTTTTTATAAAATTATTGAACTCAATGATGTCTGCAACCTTTTTACTCTGCTGCTCCTCTGTCTTTGTATTTATCCACGAGAGTAAACTTCTTTGATAAATTGTTTCTGCAATTCTTTTCGCGTCAGTATCAATAATAAAGACTGGGCTAACCTCAATGTCTAACGAGGAAACAAAATGCGGTAAAACAGCTACTCCCTCAATAATCACAGCCTCCCAAGGGAAAGGGCTTTTGATGAAACGTTCCACCCCTTTCCATATCTCTTCATTGTTCTCAATTTCTTCCGACAGTAACCTCGTTCCTTTAGGGATGATGCCACAAATTGTTCGTATCTGGTCTGTTGAGATCCAAGGTACATCCAACCGAGACGAAAGCTCTTTGGCTAAAGTAGTTTTTCCCGTTGCTTGAGGACCTCCTAGTAAAATTATTTTTGGTACAACACTCATACTAAGACTCTATCAGGTCAGAGCTGAAAAGTAATTAATTACCTTCTAGGTCGAATAATTCCCATGCTAGCCAACCCACAAAGGTGACAATGATGGTCGCAAGGCCCGGGATTGCGCTTGTAAATAAATCGACAAACATCGCGTTGGCCATCATGTAGAAGAATACGGCTATACCAAAGATGGTAACTGTAGCCATTGAATAATCCAGTACTCGACTTTCTTTTTCACTATACACGGCAACAAACAAGGCCGGTGCTAAGACACTCAATAGTGAGAACGCGCTGAGTACAAATGACACAACGTTCGATATCGTAAGCGCAATCACTGTCATAAGGATAAATGAAATTGCGATCAACACCTTAAGCACCGATACATACTTTTCAGAATTACTTTCTTTATCAATCTTGAGCCAATTCGATGCAATTGTTGAAAGGAAAATATATACCTGTGTATCCAGTGATGACATTGTTAACGCAAGAAGCGACACACTCAGTATGACACCAAGGAAAGGGCTCGCCTGACCACTAGAAAGCGTGTAGAGCAACTGACTCGGATCAATAGTTGAGAACATGCTAAAAAGTGTTAGGGCTAACACAATTATGACAAAGTATACGGGGACATACGCTAACCCAAACAGGAGTAGCGATTTTTTCGTAGAACGTAGATCCTGCGAAGTAAATATCCTCTGCCATATGGCAGGAACGGTATAGAACATAATCAGAGAAAAAACAATGATTCCAAAAACACCACTGAGACTATCATTCATAAGAAATGAATGCTGGGCAAAGCTAACCGAAGGAAAATCAACAATAAATAATGATGCCCCGAGTAAAAGAATGATTGCTAAAAATTGTACAATATCAGTAGCAATGACTGCCTTATATCCACCAAAGTAAATGTACCCTCCAACGACTACCGAAGTGACGATTATGCTCACCGTCAACGTCGAACCAAAAATTGCGGAAAATATTTGCCCACAGATATAGAGGAGTGAAGCAGAATGCGCTGCTATAAGAATCGTAACAATAATAACGGCGAGTCCCGCTGTAACTGTACCCAGCTGTGACTTAAGTAAGTCGGTGATGTTAAGAAATTTTTTCTCTTCACTCAGTTTTCTAATTCGAGGTGCTTGGATACAGAACAGGAGGGCGGTGAGAAAAATACCGATAGCAAACCAGTACAAACCAAATCCGATAGAGGCCGCGAGTGTGACTAGGAAGACCAAACCGACACCATCAATCGTGCTCACGAACAATGATGAAAATGTCCCCAATGCGGGTATTTTGTACCCACCAGAAATAAACTGCGCATTGTTATGTTTCTTTCCAGTTACATACGATACGACAGTCAGCGCGACAAAGTAGAGTAGTACTGCACCAATTACATAATACGAGCTTGTCATAATAAATTTACTATAATTACTAATTCTTGTACTAACCAGACAAGATAAAATCTTTGCAATTTTCGAACTTGAACAGATTTGAAAATTTGATGTTGAAATGAACTTTCTCTCTAACAACTCCCGAAAATTCAGAAACTGTATAAAGCCGAGGAAGGTCCTAACTTCCTCGCTTCGGAAATTGATATACGTCTGCTTTCGGTCGCGAATTTTTCTGTTTTACATCCCAGAAACGATCGCGAAGAAAAAACCCGACTGCAAACCCGAGGACCCCAGACATGAACATGAGAACCTTACACGCTTCCCATGCCTCAGCAGAATCGATCAACATAGCAATCTCCTTGTGTTAGTTTGGAAAGAACAAAATCTCTAAAAGTTTCCGACGATTTCAGAAACTTCATGAAGATCCCAAGAGGAGGTTGTAAGTCCTCTTGGGAATTGACTGAGGACGCTCAGCCTCACATAGCTTGAAAAGCTACGCCAACTATTCATATGTATGGAACCCGCTACAGGTCATTGGGTATGAATAGTGGAAGAATTACACAGACTCGATGCCTGATAAACCCAAAATCTTTGGTTTATCTAAGGTCATATCTTCTCGTCGAGGAGAAGATATGACATTGGCCATCACTGGGTTAACGTCGTTACTCTGACATTAACTTGGTCTGTGCCTTCGAGGATCTTTCGAAACCCCGCGCAATCTGCCGTCGCAGACCATTCATTCGAAATGCGGTCTCGCCTGAGGGTTATGTGTTGCCCCAGATCCCCGCTCATGCCCTAGCTGTCTACAGGTCTCCGTAGGTTTCGTTCTGGTTTGCCAGGCAGCTTCATGGAAACATAGTCCCAATAGCCACCACCAGAATTCCACCCATTAGATTCCTTGCGGAGCCAGTGCCTCTTCCCGATTTGACGGGAACGACGGTCTCCAGACGATACATTGTCTAGTTCGCGGCGGTCATCTCCATTTTTCTGCACGGAGACGATCTCTCCCTTGTGGCGAACAAGAGTATTTTCACGCCAGTACGTTGTACTCATACTCGTCTCCTTACCCCTGTGCCCGAGGTGCAGTTGGCAATATGCCGATGTTTAATGTAAAAGAACTATCCCTACAGAATTTCAAACTTTAATTTAAAATCCTGATAAGAAGGTGGAAACGTTTTTTGTTTCCACCACGGTCTCGCCCCAGATTATTTTTTCACTGGGATCCCCGCATCAAAGTTTTGAGATGCTCACCGAGTCGCTCGGACATTTCATCATCATTCCAGTCTTTCTTGAACGACGAATCTGCCCCAGCTTCCACACCTTCCACATTCATCCCCTTATCGGAGCTAAACATGCAAATCAGAAGTGTGTACCCAGACGAACGCAGGCGCTTCACTACATCGCGCCCCCAGAGATCATTCCCTGGATCAAGATTCCCATCCATAAGTATGATGGAAATCTGTTGCGTCTCGAGCACTGCCCTTGCCTGTTTTTCATTTTCGGCAAAAACAATCTCAAACCCTGAAACGCGAAGCAACCCATCAAGCATCGGTGCTTCGTCGTCCACAACGAGAATCTTTTCCATTTTTATTCTCCCGAAGTAAATGAATCAAAAATTTTACCGATCAAACTCATCATTTCAGTGATGAGCGCAATCGCCGCTTTGTTCCCGCGAGATTCAGCGAGAAGTTGACCGAGCAGCATACTGATCTGGTCAATAATCTCTTGTTTGTCCATCCCAATCTCCTTTACCCACTCACCTGGGGTGCGGTTGGCAGTATGCCGGTGTTCAATGTGAAAGAACAAATCTCTAAAAGTTTCCGACAATTTCAGAAACTGTATAAAGATGGCGAGGAGGAGTAAACACTCAACTCGCCAATGCACCAATCACGTTTGGGCGAACGGGTAGTTTAAGCTGATCTACCAGAAAGCTTTTGACAGGGCTTCGGTCTCTTATCCCTCTGTCGTGCTCGTACTTTTCTTCGCTACGAGCGTCCCATTCATTTATTACACGCAGTCAGACTGGGGTCTGCGTGTGGAAATCATCCAAGAAGAAGTTTCAATGCTTCATGCCACTGCTTTACCCGCACGTTTTCCGTGTTGGCTTTAGTCTCGGCATGTGCAAAGAGTACTTTTGATTGACCAATCTGAAACATTCCGCCACCATGGCTCCAGTATGCACCGGTAACCATATCGAGAGCGTTACTCATTGCTCCCTGGTGATGATTTGTATCAGTGATCATCGCAACGTACTTAACTCCAACTTGAGCCGCTCGCAGTGCGAGGACTAACCCATATGGCGCTGATATATCTTTCACAACAGATCGATCAAGATTATCAAGGCGACAAACAGGCATTTCCATGTCGGTGAGTACAACATCGAAGTTTCCCTCGTATGTGTATCCTTCTTTCCCTATTCGCACAAAGGAGTACGATCCTAAGATTCGCAATGCCTCGGGGAAACTACCGACGATTGTTAGATTATGCTCAGAAAGCTGCTCCTGAGCGGCTTGTTGGTGGGCGACGTTGTCTTCAATCACCAGAATGTTCAGCTTTTCCATGCTCATCTCCTTACCCAGTTTGACCCCCAGGCATGTAGGTTGCGAAAAATTCGCGGATTTGAAAGATCTGATAATTTCTTGCTTATCAACTGTGCAATATAATACCGGAGTATTTGCGCTATGTCAATATTACTGTCTATTTTAAAACAGAATGTATCTGCTTAATTCTTTATTTTATGTTTATAAATATAGATATATTCAATATCTACTTTGTATTTGTCAAAATTATTGACTATTTTTATATATTCGCTATACTTGCTCTATGGAACCACTTATTCAAGCTCTGAAGAAACTAAATCTCACCGAAAAGGAGGCACGCGTCTACCTTGCCCTTCTTGAACTTGGCCCATCTACACCATATAAAATTGCAAAAAAATCTCGGCTTAAACGCCCCACTGCGTACGTTATTGCGGAGGAACTCGTAGAAAAAGGACTCATTGTGCAGATGACGGGTGAGAAAAAACGCATGTATATAGCACGCTCCCCCGAAAGTTATGTTGAGGATGTGGAGCAACGAGTGAAAGAAGCAAAGAAAGTAATCCCCGAACTTCTCGCAATGCAACGAAAGAAGAGCGACAAGCCGAATATTCTTTACTTTGAAGGAACTGCAGGACTCAAACAAGCTTATGAATATAAGTTAAAGGATTTTGAAGGTACGGAGATTGTTGGGTTTTTTGCTCGAGCGCGCGATATTGAACAAGAAGTACACAACGAGGTCTTTATCCCATGGAATGAAGCAAAAATAAAACTCAACATCAGCGTGCGTGGGTTCACCCCCGACGACAAAGACCTACAGCCTTATAAAAGATTTTTTGGTACTTCGGTAGGGAGTATCAATGCAAAATTCCTCCCTGAATCAATTTATAGTGCAGACTGTTCTTTTGAAATGTTTGGGTGGGGTGTCCGTATCGTCATTATGCACTCCAAGCAAGCAATTATTATTGAAAGCACTGAATTTGCCCATGCAATGCAACAAATATTTGAGCTCCTCTGGAAAAAAACCCAAGGTGAGTACGGGGAATCAACAAATATTTTGGGTGACAAATCTTCTAAGGAAGATTAATGTTTCTGAATATGTTCAATAATTTCAGGAAATTTTTCATGGAGAAAATGATTTTTATCTTCAAATGATACAAGCTCTGCACCGGGGAGTGCTTCTGCATACTTTAGTGCGTGTGTGTATGGAACAACAGAGTCATCTTTGGAATGAAAAATGTACACTCCATCGACTTGCAGAGCAAGTCGATGGAGATTTTGTGAATCAAACGCAAAGTCTCCTCCATCTTCCCCACCAAAATCATCATTCTCGAAAGGTGCCGCGAGGAAATACAGCGCGTGTACCGAAACTGGCATTTTTTCTTCACTAAGGTACTTTGCCAAAAAGTATCCCCCGAGCGAGTGCCCTATGAGAGTGACGCCGTCCCGGAGAAACGCGTGATGCCGCTCAAACCATATCTTCCACTCCTCATACTTCGCATTTTTACTATTCGGCATTGCTGGGTAATAAACGTCATATGATTGCGAAAGTGATGTACGCAACGTTGGTTGCCATTTTTTAAAAACACCTTCTTCAAGCGGGTCTTCAATTTCTTTTACGCGTAGCCATTCAAGAAAATTTTTATACTCGCTATATGCATTTCCACCGTGAATGAATACAATTTGTTTCTTCTCTATATTCATATCCAACGATTACGTAAGAAGTAGATTGTGAACGCTACCGCCACAACAATGATTGTAATGATTAACCAGAAGCCATATGGGTTGTTTTGCAATGGAAGTGGTACGTTCATACCAAACAGTGACGAGATCAGTGTTGGGATAGTAAGAACAATCGTCAATCCTGTAAGCATTCTGATAGTGCTATTCAATTTCTGTGTCAGGATCGATTCACTTGCTCCACGAATATTTTGAATTGTCTTGAGAATCGACTTTGATGAATCAACTAACTGATTGTTCGCAATGAGAAGATCCTCAAGAAGTTCGCGGTCTTCACTAAACATCTGAATGTAATTCCCTTTGGTAAGTTGCTTCAGCCAATCATGTGTTGGAACAAGCGCTGAGATAGTCTCATTGATTTCCTGTTCAAAAAATACCAGCCTCTGAATATCTCGAGCTTTAATTGATCGAACTCTTCCCGTGTCTCGGAGCACCATCTTTCGTGTTCGTGTCAGTTTACGCTCATAAGTAATCATGAGTTCTGATACAAATTCCAAAAACAATTTTGTTTTATGTGTTGTAGAAAAAATTCTCTTCCCATCTAAAAAAGGTTTTAAAAACGGCACTTCCTGTTCTGCTATGGTGATCAAAAATGTTTCACCGAGAACGATCAGAATAGGTACTGTATCAATATCAATATCTTCAAGATCATAGGGGTATCTCGTAAAAAAGTATGAAGCAGTTCCCTCTTGTTCAAAACGGGGCACCTCAAAAAAGTCTTCAATGTCCTTGATAATTGTTTCATCAAGTCCATAGAGTTCCGAAAGTGCCTCAAGCTCCTCCTCTTTCGGAGCAACAACATGCGTCCAGATTCCAACTCTTGGTTCAGGACATGTGGAAAGCTGTGTATCCTCTGTTGTCTTAAAATAATGTGTAATCATCGGCGGTATTGTAACAGAGTTTTGAATACATCCAAAAATACTAAATTCCTAGAATGTGACACTCATGAATCTTCTTCAAACACATGGGCTGGTATTCGCATTTTTAGCCTACGGATGGTATTATCGTGGTCACGAAGTTAGACATTCTGATTTCGTAATTGGGTAAGTTGAGGTGTATCCTCGCCTGACGGCTCGATACATTCCCTCTTTGCTCGGAAGTCACAAGGCGTATGCAAAGCATACTTTCACTCTCGCAAATATCTTAAATCCAAGTAAACTTTGATTTAAGATATTTGCGAGAGTGAATTACAGCCTTGTGACTTCTCTCGCTGCATCGGGGTGTAGCATAGTGGTAGTGTACTCGGTTTGGGGTTCAGTTTGGTGTCTTGGTCTTAGATCTCGTCCCTGTCTTGGTCGGGGTGTAGCATAGTGGTAGTGTACTCGGTTTGGGACCGAGTGGTCCGGGTTCGATTCCCGGCTCCCCGACCCAGACTAGGACAAAGACACCAAATTGAACCAATAATCTGGGAGATTATTGTGGCTTTCGGAGAAAGGAGTGGTCCGGATTCCGTCTTACAGACGCTGTACACCTTTCGCAACAACTGCTCAAGGTCTTGCGACAGCCTCCAGGACTGTCTCACCCGGCTCCCCGACAAATACTAAAAGAAGAAACGGTCATACAACCTGAACCGTTCATGTAATGAAAGATCCCTGACTCCACGACAATATGGAACTGAAGCTATTCAGAGATATCTTTTCGAGTGAAGCGAAGAAGATTATCCTGAATGGGTACTGAAACTGTAAGTTTCAGTGTTCCTTATTCTCATTTAAGGATTTCAATATTTTGAGGAAGTCCTGCTTTAATGACCGTGAGGTCCTGCTCTGAATAATTGGTATTTCTGAGATCAAGGATTTTCAAATTCTTAAGGTTTCCAAGCTCATACGGAAGGCCGGTGATTGGATTCCCTGACAAATCAAGCACTTCGAGATTCGAAAGTTGTCCAATTTCTGCCGGCACACCGGTGAAGTTATTGTTGCTGAGATCCAAAATGCGGAGATTTTTTAAGTGCCCGATCTCTGATGACAATGACCCACTGAGGTTATTGTTTGAAAGATTGAGTACTTCCGTGTTTATTTTATCAAAAATAGATCCTTGGACTTTGACGAGCCCTTGATTACTTAGATCTATCGTTGGGCTACCTTTGGACACAGTAGTTTTTGTCTCTTCGGCTGGCTCAGCCACCTTTATATCAGCTTTTTCACTAGGTATCATCTCAACAGTATCGATACTTGAGTCTACAGGGTTTTTGTCATTTAGATAATTAACGCCCGCATACGTCCCAACCCCGAGAAGAAAAACTATGATAAGAAAAATTATATTCATACACGAAGTATACCTTAAAAAAATCAACCACGAAGGAATGATTTAGAGACTAAAAAACAGTTTCGTACATTCTCTTAAATCATGAATCGTATCAACTTGAAGTGATTCTTCTGGTGATACCCAAACATACTCTTGATGTTCCTCATCACTAAGGGTTATCTCTAACAAAGAAGCAAGTTCTACTGCAAACGTGTGATACTGAAAATCCAAACCTTCAATCCGTACCCACAATGTTTGAAGTTGTTTAAAATCTTCTTTTTTAATTTCAATACCTGTCTCTTCAGATACTTCTCTTACGACAGCGCTCTCGTAACTTTCCCCCACACCTACCTTCCCTGCCGGAAGACCCCACTTCCCACCATGCGACTTATGGGGCTGTCTCTTGAGCAAAAGGAACTTCCCTTTATGTTGAACATAACATGCGACAACGTCCATTTTAGTTTTAAAATCAACTGGTTCCTTCTTAAAAATCATACTCGATTATATCAAAATTATATTGCACCTACATAGATAAAGATAATTTTAACCACATACTGCTTGGTTGACCAAATACATTATCTCCTGCATAATATATACAGTAACGTAGCTCCACTTACAATTTTTCAAGGAGGGTTTTCCATGAAACTTAAATTTGGCATTACAACGGGGATCGAATTTTCCGGCTCCGAACTGCTCTTTCTTCGAGGATTCACAGCAACTTTGCCCGAATTGGTGCTCGCAAGCCTCTTTGTTGGAGTCACACCATTCCTGACCTCAACCAGTGAAGGCACCTGGAAATACGTGGCTGTTGCATTTGCCTTTTTGATGGGCGCAGGTTTCTTATGGGAGGCTTTTTGGGCTTCCTGCCCATACATTAAGTTATCAAAATGGATAGCCGAAAACGAAGAACGGATGGGGCAACTTCCGCTTTTTGAGCATTCTGGAGACGAAATACAACGTCCAAGTCAAAGAAGTCCCGTACGACCCGCAACCCAGCCACAACAAGTCCAAGCCCTTCAACGGGCATAACCGCCACAACATCCGACGGATTCCGTCATCAATGTTGGTGGCGGTTTCTGTTTTTGTACAATAAACACGCGACCTTTAAAGCTGTGCTACACTTTTTATACCATGAAAACTCAAATATTAATTGTTCACGGTGCTGAATCCTTTAACAAATACGAGGATTTTCTTGGATACTTATGAAATGAGCCAATCTACGACCTCTTCGGCCACGAACATGCCAAACGGTGGAAAGACACAATTCGAGAAGAATTTGGATCAAATCATGATGTATTCTTACCCACGATGCCCAACAAGCAAAACGCGAAGTACATTGAGTGGAAAATATGATTTGAACGATACTTTGAGTTTCTTACAGGCGAGGTCATTCTTATAGGACATTCTCAAGGAGGATACTTTTTGGTGAAATATTTGCTCGAAAACGATGTACCCTTCCCCTATTAAAGCGCTTTTTCTTGTCGCTACACCCTTTAGTAATAAGGAATATGGGTACAGGGACTGCAATGATTTTGATTTTGACATCAAAAATATAGGGATTCTAGAAAAGAAAGTGCAAAAGATCTTAATATACCACTCAACCGACGATCACCTCGTCCCATTTACCCACGCTGAGTATTTCAAGCAAAACATCCCTACTGCAAAACTAATAACCTTCACAGACCGAGGACACTTTATTGGACCTGAATTCCCAGAAATCAACGAAGAAATAAGAAAAATCTTGTAATTGTTCCACACGGAACACAAACGGTACGTTTCATATGAAACATACTGTTTTACTACTCAAAAATAGTTACATAGGCCAGACCTATGTTAACTAAACTCAAAACATTGATTTTTAGTCACATAATTAGATTATGTGTTTCACGTGGAACGTTATTCCTTTGTTCCACATGGAACTATTCAAATATCACGTTCTCGATCATCATAAAACTAGCAAACTTTTCACGTGGAACTACTCGTACCGTAAGGACATCAATTTGCCAGTCACCATAATATTCATTTTCATGAATCCATGCCTCAATGGTCCGCGCAAGTCGTTTTTGTTTCTCAAAATGAACATTTTCCTCAGGGCGCCACGTTCCACGAGAAACAGAGTCTTCAAGTATACGCTTTGTTTCATATGAAACAGTTTTAACCTCAATAAAGTGAATTATTTCTGTTTCACGTGCAACAATATCAATTTCTCCATACTTTTTAAGGTAGTTCCTTTCCAGAATTGCAAAATCTATATTTCTAAGCCATTTTGCGGCCAAATCCTCTCCTAATTTACCAATTTCATTGTGTTTTGCCATGTGGTTTCATATGAAACTATATAGTGTATAGGCACAAATCGTAAATGTTTCACGTGAAACATGCACATATTGCGGTAGATGTCTTGGATTTTGACGATCCATATATCTTAAGCCATTTTTTAAGGACATTTTATTATAAATTTGTGTCCTTTATCCACATATCAACTTAGTTTTCCCCAGTTTTCAACATTTTCCACTCAAAAATCTGAATGTCCTTAAAGATGTCTTTTATAAAAACCACCCGTGGAAAGGGTGGTTACTTGGGTAATTGTACTATGAGTCGGCATTTCACTGTTAGCTCCACTTTGCGGTCTCACAGCCTCCCGCCTATTCTACACATGGTGTGGCCAGGGTGAGGAATGATTTAACATCATTCCGCAAGACTTTGTGAGGTGTTCCACACCCGCAAAGTAGACAGCTTCTGTAAGAAGAATCGAAAGCATACTGCTTCAGTACACCTTTTGGCTAGATTGCTTCGGCATACGCCTCACAATCTAACTTAAAAGCTTTTTCAATTACCCACCACCATTAGAAAAGCCGGGCAAAAGCCCGACTTATCTAATGGTGCGGCCAGGGGTAATTGAAACCTGATGGTCACTAATTCGCTACGCTCATAAGTGCCACGGGTCACGCCTCACTTGTTCGTACCTCACATCGTTCCGGCGGTTTCGATTACCACGAAAGGTGCACGGCACCTTTCTCCTGGCCACAGAAAAACCCCTTTCGGGGCATTTTGTGCGGCCAGGGGTAATCGAAACCCCGACTAATCCTTGGCAAGGACTCGTTATACCACTTAACCATGGCCGCATATGTGATCTACAGCTCCAAAAGAGCTGTTTCAACCCACTTCTGAAGCTTTTTCTTCATGAGTGTGCCTCCGATTATAGTATTTCCAACACCATCATGCAATGTACTACCTATATTATTGTTCTTAGTAATCTGATTCTTGTGAAACTGTTTCACGGAAAGACCTATCTCCTTCGACCATGAACGTGAACATGTCTCGGCTGAATGGCTTGAATTAAGTAATAACCAAAATCTCATTTTTTCTTTTTGAACACCAAGAAATTCAGTTGAAAACCTAATGAATAAGCGATGAATTTCCTTACGTGAGCTTGAAATACAAATCACTGGACTGTTTGAATGATCCCCCTTACTCAAGTAAAGCATAAGACCAGCTATAAAAAGGGGATTGCTCTTATAATGTTTAAATTCTGTAGTTGCTGAACGCTCAGCTTCCGTATAGAGCTTTCTAAATTGGTTACTTCGGGCTTTGTTTAGAAGAGTAATACGTTTTTTATTTTCCTTCGCCGCACGTTTCGTGTTGTCTTCTGCAACATTCGCAGACCATGTTTCACGTGAAAACCATAGAGAAACAGTGCTTTTAGCGACACCGACAATCTTTGCAACCTCGGCGTATGTAAAACCACGCATTCGTAGTTCTTTTGCCTGTTCATACTGTGCAGATTTGCGTATCATAGTAACTATATATAGTATACAGTCTCATGTGTTCGATTTAATATAAAAACAAAGCGCAGTTGGTGGACAACTGCGCCTTCTACTGAGATGTGTTCGGTCAACTTGTAGTCGGGGGATTTTTCGTTACCACATCATGGCGACCTTGGGCTTTGTCGTACAAGTACTTTAAGTACGCCATCAAAAACAAAATGGCTATGGCAAATACCGCAAGAAGAACTGCAATAGGCAGGAATGGCGCGATGATTGTCTGTCTTAGGTCCAATTCGACTGGTTCGGCGCCGTCTTCCCATACCAGGGATGAGCAGTTGTTCATGAGGAAAACCCAGAGCTCATACACTGCTGCCCCATACAGTACAGCAGTAAGGTATGCAAACAAAGCACTCAAACCATCGGAAGGGATTGCAACTTTGCACACAATCCCCACAATCGCCGCAAGAGTTACTGCAAAAACGAAACCTTCAATCACAGAACCGCGTTTTTCATTTACCATCACTCTTCTCCTTTTTTATCCGCGTTTACTGTACCATGGTTTTGCTGGAAGTCAACTTTGCGGACTACGGGATGCCCGTGGCCATTAAAATGGTCAGTAAAACATAGAAAAAGCCGTCCTCCAGATGGCTTTTCCTGTTGGACGACTTGTTAGTCGACTGGGTGAGATATCGTGGTCATATCATTTGTTGCGCAATCGCCTCGCATAATTGCTTGATTTCTTGGTAGATACGATGTTCTCCAAGTTCGTGTGCATAATGGTGTGGTAACCCCATACGCTCGGCATCTCTAGGCCAACCAATGAACAGTTTCTTCTCCTTTTCTTCCTTAGACAAGTTGCTATATTTGCCCAAAAAGATTCCGAGTTCAAGGTTGGTATTTAGACCCAGAAGTTCATCAGCTTTTCTAGGAATCCAAAACGCAACACACTTTGCATCATTCAATCGTGAAGATTCCCAATAGTGAATAAAACTCTTTTCAGTGAAATCACCAGATTGTTCCTGTCCGTGTGGTTCAGGAACGTAAATATAACCCCTGAAACCCGCACGGCGTAAATAGTAGACAGCGAGGCACCTCCAATTATGCTCAAGAATTTGGTGGCGCGAGGTCGGGCCCGCCAAAAAGACTGACCCCTCGGCTAACTCTTTTATAATCGGCAGATTATGGTTACGGTACAACTGAACCCTTGGATCACTCCACATCGCTGATAAAAGTCTGAGGAGTTTCCTACGATGACTAAGGTATGACGATGTCCGGTATTGGTCCATTTTCTTATCCTTTCAAAAGAACACTCAAATACACTACACATTGAGAATATGCAAAGTAAACAGTTTTGCGACGAAAAAGTCAACGGTGGTGTCGATTATATAATTGGACCATATTGTCCGTGTTTACACTTTCCCTTCATTCATTTTGAGCCAGAGATACTTTCGAAGATAATTCCCATTTTCTGATTGGCTACTCCCTGGTAATTTTGCACCTTGGTTGTGTGTTAAGAGCTTGTATATGAAGGGTGTTGCGTTGGGATATGACACCGACGGTTTTTTCCCACTAACTAAACTTTTATTTTTTACTTTTTTACCTCTTTTTGCTTTTTTCACTTCTTCACCTTTCAATATCTTTCTAAAAAGATTAGGACTCCCGTTATACATAGAGACAAGCGCCAATTCTATTTCATCATCACGTTTTCCGGTAAGGACCTTGCCTTTTACCAGGTAGTTATCATAGCAGAGATACATTGCAATTATTGCAGAAATGAGTGGGTCTTTCCTTCCTTCGTTTGCGTCTTCAGGAATTTCATCTGGAAGAAATATTTTCCGAACAATCATACGAGCTCGTATGTCCTCGTATGTTTTTCGCATTATCTGCATCATACCGCCTGCGCCAAGAGAGTTGATGAGGTGGTTGAATGAGGCATCCTGATTGAGTCCGTATTCTGCATACATTTTTTGGTAAAATGTCTTCCTCCGGTCCTCTACATGCAATTCTGTTTCATTGCCTTCTTTTTTCTCAGATTTTATAAGCGCAATCGGATCTACGTGCTCAACAATAGCAAGTCGCTTGCAGATGTCGTGACAGATACTCAAGACTCTTTGGTTTGACTTCAGCATACGATGAGAAAGTACTGAATGTGCTGCTTCAAGTACCGTACCCACATATTCCTTTCCAGATCCGACGCTCTCTTTGCTCACAAGATGGGAAGATGGTGGTATGTATGGTACATATTCAACATAATCTCCGGTGGTTTCTTTTACTTTTTTCTCTTTACCATTTTTACCTACAGTTGTATGGGTTGTTTGTTTTTTCTCGTAACGAGATCTTTTAACTGCATATACCGGAAGGGAACTGCTGCTCAAAGTTCCATCACTCGAATATTTCTTTACCAAAAACCGATTCGACACTCCAATATCAACCACTGTATCTTCGAGTGAAATATTGTACACGTTGTTTCCTTCTTGATGTGTGTACCCTCCATCACCTTTACCATTTCTGTTTCGAATTTGTTCTGAAAGTTCTCGAACATCTTGAATATGAAGAGTGCTCATAACGTCAGCTTCTTCTATGCCAAGAACAACTGAAGTGTGGTCGGTATTAACCACGACATTTTCTAGTGCGTTTTTAGCCTCTTGTGGCTTCTCCATAAAGGGACTTTTCTGAATACTCTCTACACATGCTCGTATCTTCTCACGTGCAAATTGGAGTTCACTCAACTTTTCAGCTGACGGAAACGATGGACTGTCTTCAGAAATACTTTCGTCCACGTCATCATTTTCTCGACCGATTAAATACGCCCCAGCTAGGGCAGAACCGGCTAGCGCCGCGCTCCCAATCAAAAATTTTCTTCTTGCAGGATTTGCTGGCTCATTACCATCTACTGGTAGTTGTTTTTCAGATTTTTTCTCTTTGGGACCACTGAATAATTTATTAAAAGTGCCTTCACTCATAAGAAAATAATAGCATGCTATCGTGTGTGGCAGGAGGGACTCGAAACTTACAGTTTCAGTACAGGTTGTCGCTATTTTTACAAAATAGCTGGCAACCTTCTCGAGTCCCTCTGGGTGCCAAAACGCAACAAGCGCAACACTTTCGTGTTGCGCTTGGCATTTTGTGCAGGTTATGGGACGACGTTGGAACAAGAGTATAGACTTACTCATTTGGGAAAAAGGCGAAAATCCTACGGATAAAAGCGCTTTTTGAGATAGCTTGAAGGTTATTTTCTAGCCGCCGCCGCATACCAGCTTTTCCTTTTATTCGACCATTTGTAGCCCTACTTAACTCTGACTCATGGTCAGGATCTTGCCATATTATTTTAATCCTGTGTTCTGTTGCTAACTGTTCTAAACGATTCTTTTCTTCTTCACTTCGACTTCCATGTTCTTGCAGTTTATCTGTATCAATAAAGCATATTACCAAATCGAAACCACGCTTGGATGTGAAATTTATACATTTTTGAAGTATAACTGAGCACGCTTCCCCAGACGCATGCGACATTTCTATTCCCCAATCCGGGAAGCGATTCTTGAACCTGTTACTGTTTTCTAAGAACCGAAAGAAGATTTCTTCTTTCCCGCCTTCGCCAAACAAGAGGCACATTTTCTTTATTTGGCGAACTTTCATATTTACACTCTTATTTTAGGAAATGCGCCATAAGCACCACTCATATATTTAGAGTAGAAATTCTCATCTGGTCGTACACCTAGAGAGTCTAATCTAAAGACTTCACTTTTGTTTTCATTCTTTTCAACTAAATAAATTTGTGGTGCATCGAATAACTCTAAAAAGTTAAAAGAGTGAGAGGAAAAAATAAACTGTTTTTTTGATCTTCTTATGTGATCTACGATATAGCTTATTAATTTATCAACCGCCTGAGGATGAAGTCCTGTTTCAATTTCATCAATTATTAAGCAATTTCCAATTTCTAACCCTCCTAGAATAGGGAGTAAATCTACAAATAACGTTTTTGTGCCACGAGATTCATACTGGAAAGGAATATTATGTTCTTTGTCATTAATTTTATGACAGCCTTTAATTACAATTTTGCTATCTATCTTTTCAATAAGAAACTTATCAATTCCAACATCAAAGTTTCTAATAAATTCTTCCATTTTTTCTTTCAATGACGGAATCTTTAAGTAACTTTGCGCAGCATCGTCCATTTTAGTTTCTGGGGAAGCAATATACCCTGACTCGTTTATATTATTTGCAAACCATAAATTGAAATATTCATATACTTCATTAATTATCGGCACATCAAAGTTAGCTTTTAAAAAAGCAATTAAGGAAATGTCACTTCGCAACAACGCAAGTTGTTTTTTGGGAATATTTTTAAGAACTTTTTTATTTAGTTCAACTCCCTCAATTGTTCGATGGAAGACTAAGAGGGGTCGTGCTCGTTTCTTTAAAATCTTCTTATGAAGTGTTTCTTGGTATACCTGTTTAGGGTCTAACTCTAATTCATAAGTAAATAGATTTTCAGCAGTCTCAAATTCTATACTCAAAAGGCTTGTTTCTGGTTTTGAAAATGCATATTGGTTAAAGCCAGTGTCATTTGTATCTTTGATATCTCTGGAAGCTGATGTAAGAAAATAGCTCAGAAACCCAAACAACTTCATGACACTTGTTTTTCCAGAAGCATTCGGACCAACAAAAGCCATCACTTTGCTTATTTGAGTTCCGTCAAGAGATTCATAGTATTCGTCACTTTTCTTCTTGGTAACAGTGAAATCTAGAACCTGCTCTTCCTTAAAGGAATAAAAGTTTTTGAACTTAAGTTTTCTTATCATATTGCATCAATTATATCTTATTGTTCCTATATATGCAAGTTTATACATTAATTTGTATTAAACAATAGTTGTACTTATACTTTTATATAGCGAAGTAAGGAATTGCCATATTTCTTGTAATTGGTACATTCTGTGTACCAATACCTTAAAAAACCTTACTTCTGAGCTTGAAGTCTATTATTGGAGGGACTCGAAACTTACAGTTTCAGTACAGGTTGTCGCTATTTTTACAAAATAGCTGGCAACCTTCTCGAGTCCCTCTGAGTGCCAAAACGCAACAAGCGCAACACTTTCGTGTTGCGCTTGGCATTTTGTGCACCCAGAGGGACTCGAACCCCCAACGACTGATCCGAAGTCAGTTATGATATCCATTTCACTATGGGTGCGATAGCGACTTGGCTATCATACGGTTAGTAAGGCGAAATTGCAACGGTTTTCTGCTACAATCATATAATTATGATCACGCGAAGCGAGATACCAAAGGAAGTTCAACACATTGCTGACACCCTCGAACACCGAGGTTTTGAAGCGTACCTTGTTGGTGGATGTGTTCGTGATCTCCTCATCGGTAAAACCCCCAAGGACTGGGACATTACCACTACTGCTCACCCAACAGAAATTGAAAGTCTTTTTCCTGAGACATTCCTTAATAACGATTATGGTACGGTTGGTATTGTAAACCCAGAGACAGAAGATCCAACACTTAAGGTTGTTGAAGTAACACCGTATCGTACTGAATCCGAATATTCTGATTCACGGCGACCGGACTCGGTTAATTTTGGTGTATCGCTTGAGGAAGACCTGAAACGCCGTGACTTTACTGTAAATGCGATCGCATATCGGCTTAAAGATGAAAAAATCGTTGATCTATTCAACGGGGAAAAGGATATCCTCCATAAGCGTCTTCGTGCTGTTGGAACTGCTTCTGAACGCTTCCAGGAAGACGCTCTCCGCATGATGCGAGCGGTACGCCTTGCGGTTGAACTCGGGTTCGTTATTGAAAGCGATACGATGTCCGCAATCGCAGAAAGTAGTGATAACCTCGGACGAATTTCAAAGGAGCGTATCCGCGATGAATTCACTCGCATCCTTAATTCGAAACAGCCAATGCAGGGAATTATCCTTCTTGAAAAACTCAAGCTTCTCACGCATGTTGCTCCCGATCTTCTTCGCGGAATTGGAGTAGCACAGAACCAAGCACATGCATTTGATGTCTACGAACACCTCCTCCGCACCATGCAGCATGCTGCTGACAAAGATTGGGAATTCGACATTCGCCTTGCAGGGCTTTATCACGACATTTCAAAGCCAGAAACACGCAGATGGTCGAAAGAAAAGAATGACTGGACATTCCATGGACATGAGGTTGTTGGTGCTCGCGTTGCGAAAAAAGCATTGCAAGAACTTAAATTTCCTCGGGAAAGAATTGACCGCATCACCACACTTATACGATGGCACATGTTCTTCTCTGACCCTGCTGAAATAACACTTTCTGCTGTACGAAGAACCATAGCAAATGTTGGGCAAGAGAATATCTGGGATCTTCTAAAGCTTCGCCGATGTGACCGAATAGGAACAGGGAGACCAAAAGAGCAGCCATTTCGACTTAGGAAATATACAGCGATGGTTGAAGAAGCCCTCCGCGACCCTATTTCAGTAAAGATGCTCAAAATTGATGGTTCTCGTATTATGGAAATAACTAACGAAAAACCAAGTAAAAAACTTGGTGACACGCTAAACGCACTCCTTGAGGAAGTTCTCGACGACCCTCTTAAAAATACCACTGAATACTTAGAGAAAAGGGCGCTTGAACTCATGGCGATGACCGAAATAGAACTTGATGTGTTAGGTAAGAAGGGAAAAGACAAGAAAGAAAAAGAGGAAGCTGAAGCAGTGGCGGAACTACACAAGAAGCACAAGGTGACCTGAGTTTTCAGTAGATCAAAATTTATTAAAAAAGCCCAATATAGTAATCACTATTTGGGCTTTTTACCTTTTTCTTTTTTTAAGCAAAAGTAGGAACTGGAATACTTTTTGAACCATTCTCCTTTTCGTTACCTTCCCTGTAACCTGAATTCCTGGTGGTTTGCGTCGAATCCATGGCTGCTTTTTGTTAGATACGTCTGGCTTTTCTTGTTGTACTACCAAATATCCCCAGGAATCTACTTGTAAACGAAGTAATTTTTCATAAGCCGCAACTTCTTCTTCGGTTGGCTCAACTTTTGGTTCCAAATCCTTAATTTTTTTGGACATGATGAACTCCTTTCTATCTATTTTAATCATACATCACAGGAACGTTTCCTTCATCACAATATCTCCTCTTGCTACGTAATTCACTTTAATTTTTGCATTCCTTTCAATCATTAAAAATACGATCAAATACAGCACAGTCACTACGTTCCTTGTCTCAAAATCCAACAACTCGTGATATTTTTTCACTATGTTCTCAAAAATATCTACGAGTTTCTGTATAAGTTCGCAATAGTCGCTGTGCTCGTTTGCTCACTTCGTCCAGCGATTTGCCCAAGGAAGGACAAATCGGGACATAAATTCAGCATTGTCGCTACGCTCTATGCTTCATTTAAAAAAAGCCCGTGGGATCGGAAGCCGAAATGTGGTATTTCAGCGTCCAGTCCTACGGGCTTTATTGGGTCTGGTCGGTCTATTTGGTTTGGTCTGAGTCATTGCTGAAACATAAGGTTTCAAGTGGATGAACCAAGTGAGGTTCAATTCCATAAATGTGACTCATATAGTTTTGGTGATTTGCGCGCGAACTAAGTTTGTTCGACGTCCCTCACCGGTGTGATGTACTAAGAGTTTTTTTGGAGGTATTAACTCAATTTTATAACGATCTCTTTAAGGGGTAACCCTGTGTTACCTGCTCGCCCTTTCTGGGCCTATCACTATAGTATGTCCTTTATAAATTACTGTAAAGGACATACCTGTGTATAACTGGGGATAACTAAAATGAGCGTGTCCTTTATAAAGGACACGCTCATTTTACGGCTTAAATACTGCGATATTTACTCAATCCTGTATTTCGATTGAAACAGGGCAGTGGTCGCTTCCCATCACATCACTATGAATATTTGCTTTCTTTATTATTGGAACTAAACTTTTTGAAGCCATCACATAATCAATCCTCCACCCGACATTTCTATCACGTGCTCCACCCCAGTGTGACCACCACGTATAAAATCCATTTCCTGAATTATAAAGCCTAAACGTATCAACAAATCCTGATTCAACAATATTGTCTATACCAGCTCGTTCCTCTTTTGTAAAACCTTTATTCCCCTCATTTTCTTTTGGTCGAGCAAGATCGTCTTCAGTATGTGCGACATTTAGATCACCACAAAATATTACCGGTTTCTTTTTTTCGAGAGTGCTCATATATTCTAAATATGCAGGATCCCATGCTTGCCTCATTGGAATGCGCGAAAGATCTTCTTTTGCATTCGGAGTGTATACGGTACTTACATAATAATCATCAAATTCAAGCGTTGTTACTCGCCCCTCCTTCATAGTGTCTCCGTACTTATCCTCAAGTGAATATTTTGAGGCAATATCCTCCGGAATTCCTAAAATCACCTGTATTGGCGCTATTTTTGTGAAAATTGCGGTTCCTGCGTATCCTTTTTTTACCGCCGAGCTCCAATACCCATCATACTCAGGAAAATCTATATCAACTTGATCCTCAGATGCTTTCGTTTCCTGCAAACAAAGAATATCCGGGTTATGTTTTGCAATAAACCGCTGTAATTCACCTTTTTTTAACACTGCACGGATGCCGTTGACGTTCCATGAGAAGATTTTCATACCTTTAGTGTATCAAGTAACAAGATAAACTTCGAATTCTTCATAACTTCAATTAAGATCCCTATCCTTCGTATATTATTGACAAATTTTCATCTAGTAGCATTATGGCACTTAGAAGCACCGTTTTTTTGTTGTAAACACGAAATCACCTCAATAATAATTCACCAAGGAGGACTGTCATGCCTGTCGACTGTTTTTCAAAAATGATGTACCCATCACTTGTTGCACTAAGTGATGCAGATTTGACGAATTGCTACCCAGGGAGTGATGATGGACTCGGAGAGGTAAGAAAAGATCCTCTCAGGGATTGGGTAGATCCTCATGAAGGCTACTTGCATGATGATGACATATCGGCTCTTCGTTCAGGAACACCCGATGACGATGGTGATGAGTTCGATTCTGACAGTGAACCTATCGCGAAGCATTTGAGGGCTGACATGTATTGTGTACTAACCAATGACCCAAGGCTTGAAACGACAACCTTTGGTCAGACGAATGTTGCACGTCTACGTATACATGGACCAAGAATGCACAAACGTAAATGATTCAAATGTTCTTCAACCCAAAAAGGCGCCGCCAGCGCCTTTTCTTTTGTCTGTCGCATTTTTTATACTGATCTCTATTCAAAGCCCGCCATTCTGCACACATGAATAACCTTTACCCGATCACCGCATGATACAGTATAGGTATTATTGAAATAAGAAATCACCATGGCAAAAGGAGATGGTCATCGAAAAGAAAAGAAGAAACCAAAAAAGAGCGACAAGAAATAGAGCCTGAATAAAACAACTCGTCATACATGTGACGAGTTGTTTTATTTTATTATGCTTCCAATATCTCTAAAAATACGTTAGTCTACACACTTATGTCACGCGAAGCCGGTCTCATTACCTTTAGTGATGTCTCGTTTGAGTACACACACAACAAACCAATTCTCATTGGTGCAAATTTTGTTATTCGACGCGGAGCGAAATTTACCCTCATGGGCCAGAACGGTGCAGGAAAGAGTACCATCTTTGATTTAATCACCGGCACCCTACGCACGAGTAGCGGTGATCTCAACGTCATGCCGCGAACAACCATCGCTGTTTCGCGGCAGGTAATACCTCGTGAAGAACTTTCACTTACCATTAAAGAATTTTTTGAAAAGTGTTTCACAGAAAAGATGTACGACATTGACCCTAAAATTGATGCGGTGCTTGAGGTGGTAAATTTTGCTACTCCACACGATCGCCTCATTAGCTCTTTTTCAGGGGGACAGCAGGCACGACTTCTTCTTGCGTCAGCACTTATCCAAAATCCAGACCTTCTCCTCCTTGATGAACCAACCAATAATCTCGACGTCGATGGAATCGAACACCTTACTGAATTTTTAAGAACCTACAAGAAAACTGTTGTGGTTATTTCTCATGATGCTGATTTTCTCAATGCATTCACCCATGGCGTTCTTTACCTCGACGTCCATACGCACACAGTCGAGCAATACGATGGAAACTACCACGATGTAGTTCGAGAGATTGCTCTTCGTATTGAAAAAGAAAATAGAAAGAATGCTCAATATGCAAAAGAGATTCAGGCAAACAAAGACAAAGCAAACTTTTTTGCAATGAAAGGGGGCCAGATGCGTCTTGTTGCAAAGCGAATGCGTGAGAAAGCGGAAGATTATGAGGAAAACAAAGTTGATGTGCGACGTGAAGATAAAACTATCCGTCCGTTTGTTATAAGTATCCCGAAAGATATACCTCCAAAAGTTTTAACAATTACGTCATTCAAAGTAATTAGAAATCACAAGCCGACAGAAAAAAAGTGCGACATTACCCTTAAGAAGGGATGGCACCTGCAGTTAGTCGGACCAAACGGTATTGGCAAAAGTACGCTTCTCGAGACTCTTGCTTCTGGACACGCAAAAGGGGAGACCGTTTCACCCCAGGTAAAGATTGGATACTATCGACAAGATTTTTCTACGCTCAATTTTGATGATACAGTTTTTGACGCGCTTATGTCGGTTATGGAGCGTAAGATTGAGGAGGACATGAGGTCATGCGCTGCTGGCTTTCTCCTCGGTCAAGATGTTATGCGTACAAAAATCGGGAGTCTCTCGGAAGGGCAGAAAGGTCTTGTTGCATTTGCACAACTTGTTCTCATGAAACCCGGGCTTCTCATCCTCGATGAACCTACCAACCATATAAACTTCCGTCACCTACCAGTGATTGCTGAAGCGCTCAATAAATACGAAGGCGCGATGATTCTCGTCTCTCACGTTCCTGATTTTGTTGAAAAGATACGAATCGATGAAGTTCTCGATTTAGGAAAGAAATGAAGAAGAATTAACGAGCATCGCGACTATAATTCTTCTTCCGTCGATATTTCTTATTTAAAATAGAAATAGCCGACGACTTTACACACACTTAAAGTGCGTACTGGAAATTAAAGGATATGAAGCTCTTTTTTACCTTTTCTGATCAGATTAAACATATCGACATCAACAGACATGTGAACGCTAAACTTGCGTAAATACATCCACCCATTGCGCTTCACTGACTATCCTTCATACTATATAAGGTATGTACTGAGACACACTCAATTCTTTATAAAACTAATTTATTTTTCATGAAAGACTTTCTCAAAAAGCATCTCGCCTATATGCAGGACAATCCTGAAGGATATTGGTTCAAACGAAAGCTCTACGGCTGGGGGTGGACTCCAGCAACAAGGGAGGGATGGGGAGTCACACTTCTTTGGATTGCTGTCGTATTAGGGGATTTTATAAGAATTGATAGAAACTCACACTCAGAAAGCGACACGCTTATAGCTTTTGCCCCTCACGCCGTTATTCTCATCGTTATTCTTATTGTTATATGCTACAAAAAAGGAGAGTCTCCTAAGTGGCAATGGGGAATTTCAGACGAGGACTCAAAAACTCATGAGGATCAAAGCTCACACTGATTTCTGTGCAATCAATACCACCCATGGTAGTCTGTACTAATATTTTATTGTAATCACCTAACACCCTATGGATACTAAACAAGAAAAAGACGAACAAAATATTGCCCCAGAAGTTGTGAGTCCTGTATGTGCCGTTTCTGAAGAGGTTCCGACGGAAACAACTCAAAGTGCTGGGGCTGGCTCATCATCGATACTGCCATTTTACAAAGATAAACGCATTGTCAGTGCTACAGTAGTAGCAATACTCATTCTTGTTGGTGCTGGCTACTACACATATGCCCAGCGCGTAAATAGCCAGACCGTCGCCATAGTAAATGGTCATAAAATCAGTCAGACTGAATATGAAGACAGTGTTTCCCTTATTGAAAAAAATGCTGTTGCTCAAGGGATAGACCTTACCCAAGAAACAATTCAGAAAGAAGTAAAGAATCAAGCACTTGAGATCCTCGTCAATAATGCACTTCTCATCTCTGCAGCAAATGCTGCCAAAATAGAAGTTACCGATGCAGAGGTTCAAGAAAAATATGATGAGCTCGCAACAGAACTTGGAGGAGAAGATGCTCTCAAATCAAAGATGATTGAAATAGGACTTACGGAAGAAAAACTTCGAAGCAATATCGAGGAACGCGTACTTGCAGATAAGTATATTGAATCAAAAACCTCAATCAATGCTCTTACCGTAACGGATGATGAGGTAGCGGCATTTTTGGATGGAATTGATGCTGGCGAAAATGAACTTCCTCCACTCGATGAAATCAAACCACAAATCGAAGCTCAAATTCTTAGTCAGAAACAGCAACAAGTTGTCGCTGACTTAATCAGTAGCCTACGGGAAGATGCAACGATTGAGTTAAAGATCTGACATATCGTCACTTTTGGATCTTTAGATCTATTGTAAAAAAACGAGGCTCGTCCTCGTTTTTTTGTATTTCTATTCCTCGGCATTTAACACAAAATGATTTATTAATGTTTACTTGTTCACTCTTGTAAGAACGATCATGGTTGTGCGTCACCATGAGTATATGCGCGAACGATTTAATAATTATACCCTCACAAGGCCACGACTTCGAAAAATCGCTGGTTGGTTTCTTGTTGTGTTCGGCTTTCTTATGCTCGTAACACCACTCACTCCTGGAGGAACTCTTTTCTTTGTTGGATTAGAAATCCTCGGTTTACGTATCGTTTTTACAAACAAATTTAAACGACTCTTTTCTCGAAAAAACAGTCTTCCTCCTCAACCAGAGACTTTGCTCGTTGAGTAATATTTTGATTATCTTCATGTTTATGTACATGATAAAATAATACTTTCCTGAATCAATAATTTTTTCTATGAAACTACTATATATTGCTCTAATAGCGCTTGTGCTAACCTCCGGTTTACTCTGGATGACTTCTGATAGTTCACAATCTTCCTTACAAGAACCATCGACAGAAAATTCTTACCTTGTACCAGAAAGCGAAACAATCGACGCACTTACCGATGAGGTGCCGGGAAGCGATGTTGGTATGGAACTGCCGATTGCTGATGTAGTGGTTGATACTGAACTCCCAACAACTGAGGCCCCGCAGACAAAAGTATTTGAAGTAGCTGGTGAAAATTTCAGTTTTAACCTCAAGGAAATTCATGTAACAAAGGGAGACGTCGTTACTATTAACTTCATAAGTACTGAGGGCTTCCATGATTGGGTACTTGATGAGTTCAGTGCGCGCACAGAGAAAGTGCAAACAGGGAATAGTTCTAAAGTTACCTTTGTTGCAGACGAAGTTGGAACATTTGAATACTATTGCTCCGTGGGTTCACATAGAGCAAGCGGTATGGTGGGGACTTTGGTCGTTAAGTAGTCTAAATTTCGTATTAAAAAAGAAAGCCTGCAACGCAATGCGTTGCAGGCTTTTTGAACTGGGAACTGTACCCAAAACAAATCAGGTGTTACTCGCAATGTACGACTTTACTTCTGCAGAACTTGCGGGGATAACCACGACACGTTGAGGAAGCTTTTCAATACCGACGAAATCCGAATGCCTGCGCCCGGGGTTACTACCGAGAGCCTCACTAATCGCTTCTTCGAACTTCATGGCTTGTGCCGTCTCGAGGGCGACGATGTTGTCGCCTGGGCGACGAAGGCGCCGTGCAACGGCGAGTGCGTCGGCGGTGTGCGTGTCAATCATGATGCCGTAGGTTTCCCACACCGAGCGAATCGTGGCAAGGCGGTCGGCGTGAGTACTTACCCCGGACACGAAACCGAAATCCTGAACATCATTTCGAGTGACTCCCACGAGATCGAACGATCCTTGAGTACCGAGCGAATGCCAAAGACTCCACACAATGTCGGAGTCTCTCCCGACAAAATCAAAGACGAACCGCTCGAAGTTGGAGGCCTTCGAGATGTCCATCGATGGACTCGATGTGACGAGCGTATTCGCGGAGCTTCTCGGCCGATACATACCGGTGCGGAAAAACTCGTCGAGAACGTCATTCTCGTTGGTTGCGAGAATCAAACGTTTGATTGGAAGTCCCATCATGCGTGCGATATGCCCTGCACAGATATTGCCGAAGTTTCCGGTCGGAACCGCAAAATTGACAAACTCGTCATTGCTTTTTGTCGCGGAAAAATATCCCTTGAAGTAGTAGACAATTTGCGCCATGACGCGAGCCCAATTGATGGAGTTCACCGCAGCGATTTTGTACCTTGCCTTGAACTCGGCATCGTCAGAGACCGCCTTCACGATATCCTGTGCATCATCAAACATGCCACGGACGGCAAGGTTGAGGATGTTGGGATCTTGAAGTGAGTACATCTGTGCCCGTTGAAAGGCACTCATCTTTCCCTCTGGCGAAAGCATGAAGACCTTGACACCCTTCTTGCCGAGCATTGCATACTCTGCCGCCGAACCCGTATCCCCCGATGTCGCACCGAGGATGTTCATGACCTCACCACGCCGCCCGAGCTCGTACTCGAACAGATTGCCCAAAAGTTGCAAGGCAATGTCTTTGAAGGCCAGTGTCGGCCCGTTCGAAAGTTCCAAAAGATGGAGCCACGGTTCGAGCGTAACGAGTGGCGTGATGTCTGCAGGATTGCATCCTTCTCGACAGTACTGGTAGACATCGGACGTGTACGTCTTCCTGCAAATTGCCCACAGGTCTCTTCGCGGAATGTCATCGATGAAGAGCGAGAAGATTCGAAACGCAAGCTTTGCGTACGAAAGTTTGCGCCATTCTGTGAGCATTTCTTTTGTTACTCGTGGATATGTCTCTGGCAGATAAAGACCTCCATCTGGTGCCAGTCCTCCGAGGAGAATGTCACAAAATGACTTCGGTTCTCCTCCTCCACGGGTTGATATATATTTCATGGAATTACTCCTCGAAAGTTGTCGAAGATCACAGCCCGAAATGAACTATGTAATCTGGGGAGAAGAGTACTCTGAAGGACTCATTTGGTCAACAAAACCTACTTATAACAAAGTCATGCGCGGATTTTTTAAAATAGTACTTACCCCCGCGAATGAAATTTCTTGTGGATGTCGCGGAGGTGTTTGTCAGTGACATGGGTGTATATTTGCGTCGTTGCAATATTGGCGTGTCCGAGGAGCGCCTGCACCGAACGAATATCAGCGCCATTACTGAGAAGGTCAGTGGCGAAAGAGTGTCGAATAACATGCGGGGTTACTTTCCGCGTAATGCCAGCAATCGTTGCGTACTGTTTAATAATACGTTGCACACTTCGTGGAGTAAGTCGCAGGTCTTTGTTTTTCACTTCCTCTTTTTTACTATTTTTTCCATACTGAACAAACATTGCATCGTCAAAGTCCTTTCGCACTTTCAAATATTCTTTGATTGCATTACGTGCTGTGTCAGAAAGAAAGACGACGCGAACCTTGTCTCCTTTTCCTCGAACAGAAAACTCATCTCGCGAAAGATCGACATCCTCTTGTGATAACGAACATAATTCAGAAACACGAAGCCCTGTTGAAAAAAGAAGCTCGAGTATGGCATGGTCACGAAGTCCCCGAGTAGTGTTTACATCAGGCGCATCCATAAGTCGGTTAAGTTCTTGTGTGGAGATGAGATCAAGTGATCTATCAGGAACTTTCGCAAGTTCAATAAGTTCTGGGTTAAGTGATTCAATACTCCGCTTTCGGAGGTACTTAAGGAATGCGCGGAGTGCAATGAGGTAGTAGTTTTGCGTTTTTCGTTTTAAAGTATCAATCTGACGTCCTGTTTTTGTCCCAGGCTGTCTATTAAGCCAGAGACGATATTCTCTAACAGTCTGCTCCGTGAGTTTTTGGGGATCTTCTGTATTTGCATACGTCAAAAACCGAGCCAAGTATCTATCGTAATTTGAAATCGTAAGAATACTTCGTCCTTTTTCGATTTCTAAGTACTCAAGAAATTCTCGTTTGAGCTCAGATAGTTTCATACTATATATAGTACATGAGGAGTGTCGCACAATAACAGAATGCGCCTACGGAATCGTGTATAATTTTATTCATGGATATTGGTTTGCATTGGCAAGAGCTTCAAATCACAACAGCATTTCTCATTTTTGTTGTTTACATAATCATTGATGGTATGTACGCTCACTACACACTCGCTGTGGCTGGGAAAAGACCATTTCAAGCCGCAACAACCGGGGCACTCATGCACTTTCTCCTCGCATTTGGGGTTCTTAACTACGTGCAAAACTACCTCTATATAGTACCTCTCGCTATGGGCTCATGGGTTGGAACCTATATTGTGGTGAGAAAATCCACTCTTTCTGCTCATGAATGATGACTAGAGCAGAGCTTGCAAAATATGTCAATCTGTGGTAGAGTAGTTATAACCTTCGCAGGTTACGATTTAATAGCGTCCGTGTGCTATCTACACATTGAGGCGCATTTTTAAAACATTATGCTTACAAAACGAAAGAAAGAAAACGTAATAAAGGAAGTTCGTCGGCATGACAGCGATACAGGCTCGCCTGAAGCGCAGGTTGCTATTCTCACAAAGCAGATAGACGAACTTTCGAAGCACCTCAAAAAGAATCTGAAAGATTTTCATTCTCGTCGAGGTCTACTTCAAATGGTTGCTGATAGACGCAAGCATCTTAAGTATCTTGCACTACATGATGAGAAGGCGTATAAGTCTCTCCTCAAGAAACTCAATCTCAAGAAGTAATTGCGAGGAACTCGAAACACGCACATTCCTAAAAGGAATGTGCGTGTTTCTCTTCACGCTGCTATTTCTGCTATACTAATTAAGAGAAGCTGTGAAGTGAATGTACATTTTTATATACAATAGTCCCGAATAACATGTCAGTTATAAAACATAAAGAACAACGTGTCGCTATTTTTATCGATACACAGAACCTCTACCACTGTGCGAAAAACATATACCGAGCAAAGGTTAACTTTGATGCGGTCGTTAAAGCTGCACTTGGAGATAGAAAACTCGTACGAGCAATAGCCTATGTTGTTACCACAGAGAGCGGTGAGGAACAGTCGTTTTTCGAAGCCCTTGAAAAAATCGGTATCGAAGTAAAAACGAAGGACCTTCAAATATTTTTTGGCGGTGCCAAAAAAGCAGACTGGGACGTCGGCCTTGCTGTTGATGCTATTAAGCATTCAAACAAAGTTGATTCAATCATAATCGCAACAGGAGACGGGGACTTCGTTCCTCTCGTTGAATACGTAAAATCACAAGGGTGTCAGGTTGAGTGTATTGCATTTGGAAAATCGAGTTCATCACGACTTAAAGAATGTGTTGACGACTTTATTGATATGGATGATACTCCAAGTCAATTTCTGATTGGACTAAAGGGAAACAATCGCCTTCGTAAACAAATTCGAAAAATTGTCGGCACTGATACAGACGACGATTAATTATTCGTCCTTTGTATAGCGTTAAAAAACACCTATCGAGACCGTATCTCGATAGGTGTTTTTTTTGATAGGTTTTGCTACACTGTGCACATTATTCATGAGCGATGCAGATAGGTGGATTTCAAGCTTCAATGCTGTTTGAAATCTGAAATCTGGATCGCTCGCAACCATCATGAAGTTATATGGAGAAAAAATCATATAGTATCGAAATCGCTGGAAAGACGTTGACTGCAAATTTTACAGATCTTACTAATCAGGCACATGGTTCAGTCATGATCACTATGGGTGAGACTGTCGTTTTAGTTACCGCCGTTATGAGTAGTCGTAGTGCGAGTGGAATGTCATATTTTCCACTTTCTGTAGAATTTGAGGAAAAATTTTATGCGACGGGGCAAATTCTAGGGAGCAGATTTCAGCGAAGAGAAGGGCGACCAAGCGACGGGGCTGTGCTTTCTGCACGCATGATTGATCGAACCGTTCGTCCACTTTTTAACCACGCTCTCCGTAACGAAATACAAGTAATTGCAACGGTCTTAAGTGCTGGAGAAGATGACCCTGATGTTCTCAGCATCATTGGTGCATCACTAGCGCTTGGAGTCTCAGACATTCCATGGGCAGGCCCTATCGGTGCTGTTCGTATTGGGAAATCAATCGAAACTGGTGGAATAATCATTAACCCAACATATTTAGAACGAGCAACAGGACTTCTTTCTTATGAGGTTCTAGTTTGCGGACAAGAAAAAAAAGTCAACATGATTGAGTCCGCCGGTTTCGAAATATCAGAAGACGAAATAGGTAACGCTCTCGATCAGGCACTTCTTATAAACGAACAACTTGAGGTGTTCCAAAAGAACATCATCACTGAAATTGGCAAAATAAAACGAGACCTCTCACTTCCATCACTTAGTGATGGAGCTCTTGCTCTCTTTACAAACAACATTGCAGCAAAATTGAAAGAAGTGCTTTTTTCAAACCGTTCAGGGAAAGTGCACCTTTATGAACTCAAAGATACATGGCTTGCTCTACTTAAAGAGGAGCTGCCTGATGAGGATACCGGACTTGCAAGCGAATACTACGAGCACGCTATCGATGAAACACTCCACCATGGCACGATTCATGAGAAAGTTCGCCCTGATGGACGAGGAATGGATGATGTCCGTTCACTCTTCGCTCAAGCAGGAGGAATTTCACCAGCACTTCACGGGAGTGGTATTTTCTACAGAGGGGAGACACACATATTTGCCGCACTAACACTTGGTGGCCCAGATGATTCACAAATACTCGACTCTATTGAAGAAAATGGTACCAAGAAAAATTTTATGCATCATTACAACTTCCCGCCTTTCTCAGTGGGAGAAACTGGGCGAATTGGTGGGACGAACCGTCGGATGATCGGGCATGGTGCGCTTGCTGAAAAAGCGCTTGCTGCTGTTATTCCATCAAAAACGTCTTTCCCGTACACGATTCGATTGGTCTCTGAAACAATGGCGTCAAATGGTTCAAGCTCAATGGGTTCTGTTTGCGCTTCAACGCTTGCACTTATGGATGGTGGTGTGCCGATAACACGACCTGTTGCAGGTATCGCTTCAGGGCTCATGATGGAAAATCATGAAACCTACCAACTCATTACTGACATCCAAGGTCCTGAGGACGAACATGGCGACATGGACTTCAAAGTTGCAGGAACACGAGAGGGAATCACCGCAATTCAGATGGACGTAAAAGTCGGTGGAATCCCAGTAAAAATCCTTCGAGAAGCACTTGAAAAAGCTCGCCTAGCTCGAATGCATATTCTTGATGTTATGGAAGCTGAGATTCAAACTCACCGTGCAGATATTTCACCGCGAGCTCCTAAAATTATCGTTATGCAAATTTTACCTGACCAAATAGGACTCGTCATTGGTGGGGGAGGGAAAACTATTAATGGTATTAAGGATGAAACTGGTGTTGACGAAATCACCATCGAAGATGACGGGACAGTCTACATAACAGGAAAGGGTGATGCTCCAGAACTAGCGCGCACTCGTATCGCTGACCTTACAAAAGTGTTTGAGATTGGAGAACGCTTCAATGCTGAAATTACTCGTGTTGCAACCTTCGGTGCTTTCGCAAGATTGACTGGTCAAAACGAAGGTCTCATTCATATATCAGAAATTGTGCCATGGCGACTTGAAAATCTTGACGGAATTCTTGCGGTTGGTGATCGTGTTGATGTTATTGTGTCAAAAGTTGAAGATGGAAAAATTGGTCTCTCTATAAAAAAAGCAGACCCAGAATTTGCGCGAAAACGTGGACTCAAAGCTCCTGAGAAAAAATAACTTTCGTTACAAAAAAATACCCGCATAATCGTGCGGGTATTTTTTAATTCCTCCAGTACCCCTAGCAAGAATAGTTTCGTATAGTACTATTACCTTGTATGAATACAGACTCCGACAAACAATCCAGCATCCCCCCTAAAGAAGACGACCGTCTTGGAATTACGTTTAGCAATATTCCAACTCCTGCGGAAGAGTCTGGAGCTGCTGAAAAATCCGGAACAGGAAACTCTCACCTCACTAACCATGACGATGTCTTTAATGTCACAAAAGCGTATAAAAGTGATGGTACGGAAACGGGTACGATAGTCTCGGATAAACGCGGACAGCGACAATCGCTTGGCAAGAATCTCCATGAGGCATTTTCAGAGTGGTGGGGTCATACCCAAAAAAAATTAGAAGGGACACTTGAAACTGTTGAGGAGATACGTCACCATGAAGAACCGGTGATTGAGAAAGCAGAAACTCGGATCGACACAATCAAAGAAGCCTCAACTCACACAAGGCAAGTTCCAAAAGATGACCATGAGCATATTGCTGAAAAACTCAAAAAAGTATCTGAGGGTCTCTCTCCCGCGACGCCTGTACCGCTTGTCATAAAAAAAGAACTCGAGAAAAAGAAAGCCGCATGGACGCATGTTGTAGAAAAACCTCAACCTCCTGAACCTGAGACGACAGACCATATCGTCTCCAAACAATCAACTCCGATTATCCAGAAAATGCGAACATACTCGAGTGATGTTGCTCAACTCCAAGGGGGACAACCCGATGTGAAAATTCAAGAAAGTTCTTCTGAAAAGATCCCTCTTGATCTTCCTATTGAAGCTGAAGGGAAACCTCAGGAAAACCAAATAACTCCCGCGCCGAAAATTGAGTCAGTCGATTTCCGTAAAGAAATGGTTGCTCCTGTTATTAAACGCGACACTGGTAATTCTGGACAAAAAAAATACCCGAGTTCACAAAATAATGTAAAAACGAATCCTCCGTACAAACGAGAAGCTCGGGATTCGCAGAAAGAACTTGTTTCTACATCCCCTTCGTCAGTTGCCCCGCTAGCACCTAACCAGCCGAAACACGGTTACGCAGCAATCGAAGAATCTGAACCACAAAAATCGCGTGAACCCGTGGAACACATTGCGGACAAACTCGCAACACCTCAACAACCCTCAACGACAACTTCCGAAGTTGAATACCATCGCTCCTCACAAGCAATGTTCCGCGGTGTTGATCGGCAAAATCCTGCAGAACACACTACACAAAAAACACCGACTACTTCCCTTGGAAAAGATGCATCGTCCTCCATACCTCAAAAAGCTGGTGTTGGGTCACTCGCCAAATGGCTCATTCTCCTTGGTGTAGCAGTACTTGGCGTGATACTTGCCCTACTTACTTTTTTCTTTGTACGAAGCACAAGTGATTCATCGTCATCCCAAGTTTCAGAAACTGAAATTGTTGTTTCCCAGTTCTTCAAAACAAAAATCCAAACTTCGATTCAATTAAAAGACTCGCGGGAAAACTTCCTCACACTACTCACATCTTCAATTCAGAATGCCCAAGCCGAAACGACACAACTATATCCAGTAATTTCAGACGAAAACACACACCGTCTAGCAACAACGGAAGAGGTCCTTGTCTTTCTCGATGCAAGACTTCCTTTGAAAACTCTGGATTCGTTCGATGAAAATTTTATGATTGGGTCTGTTATGACTACTAAAAATGAGCCCTACGTCGTGCTACGATCGTACAATTTTGATGTTCTTTTTTCTGGATTGCTCGCATGGGAACAATACCTCTATGAAGATCTACGACCTCTCTTTATGTCAGACAAAGTGCCAGCTTCAAACTTTGTCGATGCTGTACAAAATAATAAGTCGATTCGAATTCTTAAAGACACATTTGGTAATGAAATCCTTCTTTCTGCATTTATAAACCAAAATACTGTTATTCTCACAAGCTCCTCAAACGCCCTCTCGAAGCTTCTTCAAAATTTTTAACGGTACATTTGTCCATGGTATACTTTTTGTATTATGGAAATTGATATATATAAAGTCCGTCTAGAACAGATGAAAACAGAGCTTGCTGAAGAACTCAAATCTATTGGTATACACAATCCCGATAACCCTCAAGACTGGATAGCTGTCCCCGAAGAACTTGATGCAGAAGAACCTGATGCCAATCTTGCAGCGGATGCGGTTGAAGAGTGGAATGAACGTCGAGCACTTATCGCAACACTCGAGCCCCGCTACAATAATATTGTCGCAGCTCTCGCTCGCATCGATACAAAAACATTTGGTCTTTGCGAGACGTGTGAAAATCCAATCGAGGAAGCTCGCCTTGATGCAAACCCAAGCGCACGCACTTGCATTGCACATCTCAATGATACTCACACTATCTAACCTATGAACATTGCACGAGTATACGCAGCACAACCATCACTCATCGGAGCCGACGTTGTCACTATCGAAACAGATCTCTCTCGAGGTCTGTTTTCATTTGCAGTTGTTGGTCTCCCGGGAAAAGCAATCGAAGAAGCTCGTGACAGAGTAAATAGTGCTATAAAAAATTCTGGATTTAAATCGCCAAAGAGTCAGAACCATCGAGTAATTATTTCTCTTGCCCCAGCAGACCTAAAAAAAGACGGCCCGCTGTTCGATCTTCCAATGGCAATTTCTTATCTCATTTCTTCAGGCTCAATCGAGGCTCAGATTGAAAAAACTATTTTTATTGGTGAGCTTGGCCTTGATGGTGCATTGCGCCCGATTCGAGGTGTTCTTCCTATCGTGCGAACTGCACGCGACAAAGGTTTTTCTGAAATTATTGTTCCGTACGAAAACAGAGAGGAGTCTGCTCTCATACCAGGGATACGAGTTATTGCCGCACGATCACTGTCGGAAGTTATCTCGCATATCGACACCCATCGTGATGGCCACGTACTCAAGGAGCCTGAGCCGCCGACACAAATTCCAACTCTCTGGGATGATGCCACTGTTCGTCTTGAAGATATTCGTGGGCAGGAATCTGCGAAACGCGGACTCATGATCGCTGCAGCAGGGCGACACAACATCATAATGGTCGGGCCACCTGGCACTGGGAAGACGATGCTCGCTAGAGCTTTTCAAGGCATTCTTCCTCCACTCTCGGTAGATGAAGCGCTTGAAGTCACATCGATCCACTCTGTCGCTGGCACTGGAAATGGTGTCTCTTCACGTCCTCCGTTTCGATCTCCTCATCACACTGCTTCCTACACAGCCCTTGTTGGAGGAGGAACTCATCCAAAGCCAGGTGAAGTAACGCTCGCACATCATGGAGTACTCTTTCTCGATGAATTTCCCGAGTTTGAGAGACGTGCAATTGACGCACTCAGGCAACCTCTTGAAGATCGAGTGGTGTCAATTTCTCGCGTTCATTCAACAGCAATATTTCCAGCAGACTTCATTCTTGTTGCTGCAATGAATCCAAGTCGAGGAGGAGATGCGGGCAATGACTACGCCGCACAAATGCTTGAAACGTACAAAAACAAAATCTCAGGACCAATCCTCGATCGCATTGACCTTTGGCTTCAGGTTCCTCATGTCGATTTTGAAACACTTGTTGAAAAACGCGATCCTACCACTACATCAGAGCGGAATGAGACTGAAGAGATCCGAGCCAGAATTCTTCGAGCCCGTGAACGTGAGCGCATCCGCTTTACCAGTAGAGGGATATCAACAAACGGCGAAATGTCAGCGAGAGATATAGAAGAATGTATTGAGTTGGGCAAGAGTGTAAGTGAGCTCCTCAAACAATCAGCACAAAAACTTCAGCTCTCGCCAAGAAGCTATCATCGCCTTATTAAAGTTGCGCGCACTATAGCCGACCTCGAGGATTCGGACGAATTGAAAGAAACACATGTGCTTGAAGCTTTGCACTTTAGGGTAAAGACGTAAGAACTTAATAAAAACCCTGCGAGCCAAAGGCTCGCAGGGTTTTTACAATAGTATCCGTTACACTAGAAAGGATTGTGGGTTTCAGAAACCAATTTTAGAGTATAGCGTGAGGAGACAGACAAAAAAAGCTACGAGGTGTACACATGTACATTGAAGTAGCTTTTTTGAGTAATCGACAAAGCGCGACGCCTAAAATGGGTTTCTGGCACCACGAACCTCGAAGTGGAGATGTGGTCCCGTTGATCTTCCTGAATTACCCATACTTCCAATCGGTACTCCCGTCGAAACCTTTTGTCCAGTAGAAACGTACACTTTTGCAAGGTGCCCGTAAAGTGTCTGTGTTCCATTGGCGTGTTTGATAACAACATATGAACCGTAACCACCATTCCATCCAGAGCCTTTTGCAACAATAACTTCACCACTGAGTGCAGCAAGAACGGCTGTCCCTGCGGGAACTCCTGCTAAATCGACGCCATTATACCCATGAATTCCCTGTGTACGGATAGCTCCCGGTATTGGCTTACTGAATGATGATGCTCCGCCAGTGGCAGTGCCTCCACTCGTTTTTGATGCTGAAGATTTCCTTACTGGTGGAGGGACACTCATCATTCCATCAGGGATCACAATCGTGTCTCCGATATGAATACTTTCTGTTGATGCAAGTTGATTGTACTCCATAATATCTTCAACATCACCTTCGTATTTCTTGGCGATTGATTCAAGTGAGTCACCACTTTTAACAACATGGCGGATTCCTGTAATTGGAAGGATAACGAGTGCGTCACCTGGACGAATTTTACTCGGGTTTGAAATATTATTTGCCCAAAGGACAGTCTTAGAACTTACGTCATACATCTGTGCGATTTGTGAAAGAGTATCTCCTTCTCTTACTATATATACACTTATTTCTCCATTACTGGTTTTCGTGTTAACTAAATCTGTTTTTCCATTACTGTCTCCACTTGGTACAAGTGCTCCATCTGCAACAATAATATCACCTCCACCCTTCGCTGGATTAGGATCAGTATGGAGGGCAGCCTTGAGAAGGGGAACCATCTGTGCATTTGTATCGTAGTCATAGACCACTTCTTCTTTTGAAACTGCTGAGGCTGTATCAAAAAAGAGCGAGAAAACCCCGGCATGAACAGAAAGAGGAAGAACGATGACAATACAAAAAACTACAAGCTCTATAACAAGCCATTGGGAAGGTCTATATATCCTCTGTTCCTCATTCTTGCGATGAAGTAGGGAACGAGATTCGTGTGAGTTTTGTTTAATATGCGTATTTTATGGACTCTCCGCCACACAACCATTACGGTATTTTCTGAAACAAAAAAAGCGGTTCTTGAAACGCTCCATTGGTGCCTTACACGAGCACACTACTATGATATCTGAGTGAAAAAATGGGGCAACCTTGCCAAATCACATTGTCCACAGTCAGATAAAAAGGGTCATTTCACTCATGCAGCCAGCCATATTTAGGCTATTTGTGAATGTAAAAATTTGTTGTGTAATATTTTCATGTTATTTCTCTTCTTAAAAAGAGTCGGTCTGTCTCCTGTGCTATAGTTGATCCCGAGAAACTAAAAATTACTCATGAATCACCTCGAAGGATTAAACGATGCTCAAAAAAATGCCGTCTTAACAACGGCCGGCCCTTTACTTGTCCTTGCGGGTGCTGGTTCAGGGAAGACTCGTGTCATTACACACCGTATCATTAACCTTATTCTTGAAGGAACTTCTCCTGAGAAGATCCTTGCGGTTACCTTTACAAACAAGGCAGCAAAAGAAATGCGTGAACGGGTCACTCACTTACTTCACACTTTTACCGGAACCATGCGAGCGGGGATTGACTCGTCTCCAACCGTCACAACATTCCACGCACTCGGCGTTCGTATGCTCCGTGAAGACCATGAGGTATTTGGACTTCGAAAACAATTTACAATTTACGACAGAAGTGACTCGACGAGCGCCATTAAAAAAGCCCTCACTCGTGCAGGGTTTGACCCAAAACAATTTGAACCTCGAAAAATGCTGAGTATCATTTCTCGAGCAAAGGGTGATGCGGTTCCTCAATCAGAATTTGCTGGAGATGCAAAGACCTATCCTGACCGTGTTGCAGGTGATGTCTGGAAACACTATGAGGATATTCTACGAGAAGAACATGCTCTCGATTTTGATGATCTTCTTGCGAAGACGCTCTCCATGCTCAAAAGTCATCCTTCGATCTTGGAAAAATATAGGATGCGATACACCCATGTACACATAGATGAGTACCAAGATACAAATCGTGTGCAGTATGAGATCGCTCGGCTCATTGTAGGCGATAAAGCAAACCTCTGTGTCGTTGGCGATGTCGATCAAAATATTTATTCATGGCGCGGTGCGGACATAAAAAATATTTTACAATTTGAGCGTCATTTTCCTGAGGCAAAAATTATTATGCTCGAAGAAAATTATCGTTCTACACAAACCATCATTGAAGCTTCTAATGACATCATCGAAAAAAACTTCAACCGCCCACCAAAAAAAGTTTTTACAAACAATCACGTCGGAGAAAAAATTCTTCTCTACGCGGCAATGGGTGGACAAGAGGAGGCGGAATATGTGGCACTTACCGCAAAAGACTTAGTAAAAAATGACGTATCTCCTTCAGAAATTGCGGTTCTCTTCCGTACAAACTTCCAATCTCGCGCTCTTGAAGAAGCCTTCATCAACTACGACGTCCCTTATCAAATGCTTGGAACAAAATTTTTCGAGAGAAAAGAAATTAAAAACATCCTCTCTTTTTTGCGGTATGCACTCAACCCAAGTAGTACAAACGACCTCGTTCGCATTATTAACACTCCACCACGAGGCATCGGAAAAGTAACCCTTCTCAAAGTTGTTGAAGGGAGAACTGCTGAACTACCTGCGAAGACTCGAGAAAAAGTTGATTCTTTTAATCGCCTTGTTGAGGAAATTGCTACGTTTGCAGGTGAGCATCCTGTGCATGAGACATTGACGTTTATCATGAGACATACTGGCATAGAAGAGGGCTACAAACACGACGGAGAGGAGGGGCTTGAACGTCTTGAAAATATTCGTGAGCTTGTTTCCCTTGGAACAAAATACCATGAGGAGGAACCTCTTGTTGCAATTGAACACCTCCTTGAGGATGCAGCACTTGGAAGTGATCAGGATGAACTCAAAGAGAAAGAAGAGTTTGATGCGGTCCGTCTCATGACAATTCACTCTGCTAAAGGACTCGAATTTCCATACGTGTTTATTACTGGACTGGAAGAAGGGCTATTTCCCCATGAACGACTTGGTGATGAACGGATTGATAATGAAGAAGAACGACGCCTCTTTTATGTTGCTCTTACCCGAGCAAAGAAAAAAATATTTCTTTCCTATGCACACATTCGAACTATTTTTGGAAGTCAGCGCATTAACTCTCCATCGTCATTTCTTAGTGACATTCGAAGCGATCTCATTGAAAGTGAGAACCCCACGGAATCAGGATACGAACGTACCGTTTACCTTGACTAGGTTTAAAAAAGTCCTCACACTATCGCGATTTATCGCGATAGTGTGGGGGCTTTTTTTAAACAGCATTACTGACCCTCATAAAGCCATTTCCACCTTCCTTTTCCTCGTGGTGGTAATCCTGCTCTAAGAAGGAGGTCGACCGTCTTCCAAAATTCTTCCTTATTAAATTTTTTGTTTCTCAGGCTTGCTGTCATTGCATCAAATCTTCCTACTTCAAGCTGTCTTTTAAGGTTCCTAACGGTAGAATCACTAACAAGAAGCTGCTTGGAAATTGCATACGAAGAATATCCTTCAATGAGCAAGTAGATAACTGCTAGACGTTTTGTAAGCATAACTATCTCCGCATCAGTGAACAAAGACCTGAGTATTTCTCCGAGAGCTTTTTTGTTTTTCGCCATGAGTAGTCCACTGAACTGAGAAAAAAGTTGCTTCTGCACTTTTGGATCAAGTGTTTCTTTTGAAATGCGAGTCATATGCAAAACTTATATAGCGATTAATCGCTATATATTAGCATGTCAATTTGTGACAAGACAAGCATTGAATTCCTTTGCTTTTTAAGAATGCGTGCCTATACTTGTCTCTATGCATGAAAATCTAACTAAAATCGATGCGAAAAAATCATTGGGGCAGAATTTTCTTAATAATGCAGGGATTCCTCGAGCGATGGCAGATGCAGGCGAGGTGATGGAGGCGGATATTGTGCTTGAAATCGGACCGGGAACAGGAGCTCTCACTCGAGAGCTCCTTGAACGAGGGGCGAAAGTGGTAGCGATAGAAACTGATCATCGTGCTATAGAGGCCCTTAACACAACATTTTTTGCTGAAATAACGGCTAAAAAGCTAGTTATTGTGGATAGAGATATTCGTGAGGTAGATTTGGAAGCGCTCGGCCTTCGGCCTCGCGCCTACAAGATAATCGCCAACATCCCCTATTACCTATCTGGTTTTCTTTTCCGTTTTTTTCTAGAACACAATATACAACCCGCAACCTTGGTTTTTTTAGTACAGAAAGAGGTCGCTGTGCGTATCGTGAGAGATAAAAAAGAGTCCCTCCTTTCTCTTTCTGTTAAGGTTTTTGGTGAGCCAAAGTATGTAAAAACGGTTGGGAGGGGGAATTTCACTCCTCAACCTAAAATTGACTCAGCGATTATCGCTATTTCAGACATTTCTAAGGACCGCCTTGAGGGGATTACCCAAGAAGATTTTTTCGCTATTCTTCACGAAGGATTTAAGTCAAAAAGGAAGCAACTTATAGGGAATTTACTGATAATCCTCGATAGGGGCTCACTTATTCACATCTTTTCCACACTCAATATTTCTTTGAAGGTCAGGGGAGAGGACCTGGCTTTGCCTATCTGGATTAATCTCTGTAAGAAAATTCTAGAGAAAACAAAAATACCACGATAATTATACCGAAAAAAACCTGCCAACTTTCTCCTCCAAGAGGCTTTATTTTTGATAATTTTTTTCCACACACAATACACAAAAACTTAGTGAGTTAACCACAGTTTATACATAAACTACCAACAGTTTACGTATGTAATTGGTATACTTTATAAGTAAGCATTTCATGTGAAAGGCATCATTAGTATAGGAGGTGCGCTCGCGGTAGGGATTGTAGTAATCCTTAGTGCTTTGTATGTGGGGAACACTTCGAACGAAGCCTCATTGCAAGGATCAGTAGTTGCTGCCCCACCTTCGACACGTACTCTTATTGACGCAAAAGATAGCGACGGCGACGGCGTCCAAGATTGGCAAAAAGCTCTTGAGGCAAAGGCTTTTGATACCATTATCACCCCATCTTCAACGATTCCAGTTTATGGAGACGATGAGTACCAATCTCCAACAACACTTACCGGTAAATTTTCAGAAGCTTTTTTCCAGGATTACCTGACGGGTAAAATGCAAGGTGTTGATTTTAGTGATCCTTCTGCATTTGTTGGAAAAGCTGTTGATGCCATCGACCAAAACACCCTCAGCGTGCGACACACAAGACTTGAGCTCGCACTTATTCCTGATTCGCCTGAAGCAATTCGAGATTATGGTAATCAAGTCACTGAGATAATACTGAGATATTCAATCAATAATGAAAATGAAGCACTTATACTCCAGCGGGCACTTGAAACAAATGATTCAAGAGAGCTTGATGCACTTACTCCAATCTATCAAGCTTATACCAACATTATTAGGGACACACTTGCGATGCAGGTACCTGTAAGTCTTGCACTCATGCATCTCGATCTCGTGAATGCATATGAATCAATCCTAACCGACATCGGTGCAATGCAAGTTTCGTTTACTGACCCACTCTATTCATTGGCGCGTGTACGTGGTTATGAAGATGATACACAGTCACTTTTCTTTGCCCTTCAAACAATTGGCTCCGCTCTCACCGCGCAGGGGGTTGCTTATACGAATGACGAGCCGGGGGCAGCTTTTTACCTTTTTGACACACCATGAAAAAAATTCCGTATAAAAAATTATTCTTTTCATGCACGACACTACTTCTCGTCTGTAGTTTTGTTTTTTCTCCGGTTTCTCAGACGTTTTCACTTAATAAAGTTGAGGCCTGGGAAGTCGTTATTGACCCAGCGCACATTGTAGAAACTGTTGTTGGACAAACAATACTTAAACTTACAAGCCAAGCTACTGACGCTATCGTACTTAAAGAGTTTACATTTGACATGATTGCATGGGCGCTAATCAATATCATGCTTAAAGAAATGATACGGAGCACAACACAGTGGGTGAATTCTGGTTTCAAGGGAAGTCCTGCGTTCATAACTGATCTTGAGGGATTCCTTACTGATATAGCAGACAAAATTGCAGGAGATTTCATCTATGGATCAAATCTTGCAGGACTCTGTTCGCCCTTTAAGCTCAATGTTCAATTTGCCGTTGATCTTCAATATAGAAAGAGTCGAACTTACACTACCCAATGTCGACTTAGTGATGTCGTCAAAAATGTCGACGCTTTTGTTAATGGTGACTTTGCTGCTGGAGGATGGGATGGATGGCGAAGTATGACACTCACTCCACAAAACAATCCGTATGGTGCTGTACTTGAGGCACAGACCGCGCTAGCTCTCAGCATTCGTAATGCCCAAGGTCGCGAGGTAAAGCTTCTTGATTTTGGCCAAGGATTCCTCTCTTTCAAAGATGAAAAAGGGAACATTACCACCCCAGGAAATATTATTCAAAACACCCTCAACGATGCTATTGGAAGCCCCGGACGGAGACTTGAAGTCGCAGACGAAATGAACGAACTTGTTGGAGCACTCTTCTCTCAACTTGCAGGAACAGTTCTCTCAGGAGCTGGAGGGCTCCTTGGACTTACCAACTCCCAAAATGGCTCTGGTAATTACTTTGATCGAATGTCTGCTGAGGCTATTCCACGGAGTGCAGCTACTGCTCCTGAGGATGTCTTTGCTACGCCAATTATTGACGAGACGAAGTATCTCGCACTCCAAAACCAGATCATCAGTACCTTAAATAATGCTCGTGGCTACAAAGTGCGTATGTATGGGGAAGAAGCGAAATGTCATTCTGGTGCACTGTCTTCATCATTAAGTTCAATCCAGTCAGGTGCCCAAAATGAAGCAGCAACAACAACGATTCGCATAGCAAAACTAACGACGCTTCGTGACGATTACAATCTTCTCAGAAATAGTGCAACATCTGCATCTATTACCTCAGGCCTACTTACGAAATACCATGGAACGAACATCCCCGAAGCTGAGCTTAATTTAATTAACATTTTCAACTCCTACAGAACTGCAGGACAAATACATTCTGCTGCCGATACCGTTCGTCTCGAACGAATCACTATTCCTGACATTGGTACACAAATTCAAACTTTCACGAATTCCGTTGACGTTGCTTGTCGCAAAGTAGACTTCTAGAGCCACTACAAACACATGACAAAAAATACAAACAACATGATACTCAAAAAAATCCTTCCAGGGTTTTTGGTATTTTGTATTATTTTTGCTCCAGTGTCTGTCTCTCTTTTCGCAGTTGCATCAAATAATTCCACTCAGGCAATCTCTCTACAAACATCTCGCGTCTCTGCACAAATTGCAGATATGGATCCTACTGAAGTAACTGCCGATGCTGCAAAAAGAAATGCTGCTGCTGCACCCGCTGCTACTAAGGCAAAGCCATCGGCTCCGAAGGCTGAAGGAAATGCTCCCTCTACCTCATGGGAAGCAAAATTCGGTCTTGCTATACTCTCCACAGCCGCGATGGTTACTTGGCTCGGTGGGAATATCCTTGAAACAGCTGTTGAAGAACTGGTCTTCAAAATGGGTGACAAAATGACAAAATCGCCCCTTGGCGAGACTGTAAACAATATATGGAAACTTATCCGTGATATTGCAAATCTCGCCTTCATTTTTGGATTCATTTTTCTCGGAATTCGGACGATCCTTGACCCTGGAAATTCTTCATTTAAATCTATCCTTTCAAAAATTATTATTGGCGCGCTTCTTATTAACTTCAGTCTCTTCTTTACAAAAGTTGTCATCGATTTCTCAAATCTCACCGCATCGCAAATTTATACGTCGATAATTTCTGACACAAGAGACAGCGACATTTCTTCAAAATTTGCCCAACAGCTTGGAATCACTACTTTTTATACACAACCAAAAAATCCCGAAGTTCTCAATAGATTAACGTCTGACAACAGTCTCTGGTTCTATGTCATGGCATCAATAATGCTTGTCGTAGCTGGCTTTGTTCTTGCCGCAGGAGGTGTTCTTCTCATTGTGCGTTTTGTTGCACTCATTCTTATAATGATTTTTTCGCCAATTCTCTTTGCTGCAACAGTTTTTCCAAAAACAGCAGCGCAGGCGGGTAATCTTTGGGGAAAACTCATAAGCTACTCCTTCTTCGCTCCAGCATACCTACTCCTTCTCCTTATCTCCATTTCCGTCCTTTCCTCAGTAACGGCGGCACTTAACATAAGTTCGGGCGACTCATTTGTGAATGCTTTTACCGGAAGTGGAAGCCTCAACGTTATCCTCAACTTTGTTATCGTCATCATGTTCCTCATCTTCTCTCTCCAACTTGCACAAAAAATGGGAATCAAAGGCGGGGACATGGTGGTTGGTAAAACAAAAGAAATGATTGGTGCAACGACGGCTGGCCTCGCCGCACGTACTGGAAGAGCAACGATTGGATGGGGGGCACATAAAATATCAGAAAGGGAATCTCTTAAAGACACCGCCAGCAAAAGAGGTGCTGTTGGCTTTTTGGCGCGTCGCGCCCTTAAGGGGACTCGTGCTGTAGGAGACGCTTCATTTGATGCACGGAATGTCGGCGGTGTCGGAAGGGCACTTGGTATAGGAGATGGGAGGAAGGGCGGGTACACAACCGTTAAAAAAGAAGTTGAGGAAAAGGAGATGAAATTTGCTAAATCTTTAGGTGAGGTTGATGATACGGATCCAGTTGTGGCACGGTATAAGGATTTGGTCACAACAGGCGAAGCTGCTCTTGTGCGGGCTAAAGAAAAACTTGACGACCTTCCTAAGGGTGACCCGGGACGAGCAGCGCAGAGGACAGCAATTAGAACTATCGAAAATACAATCAAAGAAAACAAACAGAAATATGAACAAGAAAAGCAACGTCGCGTCCTTGGTAGTACCAATTTTGGCAAAACGGACGAGATGAAGAACAAGTATAAGGAATTGCGAGCTGACATTAAGAAATCATGGGATGATTTCAAGAAAATTACTAATGCTGAAGAACGTAAGCTAGCCCGTGGTCTTATAGAGACAATGGAAAAGCAGGCGACTAACCTCAAACGAGAAATTTCCTCACAAGGTATTGAAGGATACGCAGCGGTTCTTGAAAAAAGCAACTTCCTATCCACATGGCCAGTTGGGCGTCTTCTGTCTCATGAACACGCGGCTGGAAAAGCAATACGAAAGGCTTTTAACAAGCTGATCAAGAAGACAAAGGAAGACGCTCGAAATGATGCCCTTGTTGATGCGCTTAAAAATAAAAGTTAAACATTATGGAAATAACACGCCAAGAAGCTGAAATCCTCCTCAAGAAACGTCTTCTTGAGTACCCACAGTGTAATGCCATTGTCTCTGCACAATCTTTTAAAAAAGAGCTCCTCGATATCCTTGAATTTGAAAGTGTGGATGTGGCACTCTACGAGTCAATAGAAAACGAGGTGATGCTTGTCCTCACTTTCTATTCTCCTCTTTTTGAGCTTACTCAACATATCCAAGAAAGCACCTCTCTCTCACTTGAAACAAGTGAGCACCTTGCGACACTTATAGAAACATTGGTCCTTTCTCCAGTCATTGACGACCTCCAAGCATTTGAATATCTCTGGAAGAAGGAACTTGAGGAAAATACTTCACTTCCAGATGTGACGGAAGGGAATGGTGGGCATACTGAGCATTGGCCAAAAGGGGAAAGTTCCCCAATCGGTGGTGGGGGAGTGGGTCCAAAACCCCTTACCCGAGAAGAAGTACTTAAAGCTCTAGCACCAAATCGGACAATGGCAAGTGACTCTAAGCAAATCAAGGGCACTGATACTAAAACGGAAAATACAAGCGCCGCCACTCACGATACTGAAGAGAAGAGTTCATAAATTAATCCAGACATCCATCATGACTGGGTGCCGTGATGATGTACAATAAACCTATGCGATTTGAAGTTCCACAATTTATAGAGATCGAGGATAAAATCATTGGCCCCCTCACATGGCGTCAGTTCATTTATCTCGCTGGCGGTGCTGGAACTCTTATTGTGCTCTATATTAGTCTTCCGTTTATATTTTTTGTTATGTTCGGCGTACCACTTGGAGTTCTTTCTGCGTCGCTTGCATTCCATCGCATAAACAACCGACCCTTCTCAATATTTTTAGAATCTTTTATCAATTATACAACCAAGAGTAAGTTGTATTTTTGGAGGAAAGAGCAAGAGCAAACTATCTCATCAAAATCTTCACCTCAACTTCCTTCGGAAGAAGCTTCTCTTCCTTCTCAAAAACGCACATTGACGGCCCTTGCTCATAAACTCGAAAATCCTACTGCTGATTAATATCATGGCAACACAAAATGCAACACAACAGTTCGTCCCAATAAATGACATCCATGATGATGTGGTTATTTTAAAGGATGGTCAGATGTGTATGGTACTCCTTGCCTCATCGATAAACTTCGCTTTAAAATCGACCGATGAACAGCAGGCAATACTTTCTCAATTTCAATCATTTTTAAATTCCATTGATTTTTCTATTCAAATATATATCCAATCAAGACGGCTCGATATTCGTCCTTATCTTGAAGTACTTACTTCAAGGCAGCCCCTTCAGGACAATGATCTTATGAAAATTCAACTTCGTGAATATATGGAATTTATCCAAACATTCACAAGCCAGGTGGATATTATGACGAAGAACTTTTTTATTGTCGTCCCGTACACACCATCAAATCTTGAGGTAAAAGGTATTAAGCAATTTTTACGGCCAAAAGTTAAAACTCCCGTTGAATCGCAAGATAAGTTTTTTGAAGACCGTACACAACTCGACCAACGTGTCTCTGTTGTTGAACAAGGACTTTCAAGAATCGGTATTCGAACGGCTCCTCTTGGCACAGAGGAACTCACGGAGCTTTTCTATCATATATTTAATCCTGAAGACCTATCCCATGCACCGCAACGATAGAGGAATTTGTTCCAAAGCAAACCATGTATAATATAGTTATGAGTAGTTACATTTCATCATTGGTTGTTTAACCTTTGAGATAACGTATTATGGGGCTTTTTGATTTCATACAACAAAATAAAAAAGGTGCCCTTGAAGAGGGGGTTAATTCTGCGCCACTTTCTTTACCTGACGTTATTGCCCCCTCTGCAATTAGCGTTAATCCAAAAAGCATTAACATTAGCGGAAAGCTTTCTAGAATCTTTTTTGCAGTTTCATACCCACGATACCTCAATGATGGTTGGTTAGAGCCAGTATTAAATATTGAACGTGAGCTCGATGTCTCTATTGTGATTCATCCTATTGATACCGCCGAAACCTTGAAGAAATTCCAAAAAAAGGTAGCTGAAGTGCAAAGTCAAATCAATGAACGTGCCGAGAAGGGGATGGTTAGAGATCCGCAACTTGATGCTGCGTACCGCAACCTCGAGGATCTTCGAGACAAACTCCAGCAAGCCGAGGAAAAGCTTTTTAATGTTGGACTTTATATTGCCCTCTACGCGGATACTGAAGCCGAACTCAACAAAATTGAAGGGGAAGTAAAAGGAATGCTCGACACTCGATTGGTCTACATAAAGCCCGCTTTCTTTCAACAAGAAGATGGTTTCAGGAGCATCATTCCTACTCTTTCAGACAAACTTATGGTGCACAGTAAGTTCAATTCCTCTCCTCTTTCAAGTTTCTTTCCATTCACCTCCTTTGATCTCACATCAGACACGGGGATACTCTATGGTGTAAATCGACACAACAGCTCGCTCGTTCTTTTTGACCGTTTCTCTCTCACCAACTACAACTCAGTGACCTTTGCGACATCTGGTGCTGGAAAATCGTACGCAGTTAAACTCGAAATTCTCCGATCACTCATGTTTGGTACTGAAGTACTCGTCATTGACCCTGAACATGAATATGAATATCTTGCACAGGCTACTGGAGGCAGATTTTTTAATATTTCTCTCTCATCAAATCACCATATCAACCCCTTTGATCTTCCTGTTCCTCTTCCTGATGAGAACCCGAAAGATCTACTTCGTTCACACATTATTGAACTTGTGGGGCTTTTTAAACTTATGCTTGGGGGGCTTACTCCTGAGGAAGACGCTATTATCGACACAGCTCTCCATGAAGTATACGCACTAAAAGACATAACGGGGTCGGGTGATTATCGCGATCTCCCTCCGCCACTCCTCTCTGATTTTGAAATGGTTCTTGCTGGAATGGAGGGAAGTGAGTCTCTTGTCCAACGTCTTACAAAATACACCTCAGGCACATGGTCTGGATTCATGAATGAGCCAACAAACGTCGACATCAACCAAAAGTTTGTTGTTTTCTCACTCCGTGACATGGAAGAAGAGCTGAAAACTATCGCGATGTACATCATTACAAATCATATCTGGGGGGCTGTCCGTCGTGAATTAAAAAAACGCCTTCTCGTTATAGATGAAGCTTGGTGGATGCTTAAGTCAGAAGACACAGCCGCATTCCTTCACAATATCGCTAAACGTGGTCGAAAATATTATCTTGGTCTTGCCACAATCACACAGGATGTTGACGATTTTCTTCGTTCACCGTATGGCGTTCCGATGATTACCAACTCCTCCATTCAGCTCTTAATGAAACAGTCGCCAACTGCGGTTGATACTCTTAAGGATGTCTTCAACCTTACCGATGAAGAGAAATTTATGCTTCTTGAATCGGGAGTAGGGGAGGGGATCTTCTTTGTCGGTCTTAAACATGTTGCTATTAAAATTATTGCCTCATACACTGAAGATCAAATTATCACCTCTGATCCTTCACAAATTCTTCAAATTAAACAAGCTCGTGCAGAACTTTTAGGCACACCATAACTCTATGGAACAATCTTCGTCACAGACAGAAGACTCTCGAAATACTACAGGAGGTATTCGAAATGCACAGATGCGTTTTGGAGATAGAGCTCGTTCTCATCTCACTAGTGAACGTCTTCGGTCTGCCCGCCCAAGCCTTCGTGACGGGAGAGAATCTGCAAACGGTGCCTCGCGCTTTCGAGGTACTTCTTCAGAGGAAGCTCCTTCTCCTTCACGAAAAGGTTCTTTCGCAAAGCACCTTGTTGAAAGGGCACGTATGCAAAAAGGAGGCCTCGCAAAGCCCCGTAAAATTACTTCGTTTTCTAAATGGATGGGAATCGGTGTGGCATGTACAAGTTACACATGGCAATTCATTTTTGGGGTATTAAGCCTCACACCTTTCGTTCTTGTTTCTATCTATGAAGATTTTAGTACCAGCACGATAACAGGGAAAGTTCTCAATTGGTTTGTTGATCTCAGCACTCCTTTCCCCGCACAAGAAATTGGAATATTATTTTGGGGAGTGACTTCTCTGATTGCGATAGTAACTTTTCTTGGTTTTTGGATTTGGTATAAATTTTTAGGGAATGATCCTTTTGCAACAGGCATGTCTACAGGAATAACCTTATTGGTAATTGCATTAAGCCTTATTCCTGTAACAAACTTACTCCCTTCATTGATACTCTGGGTTGTGTACATGAACTTTCAGTCATTATTCAGTTCTGAACAATCTTGACCTTGTCTCGTGTGATAAACTATAGGTATGTCTATGAAGCAATCATGGCGTTTTTTAGGGCATAGTGTCTTACTTTTCCTATTTTTTGGGCTTGGAATATCTTTCCTTCATGCTCAGTCGCTTCCTACAAATGCTGCGGGTGTGAATCTTATCCCAAACCCACAGTTCCCCGCGCCGCACTCTTTAGTGGAAATCTCCCTTGATGCTTATAGCCTTGAAACTACAGGCGCATATATTCGATGGTATACAAATGATGTTGCTCAATCTCATTGTCGAAATGAGCGCTCATGTACGATTACTACAGGGGCACTTGGAGAAGAAGTTGTTGTCCAAGTAGCACTTACCCGAGCGGGGTCTCTTCCACTTACTTCTTCAATTATAATTGCCCCAACTGTTACTGATCTTATTTTGGAAGCAAAGACGTACGTACCTCTTTTTTACAAGGGAAGAGCTCTTCCAAGTACTGATTCAGCCCTCCGTGCAATTGCTATTATTCATGACGGGTCTGGCGCTTCTCAAAAATCCTACACCTATAAATGGTCTCAAGGTAGTTCCGTTCTTTTTGGTGGCCCTGTTAATGGTAAAAATGTGCTCGACTTTACGATGCCACATTATGACAATGGTCTTTTATCGGTAGAAATTTTTAATGCAAAAGGTACCCTAGTTGGAGGGGGTGATATTTCTCTAATCACTGTTTCCCCAGAGCTTCATTTTTATGAACAAAATCCATTACGTGGCCTTTCACAACGAGAGCTTGTGAGTCCTTTTTCACTTCTTGGTGAGGAGACGACAATCTCTGGAGAGCCATATTATATGAATACTGCTCTTTCCAGTAATGATGCTGATTTCACTTGGAAAATTAATAATGTTCCAGCTTCCTCTGATCTTTCGTTTCCGAATGCAATAACATTACGCCGTGTTGGAGAATCAGGTACTGCGGAAATTGACCTACGTATTGTCACAAAGCAACGGATACCTCAATTTGTAGAAAAGGCCTTCAAATTATTTTTTGACTAATATATGAAAACTTCACAAACTTTATTACATAGCTGTTGGAGATTCCTAATTTTTGTACTTTCGTTTTTCTTTTTCCCTTTTGTTTTTATTCATGGAGCGACACCTGACTTTACTCCTCTTGTTGGGCTCCCTGGACTTCCAACATCTGGAGCGACAATTCCTGACTATATAAATGCTGTCTACAAATTAGCTATTGGGCTTGGTGCTATGTTTGCTGTCATTCGTATCTCATGGGCCGGAGTCCGATACAGCACAACAGACAGTGTCTCGGGGAAATCATCTGCAAAAAGTGATATAAAAGGTGTCCTCTTTGGGCTTATTCTTCTTCTCGCTCCATACTTAGTCCTGAACGAAATTAACCCAAATCTTACTAATATTGATGTCCTTCGAACCGCATCAGATATAGCTCTTCCCACACCAATTTCAAGTGGAGGTGGCCCTTCGGGTTCAGGGTCTAACCAAAATATTACCAATTATCCAACTGGTACCCGAGTAACAAAAACAACAATTGCATATTGTCATTTAGAAGAAGGTTGTGCTGGTAACAAAGATCTTACCTATAATATTCAAAAGATGAGCGATACTAAAGCAGAATGTGATGCAAGGCAAGGTAGTACATTTTCAATATCTGATGGTGTTGCAGAGTGCCTCTATTTCGATAAGACAAAGACGGATGGTGTCATGACTTGCCCCTCTGGAATGTTAGTGGAAGTTGGTTTTTTAGGATCAACAAAATGTGTTATTCATAATTAGTATATGAAAAAAATCTACATTATCATTGGAAGCATACTCATCATCATCGTTACTGCTATCTGGTTATTTTTCTTTATCTATGGGGCACCTCAAAGTGGTGGCATCTTTACAAAATTTACCGGTGGCCCCGATACCCAAAATTCTTCATTGAATCAGCCACAGGGCACGGTTGATGTCTCGCCACAGACTGAGGCAGGTAAACCACAAAATCTTCGTCAACTCACCACTCGTCCAGTTGCGGGAGCCTCCTTCACTTCATCAAACGAAATTCTCTATGTAGAACAAGGCACAGGACATATTTACAATATCAATCTCACCACAGGAACAGAGTCACTTATTAGCGCCACAACTATTCCACAGGCAATAGAAGCGGTCTTCTCTCTCGACGGTATTTCTGTTGCAATAAGTACTTATGAAAATATGGGCAGGAATACTCTCGTAAGTACAGTACCCACAGGAACCTCAGGTGACACCGCACTCAAGGGCTCTTTTTTACCAAAAGGAGCACGTGATATTTCTTTTGGCAAAACTCCAAATATTATCTTTTATCGACTACTGGAGGACGCTGGCTCTTCTGGTTATTCTTACACTCTTTCAACATCAAATGCGACGAGACTTTTTACGATACCCCTACAGGATGTCCGAGTACTTTGGGGAGACTATATCTATGTATACACAACTCCAGCCGCAGGCGTTGTTGGGCATATTTACAAAATAAACAAAGATGAGCTTGCGTATGTTACAGAAGGAGAAAAAGGCCTGATGGGGTTTATGTTCCATGATAATCCTATTGTCACGTATTCGGGAGAGGGCAGCTTAACGTCGTACATTGTTGGTGGGACTGAAGAAGTCTCGATACCGATCCTCCCTGAAAAGTGTGTGGCCGGCAAGCTCTTTTTATACTGCGCTTCTCCGTATAACCTTGAAATTCCTAATAGTAACCCAGACAGTTGGTATAAAGGAGTAATTTCTTATAGCGATATTCTCTGGGGGATTGATACAACAGCCGGTGAGAGTGCTGTTATTAGTAATTTTGAGCTTGAAAGTGGTCGTGAAATAGATGTCTCAAAAATCGGTATTTCTTCTGACGAAACCAGCCTCTATTTCATAAATAAAAACGACAACACACTTTGGATGTACGCTTCCCAAGTGTCTGCACGATAACCGAAAAACTCCTTTTCTTTTTTTAATTACTCCACCTCGTCCACGTGGACGAGGTGGAGTAAGGGGTGTGGGCAGTATAAGGGAAGGGTGGGAGAAGAAGGACGATAAGGAAGAAAGGGGGAGTTCGCTTTCTGTATTTTTGATCTCTCGCAGATTTACCTCGTTTCTTTCCTGCAGGTTATTTTTGTATTGGCAACTTGAGACCCTTGTGTCGAACTACATATTCCTGTGCGATTGCCATAAGATTACTTATGGTGAAATAAAGTGCAATGGCTGCTGAAATTGTATATGCAACAACAATAATAATAACGGGCATCACATATCGCATCTGCATCTGCATACTGTGCGCAAAATCATCTTTAAAATTTGGTTCTGCTTTTGGGTCACGTGCTTTTCGCGGCGGGAGAGAAAGTTTTGTGTGAATATACTGAGTCACACCAGCAAGAAGTGCGAGTGGCATACTTTTCTGTGTTATATCCATAATTCCCAAAAAAATCATATTCACAGTCTCTGGTGTAGGAATAAACGAATACAGAAGGTCGGTATTAATGGCTGGAAGGAGGGTTCCTCCACCACGAGATACAGAAAAATATAAAGCAAGGACAATCGGGATTTGAATAAAGAGAAGGAGAATACTTGAGAAAGGATTTACCTTCGCCTCCTTAAAGAGTTCCATGGTCTTAACTGCCTGTAGTTCACGCTTATCTTTAAAATCTTCTTTAATCTTTGTAAGTTTTGGTTCTAGTTCTTGCATAGCAAACTGTGTCCGCGCTGCTTTTAGTGAAACGGGGAGGATAATTGTCTTTACTAAAATAACTGTAAAAATAATTGCTATCCCAACATCACCTCCGGGAATAATATCTATAAAAAAAACAAGGCTGTTGTAAATTGGATCGAAAAAAAATGAATGCCAAATAAAGTTCATATGTGTATGCTCCTCACGTTTATATCTAAGTAAACTTCTTTCCTACTGCATCTATTCCCGCGACAACTTCATCTCGTAGAGCCGCATAAGGAACCGCACTTACGGGTGTTTTCACTATAAAAATAAAAATTCCGTGAGGCTTCTTCTCCGGCCGACAGTTCTTAACAATATCATAAATCCGCCGCCGAATCTTATTTCTTTCAACGGCTAATTTTGCAATCTTTTTTGAAACAACAACTGACACCTGAAGTGTTGGGTGGGGGACATACACGATTTGAAGAGATGGCGTATGGTGTCTTTTCCCCAATAAAAAAAACCGATTGAATTCTTCTCTACTCAATCGTTCTTTTTTTGGAAGCATCTTTCTAAGTTTACCCTAAACGCTCAGTTTCGCACGTCCTTTACGTCTCCTTGCCTGAAGTACCTTAGACCCAGGAGTTGTTGCAGAGCGCACCAAAAAACCATGTGTCGTTGCTCTCTTTCTTTTCTTTGGTTGATATGTTCGTTTTGGCATATAACGTTTGTGGCTCACACTCTACACTAAATCCTATTTTTAATCAAGAACATAGAGCATACACAATTCTTGTTTCTTTTTCCCCATCATTTTTCTCCTATTATCAATTTTTACCCTACAAACCCTACCCTTAAAAGGGAATCCTAATTTTTAACTAAAATTTAGTTTGACGTCCTGCGTATACATTGTTCTCCACATGTTGTACACAGCAGTACTGCCTGATAGTACGAACTAAAGCCATTTTACTATTTGGTATTTACAGTTTTCCACAGGACAGTATAATGCTTCTTGTAATTTAGTGATTTCAACTATGAGTTCTATTTCAAATATCTCAACAAGCATCCTTCACACTGAACAAATCGACGTTAAACAGCTGTGGGATGATGCTCTGGTGAGTATTGAACTTTCTATAACGGGAGCAAATTTTAAAACATGGTTCCGCGACACACATATTGTAGCTCTTGAAGATGGGACAGTTACGTTAGGGGTACCCAGTGTCTTTGTTCGAGATTGGGTGTCAGACAAATTCCAAAGTTTAATCCTTAAAACTCTCCGCGAACTTTCTCCACACGCAAGAAGTGTTGAATATGTTGTTGTGCAACGTAATGATAAACGGCACGAGGTTTCTAAAAAACAAACCGTGAATGCAGCCCTCCCCCTTGAGGAATATTACATCAATAAAAGCGACAATCTCAACCCAAAATATATTTTTGATTCTTTTGTTGTTGGTCCTTTTAATGAGTTGGCGAATGCTGCTGCTCGTACCGTTGTAAACAAACCTGGAATTGCCTACAACCCACTTTTTATTTACGGGAAAACGGGACATGGGAAAACACACCTCATCCAAGCTGTTGGAAACCAACTGAAGCGCGTCGGGAAGAAAGTTTTTTATGTCACAAGTGAACGTTTTACTGTTGATTATATGAATTCACTCCAAAACGGAACTGCTAATAGTTTTAAAGATAAATATAGACAGTACGATGTTCTTATTATGGACGATGTCCAATTCCTTATGAATAAGGAAAAAACTCAAGAGGAACTTTTCCATCTCTTTAATGCTATGCACGACAACAATAAACAAATTGTCTTCTCAAGCGATGTTCATCCTGCACTTATGTCAAATATGGAGGCGCGCTTACAGTCTCGTTTTGCACAAGGAATGATTGTTGATATTCCACAACCTGATATTGAGTCTCGTGGTGCTATTCTTAAGTCAAAAGCTGCCCAAAATACCCTTACTTTAAGCGATGATGTGGTTGACCACCTCTCGAACACGATTGAAGGAAATATTCGAGAACTTGAAGGCGCACTCAATACAATTCTCTGTCAGTCTCAACTACTTGGAAGAACACTTACGCTTGATGAGGTTAAATTACTTATTAAAAATAGTACCCGTCCACGAAAATCACTCGCTGTCTCTGATGTTGTGGATAAAGTTGCACGATATTTTGATATCGAGCCGGCGAGTATTTATGAAAAAACTCGCCGAAAGGAGGTTGTAAAACCTCGACAACTTATTATGTATATTCTTCGTGAGGATTTTCAAGTTTCATACCCCGCAATAGGTCAAAAATTGGGAGGTAGGGATCATACGACTGTTATTCATTCGTGTGAGAAAATTAAACGTGAAATAAAGGAGGATACTGAGTTGGAGGAAGAAATTTCTCAAATTCGAATGCTCCTTAAATAATGTGAATAGTGTGGGGAGAGGTGTTAAAAAAGATCATAATACACCTGTCTATAACTACGTATAACTTCTTTTTTATAGTAGTTAAATCCACAATAATTTTTTTATTAAAGTAATAATAATTACCTATTCACACTTTCTGACTAACCACACACATTCTATACACACACTCTTGTTATAAAAATGATTTAATAAATACCACATCTCTAGGATATCTTACAGACTATCCACACATCCACACCCCTAATAGTAAAGAATTGGTTTTAAAAAAATAATTAAAAGAAAGATATGCACATAACAACTAATACAAAAGACCTACAACATCTTCTTGAGATTATTTCTAAAATCAGCACTAAACATATAACACTACCAATTCTTCAATGTGTTCTTTTGGAAGTAAAAAACAACATTTTAATTATTAAAGCAACAAATCTTGAGATTGGTATTGAGGGGAAACTTTCAGTTACACAAGAAGAAGAAGGGGTTATTGCTGTTCCTGCACAAATTCTTTTACAAACAATAAATCTTATTACACAACAAACAATCACTCTTACTAGTGAAGGAGATGTTTTGCATGTTGAATCACAAACATCAAAAACAGAAATTAAAAGTATTCCAGTTGATGATTTTCCAAATATTCCACAGGTGACTGGTGAAGCAGCACATATTACTGGAAAAGTGTTTGCGTTAGGTATTAAAACAACAGCAAATACTGCATCACAATCATCAATTAAACCAGAACTAGGAAGTATTTACATTCATCAAAAAAAAGAGCACTCCCTAACCTTTGTTGCAACTGACTCTTTCCGTCTTATGGAAAAAACAATTCCACAAAAAAACTTTATTTTAAACGATTCCATTCTTATACCTTATAAAAATGCCCTTGAATTAGCGCGCGTTGTGGAAGACGAAGATGATGTTGAGCTTTATATAAATGAAAATCAATGTGCGTTAGTAACGAAACAGATTTATATTACTTCACGTTTAATTAGTGGAACATTTCCTGATTATGAACAAATAATTCCAAAAGAGTACAAAACCACAATAACCCTGCTAACAAAAGATCTTGCGCATGCACTAAAAAAGACAAACATCTTTCTTAATAAATTTATGCAACTAACAGTAACAATTTCAGGTGGCACTTTCACGCTTTCAGCACAGAGCGGAGAGGCGGGAGCAACAACTGAGGCAATTGCTGCAAATGTTGATGGAGACGATGTTACTTTGAATTTTAACCAACGATATGTTGCTGAGGTTGTTCCACATATTTATGATGAGAGTATTCTTATAAAATGTGCTGGTGTTGGCCGCCCAATGGTTATCCAAAATGTTCATGACACATCCTTACGGTATCTTGTTATGCCAATGAATAAATAACCAAACAATACGAGTATAACGATTATGTTTTGTTACACATATTGTTTTTTAGGAAAGAAAAAACAATATGACACTTTAAATTTTTATAAATATATTATGGAAAGCAAACATCCTAATAAGAAACGAGGACAAGGTGTTGTGCGTATTTCAGATCTTTTTAAAAAATATACACAAATACTTAAAGCACCTCAAGGAACGGTCGTAAATGCTTGTATTAACGCAATTAAGACGTCTTTAGGGGTAACTGTACGGAAAGATCAATGTAGGTATTCTGTTTCTTCAAGAACACTTACGTTGAATGTTTCAGGACCAGTCAAATCAGAGGTGCTGTTAAGAAAAAAACAACTGCTCGCAGAGATTTCTGCTGAAGTTGGAGAAAAAAGTTGCCCGAAAGAAATACTCTAATTTTAAATGTTGTTATTGGGCAGTAGCAGAAAGGATATTAGTCTTCCATAGTGAAACAGGATATTCCCATAGTGGAAATTGTGGGTCAGTTTGCTTTGTTGGTTGCGGGCCACGCGGGTCGTTTTTGTTAACAAAATAAAGAATAGAGTGAGCCCCTTGCACAGTGCTGATAAGATCAAGGGTGGTGCTACTCTGCTGATTGTTTTCAATAAGAGCAAGAGGATCAAACCAAACGCCTCGAAGAATAGGTTTTATTGTATCGGGTGTTCGTGGCGGCTCACTAAAGGTCATTGGTGGTATTTTTGCGAGAGCAACATCCATAAAAGCTCTCCATAGCGGGGTAATGATAAGGCCTGAGATTTCATTCATTGATCTATTGTCATTGTTCCCAGCCCAAGCTCCCACAACAAGGTTTGGTGTATATCCAAGAACCCAAGCATCCCGCTTATCATTTGTTGTGCCTGTCTTTGCTGCAACATCACGTCCAGGGAAGTAGAGTGCAGAATTTGGTCCATAGAGAGGAGTCCTTGCTGTATTGTCGGAAAGAATATCTGAAATTTGGAGTGTTATATCACGATCGAGTACTTGTTTTGAAGATGGAGAAAAGTCTTCAAGAACCGCACCAGTACTATCTTCTATACGGAGAATACTTTGGAGATTATTCCTAACGCCACCGTTCGCGAAAGTCCCATATGCTCCTACCATTTCAAGGAGTTTCACTTCGCCACCTCCAAGTACAAGGGTAAGCCCGTACTGGTTTTGGTTTGTGAGGGTCGTTATGCCCAAATCTCGCGCCATTTTGATGGATTCAGGAATGCCTGCAAGATACAGAGCTTTAACTGCTGGGACGTTGAGAGACTGAGCGAGAGCGTTTTTAAATGTGACTGGTCCACGAAATTTATGATCGTAGTTGTCCGGTGAGTAACACCCATCTTCAGAAGTAAAATTATCTGGAGAACAGTTTGTTGAGAACTGTGTCTTCAAATCAAAGACTACAGTGTCTGGTGTGTACCCCTGTTTAAAAGCTGTTGCATATACAAATGGTTTAAAAGAAGATCCTGGCTGGCGCTCAGCAAGAGCAATATTAAAATTCCCGTCTATTTCAGAATCAAAATACCCACGCGAACCAACCATAACGAGAAGTTGTCCATTTGTTGGGTCGCTTGCAACAAGTGCGGCATTCTCCGCGTTGTACGTCTTTTCATTGTAGAGCGCCTTTTCTTTTACAATTTCTTCAGCCTTTTCCTGGAGATCCCAATCGAGTGTTGTGATAACTTTTAATCCTCGTTCAGCCAGTGAGTCCTCGCCATATTTTTCAATAAGGTAGTCCCGTACGTAGAAGACAAAGTGTGGCGCTCGAATCCCAGAGGCGGCTTGTGGTTTAAATTCAACATCTTCATCTTTTGCTGAGGCATATTCTTCTTCTGAAATAAAACCAAGAGTCAACATTCTATTTAAAACAAGATCTTTTCGATGATCGAGCTCAGTCACATGGTTACCATATGGTGAAAAATATGTCGGGAGTTGCGGAAGAGATGCAAGATAGGCTGCCTCAGCAAGAGTGACGTCAGATGCGGGTTTTCCAAAAAAGGAAAGACTTGCTTCCTCGACCCCGTATATTGTTCCACCATATGGTGATTCATTGAGGTAGTGAGAAAGGATTTCTTCTTTTGTGAGTTCCTGTTCTAACCGAAGGGCAAGAATCGCCTCTTTTATTTTTCGAGTAAGTGTCTTTTCATGCTGGAGAATTGAATTTTTTATAACTTGTTGAGTTATGGTCGAACCACCCGCTCCACTAAATGGACCACCACCATTCTGAACATTATTTATCATTGAGCGGAGGATCGCGAGCGGGCGGACACCAGCATGTTCAAAGAACGTATCATCCTCAATAGCAACAGAGGCATTCTTTATATGTCGAGAAATATTTTCATAGGGGACAACCGTACGTTTTACATCTTGGTGGAGGTCATATAAAAGTATTTTTCCAGTACGATCATAAATTTTTGTTGATTGTTGAATTCTGCGATCTTCAAAAGAGGAAAGGTCAGGGATGTCCAGTGTTGATATCCATAGTAAAAGTGCTCCACCTCCCACAAGACCAAGAACAAAAACACCAATCACGGCGTCTATAAAAAGCTCTTTACTGTGTTTTTTAATCCAATGAGCTGCTTGTGACATATTGCCAATAGTAGCACTGTATTGTCTATATATAAATATAGTATGGGTGTGGTAAAGTTATTTAAATATACGTATGAAAATAGATACTAACGAGAAAAAAATTGAAGAATTACTGACGCGGTCAGTTGAGGAGATACTTCCAAGTAAAAAAGAGTTACGAGAAGTTCTCATGTCTGGGAAGCGGTTGAGAATTTATATTGGTACTGACGCAACAGGAACATCTCTCCATCTGGGACACGCAACAAATTATATTATCCTTGAAAAATTTAGGAAGTTAGGACACGAAGTGATTTTTCTCATTGGCGATTTCACTTCCCGTATTGGTGATCCAACAGACAAGAGCGATACCGCAAGGAAACAACTAACACGAGAGGATGTTATGCAAAATACAAAAACATGGATCAACCAAGTGAAGCCTGTTATTGATGTTGATAACACGGAAAACCCAATCAGGATACTTTTTAACCATGATTGGCTTGCACAGCTAACTTTTGAAGACATTATTAACCTCGCTTCAAATTTCACCGTGCAACAAATGATTGAGCGAGATATGTTCCAGAAACGAATGGAAAGCGGGAAACCACTTTATCTTCATGAACTCTTTTATCCACTTATGCAAGGGTATGATTCTGTTGCAATGGATGTTGATATTGAAATGTGTGGCATGGACCAAAAATTTAATGCTTTAGCAGGGCGGACACTTCTCAAGAAATTAAAAAATAAAGAAAAGTTTGTTTTTATTACAACACTTCTTGAAAATCCTACGACTGGTGAAAAAATGATGTCAAAATCACTAGGGACAGGAGTTTTCCTAGACTTTAATGAGGTTAAAATGTACGGAGCGATCATGGCGCAGGCAGATGAAAATATGAGGCAGTTATTTGTTGATTGTACAAGTTGTTCTTTTGATGAGATTCAAACAATTCTCTCTGCAGAAAACCCAAGAGACGCAAAGATGCAATTAGCATTTAAAATTACACAAACATACCACGGAGACAAAAAAGCAGAATGTGCACAAAAACAATTTATTGAGACGTTTCAGAAAGGAATTGCGCCTGATGATGTTGTAGAAATTAAACCTGTCTATATCGAATCGCTCCTAACTGCGGAAATTATTATGTCTAAAACCGAATTACGTAGATTGTTGGAGGCCGGCGGGGTGAAAGATGCTGAAACAGGAGAGAAACTTTTTGAAATCCCTGACCATGTTGACACTCCGCGAGTTCTCAAAATTGGGAAAAGAAGATTTGTTAAGCTGGTGCCATAAGATAGTGTATACAAAACCGCCGGCCTACAGGCCGGCGGTTTTGTATTTGGAAGAAAGCGTTTCCGTGGTCATAATTTTGATTATGAATACAAAATTATGACAGACCTGAAACTATATTCATTTCACATTTCGTCGTGATCGTCGAAGGAGTCGTAGTCCATATCTTCTTCCTCTTCATCATCAAAAAGCTTTGATGCGTCTTCTTTAAGGAGGTCATCTTCTTCGTCTTCCTCAAGGTCAAACTCATCCTTTTTTATTAAAGGGGATGAGACATCCCCAAGATCAGAGTCCTCTTCTGATAAGGAATCATCAAGTTCACCGAGAAGGGCATCGTCTATTCCCGATGCTTCATCCTCATCCTCTTCAAAATTATTCACTCGGTTGTTTGTGGTAAAAGACATCATACAAAACATGGACATTTACATTAAATTAATTTATGTCTTTTTTAACAGAAGTTTGAGGATTGTGCAACTCCTACAGGTGGGTTACTTTCGATTGTGGGCAAGAGCTGTAATCCCTACAGCAATTGCGTCATATTCATCATCAAGGGCTTCCTCAGGAGCTCCAACAATAAGGCGTTTTACCATATCAATGACTGCCGCTTTATCACTTTTTCCATATCCTGTTACAGCCACTTTAATTTCTTGGGGGCCATACTCGTATACCTTACATCCAGCATTTTTTGCGAGGAAAATAATGATGCCACGTGCTTGAGCGACACCGATTGCTGTCTTTGTGTTTTTATTAAAAAAGATTGTCTCAATGGCAATTGCGTCAGGGGTATATTCTTCAATGAGTTTTGTGACTTCATTACCTACAAGAAGAAGTCGATCCGGCAATTCACTTTTTTTGTCAGTTTCTAGGCATGAAGAATGAAGAAGGATATCCTTCGTATATTGTCGCTCAATAACCGCAACACCGAGGCGATCATACCCCGGATCAAAGGCAAGTACTTTCATAAGTCTTAATATTTATTGAGTGAGAATACACGGGCATTATTTCTTAACTATTAGGAGATGGACTTTATTGATCTAAACTCACCTCATCGGCTGTTGTGAAGATATCTAATAGGTCGTCATTTGTTTCAAGTGCTTCTATAAGATTTCCAAGTTTCTCACCATCAGTATCAGATAGTGTGACGGGAGCATTTGGAGAGTATCCTGTATGTGTTTTTGTAAATGCCCAAGCAGAAGAACCCGTGGTTCCCAGTTGATACCCCAATTTACTCAAGAGATGTTTTACTTCAGGTGTTGTTCGGTTTGGGTTGTCGGTAACAGCTGTGATAAGAATCGCAACCCCTCCAGGTCCATAGGTTTCATAAAGTACCTCAGAGAGTGTGGATCCTTCTGCACCACTTCCTTTTGCAACAGCTCGGTCAATATTGTCTTTGGGCATTGAATCTTTTTTTGCTCGATCTATTGCAGCAATAAGTCCGGGTGAGCCTAAATCACCATGTGCCTTTCGTGATTCCATTGCAATGAAACTTGCGTGCTTTGAAAAAATTTTACTTTTTTGTCCATCGGTCTTTGCCTTTTTGTGTTTAATTTGTGACCATTTATTATGTCCTGACATACTTAGATTTTGCTATAAAGATATTTAAACTACCACGTGATACTCAATTTATACCTCCTTAAGGTGGTCGTATGCAAGTGCAGAAGCAACACGCCCACGAGGAGTTCGTTCGAGAAGCCCTTGTCGAATAAGATATGGTTCGAGGACGTCTTCGATTGTGGACATTTCTTCCCCAGTTGCTGCAGCCATAGTGTTAAGGCCAACAGGTCCACCATTAAATTTATTAATAAGTGCATTGAGAAGGCTCCGGTCAGGGCCAGTAAGTCCAAGGGTGTCAATTTCAAGGAGGTCAAACGTTTGTTCAACTATAGACGCGCTAAGATCTGTATTCTCAAGTTGTGCAAGGTCACGACATCGTTTCAGAAGATAATTTGCCGTACGTGGCGTGGCGCGACAACGCTTTGCAATTTGTTCAAAAAGAGAAGGTTCAACATGAATAGAAAGTAGTTCTGCTGAACGCTTAAGAATCTGGGCAATTTCTGTGTCAGCATAAAACTCAAGTCGAAATGTCCCCCCTGAAAAACGAGAGCGTAATGGCGATGAGAGGAGGGAGATTCTTGTTGTTGCTGCGACAAGTGTGAAGGGTGGAAGTTCGAGCTGCACCGTACGTGCAGAAGGTCCTTTCCCAATAATAATATCAAGCACACCAGATTCCATTGCCGGGTAGAGCACCTCTTCAATACTTTTTGAAAGACGGTGTATTTCATCAATAAACAAAACATCTCCTGGAGACAAATTTGTGAGGATCGCAGCCAGGTCACCAATACGCTCTATGGCGGGGCCGGATGTTGTCCGCATGTTAGTACCAAGTGTTTTTGAGATAAGGTGAGCGAGGGTTGTTTTTCCAAGTCCTGGTGGACCATAGAGAAGAATATGCTCTGCCGCATGACCTCGCTCCTTCGCTGCAGTAAGTAAAATACGTAGATTTTCCTTGATTTTTCCTTGACCTACATACTCATCCCAGCTTTGTGGGCGAAGGGTTTGATCAAGATTCCCCGCGCCATCGCGCTCAAATGTCGGTCGTTGTTTTTCTGAATCTGCCATTGATTAATATTGTATAGCAAAGAGTGTAAAGAGGGGGTATTGACAAAAATCTATAGTATGCTATTGTATACAAATCTTGTTCATTGCATTTGGGGGCCCTCAAATGTTTTTCTTTTTTATAAAGAGGTCGTTATCGAATAGATAACCCTCTAAGCAATACTTGGCACTCAAGACGAGGGTATTTTGGTACTCGCTTTAGGGCGTGACCACTGAAATATTCCTTAGTTTTGGAGAGCCACTTCTTCCGGGAAGCTATTGCTTAGAGGGTTATCAATTTGATGCTCTCTTTCGAAGAACAGAAGGGAAATCAAGATACTTTCTCGAATATAACACAGACAAATTAAAATGCCTCTTGACCCAAGTGGACCAGAGTTGCATAAAAAGACGCCTCGGTCACTTTG
>JAIPIB010000003.1 GCA_021734905.1 Minisyncoccota bacterium | reverse complement strand
CCGTGTCTCCATCCTGTAATACAGGATGGAAACACGGGGCCTTTATTTTGCGAAAGATCGCGCTCTCTAGTACTATAGTGTCATTATGATTATCACACATCACGGAGGGCAGTGTTTTAAAGTTTCGTTTGGTGACACAACACTTGTCTTTGATCCTATTTCAAAAAAATCGAAACTTACTGGCGCACGGTTTGGTGCAGATGTTGCCTTTGTGTCACTCAACCATCCAGATTTCAATGGAGCTGGAGAGATGTCATATGGTACCAAGGAAGCCTTTGTTATTGATGGTCCAGGAGAATATGAGGTTGGAGAAGTGACAACTCGCGGATATGGTGTGCCGACAACATATGAAAATGTTGCACGATACAACACCATTTACCAAGTAACACTCGAGGGAATTAACATTGTATTTCTCGGTGCCCTTGGAAGTGAAGTTATTGACTCAAAAATACTCGGAGAATTAGACGATATTGATATTCTGTTTATCCCTATCGGTGGAGGAGACGTACTTGATGTCCCTGCGGCAAGCAAACTTGCTACTAAATTTGAAGCAAAATGCATTATTCCAATGCACTATTCAGATGCTGCATTAAAAGCGTTTTTCAAAGAGGAAGGGATTGATCCTGTGAAACCAATTGACAAACTTACTATTAAGAAAAAAGATCTTGCCGAAATGGAGGGGGAAATTGTTGTTTTAAGTAGCTAGAAAAGATAACTGTTGGAGGAGAGCGACACCGTGTAAAATAAAGTATGGATTTCCTCAAACACATACAGTCGAAACCACGAGAAATCAAAACGAGGTATGCTTTTTTTGTAGCTATTTTAGTAACGGGAATTATTGGGTCGGTATGGGTTTCAACGGTACCTGCTCGGTTTTCTAATAATACAATTCAGCAAGAAGAAAAAACAGAAAGCAAAAATAATCCACTCGTCGATATTTTTAGTACTGCAAAAACGCAGTTTGGAAATATTATTGAAGCGACAAAAGACACTGAGACATCGACTACTCAGCTAGACTCACTTCAAATGGAAATAAATGCCGAAGAGCCGATTCAAGAAATTGAATCTCCTGTAACTACAGAAATTTTCATACCAGAAACAGTTGAGGATGTTCAGCTTCCGGCACCAGTGGCAGAACGAAATACTCCAAAAGTTATTATGATAGGCACAACAACAGAGCAAAAGATGGAATAACTGTCCTTGAATAGCATCCTCAGAATGGTCTACAACAACAGAAGACATGTGCTATAATGTCGCACATTCAATGAGATTTTATTTTGAGTCATGAAAAAAAGTAATAATAAAGGAGACGGAGATGAGCCAAAGAAGCAGGAAAGTCTGCCGATTTTAGGGCATCAAAATGTGATCGCACAAGACATCACGAGTGAAATGCGTACGTCATATATTGACTATGCAATGACCGTGATCACACAGCGCGCTCTTCCTGATGTGCGTGATGGACTTAAGCCCGTACATCGTCGGGTTCTCTATTCTATGCGACTCAATGGCCTTACCTCTGGTGCACGTTTCAAAAAATCTGCGACAGTAGTTGGAGATGTTTTGGGTAGTTTCCATCCACACGGTGATGCCTCTGTGTATGAGGCGATGGTAAAACTAGCTCAAGGTTTTACAACAAGATACCCACTCGTATTAGGCCAAGGAAACTTTGGTTCTATTGATGGAGATAGTGCTGCTGCATATCGATATACTGAGGCAAAAATGTCTAAAATTGCAGAAGAATTACTTCGTGATCTGGAAAAAGACACTGTTAATTGGAAGCCAAACTATGATGGCACGAAGAAGGAGCCAGAGGTACTTCCTGCAGCTGTTCCAAACTTGCTCCTTACAGGAACACTTGGTATTGCCGTTGGTATGGCAACGAATATTCCGCCACACAACCTGCGTGAAGTTGCTAAAGCAGTTGAACACTTGATTGATACACCAGATGCTTCAACGAATGACCTTCTTCAATTTGTAAAAGGCCCAGATTTCCCAATGGGAGGTATTGCATTTAATCAGAAAGACATTGCGCATGCATATGCAAATGGACGAGGAGGTGTTGTTGTTCGTGGCGAGGCAGAGATTGTTGAAGATAAAAAAGGAAATTTCTCGATCATCATTACGTCTATCCCGTATCGTGTAAATAAGTCAGACATGATTATTAAGATCGCTGATCTTGTACGCGACAAAAAAATTGAAGGTATTCGTGATCTTCGAGATGAATCAACAAGTGACATTCGCGTTGTTGTGGAACTGAAGAGCGGTGCTCAACCACAGACAGTTCTTAATAAACTCTATAAACATACACAACTTGAGGACTCATTCCATTACAATATGGTGGCTCTTGTGGATGGTGTGCCACAAACACTCTCACTTAAGGCAATCCTCCAGGAATACATCAAACACCGAGTGGAAGTTGTCCGAAGACGAACACAGTTTGACCTTACCAAAGCACAGGATCGTGAGCATATTTTACTTGGTCTTAAGAAAGCACTTGATCATATTGACGCTATCATTAAGCTTATCCGTGCATCAAAAGATGTTCCAACTGCCCATGCTGCGCTCATGAAGGAATTTAAGTTTTCTGCAATTCAAGCACAGGCTATTCTTGATATGCGTCTTCAGAAGCTTGCTGGACTTGAGCGAAAGAAAATTGAAGAAGAGCTTCGTGAGGTACAGAAACTTATTTCTGAACTTGAAGCAATTCTCGCAAGCAAGAAAAAAATGCTTTCAATCATTAAGTCTGAGCTTGCAGAAATTGCAGAAAAATATGGTGATGATCGTCGGACAAAGATAGTTAAAGGTGGAGTAAAAATGCTTAGTCTTGAGGATCTTATTGCTGACGAAGAAAGCGTTCTTGTTCTTACACAGGGCGGGTACGTTAAGCGTACAAACCCCGCTGAATACAAGACACAGAAGAGAGGAGGTGTCGGTGTAGTTGATTTAAATACTAAAGAGGAAGATGTGGTAACAAAACTCCTCACCACATCGACACATAGTGATTTGCTCTTTTTCACCGATAAAGGAAAGGTGTATCAAACCAAAATGTACGATATTCCTGAAGGACGACGAGCAACAAAAGGAAAATCAATTATGAATTTCCTCGCACTGACTTCAGAAGAAAAAGTCACCTCGGTTCTTGCTGTACGCAAGGAAGAGTGGGAAGGTGACTGGTCGCTCATGCTTGTAACACGAGATGGTGTTGGTAAGAAATCAGACGCTGCAAGCTTTAAGGACGTCCGAAGAAGTGGATTGATTGCAATTACTCTCAAGGGAGATGATGCATTTATCTCAGCAATGTTTGTTGGAAAGGGAGATAATATTTCACTCGTAACTTCAAAAGGACAGGCAATTAGATTTAAGGAAAGTGACGTTCGCGAAATGGGACGTACTGCAGCAGGGGTTCGTGTCATGAAGCTTGGTAAAGGGGACGTTGTTGTTGCGGCAGATGTGCTTTCAAAAGATGAAAAAGATGCAGAAATTCTTGTTGTTATGGAGAATGGTTATGGAAAGACAACGCCAGTAAAGGAATATAAGGTTCAAAAACGAGGAGGTTCAGGAATAAAGACTGCGAAAATAACACCAAAGACAGGAAATGTTATCGGGGCAGCAATCGTCGACGGTGAAGGTAAGGCAGAAGGTGAACTTGTTGTGATGAGCAAGAAAGGACAAGTCATCAAACTCCCACTCAAAGACGTCCCATCTCTTGGACGACAGACACAGGGGGTGAAGGTCATGAAATTGCGAGCGGGGGATTCCATCGCATCCACCGTCTACTTCTAACTCAAACCTGCAAAAATTGTCGATTGCTTTGTTGCACTACGGAAAATACGCCTCATTGTATAGAAATACGTTTCGGCGTATTTTTCTTGCGCGCCGCGCACTCAACTAATTTTTGCAGGTTTGATGGTTTGGAAGGTCATCTTGGTTACGTTAATGAAGAAACTATTTAAGCTTCAATAGAACTACCTCTTCTTCGTCAAGTAGGCTTAAAAATTTATCGGGAAGGCCACGTTTGTTTTCTGCTGGTCTAATCTTCTTATGTAGATTCTCGATGTGGACATCCTGGGCTTTTTTACTTGCAAATTTATAGTAGACCAGGAATTCTCGCGAATTTGTTAATGATTTGAAAAAAGCGTAAGAGATGCAATTCTTACTCTCGTGTGCACACTCAACACATTTGAGCGCAATCTTTTCAAACTGGCGTTCTTTACCTTTCTTAGCTAAAACTCGATACACCACTGTAACCATTGTGAAAGTATTCAGACTAATTGAGTGTTTTTCACCACCTCCACTGCCGTTTTTCGATGAAAGCACGGTATACTATCAATATATGTATCCTGCTACATTTGGGAAGTTTATAGAGCCTACAACATTATGTAGTCATTTTCACCTCAGAGAGGGTGACTCTGTCGTTGATTTTGGTGCTGGAAGTGGTCACTTTATAAAACCTCTGGCGGATCTTGTAGGGAAAAGTGGATCTGTATATCTCTGTGAAATCCAAAAAACACTTGTTGATGCTTTAGGTATTAAAGCCCAAGAACTACAGCTCTCAAATGTACATCCGATCTGGTGTGATCTAGAGGCGGTTGGTGGGACAAAGATCAATGACGGTTCACTTGATGCGGGGATTCTCGTTAATACATTATTTCAACTTGAAGAGAAAAATATCGCACTTAGTGAAATGGCGAGAGTGCTGCGAAAGGGTGGAAAATTATTCATCATAGACTGGACAGACTCGTTCGGTGGACTTGGCCCACATCAAGGAAGTGTTGTTTCTGAAAGTGATGCAAAAACTCTTGCTGAAAGTTGTGGTTTTTCATTTGAAAGATCATTTCCTGCGGGAGACCATCATTATGGCATTGGGCTCAGGAAACTATAATACGTGATAATTTTTTAACTATGAACATTCGACCTTTTGAAATAGCACTTATAGGAGTCTTTGCAGTAGCGGCTATCATCGGGCTTATCTTCCTGTCTAATTACACAGCAAAAAATAGTGAAACAGATAAGATTTATGGAGAAAGTGTGGTTATTTGGGGGACACTTGATAAGAAAGTAATGGATGATTTTCTCTTCGAACTCACTCAGACAAACAAATCTCTTAGCGTCGTAGATTATGTCCAAGTTGACTCACGGTCATTCGATAATAAATTCGTTAACGCAATTGCTGATGGTGTCGCGCCTGATCTGATTATTATGCCACACACCAATCTTGTTTCGCTCCAGTCAAAACTACAACCGATCTCGTTTGATTCATTACCTGAGCGGACATTTAAAGACACCTATATCGACGGAGCGAGTATATTTTTACGAAGCGATGGTGTTTACGGCATTCCGTTTGCTGCTGATCCATTGGTGATGTATTGGAATAAAGATATATTTTCGAGCGGCGGACTTGCGTCTCCTCCTAAAACATGGGAAGCACTTGTCTCACAAACGGTGAAAGCGCTCGTAAGAAAAAATGATAATCTTGAAATTACACAAAGTGCTCTGGCTTTTGGAGAATATGTTAATGTTGCGCATGCAAAGGAAGTTCTCGCAATGCTCTTTATGCAGTCAGGGAGTTCTCTTGTGGAAGAGCGTGACGCAACATATTCGGTCACTTTAAACAGAGAAACAGGGAACGCACTTTCATCGGGTGATGCTGTCCTTACGTTCTACACACAGTTTGCCATGCCAAACAAAGACCTCTATACATGGAATAGGTCAAAGAGACTCGATCGAACCGAATTTCTTGGCGGGAGCCTCGCGCTTTATTTTGGGCTTGGAAGTGAGAGAAAATCACTTGTACGTGAAAATGCAAACCTTAATTTTGACATGGCTCCCGTACCACAAGGGAGTGAAGCTACGATTTTACGTGATTACGCCACTTTTTATGCTTTTTCTATCCCGCGTTCCTCAAGAAACATTGAGGGAGCTTATGGAGTTGCCAATTACCTTGCGAGTCCAGCAAATGTAAGTGTCCTTGTTGATGTATATAACTTTGCACCGGCGCATCGTAGCCTCTATGGTGGAGCGATTAGCGATCCATACAAGAGTATTTTATACCAATCTGCTCTCGTATCTCGTGGGTGGCTCGACCCATCACCGAATGAAAGTGGACAGATATTTAGAGCGATGGTTGAGGAGGTAACATCAGGAAGGTCCAGACTCAAAAGTGTTATTATGGATGGAGTACAGCAATTAGAAAATTTATTTAGATAAGTATGTATACACTTCAGAGAATTATTGTCATTGCGTTTTTTTCTTTCTTATGTCTGGGTTCGGTCCAATTGTCATTTGCCCAAGACACAGGTGTACCTACCGATTCAATTTATAACCATACGGATCCTGCAGATGGAGCGATACCTCAGACAAACCAGACTTCCGTAGATCAGCAATTACAGGCCCAGCCAAGCGGTTATGATAATTACTACAATACTGATGACCCTGGAAACGAGGGTTTTAGTACAACAGAAGCAGTCCCTAACAAAAGCCCGGGAGCTTTCAATGCAAGCAAAAAGAGCCCTGGTGCATATAATGAAGCTCCCGCAGGCTCTGGAAAACTCGTTAACCCACTAGAATCGAAGTCAATTCCAGAACTTCTCCTCAAAATAATAGACGTACTCCTTGTATTTGCGATACCACTTATTGTGCTTTATATCATGTATGCGGGATATCTCTTTGTCACCGCGCGTGGCAATTCTGAGCAAATCAGTACTGCACGCACAGCACTTTTTTCAGCTATCGTAGGTGGTGTCATTGTTCTTGGGGCGAAGTTGATTATTAGTGTCATTCAAGGAACAATTCAAGCATTCTAGCTATATAATGAGTATGAGAAAAATCATAGCCTATATAAGTTCAACTCTCATGTTACTACCATTTGGCGTGTTTGCCGCAAGTGTTAAAGCACCCCGTGACTTTAAAGGTCTTGTTGGAGTAGTTACTGACCTTATAAGTACGATTATTGTACTTATCTTTGCACTTACGTTTCTTGTGTTTATGTGGGGGATTATAAAGAACTGGGTCATTAAGAGAGGAGAGGCAGAGGCAGTAGAAAGCGGCAAAAAGATTGTCGTAACGGGGATTATTGCGCTCGTAGTTATGAGTTCAATATGGGGGATTCTCTACCTACTTCAGAGTTCATTCTTTGGGAGCTAGAAAACTTACTAATCCACACAGGCACTGTTCAACTGTATTGTAAAAAGCTAGAATAAAGGTAAGAACATAATGTACACTTAATAAATTACATAAATTAGACAAATTTGATATGAAAATTTTTGCACGCCTACTCCCAGTAGCATTATTTGCACCGATGTTAGCACTAGCAGCAAATCCGGGTAATCTTTCGGGAGTAAATACGTTTATTCTTAACGTCATGAATTTTATTAATACCGTTCTCGTTCCAGCTATCTTCGGACTTGCTTTCCTCGTATTTCTTTGGGGAATGTTTAAGACATTCATTCTTGGTGGTGGTGATGAAGAAAAGCAAACAGAAGGGAAGCAACTCATGGTCTACGCAATCGCAGGGTTCGTTATCATGATTTCAGTTTGGGGTATTGTAAATGTTCTATCTAGCAGTCTAGGTTTTAGCGGGGACTCACTACAACAGATTCCTAACGTTCCGAAGCGATAATTGTAACTAGATGATTGTATTTGCAGCTGAAGGCGCACATGTGACTGCGGCGAAGGGTGTCCTCGATAAGATCGAAGGAGTTATACTGTTTCCACTCATGTCACTGATGATGTCAGTTGCTCTTCTCATGTTCCTCTGGGGAATGTATGAGTATGTGCTCCATGCTGACGAAGATGAGTCGCGTACGCAAGGGAAGATGCACATGTTGTATGGCATCATTGGCCTACTCATCATGATTTCTGCATACGGAATTCTTAAAATTGCGGCAGGTACATTTGGTATTACTGACGGCCTTATCTAAGAATCGTAATAGGATAATAATAAAAAAGCGCCGAAAACCCTAGGGTTTCCGGCGCTTTGTGACAAAATTTCATCACATACAGGCTGAGCGTCCATCGCGAATTTCATAAGCGATAACACCTTTGCCTGCCAACCGAATCGCTTTGCTGTTGCCATAACCTGTGGTTATAGCCCATTTGTTGTCGTGTGAAAGCGTTTGTGTTTCAAGGCTCACAATCTGGCTTAGATCGTGCAATATTTCGATGCACTTTCCTGCCGCAATTGGAACCACCACGGCACTTTCCCAGTCCTCGGTAAGAACAAGGGTCCGTATGCCACCGGCGGTGGTTGTGGGCATTTTTTCATCAGTCACTGCACTGACTGCATCTTTTCGCAACTTCTTTGCGACCACATCTGCCTGTTCTGCAAACGTAAAGCCGAAAACAAATTGACCGACGATAAAGATTGCAATGAGACTGAGTGCCAACTTTGCTGGAGTACCCCCTTTTCCAAGTACCCCAGCAATTGCGAGAGCAAAGAGAAGTAAGGCAGAAATCCAAAAGCTGCCATTCAGATTGCTGTCGGCCACAAAGTACTTTGCCAAAAAGGCAAGTACAATACAGCCAACTATTCCCAAGGTTACATACAGCATTTTCCCCGTGATTTGGGGGAGGTTTGAGAGAGGTAAAAAGTTTACCCCACCACCTCCACGGATGCGGGGCATACCGAGAGATCGTGTGAGAATAATCCCAACGGCAAACGCAACCACTACCCACAATACAGAACTACTCATGATGCGCTCCTTTTCTTTTTCAAGACTGACATTCCAAGACCCAGCGCCTCTGTAATGCCGTCAGTTCCAAGGATGAGGTCACCTTCGCCAACGGTATCTCTTGCCACTTGCGCGGCAAGCATTTCCTTTGGCTCGACCCCAATGAATACAGCGGCTTCTTTGTAGCCACGACCTTCGCCAGCAAGTTCTGCAGCTCGTGCCTTACCTCGTGCAACACCTTCAGCCTCAAGACGGTAGGCTTCTGCATCAGCTTTGGTTCGAACTTGCACGGCTTTTGCATTTTCCTTAGGTATGTTCCTAAGTTCGGAAGCAACTTCATGGTTGAAGTCAGGTGCAGTCATGCCAACCTTAATTACCATGACCCCCCATGGCTCAACCCCATTTATGATCTCAGTCTCAAGATCTTTTTGGAGTTTATCGAATGCACTGATGAGTCTTGATGGTGTTAGTTTTGTGACCTCGTTATTGAGATATGATTCTCCCACGTCTCGCATTTGCTCGGTCACTCTCTTGACATCTCCGCCAGCGCTGACGATGAATTTGAACGGGTCAACCACAATCCAACGGACCCAAAAGGTAACCTCGACAGTCATTTGGACGTTGAGAATATCGTCCGGTGAACTTTTTCTTGGTTTTGCGGTCGTGATTCGAATTGGCCTGACTTTCTGACGTCTGATGAAAACACCTTCTGAAGTTGTGATTTCCACAATTTCAAGTGGGGTAGCGTCATCTGTCTTCTGGATAAACTCAGGTTCGTCAGGGAATTGATTATGCTCCACTGTCCCGTTGAATCGCTCCAGTTGGAAGACTCCAAATACCAAGAATTTCGGTCCACGGCGAACCTTGATCATTGGTAGACCATAAAGAAGCACAGCACCCAATTCATCGGCTTGAAGCTTTTTAATAGATGCCACAATCCAAAGGACCATTATGGCGAGTATTACTTGACCCGTAGTAATTGACTCTGGATCGGCCGTGTCAATTTTATTACCCATCGTCCATAGTGCTATGCCGAATAGCAAAGCCATCAGGATGCACCAAATCGCGGTATACCCGTAAAATTGCCCAGGCCTTTCTTTTGGCTCTGCAACATGCTGTGCAAAATCCTTGTCATCATCACTGGTTGACTGGATCTCGACAACAGACGCATCGTCATTGAATGTTTGCTTGATTTTTTCTTTTAGGACTTTGAACCATCCAAAATTCAGTTTCATCTCATTCTCCTTAATGTCAAATAACGGTGCGCGGATGCGCATGTATAGTGAAGTAGTGGGGAATTCCCGCTACTATTTCTAGTTTAATGATACCATATTTATGGATTTAAGTCAAGAAAATTCTCTATATTTTTACTATTATAACCTTTATTTAAGTCATTTACATCCCTCAAGGTGTTCTTTTCAGCCGAGCCATAGATTATTTCTACCTTTGAGTGTCATCCTAAATATATTCATGCTTTCAATAGTACACAGTGTACGGTATGCTGTCTCAGTATTTAAAATATGAAACCGAAAGCTATCCCAAGAAAGGAACGGAAAGAGATGGTCATGCATGAGCACATTCCACGCACGACGTTCTCATTCTACAAGTATGTCCGTATTTCTGATCCTCAAGCAATGAGGAACGAGCTTTTTGAAACGTTATCACAGATGGGGTGCCTTGGACGTATCTACGTAGCTTCTGAAGGAATTAATGCGCAAATGAATGTCCCGACTGAGAATTTTAAAAAATTTGATGAGTATCTCCAAGGTAAAAAAGAATTTTCTGGTATTCCCTATAAAATTGCAGTTGAAGAGACCGAAGTAGTTTCATTCTATATGCTTACCATCAAGGTAAAAACTAAAATTGTTGCTGACGGACTCGATGATGACACTTTTGATGTGACAAAAACAGGAGAGTACCTTACTGCCGAGGAAATGAATGAATATATTGAGGACCCCGATGCGGTGATTGTTGACATGCGGAATGGCTACGAAAGTGAAGTCGGTCACTTTGAGGGAGCTATCACACCGGATGTTGATACATTTCGAGAAGAGTTGAAAATCACTCCTGAAATTCTCAGTGAACATAAAGAAAAAAAGATTGCTCTCTACTGTACTGGTGGTATTCGTTGCGAAAAGGCGAGCGCCTGGCTAAAACATAATGGCTTCAAAGACGTGAAGCACCTCAAGGGTGGAATTATAGACTACAAGCGACAAGTTGATGAGAAAGATCTTGCTAATAAATTCAAAGGAAAGAATTTTGTTTTTGATGAGCGTATGGGAGAACGTATTACTGATGAAATAATTTCACTTTGCCACCTCTGTGGAAAAGAAAAATGTGATGAACATATCCATTGCAAGAATCAAGCATGTCACGTGTTGTTTATCTGCTGTGACAGCTGTAAATCACAGAAAAAAGGATTTTGCTCATACAGATGCATGGTATTTGATGTACTTCCTGAAATCGTTAAAAGACGACTCATTAAAAATAATCATAAGAAGAAACTTGAACAGTTTAAGAAGCATCGGCTTAAAAGCATTTCTCGTTAGGAGTGTATTAATATTTAGCATGGAGTAAAACACAAAAATGATGAGTGCATATAAAACTAGTGTAAAGTAGGATTAGTGGTAGTATTTCAATATGTACACTGAAGAGACAATAAAAAATCATCATCATTTCTTTGATAATGTAATTACAGCTCTTAAACTTAAGAAGGTTAAGGGAAATGTGGTGCCTGTTTTACACATTCTTCCGGACGCTATTCCTTTTGTTGCTGCATTAAAAAAAATTGCCGATATTCCTTTTGTTATTCCTAAACCGAAAACTATCGATTATAAAGCGCAAGATCAACTTGTGGGAACAACTATTATAGATGTTGTTCGTGCAGAAATTGGACAAGAGCAATTCATCAATCGTATTCCAAAAACAAAAACGGCATTTCTTGATATTGGGGGTTATTTTGCTCCTGCAATACCGGTCATTCAGGATCACCTTGGGTCTGATTTTTGTGGAGTGACAGAGGATACGGAGAATGGTTTTCAAAAATATATAAAAGCTGGTTTCACCTTTCCTTTTATCAATCTTGCGAGAAGTCCACTTAAACAAAACGAGGATCATATGGTGGGTATGGCGATAGGGTATTCGATAGAAAGAATCCTGAGAGAGCATAATATGCTTCTTAATGGACTTAAATTTGGTGTCATTGGGTACGGAAAGGTTGGCAGATCAATATCAGAATCGATGAAAATAAAGCAGGCAAATGTTACTGTTGCTGATTCAGATTCAATTAGCCTGACACATGCTTTTTCACACGGGCTGAATACAAATACGAATGAACAGTTGCTCGAAAGTAGTGATGTCATTTGTATCGCAACAGGATGTATTGCGCTGAAAGAGGAAGAGTTTTCAAGGTTGAAGAATGGTTCATGGGTATTTTCAGTGACCTCATCTGACGACGCTCTCGACATAGCTTGGTTGAAAGAAAATTATGAACGTCAAGAAATCTCAACGTACGTTGATAAGTACATTAGAGAGGATCACTATTTTTATGTTGTGAATTCAGGAAACAGTATCAATTTTATCCACGGAACTACTGTTGGTGATTTTATCCTTCTTGTACAAGCAGAATTACTTGTAGCGCTTTATAGATTACTTACAGAGGATAAGATTGGGTGGAATATGGAAGTTGGAAAGAAAGAACGCCAGACAATCTGCAGTCATTGGCTTACTCAATTCAGTAAATAAATTTTGTTATGCTCTACGATTATGCACGAAAGACTCTTATACAATATGCTGCATTGAATCATACTGAAGATATCCAGGACCTTGTGGTGCTTGTTGAAAATGATGAGACGGTGGTTACAAAATCAAATACGACAGGCCATATAACAGCGAGCGGACTTGTTTTATGTAGGGATAAAATACTTCTTATTTTTCATAAAAAACTACAAAAATTAATACAACCAGGTGGTCACTTGGAAGATGACATGTCACTATGTGAAGCTGCAATACGAGAAGTGAAAGAAGAAACAGGACTTGATACAGTGCCGCATGGTATTGATGGAATTGATTTTAAAGAGATCATCCCACTTCATATAGATATCCAGATAATTCCATTTAATGAGAAGAAAAATGAGGCAGAACATTTACACTACGACTGCATGTTCTTGTTGAATGCTACACATGAAAACGTCGACCTAGACTTAGCTGAAGTTGAAAAATTTAGCTGGGTTTCACCTGATGAGCAGCTTGATGATGTTGGTCTTACAAAAGCGTTTGAAAAGATAAGGAAGATTGTGTAATCTAGTTGTCGCAAAAAGTGTACAGCTCTTGTAAGAATTGGAGCGTCGCCTTCGGCGACGCGCACTGTTTTCTCGCCAAGAAGCAGGTGCGAAATCAGAAGCAATTTTGACTCATAGCATTTGCTTAATACAAAAAGATTTTTTATTACTATGAAAAATAATATGGAAAATAAAAAATTCTTTTTGTATGCTCGCAAGTCCACTGATGTCGAGGACAAGCAGGTTCTTTCGATTGACGCTCAACTCACCGAATTGCGGGAATACGCCGTTCGGGAAGGTATTGAAATTTCCGCCGAATATGTGGAAAAGCAATCTGCCAAAATTCCAGGTCGTCCGTTGTTTAACAAGATGATGGAAGAGATTGAAACTTTCGGCGGAAACATCCTTGCATGGAATCCCGATCGGCTCGCCCGCAATTCGGTGGACGGAGGCAAAGTGATTTATCTCCTCGACACAGGGAAACTTGCGAGCATTAAATTTCCAACCTTTTGGTGTGATAACACTGGTCAAGGTAAATTTATGCTGAACATGGCTTTCGGGCAAAGCAAATACTATGTAGATTCTCTTTCCGAAAATACGAAACGCGGACTTCGCCAAAAAGTCAGGATGGGCATATTCCCAAGCCAAGCGCCTTTGGGGTATCTCAACGATTCACGAACAAAAACGATTGTGGTTGAAAAGAAAAAATCTCGTATCGTGCGCTTGGCTTTTGAGAAATACACAAAAGGAAATATGCGACTGGAAGATGTCTCAAACTTTTTGGCGAAATCCGGCGTTACAACCCGAACCGGAAAGAGAATCTCAAAAACCAAAGCGTCTTTTATCCTCTCTAATCCTTTCTATATCGGACTTTTCAAATATGGCGGTGAAATCCACGAAGGAAAGCACGAGCCAATCATTTCAAAGAAACTTTTTGATGAAGCACAGGAAATGTTGAAAAAGCGTGGACAGCCAGAGCGTAAACCACAAAATGAACCACAACCTTTTTGCGGACTCATTTCCTGTGCTTCTTGCGGAATGATGATAACTGCTGAAAACAAAACGAAGCGACAGAAAAATGGTAATGTTCACCATTATGTATATTACAGATGTACGAAAAAATCTAAAACGATTGACTGTCCCGAAATGTCGCTTCGTTCTGAACAATTAGACAAGCAGTTATCATCCTTAATTCAAAAAGTTTCTTTGCCCAAAGACTGGGCGGAGGAATTAAATCGTCTTGCTTTGCAAGACTACAAAAATTCCGTCCCGTCTTTGACTGCTAGTGTGAAAGAGAAAGAAACAAAAATATCTGATATTTTAGAAAAGCTGGAGCGACTTCTTACTGGCTACCTTGACCAAGTGGACTATACTTCACAGAAAGCAAAACTGTTATCCGAAAAGAAGTCGCTCCAAGAAGAAATATCAGATTTTTCACACAAGCAGAATGATTGGCTCGCACCTTTCCAAAACTGGCTAAAAGACGCGCAATCCTTGGACAAAATTGCTTCTGATTCAGACCTTTTTGCTAAAAAGGTCTGCGCCAAAGAAATCTTTGGCTCGCACCTGCTTCTTGGCGAGAAAACAGTGCGCGTCGCCGAAGGCGACGCTCCAAATTCGTTAGGGAAATTCGGCGGGAATCCTTGGGACGCGCTTCGCGCGTCCCGCATTTCTGCTTCCAAAAAACCTTTGAGTTCCTTATTGGTGCGCGGGAGAGGACTTGAACCTCCACGGATTGCTCCATTAGTTCCTAAGACTAACGCGGCTACCAATTACGCCACCCGCGCACACTATCTACTTTTTACTAATTTGCACACTTAGTGCAAGAAAGAGTATCTCACGATTATTACAATTTTGCACGTTATTGGTCTAGGGGATCTTTCATTACTAAAACAAACGAGAGACGCGTGAAAATTTATTTTCGCAGCGTCAGAGTGCCATTTTAGAAAGGTTCGCTTACATGAACAGTTTAGGTTGTATGGGGTGTCGTGTCAGGTTGCTAATTCGCTTACGCTCGCTAATCGACTTACAGTCGCTGTACACCTTTCGCAGAAATTGCTCAAGGTCTTGCGAAGCTCCAAGTATTCGCTTCTCACGTCCTACCCGAGCTCGCTTGTTTTGCATTAGGAATAGCAAAAACATAGCTCCGCTTCGGACAACGTTAAGAAAAACAGTGCGCAGGCACTGTTTTTCTTAACGTTGTCCGCCCACTAGGGATCGAACCTAGGACCTTCTCCTTAAGAGGGAGCTGCTCTACCAGCTGAGCTATGGGCGGATTTCTTAATCCAACAGGAGTGAGTGTACTAAAATTGCCACTTAAAAACAAGTCCTTTTGAATATTTTTCTATTTGTATATATGCTATTATAGCGACCATGTCCGGGTGGCGAAATTGGTAGACGCGCAAGACTTAAAATTTTGTGGCCGTAAGGCCATGCGGGTTCGATTCCCGCCCTGGACACCAAAAGTTAATGTCAGATCTGTTCTGGCATTTTCTTTTGGGCGACAGGAATCGAAAATAAATATGCCACACAAAAGTGTAGCTTTTCTATCCTTGAGGCCAGGACGGGGGTCGGCGTCCAAATCTAAGTCGTTGCACTTCTAAGATTTACCTGCCCGGACTCGCTGTTTCGGTGCATTAGTAATAGCACCTCATATCGCAAGTCTTTCGACCCCCGTCCTATCCTACACACTTCACTACGTTACGTTTGAGGCCAGGACGGGGGTCGAACCCGTGAATGTCGGTTTTGCAAACCGATGCGTTACCGCTTCGCCACCTGGCCTTTGTGTCCAGAATACTTTACCACGGGTATTCAGACCATTCAAAGTATAGAGCTAGTCCTTCTTTGTTTGTTCTTCGATACTGTGAGTTATTGAGTCTATGTGTTGACGGTGCCGCTCTCCAAAATCAATTTCAAAATCTATATTTGGTATGTATTGCATTCGGCCATTTTTCTTAATGAAGTTTCTTAATTCTGTACCTTTACGTTTCAGGAAAATAAGTGCGTCTTTTTCTCCACTGTCAGGAATGGTAGTGATAAAAACCCTCACATCACGATAATTTTGTGAGACGATGAGGTTTGTAACTGTTATAAGAGGGTTCGGATTTGCTTCTTCACGAATAAAAGAGGCAACAAGCCCTGTAAGAAGTGACCTCACTCTATCGTGTCGATCAAATTCCATGTTCTAAATGACAACTATATCAAAAGCTTCTATGTAATCTCCGGGAGCGACTTCAATTTTCGAATCAAGCTGCATGCCAAACTCGCCATCAGAGACTTTTTGCACGTTTGATTTTTGTTGCTGGATGTTTTTAAGGACACCTCGCCCTAGTTCAACGTCACGTCGTGTAATCCGTACATGCTGTGAAAGTGAAAGTGTACCTTCTTCAATACGACCACCAAGGACGTGGGCATTTTTTTGTGTACTAAAGTGTTTGAGAATCTTGGCCTTTCCTGTGATTCTCTCTTCTTCCTTATGTGGTGTTCTGTTTTTGAGTGCTACCTCGAGCCATTCTGAAAGTTTGTAGATAATATCAAATGTCTCGATTTCAACACCAAGGCGTTCTGCAAGATCTGTCGTTGCTCGATCTGGCTTAACGTTGAAACCAACGATGATAGCATTCTTCGTTGCGCTCACATTTTGGACATCATTTGAATTGATTGAACCTACACCAGTTCCGATGATTCGGACAGTAAGTCGATCAGATTTATACTTTTCAAGTTCATGGATTATCGCATCAATCGTTCCGAGCACATCAGCTTTTATGAGAAGGGGAATGCATGGGATGTCAGATTCCACCTCAGCTTCTTTTGTAGAAATTGTTGTGCCTGCCTGTGTGATTGCCTCAGCCTCTTTCTTATTTGCAACGGTTATAAATGTGTCACCAATACGTGGCACGATATTCCATCCAATGATACCAACTGGCTCTGAAGCAGATGCTTCTTTGATGTTTTTTCCTGCCCAGTCTTCCATGATTCGTACTGGAGCATAGCTAGTTCCTGAAACAACAAATGTTCCAGCGGTGACTGTTCCGTCAGTAATCATAAGTGTTGCAGTATTGCCACGCTTACCATCAAGGTGACCTTCGATTACAGTACCTACTCCAGGCGCACTTGCATCTGCTTTAAGTTCTGCGAGTTCAGCTGTAAGGAGAAGAATGTCGAGTAGATCATCAACACCTTGTCCAGATTTTGCTGAAATTGGTGCCCATGAAATATCACCACCCATGCCTTCAATGTATATTTCATTCTCAATCAAACTTGACTGAGTACGGATCAGGTCGGCTCCAGGTTTATCAATTTTATTTATGGCCACAATGTAAGGTATGTTTGCCTTTTTAATACAGGTCAGTGCCTCGAGTGTCTGTGGCTTCACTCCATCTTCTGCAGATACGATTAGGATTGCAATATCAGCTATGTCAGCACCGCGAAAACGCATTTTTTGGAATGCTTCATGCCCTGGTGTGTCGAGGAAGGTTATATTCTTTGTGACACCATCTTTTGATGTGTGCTCAACGCAGTATGCTGAAAGGTGTTGGGTTATTCCACCAGCTTCGCCATCGACAATGTTTGTTTTTCTTACGTAGTCGAGAAGTGTAGATTTTCCATGGTCAATATGCCCCATGATCACAACAATCGGTGGGCGACTTACAATATTTGGTTGTGAAGTTTTCTTTTTTGGCATATACCCACTATTTCTTAGGACTTAAAAACGCCTGAAAACAGGCGAATTCAAATTGATACAGGAGTATAACAGATATTGCCACATTTCGCACGCCGTGTCATGATGCCATTGAAAATGGTCTAGAGAATAATGAACGTAGTGAATATAATTTCAGACCTGTCGTTTTTTCTTCTTTACAGAAGAAAAAACGACATATAAACACAATTTTTCAAGCTTATCTCTACATTTAGATCAGATGCAATTTAACTTTTTTAAAAATAAGAATCAACGTATTCATCTTGACTATGCATCGACGACACCTGTGCATAAAGAGGTCTTTGATGAGATGAGGCCGTATTTTAGTAATTTGTGGGCAAACCCAAGTTCTATTTATAAAGAAGGAGTACAAGCTCGAAAGGTCATTGAGGAATCGCGTATCAAACTTGCACGGACTCTTGCCGTGCGTCCAAGTGACATTACGTTTACAAGTGGTGGTACTGAATCAAATAATCTAGCCCTCATTGGTATTGTTGAGTCCCTGCATGATGATGGGAGACCATATGAGGATATGGAAATCATATCCACAAAAATTGAACATCCCTCAATTGGTAAGACACTTACTTTCCTTGAAAAGAAGGGGGTGAGGATAATGTATTCATCAATTGATGATGAAGGAAGAATTGATATTTCTGAATTAGCGACGATCTTTAATACGAAGACAGTCCTTGTAACTTTTGCGTATGCTAACTCAGAGACAGGAGTTGTGCAGGACATTAAGAAAATTACTCGCGCAGTACGACTCTGGAACGAGGAACATGAGGCAAAAATACTAATACACACTGATGCGAGTCAGGCACCACTATGGCTCCCATGTGAACTCGATATGCTTGGGGTTGATCTCATGACGCTTGATGCAGGGAAATGCTATGGACCAAAAGGAGCAGGAGCCCTTGTTCATCGACATTGGGTAAAACTTAATCCAAATATACTCGGTGGCGGGCAAGAGCATGGTCTTCGTGCAGGTACCGAGAACACAGCCCATATTGTTGGTTGTGTTTATGCGATTGTGCGTGCACAAGAAGGTTATGAATCACGAAGTTTGGCAGTAGCCAAACTTCGTGATGAATTTTTTGAATTACTCACTAGCGAAATTGATGGAATCGTTGTAAATGGAAGTCGAGAGTTTCGTATTGCAAATAACATTAATATTTCTATACCGAATGTTGATACTGAGTACGTTGTCATTTGGCTTGACGCAAAGGGCGTTGCGGCCGCAACAAGAAGTGCATGTGGATCAGGAAAGGAGACAGGGTCTCACGTTGTCCGAGAAATGACTAATGATGAAGCACGTGCGACCTCAACACTTCGTTTTACACTCGGGGAAGAGAGTACAGTTGCTGACGTATATTGTGCCGTTAAGATCCTTAAAGACTACCTAAAGTGTAGTAAAATTTAACAAATACAAAAACTTTGTCTAACTATTACCTAGTTAAAGCTGTTTTTTACAGTATCCATAGGAGAGATCTTGAATGGAAAATGAAATCGAAGGGAGTATTCCTTATAGGAGGAGATTCAGTATTCATGTCTCTCGCAAGAAATCATTTGGACTGAATGAGTGCATCGCTGTTCTTTTGAAGGAAGATGGTTCAGGTGAGTATTTACGGTCATGAGTTGACATGCACTGGAAGTGTTGTACTATGACAATATTAATTTCACGCTAAGGAATAGGTGTATCTGTTTGTAGGTTGTTGGTTATGATTTTTCTTTAATACACTTTCGCGTATAATATATTTACTATGCCAAACTTTCACAACTTCACATCTCGCGCAAAAGAAGCGATAAGAAAGGCACATGAACTCGCCATTGAGCGAGGGCAGAATCATGTTAGCCCAACACACTTGCTGACAGCTTTAGTGATGCAGGACGAAAATACAGTAATCTCTCTTTTGGACAGACTTGATGTTGATATTATTGAATTTACAGACCTTCTCATTGAGGCGCTTGAGGTACCGGGGGTCGGGCAAACGATGTCGCAGTCGTATCAACTTTATTTAACACCTGATCTTGCTCAGGCTCTTGAGGAATCAGGACGTATCGCCGAACAGCTTCATGATTCGTACGTTGGTGTTGAGCACCTCTTTATGGCACTGCTTGAACATGCGGGTCCTGCGATTGAAATTATCGACAGAATGCATATTGATAAGAAGAAAGTACAGAATGCACTCAAAGAAGTACGTGAGCATAATATTGATGATGCACAAACACCTAAGAAATTCCGAGCGCTTTCGAAGTTCGCTCGTAATCTTACAAAACTTGCTCAAGAGAATAAGCTCGACCCGGTCATTGGGCGAGATGTTGAGATCCAGCGTGTAATTCAGATTCTTTCTCGACGAACAAAAAATAACCCAGTCCTTATCGGAGAAGCTGGTGTCGGAAAAACTGCGATTGCTGAAGGACTTGCCCTCTCTATTGTTCAAGGTAACGTGCCCGAATCAATAAAGAATAAAGAAATATTATCCCTTGATCTTGGTTTACTTGTTGCTGGAACGAAATTCCGTGGCGAATTTGAAGAGAGGATGAAGTCTGTTATGAAGGAAGTCGAGCAAGCGCAAGGAGCAGTGATTCTTTTTATTGATGAACTACACACGATTGTTGGTGCTGGGCAAGCTGAGGGATCAATGGATGCTTCAAATATGCTTAAGCCAGCACTAGCACGCGGTGAAATGCGCGTCATTGGTGCAACAACACTCAAAGAATACCAAAAACACATAGAGCGTGATCCTGCACTGACTCGAAGATTTCAGCCAGTATTTGTTAATGAACCATCAATTGATGATGCGATTGCTATTTTGCGTGGAGTTTCAGAAAAATATGAGATTTATCACGGTGTTCGTATTACCGATGACGCAATTGTGTCTGCAGTAAATCTTTCAAGTCGGTATATCTCTGATAGATTCTTGCCTGATAAAGCAGTTGACCTCATTGATGAGGCAGCATCTGCGCTCCGTATTTCACTTGAAAATAAGCCTGAAGATCTTGTTGTTGCAGACAGAGCTATTCGGCGTCTTGAAATTGAACGCGAGGCACTAAAGAAGGAAGAAGAAATTTCAGATAATAAAGCAAAAATCAAAGCTCGTCTAAAAATAATTGCACACGAAATCGGTGAGCTTAAACAAAAAACATCAGTACTTGAAACAAAATGGAACAATGAAAAAGATGCCGTTGGAGAAATAAGAGAAATGAAAAAATCTCTTGAGGAAATGAGGCTTGAGGCAGACTCAGCTGAAGCTCATGCTGACCTTACTCGTGCTGCAGAAATTCGATACGTTCGTATTCCAAAGACTGAAAAAGATCTTGAAACAAAGTCGACTAAGTTAAAGAGACTGCAACGAACGAGACGCCTCCTCAAGGAGGAAGTTACTGAGGAGGATATTGCGAGCGTTGTCTCACGTTGGACTGGAATACCTGTTTCTCGAATGATCGAGGAAGAGGCAAGAAAACTTGCACGAATGGAGGAGGTCCTATCTGAACGTGTTGTTGGTCAACAAGATGCACTGAAGAGAGTGAGTGATGCTATCAAGCGATCGCGTGCGGGTATCGCAGACCCAAATAGGCCTATCGGTTCATTCCTCTTTCTTGGTCCAACAGGAGTCGGTAAGACAGAACTTTCGCGTGCTCTCGCTGAGTTTATGTTTAATGACGAAAGTGCACTTATTCGGATTGATATGAGTGAGTACATGGAGAAACATTCCGTTTCAAAAATAATTGGTTCTCCTCCTGGATACGTTGGCCACGAGGAAGGAGGCGCTATAACTGAAATTGTTCGACATCGACCGTATTCAGTAATTCTTCTTGATGAAATTGAGAAAGCAAACCCAGAAGTATTTAATATTTTGCTTCAAGTGCTCGATTCAGGGCACCTTACTGACGCGAAGGGACGAAAAGTCAATTTCAAAAATACAGTCATTATCATGACATCAAATATCGGGTCAGAACATATTGACCGTATGAGCAAGTTTGGCTTTTCAAACGAGTCTGATGACGCTTCACAGTATGCGCAGGCAAAAGACAAAGTTTTGGAAAGTTTAAAGAATTTCTTCCGACCGGAATTTCTTAATAGACTTGATGAAATTATTATCTTCGACATTCTTTCAAAAGAGACGATACGCGATATTGTGAGTATTCAAGTCCAGATGGTTATTGATAGGCTTGCTCAAAAAGAGATAAAGCTCTCGGTTACAACTGATGTGCTCGATTATATTGCAAAAGAAGGATATGACCCTCGGTTTGGGGCTCGACCTCTCAAGAGAGTAATTCAGTCAAAAATTCTAACCCCTGTTGCATCAATGATGGTGGATGAAGGGATGCTTCGGGGAGGAAACGTTTCTGTTAGTATGAAAAAAGAAGCACTTCATTTTGATGTCAAAAAACGTGCAGCAAAGTCTAAGAGAAAAACTACGCGACAGAAGGAAATGGCAGTTGCATAATTTCTGAAATAGTAACTATGCAATTTGAGGGTCACAAAAAGGTATCCAAAGTAGAAAAATCTTCTCGAGCGAAAGCATCAATAACAGCAGTTGCTGCAGCTATTTTGGGTGGACAAAATGCTTATGCTGTTGAGAGAGGTGTAAAAGTTGAGTCGATAAATTCGTACCGACAAGAAATTCCACAACATTCATTATCTCCAGTGGAAGTAGAATTCTTAGATAAAAAATATGGAGGAATTTTCGATTCGAGTGTTATGGAGTGGAAGATGAGGGGCGGCGTGCCGAAGTCCTGGAGAGGTTTGTCAGACCAGCACCTCCTTGCGTTGGTTGTATATCTCAATGGAACTAAAAGTAATATTGTACTGAATGCTCTCTTTGATAATAAGAATTTTGGAATGGCGACACCCACAAAGGAGTTTAGAGAAATGGTCAGAGCTGGAGTTCGTGAATTAATTCAAAGTGCTGGATATACCGAAGCGGAGATAAATGAAAAAACATGGAGCAACTTGGCTGCTGAGACAGTATATAAAATTACTTTTCATAAAAATCCGTAGGTCGCATGTCTGCGAATCAATACGAAATGATTGATCGACTGCAAAAACCTACACTTTTCAAATCAGCATAAAAGCGCTAGGATTGGTATTGGTCTTGTACAAGAGGAGAAAATAATGATTGATGTAACGATCGCTCTGCCAGGAGATCCCCGCTATTCACCCACTGAGAAGGAATTCGGTACGTTGAATTCCATTCGTTTCGTTCGTGCATCCACTGACAAGGAGCAGTGGTGGTTGCTCATAAACGATGGATGGGCTGAGACGATGTTTCCTATGAATGAGTATGTTCGTGATTATATCGTCATGATGCTTTGGCGATGGACGAGCAAACCCTATTTACTCGAACACTTGTCCGCGTTCAACTATCTTGAGTACATACTTGGGGGGAGATCGGTTGATGCTCCATGTATTAATGATGTTGCTGATATATGTCTCCAGTGTGCTGCCTTTTTTCCTGAGCGTAGCAACTACCGACATGAGATGAAAAAGTATCACTATGTCGTTAATATGGGGATGACGCTCTTTAAACAGTTGGCATTTGAATCAGGGAAAAAGGACGATTGCGACAGTAAAGCATTGCGCCTCATGTCTGAACATTTTTGTCTGGCGATGCTTGTCATCCGGAGCACATGTCCAAAATTTCTCCTGAAGGAAAAAAGTTACCCTTCAGCGTTAGGGGAAGGGCAAGTAATGCTTCGCACCAATGAAGCAAATGAAATGAAAAAAAGAATCAAAGAACTTGGGAGCTTATATTCCAAGCCTGAAGATTTCTGCTCGCATGGACTTATGCAGTAATTGAAACGGGTGCCTCACGGCGCCTGTTTTTTATGTAATAAATATTTTGTGACTTTCCTGTAAATATGATACAACTTCTCTGGGTTCGTTATTCATCTGGTCAATGAAGGGGGAAACAAAATGGTACAAAGAACGTCGCGCCGCATTGGAAGAAAGTTAAGGATCCAGAATCTTGGAGCCAAATCTGACGAAGACTTACGTCGTCTTCTTGAATTCGCTGAGAGGACAGAAATTGCCAAAAAAACCGCTGAAGGTTATCGCAGACATCTCAAAGTGGTGATTGCGGATATCTACAAGATTCTCGCAGGGCGAGGAGACGAACTTGCGTGTTGATGAAGAAGTCCTCAGACCATGGGCTGTTCGTTTTGAACAGCCCATTTTTTATATCCCTTTAGCGAGGAGTACAACTTTAATGGTCCGGAGCAGTATCATAATGTCAAAATATAAAATTTTATACCAAGGATTTGTAAAATAGTACTCAACATATTCTTTGTCGGCTTCATTCTGTGAAGTGCATCTGTTGTATTTATGTTGTTGCTGGTAGTATCCAGTCAATCCCGCCCGTACCATATCTTTATATGTAGAGCCTTGTGCCTGAAGAAGCTTATGAACTTCAGTGTTTACCGGTCGCGGACCAACAACACTCATGTCTCCCTTTAAAATGTTGAAAAATTGCGGTAGTTCATCCAAATATACCTGTTTAAGGATTTTTCCAATAAAAAGAAGTGATCCGGCGCGTTCGAGTTGCTTGGTGTATATGAATTCATTTCGCCGCCGCATGTCTGAAATAATTGCGTGTTTAAAAATATTGAACTTGTACAATCTAAAACATCGTCCTTGAGACATTCGGATCTCGCTGTACAGGAGTGGGTCAAAAGGACGAAGTCTGATTGTCTGTTCAAGCGCAATTATGACAAAGAATAAAAATATAACAGGAGCAAGCAGAATGAGAATCGTTCCAGAAAATATTACATCAAAGGTTCGCTTTGTGGGGTGAATAGGGAACTTTAAATCATTTTCAGAAGGCATCGAGTATAAATAGCATATATTTGATTAAATTGGAAGACATTTTTTGCAATAATATGAGGAAGTGAAACGTTCAATTAACACGCAGCTATAGAAAGCTTTAAAAATCAAACAGTTTATCGAGGCAAAATTAATAAAATAAAAGATGTTATCCACAGGTACCTTGTAATACACAGTACCTTATGCTAGGGTATATCTATGACGGATGAAATAATAAAAAATACGACAGTTGACGGAGAAATGCCATTCATAGGAAATGAATCGGTGGCGCCTGTCAGCGAAACATATAGCGCTGAAAATGCGAAGTCACAGATGAGGAAAGGATTTTTAGAGTTTCCGGTATTACTCATTATTGGCACGAAGCCGACGTATGCACCGGATATTCTTAAACAACTCAAGCGAGCCAACCTTCTTGTTGTTGAAGGTACATTGTACCCATTACTTTCTAGGTTAAGACGATATGGGTTGGTCTCGTATTCGTGGGAAGAAAGTAAGAGTGGACCTCCACGAAAAATGTACGTCATAACAAAAGAAGGACATTTAGTATTATCAACACTTGGGGATTCATGGAAAACACTCGACACATCTGTTAACACCTTAATAAAACATTATGAAAAAAGTAATTAATATAACACTTGGAAATTCTGTCTTTGCAATAGAGCAAGACGCGTTTGACACTCTCTCGATATATCTTGAAGCTATTAGACAAAAACTAGCAAGAACTAATGATCTTAGTGAAATTGTTGAAGATATGGAGGGTGCAATTGCTGAGAAATTTACTGCACGAAAGCGTAGTGAGAAAAGTGCTGTAACGAGTAGTGATGTCATGCAAGTAACTGCAGAAATGGGTAGCCCCAACGATTTTGATGAAGAAGGAGAAAATGCTGGTTCACGTAACGAAAGTGTACAGTTAAATACAACTGACACAAAGAAACGTCTTTACCGTGATACTGATGATGTTGTTGTTGCTGGAGTCGCTTCTGGAGTCGCCCGATATTTTGAAATTGATCCGGTCATTGTCCGACTCATCTTTATCTTTTCAGTATTCATTAGTGGGTTCGGTATTCTTGCATATATTATTCTTTGGCTTGTTGTTCCTGCTGCAGAAACAACAACACAGAAATATGCAATGCGTGGTGAAAAAATGACTCTTAAGGAGATTACTGAGCGAGTAAAAAAAAAGGTAGATGAGGTTGATACTAATAATTTGAAAGCTGGAGTTAAAAATACATGGGGAGGCATTTATCCAGTCCTTACGAAGATTTTCAATCTTCTTGGTGTTGTCGTCCGTACATTGGCCGTGGTCATTAGGTATGTCGTTGGATTTGCCTTGGTGCTTGTTGGGGCCATCAGTCTGGCTGGGCTCGTAGTTACTTCGAGTATGTTATGGATGGCTGATAGTAGATGGACTGATCCAAGTATCAAAGAAGTATCGCATATCATATTATCGGATCCGTTTGGATATGTCTTTTTATGTGCGGTCATTGTTTCTGCGTTGATCCCGTTGATTGTTCTCATTGTAGCTGGAGGAAGCCTTCTTGCTGGAAGAAATCTTTTCACTGCAATAAAAGCACTTAGTCTGGGAGTTGTATGGATTGTCGCAATAACATTATCTGGTGCACTTGGTATAATAAGTGACCCATCTTTGTCTGATGAAATACAACATTCAGATATTAAATTTCAACGTCACTACAATATTATTTTGGATAGTGATGGTAAATTTGATATGCCAACAACGACTAAAAATGTTCCTGAAGTAATTGATGGTAACGTTGCAGAGTAGGTTGGTTGAAGATCGATCTTGACCGATAGATTAGATTTATATAGAAAGAAAATACACTGAATTTCTACAATATATTTTTAATAAAATGAGCTGATAGTATTTTGACAAAACAGTAAAAAGTGGTATTGTCAAACTATCGGTGAGATAGAAATGTTTCTGTTTCATCGTGAAGCGTTTTGACCGGCTTCATAAAACGGTCTAGACTGTTCTTTGAAAGGAAACAATCATGGGTAAGCACTCTGACGTAGATAATGATTTGCCAGGCGCAGGTACCAGAGGTATTGAATATTCTTGGGATTGTTTCCCCAAGTCTACACTTATAGAAACACCGAGTGGCAAAATTCCTATCGGAGATTTGTCCGAAGGGGAAATGGTTCTGTCATACAAAAAGGGCATTTTGGTCCCAAGACGAATCACTCGCAAGTTGGTTCACGAACCAGCACCACTGGTCAATGTAACTTTTGAATCAGATGATGTTGGAATGATCTGTACTTTGGGCCATAGCTTTATGACTGATAAAGGATATCAGTCGATTAAAAAGCTCAGTCCAGGTGACAGCATCATGCGCATCAGTTCGTCAAAAGCGGCACATTCTTGTATCAAGAGTATTGCGCCAACCGGAACAACTGAACCAGTGTTTAACCTGTATACACAGGGTGAGCACAACTTCATTGCAGACGGGTGTGTGGCACACAACTTTACACATTTTCGGATGTTGCGGGTTGTAATGCATGACATATACGATTCATTGTGTGACTTAAAAAATGAAGGACTTCGACTAAAGTATCTGTGAAAGAATCTCAAACTTTTGTATCTAGTTTCTACACTAGGATTCAGAGTTGAGTACAAAAATTATTATCGACGCCCAGGAGTTCGCTCTGCTTCATCTTTGGATGACGATTAAAAAGGCGGCGATCAGAACGAGTTTCATGTGAAGGACCCAGAAAACCTAAAAAATTAAAAGGTTTACCGAAGTTTGGTAACCATACCAATGGCCAGCAATCCCGCTGGCCTTTTTTATATCAGAAAAAGAAAACAGCTCCAGCGGGGAAGACAACTGTGGTTGTTTTCCCCGCTGGAGCTTGGTTGACCTGGTTACAGCGGTTTAGTCCAACGTATTAATGTCAAATTCGCTGACTACAACCCACGCATGTATTTCGAAGACGGGGATGGTGGCGAAAGATTCGCGAGTAATTATCTCACCGGCCTGCTCTCCGTTTCTCAAGACAAATACCTTTCCAACATCACCACTTGTGATTTGAAGATCCCGCATGGATTCTTGCATGAGCTTTGCTTGCAAAGTGTCCATCTGGAACAGTTCCTCAGTGGCAGTATTCATTATATCTCCTCAGGTTGTGATAAGGGCTAACTAAAAATATATTGCACTGAAAATGGCGTATTGTCAAGTTTTGTGCGCCGGGCAGGAATTTTGGTCATTACATGACCGGTACAGGTTGCCACGATTTTTCATTCTTCAAAATCGCTGGCAACCTTTTCAAATCCTGACGGAAGACACATTGAGTGTCTTCCTCCTGTCACACATTTTAAAAGCACCCAAATGGGGTGCCTTAAAATGTGCGCCGGGCAGGATTTGAACCTGCGTAGGATAAATCCGGGAGATTTACAGTCTCCTGCAATTGACCACTCTGCCACCGACGCATTATGTTGACCTGTCATCAAAGACGCTTTGATTATAACAGGCATTTGACTTCGTTACCGCCTTACAGGCGCTGTTCAGATTGTATGATATTTCTCAACGAAATATCGACAACCTCTTGCGAAAGTCTACCAGACTTTCTCACTCTGCCACCGACGCATGTATCTGAATGTCCCGAGAGACAGGTTATAAAGTACCACAATTCACTGTTTAGTAAAAGTGTTACAAAGGAACATGATAAGATGGTGAGTATGAAACGCACCTTACTCGTAGTCTTTCTTGCACTACTTATATCAGTTCCTGCGTTGACGTTTGCTGGAGAAGGGATTGTTCCTTGTGATGGTCCAGATTGTCAAGCGTGTGATTTTGTTGAGCTCGGACAAAAACTCATTTCATGGTTTATTGGAATTATGGCGACCATTATCGCACTCATGTTTGCGTTCGGAGGGATGAAAATGGTTATGTCTGGTGGTTCAACTGAAGCAATATCTCAGGCGCGTACGACGATGACGAATTCAGTGGTTGGTTTTGTTATTCTTCTCTCTGGATACCTTATCGTTGATACTGCACTCAAACTTCTCCTTAACGAAGGAGCTCTCCTTGGTCCTTGGAATGAAATTCAATGTGTACCAGGAATTCCAAGTGCAACATCTCAGTCTTCACAAGCCCCCTCTGTTGCTTCAGTCGGAAAGGGAGGTGGATTGTCACAAGATGACGCTGTCAATCGTCTTACAGCAGCAAATGTTTCGGTCACTAGTTCAGGAGGAAAAGTACAAGCTGATTGCAGTGGAACGTCAGGATGTACGTCACTTCAAGGGATAAGAGACGCCACTATTAAAGATGCAATTGACCTTAAAAGAGATTGTAATTGTGATGTAACAATTACCGGAGGAACAGAGTCCACAGGTGGTCATGCCGCAGGAGCAACAAGTCATGGAAATGGGTATAAATATGATGCTCGCATGAACCCAAAGCTTAATACATATATAATCACAAACTATAAAAATTCTGGAGTTAGGAGTGACGGAGCCACTATGTATACAGCGCCTGATGGAACTATTTATGCGCAAGAGGGAGATCATTGGGATGTTCTGGTAAGGAGCTAGGAGTCTTCCGTTGACCATAGTATCCGTTTCCCGTACTATGGTTGACGTCTGGGCCTATAGTTTAGAGGTAGAATGCTGGTCTCCAAAACCAGTGGCCGTGGTTCGATTCCACGTGGGCCCGCAGAGGTAAAAGAAAAAGAGCATGCATTTGCATGCTCTTTTTCTTTTACCTCTGCGGGAGACGAAGCGATGCCGGTAGGCAAGCGAGTCGGGGTCGAGAGTGCTTAACAAATTACAGGTTTGCGAAGCAATTTGTTTAGCAACTCGTGACGTAGAGTGTATTAAAAAAACATCTATCTTAAAAATTTATTTACTAACGTATCAATTTTTTCCAATTCATCCAATTTCACCCATTGTATCGTCTTGTCTCGCTTTAGCCACATCATTTGACGTTTTGCGTATTGCCAACTTTTTGTTTCAATTTGTTGTCGCATTTCATCTTCTGAAATATTTCCTTGTATAAATTTACTGAGGTATTGATATTCAATTCCAAGCTCTGAAAGTCTTTCGTATGAAAGTCCTGCCTTATGTAGCTCAGTAACTTCCTCAAGCATTCCTGTTTTTAATCGGTCAGCAAGACGAGTGTGGATATTTTCTTTGAGGGTATCGCGATTAATCGCGATACCAAGCGTGAGCACATCATAAAGTTCTTCAACATGGATCTTTGGGACAGAGCCTAGCGAATCCACGATCTCAAGTGCACGGATGAGTCTCCGGCCGTTGTGCTGGTCAATGTTTTTTGACCGCTTAGGATCTTTTTCTTGTAATCTTAAAAAAAGATCTTCATTCGAGCAATCCTCTAGCTCAGCTCGCAGTTTTTGATTTGGTGGAACTTCTGGTGTAACAATTTTACCCAAAAGAGCATCAACATAAAAAAATGTTCCACCGACAATTATGGGAAGTCTCCCACGAGAGTGTATGTCAGTAATGGCATTTCGACCGTCGCGGACGAAGTCCGCGACGGTATAGGTTTCTTCAGGGCATACTACATCAAGAAGATGATGTGGAACACCCTCCATTTCACCCTTAGTAACCTTGCCAGTTCCTATATCAAGCCCCTTATAAACTTGTCGTGAGTCAGCAGAAGTAATCTCACCGTCAAATTTTTTGGCGAGAGATATAGAAAGGGAAGTCTTCCCCGATGCTGTAGGTCCTACTATAACTAATACTTTTGACTTGCTCATGAGTGCAGGTATATCATATTTAGGTGTGCTTGTAACGCGTGTGTGAGGATGAATTTGCATTTGTACACGGATAGCGTAGGATTTGACTTGGATTGAGGTCTTGCTATTTCTCAAATTAAACAAATGGAGGTGATCCGTGATTATCACAACAAGTACGCCAGAAGTACTCGTCTTAAAACAAATTTGGGACTCTGCGGAAAAGCCTATCGCAGGATTGCGCGACGGACTTCAGAGAAGATTGGTTCGAACTGTTTTTGCACCCGCTGTGCGTAAATTTTCTGGGGAACTTATTCTTGCGTATCACAAATTCATCTCTAAAGTCCCAAGTGGCTTTCATAGCTTTGCTCATGGGTCAGAGATGGTAGCAGAGACCGTGCATTGGGTTTCTGTTGCCCGTATTGCTGACGGTCAGATTGAAGAAGTTCCCGAGGAAAAAGGAGGAACAGAGCTCATCTATACCGTCACTCCAAATAAGGTCCTTGTCCCTGTTCTTTCGGAAATTACCCTCAAGCTGCGATATCGCCGAAATAGCTTTCAGCCATATTTTGCAATTGAGAAAGTTGTTGAGCCTTGTGACGGCAAGTTTGATGTTGCACGTTTTGGCCATTGTCTTTTTCGTCATGGCAAAACTGGTTTGGATTGGGCGACCACTAATGAAATTGCTGTCGGCAATGAGTCCGTTGGTACATGGCTTAGGGAGAGAAAGTCAGCTCAAACATATAACATGCTTTGCAGAAGGTAGAATCCGTCGCAGTACGAAAAACCCGTACTTTACGACGGGTTTTTTGTATTCAGGGATAGATACTTAGTTAAGAAGCGCTGTGCCGGGAGAGGGACTTGAATTCTACGAATTCTGTTCAGGTTGTATAATTTTTTTTAATTCTCGTTCACAGTGCTGGAGGAGGGACTTGAACCCTCAATCCTTGCGGAACGCGATTTTGAGTCGCGCGCGTATACCAATTCCGCCACTCCAGCACTATGAACACGAATAATAAAATCTCGACAACCTCCTGAAACAATACCCCATATTGTTTCAGCCCTCAAACCTTTCGATACACGATTTTGAGTTGGTGAATCAGTGCGGGGCACTGATTCACGGTATACCAATTCCGCCATCCCGGCACACTGGGAAGAACGTCATCCGAAGTGTATCAAATTATACACAGGCTGGGAATATATCATATGCTACAATGTCGCTATGGCATACGAAAGTAATTCAATTTTTTGGATTGAGGTGGAAAAAGTTGTTCCAAATCCATTCCAACCACGTCGTGAATTTGATCCAAATAAACTTCAGGAGCTCTCTGAATCGATTCGAATGTACGGGATCTTGCAACCACTCGTTGTAACTCGCCGGGAGATAATGGCCGAGAACGGAGCTTTTTCTACTGAGTATGAACTTATTGCTGGAGAACGGAGACTTCGAGCTTCAAAACTAGCTGGCCTTGCTCAAGTGCCGGTTATTATCCGTTCTGGTGAGGAGTCGCAGCTCATGAAGCTTGAGCTTGCAATTATCGAGAATTTACAACGAGAGGATCTTAATGCGGTCGACCGCGCTCTCGCGTTTAAGCAACTTTCTGAAAAATTCGGCCTCTCACATGCACAAGTTGCACAAAAGGTTGGACGTAGTCGTGAATATGTATCTAACTCAATCCGACTTCTCGGACTTCCGGAAGTGATTCTAAACGCATTACGAGTGAACGATATCTCTGACGGACACGCAAGAACGCTACTTATGCTTAACGATAGACAAGTAGAACAAGATGTTGTTTTTCGAGAGATTCTACTCAAAAAACTTTCTGTGCGTGAGGTGGAGCGTATTACTCGAAAAATAGCATCTGATAAAGTTCGGAAGAAGGACTGGCAAAATTCTGATCCAGAACTTATCGAAATTGAAAGACAATTTACAGAAACATTCGGAACACGAGTACAAATTCTTAAAACTGATTTTGGCGGTAAACTTACTATTGACTACTTTGCACCAGAGGATCTTCGAAAGTTACTTGAAATGGTGCATAAAGCTGAATCTGCTAATGGAAATACTGATAGAAAAATTCTTGCGCATGTCACAGCAGCAACGCCACTTGTGAGTGCAGATGAAGTCCCGACTCCGGAAATTAAACCCAATGATGAAATACCAGTACTTAATAATCCTGAAGAAGAATTACTTGCAGAGGCTCCAGTTGATGAGGATGTGTATACTCGACATGACACACTTGAGGTCCCAGAAGGTACTGAAATAGAAGATGATTTGATTGAAACAGAATATCAATTGACAGAGTCGGAACCTATTCAGCAAGCAGTTCAAAATCAAAGAATTGAAGAAAGTAACCCTCAAACCATCCAGGCACAATCAGAAGAAGATGACTCTTCAGATATGTATTCTATAAAGAATTTTTCACTATAGTAAAAAGTCGGATACTGGTAAATAATTGAGTTATTCAATAATTTATGCATAATGTGTGAAGTTCTTTGAAGTGCCACATCATCTGTGTGGCTAAGGAAAAACATTTTTAATGTGATTCATATAAAATATCTTGCACTCAAGCAATTGGTTGGCGGTGCGGACAAACATTAAAAGGAGGTTGTATGGGAGTTCTAATCGATTTTGGTACGCAGCTCATTTTTTTACTTATGATGAACCTCATTTTGTGAGGTGAGAGCTGTGCGAATTCTCCTGCGTGCAAGTGATGTTTTGGCATATGAAAGCCATTTTTGGGTTGGCTTGTTTGATTTATTTTTAATAATTTCTACGATGTCACCATTATTAAGTTTTGTATCAAGTTCAACAAGTTTATTGTTCACCTTTGCTCCTGAAGTGTGGTCACCAATGTCTGAATGAATAGCATACGCAAAATCAATTGGTGAAGCGCCAACAGGGAGGTCGACAACATCTCCTTCAGGAGTGAATACGAATATCCGATAGGAGAAAAAATCATCCTTAAGTCCATCAAAAAATTCGTTTGAGCTGTCATTTGTCGTGTGAGCACTTGCAATTTCTTGTATCCAATGAGGAATTTTTTGTTTGTGCTCGTGTTCCTCCTTAATCATTTGCGTTTGTGTTTCAGCATTCTTCGAGGCTCTCCATATAAAAGGACGAAAAAGTGATGGTACAAGTGTGCTAAACCAAGATTTAGCACCTCCTGATATTGTTTCTTTTTTTCCTTGTTGGATATTTTTGTACATAATATGAGATGCAATCCCATATTCAGCCTCACTATGCATAGCTTTTGTACGAATTTGCACCTCGAGAATCGTACTATTTGTAGTAATGACAGTTGTATGAAGAGACTGGTAACCGTTAGGTTTTGGAAAAGCAATATAATCTTTTACACGCTGCGGAAGAGGTCTCCATAATTCATGGACAATACCAAGTACTTGATAGCACTGCTCAATGCTTGGAACAACGATGCGGATTGCTAAAAAATCATGGATATTGTCCATGTCCCACTCCCTTCGCTTGAGTTTTTGGTAGAGGCTATACATTCCCTTTGCACGGTATGAGGTATGAAAATCGCGAATGCCAGCCTCAGCAAGTCTCTTTTGTAATGTTTTTCGTGATTTTTCAAGGTCAACCTCACTCTTCTTTACAATATGCTTTGTGAGGTCAGTAATCTTCTTGAATTCTTCGGGGTATACATAGGGAAATGCTAAATCCTCAAGTTCTTTTCGGATTCGACCCATTCCTAGTCGGTGTGTTACGGGGACATAGATTTCCAGAGTTTCTCTCGCTATACGGAGTTGTTTTTCTTTTGGTACATACTGGAGCGTCTGCATGTTATGCAGACGATCTATGAGTTTGATAATTAAAACACGAATGTCTTGACTCGTTGCTACAAAGAGTTTACGTAAACTCTCGTTGTGACGGTCGCTTCCGTAATAACGAACAGAACCAAGCTTTGTTACTCCTTGAACAAGGAAAAATATTTCATCTCCGAATTCCTTTTGAAGTTCTTCAGGAGTTAGGTCGGTATCTTCGATAGTGTCATGAAGAAGTCCAGCTGCAATGGTGTGCGCCCCCATACCAATTTCTGCAAGCATTCGAGCTGTCTCAGTTAAATGAGACAAATAGGGCTTACCCGAGTATCGAAACCGTCCTTCGTGCGCTTGCTCAGCAACATCATATGCTTTTGTGATTAGTTCAATATCTGCAGTACTCGGTGAGTACATGTGCTGAGTGATTTTTTGAACATCTTCGGTAGTCATGTAACCCATTCTACATCCAGTTGCAAAGATAACAAACGTCTCTATTTTTTAGTAAGAAGAGCTAGTGCATCTTCAACAGAAAATTTGGCGACATCTGTTTCGTCAGGGAGCCATATTCGAGCAAAACCACGTTTCATATATCGTCCTGACTTTGATTCAAAAACCTTCAACATTTTCTTTGTTTTTGGATGAAGCCCTACTTCCTTGAGTAGTTTTTCGCCGGAGCGCATTTTCTTCGGTTCCTTAAGTATTTCTAGAGCACGTTCGAAACTGATGATATATGGCGTATCATCACCTTTCAGTGAACGAAAATCGCCAACATGGCCAATGTATGGACCGAAGCGTCCAGTATTTGCAATGATGGGTTCTTGTGTTTCTGGATGAAGACCGAGTTCACGAGGCAAGATTAGATAATGAACCGCATCTTCAAGAGTGACATCAGCAACAGATTTTTCTTTTGGAACACTCGCTCGCTTTGGCGTTATGGACTTTTTACCTTTTATTTTTTCTGGAGTAGGTCCCAGTTGTACATACGGACCGAAGCGTCCATTGAGAAGAAAGATATCTTCACCAGTTTCTGGATGTCTTCCAAGTGGCTCGTCATCTTTTATTTGAGAACCATCAATCATTCTTGCTCCGTCACATACTGGGTAGGTATCGCATGAAAGAAATTTACCGCCACGTCCAAGCTTGATGACCATTCCACTTCCGCATGTCGGGCAGGGGAATTCCTCCGGACCTGCGCCGAGATTTGTAATTTTATCAATGTGTTCTTTGGCAGCCACAGCAGCACTAAAAGGAGTATAAAATTCAGTGAGTGTTTCGGTGTAGCCACGCGTACCGTTTGCGATCTCGTCGAGCTCGTTTTCCATTTCGCTTGTAAAATCATCACCAATATATTTTGCGAAGTGTTCTTCAAGAAATGAAGAGACTAGATCGCCAGTGTCTGTTGGAGTAAGTGTCTTTCCAACTTTCTCTACGTAGCCACGATCAATAATTGTCTTCATGATAGATGCATACGTTGACGGTCTTCCAATGCCTCGTTTCTCAAGTTCTTTGATAAGTCCGGCTTCTGTATATCGGCTCGGTGGCTGAGTTTCTTTTCCTTCTGAAAGCATTTCAGTGAGTGAGAGTTTGTCGCCAGTATTAAGCTTTGGCACTTCAGTGTCTTCTCCGCGCGCACGTGTGTCTACAGCAAGCCATCCGGGGAACATAATTCGTGAACCGTTTGTAGAAAAATCAGGAATAGTCTCTGAACATTCGGTAACATTTGCAATTATTTTTGTGCGCTTGACGATAGCATCTGCCATTTGAGATGAAACCGCACGCTCCCATATTAATGTATAAAGTTTTTTCTGATCGTCAGTCATTCCAGCAGATCGCTTTGAGAAGTTACTTGGACGCACAGCTTCATGGGCCTCTTGAGCAGATTTACTTTTTGTTTTGTATGTTCTCGCGGTGACATATTCTTTTCCGTATTCCTTCGTGAGAAGGGAGAGTATTTCTTTTTGGGCAAGCGCACTCATTGTTGTTGAATCAGTACGCATGTATGTAATGTGTCCAGATTCATATAATTTCTGAGCCGCTCCCATTGTCCGTGAAGGAGAAAAGCCAAGGCGCGTTGAGGCGACTTGTTGAAGTGTTGATGTCGTGAAGGGAGGTCGTGGAGTTCTTTTTTGTTCAGTTTCCTTTATGTTTTTAATTTCCCATGGATGTGTCTCTCCAATTTTCACAATGCGCTCCGCTTCATCTTTTTCTCGTGGTTCAATAGAACAAGTAAGTGCTAGGTCGGTTTTACTGGGTGTCTTTGTAAGAGCAGATAATACAAAGTAACTTTCTGGTATAAATGCACGGATTTCACGCTCACGTTCCATAATGATACGGAGCGCAGGTGATTGTACTCGTCCAGCAGAAAGACCGTAACGAACTTTTTTCCAAATTAAGCCAGAGAGATCGTAGCCTACGAGTCTGTCGAGCACTCTTCGTGCCTCCTGAGCTTCCTTGAGGTGCATGTCAATGTCGCGTGGATGTTTTAGAGCTTCATTTACTGCAGGTTCGGTGATTTCATGGAAAACGATACGCTTCTGATTTTTGTTTGCATCCTTAATGAGTTCCGCAACGTGCCATGCAATTGCCTCGCCCTCACGGTCGGGGTCAGTTGCAAGGAGAACAGAGTCAGCTTTTCCTGCTTCTGCACGAAGTTCTTTAATAACCTTCTCTTTTCCTGAAGATTGAATATAGTGTGGAATAAAACCACCTTCTATATCTACGGCATCCTTATTACTTTTAGGAAGGTCACGAACGTGACCAACAGACGCACGAACGGTATAGCCTTTACCAAGGTATTTTTCGATAGTCTTAGCTTTTGCTGGTGATTCAACAATAACGAGTGTTTGGCTCATGCACTCAATAGATACTAGGTAATAGCTATTGTGTCAAATAAGAAGTGTCAGAAACGCTACAGATTACCACCATAAGTCATTTGCATTTCGGCATATCTTATATATAGTGTATATACCTGCCCGAGGATTCGGGTTTACAATCCGCAAAACCTGGCTAACCGCCAGGTTTTTGCTTTGTTTGCGTAATATATTTTTTAATGTTCTGAGCATTAATTACCTTGTCTGCAGATTTACGAAGATTATCAGTTATGTGCCCTCCTTTAATCAAAATTATTTTCTTTCCTTTATTCCTAAGGTAGCTATTTAAGTATACAAAATCGGCATCACCCGAGAAAAGGCAAAATGTATCATAGTGTTCTGAAAGCTTTATTGCATCAACTGAAATTTCAACATCAAAATTACATTTAGGAAGCAAAATGTAGTCACCGTCAGTATCATGAAAAAGGTTCCGCGTGTTCGTTTCTCTTTCGTTGTCTTTGAGATGATGTCTAACCTTTTGGAGTGGTTTTGTAAAAACCTTGCTCTTTCCAAAAATATCCCTTGTCTTTCTTAAAAACCCCATTGAACCTATATTCGCTGGGTCGTGTCCGTAATAAAAACGAGTACTTAATGAAAAATAATATGAAAAGTCTTTAAGCAGAGCGATATTGATTTCTAACTTCTTATTCACATTTCCGAAGTCTATAAATGTGAAAATGCTTCCGTATTCGTCGGTGATACCAAGTTCTTCCCGGATAAATTGTTTTTTAAATAACTCAAGATCATGTTTGTTATTATACATTCATTAGAGCTTTTCTGCTCTTGAGTAGGGTAAGAAAAGTAACATTTTAAGTAAAGTCTAGGGCATTGGTGAAAGTTATTAATTTCTGTGATACAATTTGAGCCTATGGAACTCATACGAGTATTCGGGGAGCTAGGCAGACACGACGCAGGAATTGCGGGCGGTAAAGGCGCCTCCCTTGGAGAAATGACCCAAGCAGGAATCCCCGTCCCCCCTGGTTTTGTTGTGCTCTCAAGCGCTTTTGAGCGTTTCCTTGAAGAGACAGACCTCAATGTGGAAATTGACTCAATTCTCCACGGTGTTGATACAAAAGCAATGCACACGACTGAGTATGCTTCAGAGACAATCCAGAAACTCATTCTTGAGGCAAAAATGCCAGAAGATATTGCCCTCCTCGTCAACACCTCATTTGCAAGTCTCAATACTCCATTCGTCGCTGTCCGATCAAGTGCAACTGCAGAGGACTCTGCGAGCGCGGCGTGGGCAGGACAACTCGATAGTTTTCTCAATACAACCGGAGCAACACTCCTTGAGAACGTACAGCGCTGTTGGGCATCACTCTTCACCCCTCGGCAATCTTCTATCGATTTGAACAAGGACTCCACGATTCTAAAATATCAGTTGCGGTGGTGGTGCAGAAAATGGTGGAGAGTGAAGTCTCTGGCATTACCTTCTCAGTGCATCCGGTCACCGAAGACAGAAACCAGCTCATCATCGAAGCGGGTTTTGGTCTCGGTGAAGCCATTGTCTCCGGACAAGTCACTCCCGATAGCTATGTCGTGGGGAAGAGTCCACGAGAGATTATTGATATCAACGTGAGCACACAGACACGTGCCCTCTATAGAGTCGGTGAAGCGGGGGGAAACGAGTGGCAAACAATCCCTGAGCCAAAGGCATCGTCACAGGTACTTACCGAGTCACAAATTCTTGAACTATCAGAGCTTATTTTACACATAGAGAATCACTACGGTTTTCCCTGTGACATTGAATGGGCGTATGAGGCATGTCCGAATGCCGAAGGTGGGCGGGCGGGGAAGTTCTACATCGTGCAGAGTCGGCCGATTACGACCCTTTCAGACATTTCTGAGTCTAACAGTAATTTGGCAGATACGGACATTGTCAAGAAACTCAAGCTAACAGATTGTCAGATTGACTGGGCTGGTCCTTTTTCTCTGCTTCATTACTCGATTGCGGCAAACGGGTATTTCAAGACTTTCAATGATTTTTTTGGAAAGAATTTAAGCTTCGTATATATTTCATATCATGACGGTGCAGCGACAGCATATCTGCCTTCAAATGAATATGAAGAGCTTGGATTGTATCTAGCCGGAAGAGCAAAAGATGAGATTTTTAGGACGACCTGGATTCAAAAATTTAAAGATACTGCAGATGCAATACGTGAGATGTCAAAAAATCTGGATGCGGCGAATTTTTTTGATCATCTTAATGAGCTGAAAAAGCTTTATGATTTTTATACTGCATGTCAGGTTGCTTCTAAGACTGCTTCAAATTTTCTTTCGGGGAAAGAAGAGCAAGTCATCTTTAGGGAATTTGAAGATGCCCGCCGTTATTCTGAAACACTTTTTCTCGATATTGATGCAATCATAATGCGTGTTATTGATGATATTAAGGACAGGTACACGAAGGAACAACTCATGTTTGCACTCAGCTACGAGGCATACGACATTGTAAATGGAATAACAAAAATCTCACCAGAAGTTTTACAGAATCGATACAAAAGATGCGGGGTGTATGCTGATGAAAATGGATATCAGATCCTCGATGAGCAAATTGCCGATGATATTGAGACAGAATGGAGCAAAGCTTCTGGAGAAGGAGTACTGAAAGGAAATTCAGCTTTTCCAGGTAAGGTCACAGGTGTATGTCGTGTTATTAAAAACTACAAAAGTGCAGAGATTGCTGAGGGTGAAATTCTTGTCACTGGAATGACCGATCCAAATTTTGTTCCACTTATGAAGAAAGCGGGGGCCATTGTGACTGATGGAGGTGGTCTGCTTTGTCACGCAGCCATTGTTGCGCGCGAACTAAAAAAGCCTTGTGTTATTGGTACAAAATTTGGAACAAAAACCTTCAAAGACGGCGACCTTGTCGAGGTAGATGCGGATAATGGGGTGGTGCGGGTGTTGAAGAGAGCGGAGGAAAAAGAAATTGTTCTTTCAAAATACATGAGTCGCGAGCATTCGATGTTTTATGCTCATGTTTGGAATGAATCAAACAGAGATTGTTTTGATGAGTATATTCACGACACCAATATCAAGAACATGCTTTTTGTGCGTAACGAGCGAGGGGTTCTCGATGTGTACTACGACCTCGATGAACTCAAGACTATCTTTGACCGTATTGTGAAAGGGATTATTGATAATCCTTCTATTCTCGATACTGTCATTGAAGATTTTTATACACACTGGAAAGAACTTCTTCCATATTTGAATGGAGAGAAGCATATCTCATCGTCAGGAGATTTGAAATCATTCTATACCCACTACATGCGGTGGTGGGGGCCGATGGCATATATTTTTGTCATTCCTGACAGGGAGGGTATGCCAGAGGATTTGCGTGTGAAAGCTCTCAAGGTGCGCAAGGAGACACAGGAATACTCAGATGAGGGTGATAGGGTGTATCTCGAATACATCACACGAACACTTCCAAATCTTGGGCAGATAGCACACCTCATGACCCCCGAAGAGGCATATAGAGGAGAAACACTTTCGCCAGAAGAGATTGCAGAAATAGAACGTCGTAGTAGCGGATGTGGACTCCTTACAATACAGGGGAATACCCATTTTTCTCCCACAGCGGTAACGGAAGAGATGCTTAAAGAATTTGGGATACAACTTGCATCACTGGAAGTGAGTGACACTGAAGAAATTAAAGGGGCATCAGCATCAACGGGAAGGGTACAGGGGAGAGTGAAGATGGTACTTGTAAAAGCAGATCTCGCTCATGTTGCTGAAGGTGACATTATGATCACGTATGCAACGTCACCAGACTATGTCCCTGCAATGAAAAAGTGTTCAGGAATCGTGACCGATGAAGGCGGGGTGGTGTGTCACGCTGCAATAGTTTCCCGTGAGCTCGGGATACCCTGTGTGGTGGGCACAAAAATAGCCACGCAAGTCCTCAAAGACGGCGACCTTGTCGAGGTGGATGCAGATAATGGGGTAGTGTGGGTGATTAAAAGAAAATAATTATTTTATATGTTTGGTTTTGAGCAAGGAAAAAGTAATGAAAGTGTTGAGATAGAGAAAAGGATGAGAGTCTTTTTTATTAGGCATTCAAAAGCCACCTATGCAAGTTACGCAGAAGCGTTTGCTTCCGAAAATCCTGAGGCAGATATGAATCTAGAGGAACAGGTTCCTGACTTGCCACCAGCCGGAGTTGAGCTCGCACAGAGGGAAGCTGAGAAGTTCTTTGAGACATTTAGTGCTGATGAAGATGTAGTGTATGCGGTTTCAAGTACACAGATGCGCGCGCTCGAAACAGCGAAGATATACGTTGATATTGCAAAGGCACGAGGTATTGAAGTTGTTCTTCATGAAAAGACTGGCATGGAGCTAGCGACGAAAGTTGGTGAAGGATATGTTCGCACACTCGATACATTATCTCTTGGAAGCAAGAATCAACTCATTCTGAGTGCATTCAACTCACCCGCATATCTTCCCAAAGTAAATTGGGAAAAGGTAGGAAATGAAACAAGACGAATGTTTGAGAAGATTAAAGAAATTGTTTCGAAGGATGACAAGGGCTCGTGGGGAGCAAACTTCGACGCGCATGCTGAAGAGGCAAAGAAAATTGACCCATCAATTGTGACATCGGAAGAGCTCTACGAGACACAGTTTAAGAACATGAAACGTCTCGCAGAGTTTGCGAGAGAGAAAGCGAGTGGAGATAAACGAGTCAATATTCTTGCATTTGGACATGAAAACTACATGAGCGTCGCACTAGAGAAAGATACCGGAGACCATAGCATCAAAAATGTTGAGGCTGTGGAAATGCAGGAAGATGGGACACTCAGGAGGGTGATATAAAGAAGTAGCTAAGTAGTACGATAAAACACCCCGTTCTGTTCGGTAATGAGTCCATTGAGTTCCATGTGCATGAGGAGTGTGACTGTTTCTTGTGGTGATGAAGGAAAGAGACGAATTATCGTATCGCTGTCCTTTGGTTCGGAGAGGAGGTTGAGGATGGTTAGCTCTTCCTCAGTGAAGAGCTGATTTTGTGTTTGTGTTTCAATTTTTTCATCAATATTAAGGGCGATCAAAATATCCTCGGGAGTTGTTACTGGGGTTGCGCCGAGTTTAAGGAATTGATGACTGCCTGCACTATTTTCTGAAAAAATGTTACCGGGGACGACAAGTAGTTCTCGGTTATAGTCTGCAGTGAGTCGAGCGGTAATAAGCGTGCCTGAACGTTCGCTTGCTTCAATGAGTAAGACTGCGTGAGACAATCCAGCCATAATTCGGTTGCGTTGTGGAAAAGACCATGGTGTTGCTCTGAAGGTCGGTTCAAATTCACTGAGAAGGCCACCACCTTGCCCAAGTATTTGTTGTGCAAGAGTAAGGTTTCTGCGTGGGTAAATGACCGTATCATCTATTCCTGATCCAGGCACCGCTAGTGTATGGAGACCTGTACTTAGAGCTGCTGTGTGTGCAAGGGAGTCAATACCGAGTGCGAGTCCAGAAATTATTGAAATAGGATATCCTCGAAGTCCGCTGATGAGGTATTCAACTACTTGCTTTCCATAATTTGTGTAATTACGGGACCCTACCACCGCAAGGCACGAAGTGCCTTGCGGTGGTAGGGTCCCTTTAAGATATAGTTCTTTAGGAGGTTTAGGAATTTCACAAAGTAGAGGAGGGAATTCGTCTACTGTGAGTTTTTGGATAGGGTAATCCATACTTAAAAAAGTGTATCACGCCGTGGACTATCCTCTTTGACATTTTACACCGAAGGTCTTATTGTTCATTTAAATTTATGTTCCTTGGGAGAGCAAAATGGTACCGCATGAAGTTAACTTCTTTTCAAGAAGTATACTAATCAACAATGTTGCGTGTGTTCTTGTAATACCAGAGTCAAATTTAATTGATCTGAATGCATTTCTTTCCTATCTCGAAAGTCTCAAATATTTTCCATTTCAATCTGGAGATCTTGAGAATTTCACTTCAAGATTAATGCCGCTACTTTCCAATGATTTGGATTATGTGTCACTGGTTCAGTATGTGGATGGTGTGGAAGGAATGCTTCAGATCAGTACACTTGGAAAGGACGGCGAGACTCCGATTCCGGAAGCATGGTGTACCGAATTACTTCTTGATTGTAACGGAAGACAGGGTTTTGTTTTTGTTGAGAAGGAAAGGCGACAGTGAGCGCGCTCACTGAAAACAGCAACGCACACACGTTGCTGTTTTTTGAGTAATTTTTAAAGATGCGTATAATAAAAGACTAGTTTCAATAATATGTTGGATATAAAATTCATACGAGAGAATCTTGACCTTATCAAAATGGGTGCTGCTAAGAAGTGTATGACTGTTGATCTTGATGGTCTTGTTGCACTCGATGACACACGTAAACAAATGCTATTGTCAGTAGAGGCAAAGAAAGCAGAACAGAATACCGTTTCTCGTGAGGTTGCACTTGCCACCGATGAGTCTGTACGAGCACAACTTATTGCTGAGATGAAGATTTTGAAGGATGAGATTCAAAAAGAAGAGGAAGAGCTAAAGGAAGTTATGCAAAAATGGCAAGAGCTGATGTTGCAGGTCCCGAATATTCCTGACATGTCAGTACCAGTAGGAAAGGATGATTCTGATAACAAGGAGATAAAGACATGGGGAGAAAAGACAGTATTTCCGTTTACTCCAAAAAGTCACACAGACATCATGACAGCTCTTAAAATGGTTGATTTTGAGCGTGGTACAAAGGTTCATGGATTTCGTGGGTACTACCTCCAAAAGAATGGTGCACGCCTATCGTGGGCAATTTGGAATTATGCACAAAAATTCTTTTTAGACCGAGGTTTTGATCCACTCATTGTTCCGGCAATTGTTCGTAAGAGTAATCTGTATGGAACAGGACATCTTCCTAATGACGCTGAAGATGTTTATAAAACGCAAGACGAGGATTATCTTGTGGGAACGGCAGAGGTTTCGACGATGGGGTATTATGCTGATGACATTATCGAAAAAAGTGATCTCCCAATCAAATGGCTTTCGTTCTCTCCATGTTTTCGTCGTGAAGCAGGAAGTCACGGGAAAGATACAAAGGGACTTATTCGCGTGCATGAATTTTATAAGCTCGAGCAAGTACTTCTTTGCGAAGCAAGTCATGAGGAATCAGTAAAGTGGCACGAGTGGTTGAATAAAAATACTGAGGAATTTATTGAGTCACTGGGCATTCCGTACCGTACGGTCATTAACTGTGGAGGTGATCTTGGGCAGGGACAGGTGAAAAAATATGATATTGAGCTTTGGGTTCCAGGTGAAGAAAAATACCGTGAGATTAGTTCCGCATCATACTTCCATGATTTCCAGACACGTCGATTTAACATTCGCTATAAGGATACGGAAGGAAAGCTACGGTATGCGCACTCCTTAAATTGTACAGCCATTCCAACTCCACGAATTCTTGTCTCACTTGTCGAAAACTTTCAACAAGAAGATGGAACTGTAAAAGTTCCTGATGTACTTATTCCATTTATGGGAACAGATGTAATTCAATAGATGTGGGATTTTTTGAAAGAAAAAAAACGCGAGGAAGAATACGCGCAAAAGAGAAGACTTCATTCGCGCGTCAAATTTTCTTTGGAGTTCTGAAGCTACTTCTTGTTGTATTAGGGATTGTTCTTATTTGGTACGTTACTCGACTTGAATTTTTTACAATCAACGATGTTGTCATTCGTGGAGGTGAGACTATCTCGCATGATGAAATTAGAAATAGTGTTAATGGTGAGCTTCAGGGTGCTTACTACTTGGTTGTTCCGAAGCGCTTTGTGTATTTTTACCCACACGACCGGATTGTTGAAGTAATTGAAAAGACTCCTCGAATTCATAATATTGAAATCACACATCCATCAAACAAGACGCTAGAAGTTTCGTTTGAAGAATTTGCGCCTCATGCACTGTGGTGCATATATGAGAAAGATGACGAGCCCTGCTATTTTATTGATGTTAAAGGCTATGCCTTTGCAACTGCGCCACTTCTCCATGGAGGGACTCTTGTTCGCCATTATGTTGAAGATATAGATTCAATTATGTCGGGTTCGGTTATTGAAGAAGCTGTGCTGTCTGACATCGATAATTTTATTGCACGAGCGAATAAAGAACTAGGTTTTCGTATTACATCTCTTGTACATACAGGTGTTGGAGATATCAAATTTTTTGTTAATGGCGGCGGTATGATTTACGTTGCAAAATGGAAAGACCTCAACCAGTCATTTGATAATCTTCAATCAGTCCTTTCAGCAAAGGAATTTGCTCACATTAAACCAGGTAATTTTAACTACATTGACGCACGATTCAACAACAAAATTTTTGTAAATGAGGAATTGGATGTGCATGAAGAGTCTATAGAGCAGAATGAAGAATAATATATGTCATTTTGGAACAGATTAAAAAAACCGATCATAGTACTTGCGCCGTTAGCTAATGTTACCGATGCGTCGTTTCGACAAATTATTGCAAAGTATTCATCTCATGTACGTCATGATGGAACGGTTGGAGGTCCTGATGTAATGTGGACAGAATTCGTGTCAGCAGATGGTCTTATTCGTGCCTCAGAGGAAGGAAAAGAAAAACTCATGGCAGATTTGTTATATATAGAAGCCGAGCGACCGATAGTTGCCCAACTTTTTTCTTCACATCCTGAGTATATGGAACAAGCGGCTGCTCTCTGTTTAAAGCTTGGATTTGATGGAATTGATATTAATATGGGATGTCCAGATCGAACAATTGAAAAACAGGGGTGTGGCTCTGCAATGATACGAAAACCAGATCTTGCAAGAGAGATTATTTGTGCTGCAAAACGAGGTGCGGGTGGGCTCCCAGTCTCAGTTAAGACACGTATTGGCTACAATAAGAATGAGCTCGAGACATGGCTTCCAGCACTACTGAGCGAGAACCCAGCAGCTATCACGATTCATGTACGAACACGAAAGGAAATGTCCAAGGTTCCGGCCCGATGGGAACATATTCGTGAAGCTGTGCACATACGCAATGAGATACAGAATGATGCGTGGAGATCGGTAAACAAGGGTAAAGAAAAGACACTTATTTTGGGCAATGGCGATGTCATGTCGCTTGAAGACGCATATTTGAAGGCTAATGAGTTTGGCGCAGATGGAGTTATGCTCGGGCGAGCAATTTTCGGTAACCCGTGGCTTTTTAATCCAGGACAGGAAGTTAGAAAGATAGATATCACTACACGCCTCAAGGTAATGATTGAACATACAAGATTATTTGAACAAATTCTTCCGTTCAAAAACTTTTCTTTGATGAAGAAACATTACAAAGCGTACGTGAACGATTTTGATGGTGCAAAAGAGCTGCGCGCTCTGCTCATGGATAAAGAATCAAGTGGTGAGATTGAGGAGGTTGTAAACAACTTTCTTAAAACAAACTGAGGAGGAGCTGTCCAGAGTCTGATATACTATACCTATGAGTGATGTATTACATGCGAATATTTTTTTCTTCATCACAGGTATTGCTGTCATCGTGTTTACAGCACTTCTCTGCATTGTCCTTTTCCATGTCATTAAAGCTATTAAGTCATTACGACGTATCTTGAACCGTATTGAGGAGGGGACTGAGATTATTGCTGAAGACATTGGTCAGTTTAGGGCATATTTCACTGAAGATGGCTTTATTAAGAGGCTTCTAAAGAGTATATTAGGAGCATCTCCTTGGCATACAGAACATGGAGGAAGGTCAACTAAAAAATCTGAAAAGAGAAGAACAGAATTAACAATAAAAGAATAATATAAATAATATGGCACAAAAAAAAGTAAAAACCGTAAAGGGTAAGGATATGAGCACAGCAACAAAGGTTGGTATTGGTTTTGGACTTACTGCAGCTGCAGTAACAGCGGCAGGTGCATATTTTCTGTATGGGAGTAAGGAATCAAAACAGAATAGAAAGAAAGTAAAAGGGTGGGTATTGAAAGCAAAGGGCGAAGTACTTGAAGCTCTTGAAAAAGCTGAGACTATTACTGAAGAAGAATACCGAGCTCTTGTTGAGGCTGCAAGTGGTGCATATGGAACTGTTAAAAACGCTACTGCAGGTGAAGTAAAAGATTTTAAGAAGGAAATGGGTGATCATTGGGCAAAACTTCAAAAGAGTAAAACAGTTAAGAAGGTTTTGGACACAGCAAAAAAAAGCATTGCAAAGCAAGCGCAAAAGGTTGTTGCTAAGTCTGCTCCAAAGAAAGTAGCTCAGAAAAAAGCTCCGGTAAAGAAAGCTGTTGTAAAACCAGCAGTAAAGACTAAAAAATAGTTCCCAAACATCTTTAGGGCGGTTTAGTCAACAGTTTAATTATGATACAGAAATTATTTTTCTTTAGTGTTGTTACTGTAGGTATCATAATGATGAGCCTCATGATGGTGCCGTTAGAAAAAACTGAGGTTACTCATGCTGAGGATGGAGAAAGAAACTACCAAATTTTACCGTCAGAACTCACAACAGATACGTGGGCTGTTTTTGACCCAGAAACAGGAGTAGTTCTTGACGGAAGAAATCTCGGTGAGATACATCCAATTGCCTCAATCACAAAGCTCTTTACAGGTGCATTGGTCATGAAAAGTGTGAAAAAAGACGAAAAATTCATTATTTTAGCAAATGACACTTATGCTGAGGGGAGATCCGGCAAACTTATTGTAGGAATGGATACGACGCCACACGAACTTCTCTTTCCTTTACTTATTGAATCATCGAACGACGCAGGAGTTGCTATAGAGAGATTTTTTGGATCTGAATTTGATTTATTGATGACATCGCTTGTTGGAGAGATCGGGCTTCGCGATACATTGATTTCTGAACCAACAGGACTGAGTCCTAAGAATGTTTCTACAATTACAGATTTAGCTCTGTTTTATTCGCGTATTAAAGAATCTGTACCACTTATTTTGGATATTACGAAACTGAATACATATATTGACGCAAGGACAGGCTATGTGAATAACAATCCTCTTCAGAAAAATAAGCGGTTTATAGGAGGCAAACAGGGATACACTGACGAGGCAAAATATACTTTCGTCGGAGCCTTTGAGAGCAGTGGTGCGCGATCTGATGTTGGAATAGCAATACTCAAGAGTTCGAGTTTGGAACATGATGTTTTGGCAATCCTTGAAGCTTGGGATGATGTTCAGTAAGATTCTGATATACTGTTAGTATGACCGATATTTCACTCGCACTGTATAGAAAGTACAGGCCCGAGACATTCGAGGATGTCTGTAATCAGGACCATATTGTTAATGTTTTAGCGGGTTCTCTTGAAAAAGGCATGATTCCCCATGCACTGCTTTTTACTGGATCACGAGGGACAGGGAAGACGTCTGTTGCTCGAATTTTTGCTAGAGCAGTTGGAGCACATGATGTTGATACCTATGAGATAGACGCTGCATCAAACCGTGGTATTGATGATATTCGTGAACTTAAGGAATCAGTTCATACACTGCCTTATGAATCACCGTACAAGGTATATATTATTGATGAGGTTCATATGCTTACTAAAGAAGCGTTCAATGCGCTTTTGAAGACACTTGAAGAGCCACCGTCACATGTTATTTTCATCCTTGCTACTACAGAAAAAGATAAACTCCTTGATACGATTACATCACGATGTCAGGTTTTTGAGTTCCGTGCCCCTACCCGTGCAGAACTTCGGGAAGTAATCTTGAGTGTCGCCAAAAAAGAAAAATTTTCACTTGATTCGAGCGCTGCTGACGTCATTGCACTCGCTGCCGACGGTTCATATAGGGATGCTCTCGGAATTACCCAGAAAGTGATGATGGCCTCAACAGATACATCTTTGACAACTGATGAGGTGTCTCAAGTTGTTGGTGCACCTAAAAATATTTTATTGCAAGAAGTACTTACTGCTTTTGCAACAAAGGATGTCGAAAAAGGCCTTCAAGCGTTAGCGAAAGCACACGAGGCTCATGCAGATATGAAACTTTTTTATACGCTTCTTCTTGAAAGGTTCCGGAGTATTATCATATTGCGACATAATCCAGGGAGCTTGAAGACATGCACTGAACAATATGGTGTTGAAGATATGGCATTCATCTCTGAGTATGCTGCTGATTCTGTTACTTCAATTAATTCGCATCTTATGATAAAAGCACTTGATATGGGCGATTATATCAATAGATGCTCTGTACCTGAGTTGCCGCTTGAGTTGCTCCTCGTGGAACATTGTAAGGAGTTAGTGTAGTTTTATTTTTTATGCATGTTTATTTCGTACGCCATGGTGAGACTGAGTTAAATAAAAAACATATTCATCAAACACCAAATACCGGATTATCAGAGGGTGGAAAGGAAGCTGTACTGACGACAGGAGAGCTTTTAAGGGGGGTAAATCCAGATTTGCTCCTAACGAGTGAATATACTCGCGCAGTTGAATCAGCAAAAATAATCGGCTCTTGTGTTGGATTGTCTGCAAAACAAGATAATCTTTTTTATGAAATAATGAGACCTTCAAAATTGTCTGGAAAATCTCATTTTGGCCCAGGTACATTTTGGTATATTGTGCTCTCAGTACTTCATAGAAATGATCCTTCGTGGAGATATGAGGATGCCGAAAATCCGTTTGATATAAGTGGACGTGCCAAAAAAGCACTTAGATATCTTGAGTCGTTGCAAGGTACGTACGAATCGGTCATTGTTGTGTCACATACAATATTTATTAATCTCATGATTTCATATATGTGTGACAACAGGATGCTAAGTATCCGTGATCTTATGTTTACATTTCTGTATGTTAAACGAATGAAAAATGCTGGTGTTGCGCATCTGGAATATGTTGGGAAGACACAAGGTGGCACGTGTGGTTGGAAGCTTGTTGAAATGGATATGAAATAGTAAAAGAATATGCATTTATCTAAGTTAAAAACCTGTGCAAATAAAAAAATCGTATATAAAACAGTATATTTTCTAAGTATCCTTGTACTGATTCTATTCGCTGTAAGTGTTGTATTTTTTGTCCTTTTAGGGAAGCAAAAGGCACAAGAATACATCCCTGATACTGGAGGTATAGCCTTTGATGAAATGCAGAAATTTACTCAAAAATTTCCAGTTGGAGTTTACCCAATACGGAAAGAAATTATTGAGAGTCCGCTGGTAGAGTTATATTTTGAAGATCGTATGTTAAAGGAAGGAATTGTTGCGTCGAAGACAGGTTGGATTGAACATGCACTTGGAAAACTTGCACTCGTGGGGTTGTACCAGAATATTGCCTCACTCTCCAGCAGACTCCTTGTTATAGAGCCAGGTGAACGGAAAGAACAAATAGCAGACCATTTTGCAGAAATTCTAAAATGGGATACGTCATCGAAGCAGGAATTTTTGGATCAAATTATTAATACAGCTCCAGAAATCCCAGATGGTAAATTTTTCCCAGGCACATACACAGTGGCTCGTGGTGCAACACCGAATGATGTTTCAACACTGATCATTAAAAGATTTGATGATGAGGTATTTTCTCGATATGGAGATGATACTGAGAAACAGGTTCCTCTTGCAGATATATTAACCATAGCATCTATGCTTGAGCGTGAAGCGTATGATTTTGTTGATATGCGACTTATCTCTGGAGTTATCTGGAATAGGTTATTTATCGATATGAATTTGCAAATTGATGCAACGCTCCAGTATGCAAAGGGGAGTAAAGATGTGGCTACATGGTGGCCGAAAGTTGTTCCCTCAGATAAATATATTGCATCAGTATATAATACCTACAAAAACTCCGGTCTCCCTCCATCTCCTATAGCGAATCCATCAATTGACTCAATCTTGGCTGCCCTTAATCCACGAAAGACTGATTGTATGTTTTATTTTCATGATAAACAGGCCGGATTTCACTGTTCGTCAACGTATGAAGGTCATGTGAAATTATTGAAGGAATATTATGGAAGTGGAAAGTAATACACATTTACTGTCGTAGTTGATATACTTGAGTCACTATGTTTTTATATCTGGAAGAAATCCTTATTTCGACTATTCATACACTCTCACTCGAGGCGTTTGCTTTCTTTGCTTCATTTGTTGAAGAAGTTGTTGCCCCTATACCATCTCCAACTGTTATGGTTGTCCTTGGGTCTTTTGCTGCAGTGCAGGAGCGTACTTTGTATGCACTTGTTCCACTTGTTCTTATTGGTGCCTGTGGGAAGACTCTTGGTGCACTTGTCGTCTATGCGATTGCGAGCAAATCTGAAGATTTTGTTATTAATAAATTTGGTCGATTTTTCAATGTGACACAAAACGACGTTGATCTCCTTGGTAGTAAACTCGGAAACGGATTTAAGGACTACGTTTTACTCACAATCTTTAGAGCACTCCCATTTGTTCCAAGTGTTCTTCTTTCTGTTGGTGCTGGTCTTCTCAAGATTCCACTTCGTGTATTTGTTGTATCGACATTTATAGGAACAATTTTTAGAGATAGTTTCTATCTCTATGCTGGCTATATTGGGTTGGAGGCACTAATGATACTTATTGAACAATCATCACAAGTCGAAACTTACATTGAAATCTCAGTCGCTCTCGTCGTCCTCATCGGAATATTTGTATTGTATATGAGAGCAAGAAGGCAGACAGGAGTGCAAGAATGATATAATAATTCGTATATGAACTGGGCAATTTATGCACTCCTGTCTGCGTTCTTCGCTTCTCTCGTTGCTATTTTTGGAAAAATTGGCATTAAGGGCGTCGATAGTAATCTTGCCGTTGCACTCAGAACTATTGTCATTGTGTTTTTCGCATGGACGATTGTTTTTATTCAGGGCAATGCCTCAGATATGTTTAAAATATCAAGATACTCCTATATTTTCATTTTTCTTTCTGCACTTGCAACAGGAGTCTCATGGCTTTTCTACTACAAAGCGTTACAGCTCGGAGAAGTTTCGCGAGTCGCCCCAATTGATAAGATAAGTATTGCACTCACAATAGTCTTGGCATTTGTCTTCCTTGCTGAAAAACCGACTATGGGAAATGTGGTTGGAGGGATGCTTGTAACACTTGGAGTTTTTGTAACTGTCTTTTGGAAATAGTTACAGACACGAGACATCAGTTTAACTATTTGAATACTTGATCACTTCCAAAGTGTAAGCCAGACGCCTGTATAGTGAACAACGACATAGAGAAAAAAGATATATCCAAGGACACCTCCCACGACAGTTAGCGCGAGGTAATTTATAACTTCATTGCGTCTTCGTTTAACGTCGTCTATGGTACAAATTCCTTTTTTACGACGGAGATAATAGGCAAGAGATAGAAGTAATGCTAGAAGGCCAACGAGTCTAAAGGCCCATTTATAATCACCATAAAATGTATCAGAAAGCGAAGATGCGAAGCTCACTGTTGAAACACCTAAAAGAACGAGAATAATAGGGGATAGGCAACACAGTGATGCGAGTACAACTGGTATTCCTGTTATTTTTAGTAACTCAAGTATTTTACTCATATAAGAATTATATATTATTCGGTATCCATAAGTGGAAAGATATAAGCATAGCCTTCTTGTTCCATCATATCGCGAGGTATAAATCGTAATGCTGCTGAGTTCATACAGTAGCGCTTTCCACCACGATCAGCAGGCCCATCGTCAAAGACGTGTCCAAGGTGTGAGTCAGCATATTTTGATCGAACCTCAGTTCTTTTCGAGAACAAACCGTTATCTTCCTTGAGTGTTACCGCCTCTAGAGAAATGGGTTTAACAAAGGAAGGCCATCCAGTTCCAGAATCGTACTTGTCTTTTGATAGGTAGAGAGGCTCACCAGAAACAATATCTACATAAACTCCATCATCATAAAGTTTGTCGTAGATATTTGTGTAAGGGCTTTCAGTTCCGTCTTTTTGAGTCACTTTATATTGAAGTGGAGTAAGAAGTGACTGGAGAATGTCATTTGAAGGTTTTAAAAATTGTGTCCAAGATTCTTCTTTCGAAATGACATCACTGGGTAATATTGCACCAGACTCAACTTCAAGCTTCGGTACGACAAATGTATTTTCTGAACCGCTCCAGTATTTTTTAATAAAACTATCTCTGCCTGAAGCACTTCTATAATAGGTATATCTGATAGGGTTCTTCGTTGCATAATCTTGATGGTAATCCTCTGCTGGCCAAAAGATTGCTCGTGGTAATACAGGAAGGGGGAGTGGATTATTAAAAATCCCGAGCATATCAATTGCTTGAATAACACGTTCGGCCTCTGCTTTTTCAGTACTATTCTCGTAGTAAATTGCAGGAGCATATTCCTCCCCTCTATCATTAAATGATCCTTGAGAATCTGTTGGGTCGCCATGCTTAATTATGTGTTCAACTAAATTTGCGAAGGTAATTTCTGAGGCGTTATAAGTAACAAGTACAACTTCACGATGTCCGCCTTCTGTATAATTTTTATATGTCGGCGATTCAGTGTTGCCCCCTGCATACCCAGAAATTACATCAATGACACCAGTGACTTTTTTTAGGTCATTTTCAACACACCAGAAGCATCCGTTCGCAAGAAGAGCTGTCTTTTTTATAACAGGTGCAGCTGGGGGCACCGTAATTGAAGGTGATACTTCACTCGAAGTTTGTGTAGAAGTGTTGTCGGTTGAAGTTGTTTGCGTAATTTCTGTTGATGATGAGTTAGACATAATATCTGCGTAGTTAAAGAGGACGCCAAATTGTTTGCACCAGGTTAGAACGTAGTGGTATGTTGCTAGGTCAACATCAGAAGGGATAAGATAGTTAATGTTGCCTTCAGTTCCCTTAATTTCTCCTAGATTAATAAATTCCTTTCCATCAATATCTTTACTAAGATAGACAAATAAATCAGGTCCATTGATTGTTTTAAAATCTTCATAGCGGATAACCCTTTCCGTATCAGTAGTAATAAGCTGAACAGTTCCTTGTGCTGGATGTCCAGATGTTCCAGTAATCGGGTATCGTGTAACGTCAGGGATTATTGCAGTGTCAGTGGAGCTCGTGGTCCGTTCAACAGGCAAAACATCATTAATAGATATTTTTATAAATAAAGGCGAAAAAATGTAGTAGCAAAACCCAAGTAATAATATAAGAGTACTTATCAAAAAGATTTTTTTGTATACATGCATGTATGCCAGTATAGTTTGGATAGTTTGAAATGTAAAGTTAACTTTACATTTCAATTGGGGATAGTTGAGTTACAGGTTTGTATCACTCCACATTCTTGACATGAATTTTGCAACAATCATGGTAATAAGTGCAATAACGAGCCAAGGATCGACTGAGTGTGTATATCCTTGAACTACTGTACCTAGTATAAGAACTGTTGAACCAGCAAGAAAAGCATTTCTTCCAGCGAGTGTCTCATGCATTGCGTCACGTTCATCGATAGTTTTTTCACGAAGAATGAAGCTTGCGAAGATACCAAAAAGGACGAGTGCTCCGGCAAGCATTCCTAGTACCATCATGTCAGGCATCCAAAAATCAAAAGGATTAAGAAGCAATATAGCAATAATGATCAAACAAAGTGTGGTGAGTATCTCAAGTAAATTATTTTTCATATGATATTGAAAATAAAGTTTCGATTGGGATATTAAAAAAATGTGAAATTTTAAGTGCAAGAAGAATTGATGGCGTATAATTACCTTTCTCGAGCGCAATGATGGTTTGTCGACTTACCCCAACAGCGCACGCAAGTTCTTCTTGCGTTACGTTTAAGTTTGCTCGATATTGAGACACCTCATTTTGTATACTTTCTTGCATATTTGCATTCTATAGCGTGTTTATGTGTGTGTAAAGATAACTTTACCAAACATCAAAGAGAGTATTCTTTGTTGTGATTGGGTGCTGGTGTTTTCAAATCAAGATTACGCGGCTTTTCTTTCTTTGATTTCATATCCAGACTTAAGATCTGGATACTTAGAACGTAAAGATGTAAGATTTTTTTGTTTCTGTTCTTCACGTAGTTTTCGAGCACCTTCGGTGTGCCATGTGTGGTTCTCAAGTAAGTTAATAACAAATCTGTCCATTTTTTCTTCCTGCGCTGGGTCACTAAGATCAACGCCAGTCTCAAGAGCTATTTTTTTCTTACACTCTTCAAAATCAGTTCTTCCAAAATTACTTACATCTGCATCCATCATGTATCCAAGGGTGCTGTGTGACATGTGCAGGTGTGGTCCAGTATCCTTAAAGACCATTGCTGTATCTGCAATATTTGCAGCAATTTCATCGCGAATGTCTGGACCAAGTTGCTTGTAGGCCTCACTTTCTGTGAAAAGTTTTATTGCAACAGGTTCATTGTTTGTGTATTGCTCAAGGTATCCAACATCGTGCCATGCAGCTGCGATAACTTGTTGCTCTAGTGCTCCGCGTGAAATGTTGTCAGCGAGACCGAAGAGAATTGTTTCAGCAATGACACCATCTTCACCGAAAGTGTGTTCTTTTGTGTGATATACAAGCTTAGGTAATTTATCTAAGAGCAGAGATGCTTCCTTTACCGCAGGCAGTTGGAGTAGTTCATGAAAAAGAACCTCACGCCTTTCCATAAGTGCTGCAAGCTCATTTTTTTCTTCCTTCTCATTCTTAACTAATTTTAGTGATTCTCGGAACATAGACCATATGTTACTACAGTAATACAGTAATTATAGCACTTGAGAGACTATTTTGAACTTTAAGTATATCAACGGCAACAAACAGCGAGATATTAGAGAATCCTGCACAGGTCGGACCTGTGGAAACTAGATAAGTATTCTAAAAATTTAGAATTGGTCACTACAAAGGTCAGACCTTAGTAAAAAACTAAAGTTTTACGCAGACTGTGGACACTAAACAGGTCGGACCTGTAGGAGGCAATAAATACGCGGAAGTATTAAAATTGGTGGTTAAAGTTAGTATTGAGCACTGTCTGTGTAGGTACATGCAGAGGGAGTTCAAAGAAGCTCAGATGCTTCTCGGTGGTGTAACCTTTTGGTAAGGAAAAGATGTTTTTTGGTGACAGTTTAGTGAGTTCATTAAAAGATATGGATAGATTGATTTGATACACAAGCATCATTTCGCAAATTGAAATGTAATCAAGAATTCCAATCAAAGAATGATTTTTGATGTCCATTTTTGCAATTCCAAGGTCACCGTGTAAAAAATCCAACGTTGATTCGTAAAGACCTTTTTCGTAAATATGTGTTCGAATGAATGTACCTGGAAGTTCAAGTGAGTGTGGCCAGTCACCAGTATCCCGTTCTACAAGTATAGTGAAATTATCACTAGTTTTTACTATAGCAATAGCCGTTAGAGCTTGAAAGAGTTGTTCTTTTGGAATTTTATCTAAAAAATCAACTGTATTACGAAGACCAACTACATGTTTGTAGGTTATGTCGGTTGCTGTGCGTAAACGGATTTCATAATCATCTTCCACAAAATCTATAAAGCGTACCAGTGGTGCCTCATATAAATTTTTATTTTCTGACGTAAGACGAACCCATGTTGCATCAATTATGTCGTGTACAGGAAGACTAATTACTAATGGTGCCGAGGCGTCTTCCAGAATTAGGATATCCTTTTTTGTAATTGCAGTAATTGGCAGTAATTTTGGGTTCATAATTAAGATACGTAGTAAGATTCTCGTCCTACTACAATAGTATTAGACACAGATCTGATTATTTATTTGGTTTATTTTTTAAGCGCAGATCGTCTCGTATTGCAAAAATAAATATACTACTGATTGTTGCAATTATAGACGCAGAAATCATAACAGCTGTAAACCCGTACAATGATGCAATGAAACCACCTATTGGCGCAGCAATTGCTCCTGACATATCGACAGTGGTTTGATATATACCCCATTCAAGACCTTCTTTTCCTTTGTCGATATGTCGCGTAAATATCGCAAGCCATGTTGGTGATACTAACGCTGCTCCTAGTCCGTAAATAAATTGTATAGCAAAAAGATGCCATACTTCAGAAATAAATATGTACAGTATAGGCACAATGATAAAAATAATGCTTCCAGTTAAAAGAACGTAAAAATCATCTTTTTCGCCTTTGATTTTATCAATAATTATCGCTAGCGGCATTTGACCAATACTCCGCATAAAAAGATATATTGAAGTTCCTATACCAATGACACCTAATATATTTTCGGTTTCAATTTGTTGAGTGATATAGATAGCAAAAATAGGACCGAAGAGTCCGAGACCAACTGAAAGAACTGCATCAGATACAGTAAGAAATCGAACCGTAAGACTTAAATTTGATAGTGAAAACTGTTTAAATAATTTCATCATAAAAGTATATCAAATTAATAAGATGAAGAAGCCTACATCGTACAGAGTTGTGAGTATGAAACAGAAATTTCGTAATTTCTATGCATTGCTGCCTGACAAAAGGTCTCTCCCATTACATAGGTAGTATATCTTGTCGATATTTTATTTCCTTACGTCATAAAATATCTGGCAAGGTCTTCGAGCCCTTTCGAACAGTCTCCCAGACTGTTCTGTCGTTGCAGCAGTAACGCAAAAATCCGCTTGTTGCGGATTTTTACTAACTGCTGCCCGACAAGGGCTCGAACCTCGATTCCATGGACCAAAACCATGTGTCCTACCATTAGACGATCGGGCAATGGTACACCTTATTCATTCATCTATCGCTACTCTACAGAATTAGAACTCATTGATTGTGCCAAAAAATAAGGAAATAGCAATAGTGTGTCGTGTATTTAGTAATTTGAGTGAATAAAAACAGCGCATCCGAGGATGCGCCGGTGTATCAGGTGTGTCCATTTAAGGACTTGCGGATACTTGTACCTGGGACGGACTGTAGGTTTGTCGAGTGAATCTCCTGTGTGGGGAGGGCCTCTTCTCCGACAGAATTATGATTTCAGATACAACACGCCTGCCTGAATCAGTCAGCGTATGCATTGAGGAATCTTCCGTCGTGATAAGGGACTCCTGCGCAAGTACTGTGCAGGCACGATCGATTTCGATTAGACTGTAGTCTTTGCCGTTTCGCTCATGCAGTCGCCGCTGCAAGAGCTTTGTTGCGGCCGATCCTCCAGTGCTTTCAAGTGCGCACAAGATTCTGCCGGCTATGTTTTTCAATTGATTCAACTCACGCTTGTCTTTATGCAATTTCTTCTCCCAAAACGGTTGGTGGGATTATTTTTTACCACAAAAATATAAAAATAGCAAACTACACGATATACGCCGACGGACTGATTTTTATCAACAACATTTTAGTATATTTAAGGATATTAAAGTTATACTATACATAATAGAAATATGTTGAATCAACAGGATGTACATACGCACCCGTACCATATGTTTTTTAACATATTACTAGTGTTTCTTGGCCTCATCATAGGCATAGGTTTAACGTTTTTATACTTCAAAGAGCCTCCTCTTCAACAGGAAGAATCTCGTTCACCCGAATCCTATTATCAAGAAGGTTTTGACGCTGCAAAGAAAAGAGTTTTAGACAGCAATCTCGGCAGTGTGTTCATTACTTCTGATGATATTCGGTCGGTTTCTGGGAATGTCACTGAGATTAAGGAGAACCTTATTTCAGTACGGGTAAATTCTCTAAGTCCTTTTGAAGATCCAGAACTCAATGAGCGTATTATTGTTATCGGCCCTAATACGAAAATTCTGGCACTCGTACAAAAAAGTCAGGAGGTTATGCGAGCAGAGATGGAAGCTTTTGCAGTTGCCACATCAAGTATAGGAGCAACATCTCTCCCAACTCCACCAACACCGTTTTCACTGATTCCTACTGAAGTTAGCAATATACAAGTCGGCAATCTCATTACGATTACAGCAATTGAAAATATAAAAGATATAAAGGAATTCACTGCAAGTGAGATCCAAGTTTTTGAAAATGATTATGCTCAATAAACCCCACAAAACATCATTCGTCTCAGCAATAGTTCTTATATTTGCATTCAGTATTTCATATGTGTTTGCTACCACGTGGACACCACCAAATCTTCCACCGCCCAGTGGTAATGTGAGTGCGCCAATTAACACAAGTGCAACTGCACAGACGAAGACTGGTGATTTTACTGCAGGAAGTCTTACCACTGCAGGTAATGTAACGGCGAATGATATTTATTCAACGGTAGCTGGTAAGTGGATGAGTGAATTAGGGGGAGGGACTGATAATCTTGGGAACCATACTGCAACTATGAATTTGAATATGAACGGGAATAGTATTTCTGGTGTAAATAGTGTGACGGCATCACGTTTTTGCATTGGATCGACATGTTACACATCGTTTCCTCCAGCGCCGCCGCCAACACTTAGGCATTACCAATGTCCCAATCTTCAATCAGGTTGTGTTTCAAGCTTTCCGTGTACGGGCAATCAGTCCTCGATAAATTATTGTAATGAATCGATAGCGGGCTCAAGCTCGTGGTGTTCTGGATGCGGTTGCTTTAACCAGAGATCTGTTAGTTGTACGCCAGTTTGGTATTAGGGATCGCCTGAGCAGAGGTCAGTTTTTAGTCATAGAATGCAGAATGACTGGCATTGACATACCTGATCAAAGGTTACACCACAGAGATAATTCTTGTCTTTATTGTGGCGAGTCGTATGATAGTAGTATGCCAGCACAGTCTTTTGATTTACATCGCGTGCTCATTTTTCTCATTCTTGGTTTTCTTGTTTTCATATTTCCGAGTAGTACATTTGCAGGTGTTGGTATAAATGCACAGATTCCTTTTTCAGGAACTTTAGCTAATTCTAGTGGATCACAACTTACAGGGTCGTATGATATGGTATTTAAAATATATGACGAAGCTGCAACAGGTACTGTTTTGTGGGAGGGTATTTACCCTTCCGTAGATGTGTCCAATGGTTCGTTTCAGGTGATGCTTGGGTCAGGTATTGGGAATGAGTTCGATGATCTTGATTTTAATGATGACACTTATTATCTCGGAATGAAAGTTGGAAGTGACACTGAAATGACACCACGAGAGCGTCTTGGTTCGTCTGGATATGCAATTAATAGTGATCTCTTAGACGGTCTTCAAGCATCAGCATTTTTACGTGCTGGGCATCTTTTTAATCTGAGCACTTCTAGTGCTAGTACACTCTTTACACTCAATCAGCAAGGTGAAGGGGATCTTCTTAATATAGTGAGCGGAGGTACGCAAATGCTCTCTGTGCTTAATAATGGGGTGTTCAAAATGCTCAGCCCTGAGAACTCGTATTTTGCTGGGAATATTCAATTTGCAGATGGAAAGGGGGTATTATTTGGAACCACCACAGGGGGGCTTTCTCTTTTTACAAACACCGCTGACGAAAACCTCGGAATGAATGACCTTATGATTGGAATGTACGGCAACGCCATAGTAAATAATGTTGTGAATATTAAAACTCCCGGTTCACTCAAGCTTATTGCAAATGCTGTCGGCGTTGAGGGAGATGACCCGTTAAACGGCCCATCATTTTTACTTGGTGGATCTGGTGGAATAGGGAATGTGACACTTACAAGTACTGCTCTGGGCGAAGGATTTGACCAATTTTTCAATATTAATATGTTAAGTGGTGTGCAGGTCCTCTCAGGTGGGCTTACTGTTTCAAGTGGAGAAATTAGTGCATCAAGCTTTACGAACTTAGAAGATACAATTAATTCTTTTGCAGGGGCATTTTATGTTGAGAGTGGAGATGTTTCATATTTTGAGGCTGGACTAAAGGTTGGAGATACTTCCGGTTTCAGCTTTGGAACAGACGAAGATGTCTTGTCACTTCTCTATGACTCCTCTCTACCCAATGATTTAACGTTTGATTTGCAGGGGCTTGGAACGGATGAAATGTACGTGAGCCTCACGACTCCTGCAGACCTTAGATTTACCACGAATAATGGAGATAGTTTCAATGATCCTGATGTGAGCATTAATACTGGTGATATTAATTTCGGAATTCCAACGTTAACTGTGCGTGGTTCAATACAGTCCTCAGATCTTGAGGGAGGCGCGACAAATCTTACAACGGATGCAAATGGAAATATTATACGAGATCCATCAGATGAAAATCTTAAGAAAAATATTCACGGTATTGATAATGCGCTTGATACCGTCTTAAAACTTCGCGGAGTCCGCTATGAGTGGAGGGACAAAGAACGATTTGGTGAACAAACGGAAATTGGATTTATTGCACAAGAACTCCAATTGATACTTCCTGAGGTCGTCCGTGACGGTGGTCAGTATCTTTCAGTTAACACACGAAATATTATCGCTGTTGTTGTTGAAGCAATTAAAGAACTCAATGCAAAAGTAGAAAATTATTTTGCACGAACCGAAAGACTTGAAAACGATGTGCGCATACTTAGAAATGAAATTGAAAATCTCAAGAAACTGCATCAAGAAGATCGAAATCTTATAGAGAAGATGAAAGAGGAGGTTCCTGCGGCAAGCAGTGAACCTGTTCAGGAAATTGAAGAGGTTTTAGAGGTATCTGAAGATGCTCTAAGTGATGAAGAGAGTATAGAAGATACATATCTTCAGGAAGTAGTTGTGGAGGAAGTTATTGAAGAAGTGCAGACAGTGAATGCTGAGAATGAAGTTGTGGATGAGGCGGCGTCTGAAAATCTAAACATATAATATGTTTCAGGGCAGCGAATATAGAATAAAAGGTTTATTGGGAGCCGCATTTGGTCTTTTGTGTTTGGTAAGTATTCCATATCACACTGTCCATGCAGTACTTTCAAGTACAAATTTCACACTTACGCAACATACAGTTGGCGTATCAAAAAACGTCGGGATGTCTTCTATAAATTTTAAGCTTACGGCAAATAATGGCAAGACGTATGTACAGACATCGCCTGTTTCACCGACAGTGTCAACCAGTAATACTCAAAGTAGCTCAAAAAAATCGACACAAGCAACAACGACAGTTGATGCACGGCCATTTATTTATAGCGAGGTTTCTGAGTCACCGTACAAAAAGATTGCTACAGATGCATTGATAAAGCCAATAAAGAAAATTGCTGTTGAGGATGATTTGAAGAAAGAAAATATCGATGAAGGTCAGAACGAAAAGAAGAATGATGATCGAGAGAACGGACATAAAGACAAACAAAAAATTCCATCCATGATTGCAAGTGTTATTGCTGGAGATTTTCAAGGTTTTTCAGAATCTATACAAAATTTTTATAGAGACCTCTTTAGATCAAAAACTTCTCGCGGTATAGCTTTTGTTACATTTCTAGGATTACTAGGAATTATTAGAATAAAGACTAATTTTGGAAATACTTATTTGCGCTTCTAGATTATCCGTGTGTTTGTTGTGTTTAATAATCCACCAATTTGGTCATATTTGTTGGATTGGAAAAATAGTATAAAATGAAAAGCTCAGATTTGATTGAAATTTGATTTACCCACAATAATATTTATTGAAAATATGACAGAAGAAAATTTTGTAAAGCAGGTACCAGAAGTTACTTTTAAGGTTCGTGTGCCACACGAAGTTCAAACAGGTCTCTGTTCAGCTATTGATGCAGAGTGGGGAGAGTTAACCACAGACGAAATGTTCTCTGGAAAGAAGGTAATTGTCTTTGCTTTGCCAGGAGCATATACACCTACATGTTCATCAACGCATCTTCCAGGCTATGAATCCAAGTTTGAGGAATTTAAAGCACTTGGTATTGATGCAATTTACTGTGTGAGCGTCAACGATCCATTTGTCATGTATGAGTGGGGTAGGGGGCAAGGAGTTACCAAAGTACAGCTTATTCCAGATGGTTCATTCGAATTTACTGAAAAAGTTGGGATGCTCGTAAAAAAAGATAATCTAGGATTTGGCAGTCGGTCATGGAGATACAGTATGTTTGTTGATAACGGTGAAATAAAAAAAGTATTTATTGAGCCGGGATTCAGCGATAACTGTGAATCAGACCCATTTGAAGTGAGTGATGCTGACACGATGCTCGGTTACGTAAAAAGTATCTAGCAGTATTGAGTGCTGGGTCAAAAAAATCACTGGGAACCAGTGATTTTTTGACCATAAACTATGTTGAAAGTGATTTTGAATATGCTTGTGCAAGCTGCACAGAGAAATCTCCAAGAGAGTACGTAATGGTTCCATCAACAATATAGTGATAGTGGTCCTGGATTTCAAATCTCTGGATCCTGGCGCCAATTTGATTTGGAACATTGTATTGGATAAATGAAATTCCTGTCTCTGTCATCCCATACGAACTTCCGTCGTCCTGTATGGTAAATGTGGCAATTTTGGGATGTTCTACAGTAAACCAATTTTCATTGTTAAATCTAAATGTTGCAGTGGTCATTACGGTACCTACATTAAACGTTTCGTCTGCAAATGTTGCTGTCGGCACTGTGAATAGCACAGCTAGAAGAGCTGTATGTATTGATAGATAGAAAAAGGCTTTATTCATAAAGATAATATTATACAAAGTATAATGGGCACTGCCTGACATGACATACTTTGGGGCTAGAACTAAAGAGGGAACTATCTCTTTCATTATACAGCAATGTGTCAAAAAGTCAATAGCACGATAAGAAACAGAAGTAATCCCCAGTATTGCTGTTTAATATCGACAATTTATTATTGTGTGGTAATATAGTCGGTACAAAACAGGGGCCTGAGCTAGTCGGATCAGTAGCACAACGGTTTTGATTATTCAATAAATGATAGATCAATGAAGGGAAAAATCGCTCGTCTTACTGACCGAGGATTTGGTTTCATCACTCCCGATGAGGGAGGCGACAAGGATCTTTTCTTCCACGCGCGATCACTCGCCGACGGACTTATGTACGATTCACTTAAAGAAGGTGATGCTGTGACATATGAAGTTGAGGAAGGAGATAAGGGACTTGCTGCTGTCAATGTACAGCTCGCATAAACCAAATCACTTATAAAACCGCATGACCTCTGGTCATGCGGTTTTTGTGTACAAACTCTCTAGATATTAATCTCCTGTATGATTATAATTCTATTAACCAATTTGCAGTTTTTTAATGGATTTGGCATATCGACCACGTCATTTATATAAAGTTTGTTTGTAAGAGTTAATATTAATTAATGTAGTATGAAAAAAGAAAGTCTTGTTGCTGAAGTAATGAATTATGTCGTGTCTGGGTATGTGTATTTTGTTGCTCTGACACTCGTCCTCTATATGGTGAGTTCTCTTGTTGCTGGAGTACTTGCTCTTGTTACTGGAATTTTTGATATATCATCTTCAGCCAAGGTTATACTTTCTGCACCTGAACGTAGTGTGCTCGAGCTAGGGTTACTGCATACAATTGCGTTTACTATTGTCCTCGTAAAGGCCTATAAAATTCTTGTTTCATATGCAGAAACACGACATATTAATATTAAATTTCTTGTTGAAATAGCCATTATTGCACCAACGATTGAGATAATTTTCAACTCCCGAAATTACACACTCGAAGTTAATGCTCTTTTTGCAACTTTTGCTTTCGCAAACCTTGTCGCGTATCTCTTCTTCCACAAAACGTTTAAAGTTATTAATGCAGATTACTGTAAAGATAATACTTCAAAAGACTAATGTAGACCAAGTGTGGTCTGGAAGGTTTTTGCTTCTCTTGAGGTTAGTTCATATTTCGCCCCCGGTCGAAGTGATCTCAGTTCAAAATCAAGCATCCTTGTTCTTTTGAGAGATTGTACCTGGTATCCAAATGCCGCACACATGCGTCTCACTTGATGTTTTTTTCCTTCAGTCAGGGTAATGATAAAAGCATGATCGTTGCCTTTATTAGGTAGTGCTTTTGCAGGTTTTGTCAGATATCCCTCTATGAGAACACCTTTTGCAAGACGATTGAGAAGACTCTGTGTGACCCGCTTGTCTACGGTTACTTCGTATTCTCGTTCATGGCCAAGTTCAGGATTGAGTATACGTTCAGTGACCCTACCGTCATTGGTAAGCAGTATGAGGCCCTCAGAGTCCTTATCAAGGCGTCCAATGGGGAAGACATTCGTTATGCTGTGATCCTTGCGAATACGAGTAATAATATCAATTTCGCCTTCCTCAGGTGAGTGTGTGATAACACCTCGAGGTTTATAATAGAGGATATACCGAAATTTAGTTGAATCGAAATCTTTGATTTCAACAAGATCTTTCTCAGTGACTTTTTGTCCGAGAGTTGATGGTTTTCCGTTTATAAAAACTCGTCCTTTTTCAATAAGTGCATCCGCACTTCTGCGGGTGGCATAGCCTTGGTGGGCAAGAAACTTATTGATACGCATGGGGAATTCCATAGTTCTTTTATTTGAGGGTTGATTATGCTATTATTTCGTGATTATGTCAATCATTAACACATATGATGTTATTGTCATCGGTGGTGGTCCTGCAGGGATGATGGCTGCTGGGCGTGCTGCGGAACGTGGACTTCATGTTCTTCTGATTGAGAAAAATGCTGTTTTGGGAAAAAAACTTTCAATTACAGGCGGTGGTAGGTGCAATATAACTAACGCTGAGTTTAACATTCGGGAACTTCTCAGGCATTATGGTGATGCAGAGCAATTCTTATACTCACCGTTTTCACAATTTGACGTTCAAAGAACATTTAAGTTTTTTACAGACAAAAAATTGCCACTAATTATTGAAGATAGAAAGCGCGCATTTCCTGAGACGCAGAAAGCATCGGATGTTACGCAAACCATGATTGAGTACATTAAAAAAAATAATGTGACTGTACTCATTGATACGTGCGTAGATGGCTTTAAAATGCTTAATGGAAAAATTGTTGGAATCATAACAAAACAAGGTACATTTATTGCCAAATCATATATAGTTGCGAGTGGTGGAAAGTCGCACACTGAAACTGGCTCAACGGGTGAGGGAATTTCATGGCTTTCTCAAATTGGCCACACTGTTCATGAATCAAATCCGAATCTCGTACCTCTTGTTGTTGATGATGTGTGGGTACGACGAATCTCAGGGACAACACTCAAGAATGTTGGAGTGGTTTTCAGACAAGAAACAAAAAAAATATCAAAGTCAGGCAATGTTTTATGTACGCATTTTGGTCTCTCTGGCCCATTAATTTTAAATAGTGCACTGGAGGTTAAAGAAATGCTAAAAAATGGCGTAGTAACCGGGGTAGTTGATCTCTTTCCAAAAGATGACGTCGGTGCTGTTCGCGATAAGCTTCAGGATATTCTTAAAAAGCATCAAAATAAAACTTTAGCTAATGCGCTTAGAGAATGGTTTGAGAAAGGAATTGTTGATGCTGTCTTGGAATCATTTTCTCATGATGTAAAGATATGCAAGGCTCACAGTCTTGAAAAAACTGTCCGCAACGCCATTGTAGACAGAATGAAGGGTATTCCACTTACAGTGACGGGGACAATGGGGTATGACTGGGCTGTCGTCTCTGATGGTGGTGTGGACCTTGAGGAACTAGATACAAAAACCATGCGGTCAAAACTGCATACTAATCTCTACGTTGTAGGAGATGTTTTACATATAGCAAGACCTTCTGGAGGGTATTCATTACAGCTTTGTTGGACGACAGGGTGGGTTGCTGGAGATAATGTTGGGAAAGGCTAAAATTCTAATTTCTCTAAGATTAGAGTCGAAGAAATTTCGTCGTGTAGTATTGGAGCTCGCTTGGGTTTAGTTGTAGCTGAGCCTGCCCTATAAAATCAAAAGGGAGACTGGTCACCTCAAGTCGATATTTCTCTTTTTTATCTTTTATTTCTGGAGTAAAGACAACAGCTAGAGTAAATGTTCCGAAAGTTCCTTTTGGTATTTTATATAATCTCGAATCCAAAATCTGTGCATTGCTGAGGACAATGGCTGTTGTTTTACCAGAAACAGTCTCTCCTTGACTGTTGAAAATAGAATACTCAAGAAAGGAACGATTTTTTGAATTTGATTCTTGTGCAAGAATAGGCATTGAGATATCGTTTTTCTTATTACTGAAAGAATATTCAATGAGAAAAAGACCAGATCCATCATTGAGCAAGATTTCATTCTGTGCAGTTGTGAAATATGCAGATGATTGATTGTTTGGAAAGAAAATAATTATCGCAGTGATTGAGAAAATTAGTAATTTTTTATAGTTCATATTTATCTAGATTAGAGATGAATTATATACTAATGGCGATATATATAAAACTGCCTTATGGTAAGGCAGTTTTATATATTTTGTGACTAGTTGCTGTTGGACGTACTTGTGCTTGTGTCTGAACCATCTTCATCTTCATCATCACTATTATCCATTATTTTCTTTTTATCTTTTATTTCAAACTTTCCATCCTCGTACTTTATTCGTAATTTAGTACAGAGCACACCTTTTGCATCGCCAGATTTATTACAACCTTCCTTTACCCTCAGTTCAACTTTCTTTGCAATACCAGGAGTCTTTAGGAGACTTGCTGGTATACTTATTGTTAATATGTTTCTAGATAAAAACAATGATTATAAATTACTGCAAACACTGAATACTCCAGATAAAATTCAAACATTTCTTGAGAAAATACCTTTTAATCACGAGTTGAGCGGTGAAACGTGCTTGTCGCCACTTAGAGTCCTGAGAGAAAATAAGGCCCACTGTATTGAAGGAGCAATGTTTGCTGGAGTATGTTTACTTCTTCAGGGTGAAAAACCACTCGTGGTTAATTTAAAAGTTTCCTCAAAGGATGATTATGATCATGTAGTTACGATTTTTCGTAGAAATGGATACTACGGCGCAATTAGTAAGACGAATCATGCTGTCTTAAGATATCGTGATCCAGTATACCGAACTCTGAGGGAGCTTGTTATGTCATATTTTCATGAATATTTTCTTGTAAAGAATGGCGAGAAAACACTTCTTGGTTATACAAAACCGATTAATTTGAATCGTTTTGGAAAACAATGGATTTTCGCAAAGCAAGATTTATGGAGTATTGCTGAAAGAATATACGATACTCCATATCTAAAGGTAATTCCACATCAAAATAAGAAATATATCCGCAATGCGCAGATGCTTGAGAGAAAATCTGCAGATATTGCCGATTGGGATAAGAAGAAGTCTGCTAGAATGAAGCCTCATAAGATATGAAAGAAAAAAGCATAAAAAGGCACGAGGCAAATGTTGTGGTACTTGAAGGAATTGGTATTCAAGATAGTGATTTAGAGCTTCCATTGTTTAGTTCTAGACCGCAGGCAGGTTTTCCTGCCCCTGGCGATGATTTGATTGAAAAGGTCTTGGATATTAATGATCTGGTCGTCAAACATCCAGCATCAACGTTTTTCGTGCGCGTAGAAGGTGATTCTATGCAAGGTGCAAAAATATTTGACGGGGATGTCCTTGTTGTTGATCGTTCGGTTACTCCGAAAGATCGTTCAATTGTCGTTGCTGCTATCTATGGCGCAACAGCTGAGACATACTACTGCTTTAGAATGGTGGATGTGGATGGGACAAAACTCGACATCTACTCAAACTACCCTCAAATACGTACTTCTAGTTTTACACCAAAATCACAGAATTGGAGGTTTTACGATGACGAAACAAATGAGACACCAAGTACCCCACTTGCCAATGAGAATGTAACCCCGGTTGATATTACAAATGGACAAATCGTGAAATTGAGGGTAACAGTTAAGGAGACGGAAAATATTTCTCGTGACGATGTTCGTTTCAAACTTCAGTACTCAGAGTATGCTAATTTCTCTATACCATTTGACGTCGTCGCTTCATCAACGTGCCTCGCTACATCAACTTGGTGTTATGCAGATGGAGGAGGTGTTGATAATGCTGTCATCTCTACAAAAGTTATTTCTGATGCTGACAGCTGTGCTTCAGGAATAGGTGATGGATGTGGAACTCATAATGAATCATCAGATAATCTCACAGGATTTAGACACAAAGGAGGTGCATCAACTGAGTATGAATTCACAATTAAGTCAGCAGGACCTCGAGTTAACCAAATCTACTATTTCAGGCTGTACGGTCTCGCTCAGGATATTCCTGTCTTTACAAATTCAGGAGAATCGTACCCGTCTCTTGCAACAGAGGGAGCGAGTTTGCAATTTACAATGGATGCTGTGGCCTCGTCAACGGTAATTGCTGGAGTAACACTTGATATCGATACGACACCAACATCCGTACCATTTGGTAAGGTTCCACTTAATACTTTTGTAGAAGGCGCTCATCGTTTGGTCGTTGATTCAAACGGAACGCAAGGGCATCAAATACTTATGGCGATGGATGGTGATCTGGTTAGTTCGTCAGGAGTAGTTATAAAACAAATTTCCAGTACTAACGCAGCACCATCTGCATGGAGTGCCGCCTGTCACGCATCTTCAACAAGCTGTTTTGGTTATCATACGACAGATGCTACCCTTCAAGGAGACGCAACGAGGTTTTCGGCAATTGACACGTACGCTCGTTTGAGCACAACAACGCCAGAAGAAGTGTCATATAGTTCTCAACCAGTTACTGGTGAAACGACAGATATTGTCTTCCGCATCTTAGTAAGAGATTTGCAAGATGCGGGTTTGTATGAGAATAATATTAGATATATCTCCGTCCCAATGTTTTAATGTAGATATGATTTACAGCCTTCTTAAAAAAATATTTATTTCTTGCGTAGTCATTTTTTCTATTCCGCATGCACATATACAGGCGGCTCCAGAGTATTCTGTAACACCTCTCGTGATTGACTCAATAGTCGAGTCACGCGATATAATCAAAAAAGCAATTACGATCACAAATATTGGAGGAGAACCGGTGACTATTTATCCAACAGTTAACAATATTTCGCGTAGCGAGGAAGGTGCCATAGAAGAATTTTTATCACCAGTTGAAAGCGATCGTACGCAGTCACTTGCGTCATGGATAGAGATTAGTAGAAAGGGGATTGATCTTCCTCGAGGAAAAGTTGAGGTAATCGATCTCACTCTTAGGATCAATCCCCAGGCAGTTCCAGGCACCTACCATGCATTTATCGGTTTTGGTAATGGTGACAATCGTAATGAAGCTGAGAAACAAGTAAAAAACGGACAAGCTCCAGGTACTGTGGTCACGGTGACAATTCGTGAAAAGAAAGTAGAATTTTTAAAACTTTCAAAATTTTTCATAAATCGTTTTGTAACTAAGGCTGATAATGAGGCTGCTCTATATTCTTTTAAGAATCCAGGTGATCAAGTTCTTACACCAACTGGTGAAATCATTATCTATGATGGAAAGGGGCAGGAGGTCGCATCGCTCACAATTAATGATGAAAATGTAACGATTCCACCAGGAGGTGCATATGATTTTGTGTCGAATGTCCCAACAGAGGGCATGTTTGGTAAATACAAAGCATTTCTTACCGTAGAGTACGGTTCGTCTCCTCGGGCATCACTGCAGGATACAAGTTACTTTTATGTATTTCCAATTAAGTTAATCTTGACCATACTTTCGATTGTAATTCTTATCGTGGGTGCCTTTGCATGGTATTCTCACAAAAGATATTTTGATTCGGAGTCTATAGATGATAGCGAACATTTAATGGTCCATGTTAGAGGTTCGTTAAGTGAAGCAAAAGATCACGATATAGATTTAAAGAAAAAATAATGCGTACATCTATACTTCAAATTTCAATTTTCACACTTGCGCTTACGGCGACATTATTTCCTGTGATTAGTGTGTTTGCACAAGAAAGCCAAATTTTAAGCGTCACTCCGCCACTTTTTCAACTTTCAGCACTCCCTGGAGATATTTGGCAGAGTAGCGTAAAGGTGGTGAATGGAAATTCATATCCACTTACAGTTTATGCAGAAGTTGTAAATTTTAAGGCAACGGGGGAAAATGGGGAAGGTAAGTTTGTTCCACTCATTGATGAAGACTTAACAAGGACAAGTTTTGCATCATGGATTCAAATATCAAAAGATCCGCAAGTTATTGAACCTGAGCAAAGCAAAGAAATTTCATTTTTCGTAGAGATTCCCCCAGACGCACCACCTGGTGGGCACTATGCTGCAATACTGATTTCGACAGAACCCCCCGCATCTGATGGTCAAAAAATGGCTGTGCGAACATCACAAGCGGTAACGACATTATTTTTTTTACGAATTGAGGGAGATGTATCCGAGCTTGGAAATATAAGAGAATTTCGAGCAATCGACACCTTTATCGAGAAGCCAAAGACAGATTTCATCTTGAGATTTGAAAATAAAGGCAATGTACATTTACAGCCCCGTGGCGACATTATTATAACTAATATGTGGGGGACCCAACGAGGAATAATTCCCATAAATTACCAGACGCATTTTGGAAATGTTTTACCGCAAAGTATCCGTGAATTTCAATTTACCTGGGAAAGCCAGTTCAACATTACAGATATAGGAAGATATAAGGCCGTCGCGACACTTGCGTATGGAGTAGATGAGATAATGAGTGTCACATCGATAGCATATTTTTGGGTTATCCCCGTGAAAATAACGTTACTTACGCTGGCCATTATTGCATTATTTGTTGCGCTCATTGTTTGGATGGTTAAGGCCTATGTACGGCGGATGCTTACCTTGGCTGGTGTGGATGTGGGCCATAAACAATCAGAATTGAGTATTGGTACTGACAATAAATTTGAGAACCGAAATGAAAGAATTTTTTATCGCCGCATGGCAGCACCTATTCATGATGGTGTCTTGGACCTACGCCAGCAACTTCGTAAAATGGATGAGTCAAAAGGAGTAGTTAGAATTATTGTTGAATTTGTTTTGAAATATAAAATGTTCTTCATCTCTATCTGTATCCTTATTGGAATATTTATTACGGCAACCCTATACATCGGAAAAGCTACAGAGAAACACGATAACTATAAAGTTATTATTAACAACGGAGACGTCGAAACGACAATAAAGGACGGATCTGTAGTAGAATAGATTGTATTCAGTGGATCAAGCTTGTTGGTGGTATAATGAACTAACTTATTATTTATCTAAAAATATTATTATGGAACATAAAGGCATTGTTGCTTCAGTGGTTGTATTAGCACTTATTATTACAGGAATGTTTGTGTTTGCATTTTTAAAGCGTGCAGAAATTGAAGAAGCGAAGCCAACTCAAATTACGGAAGTTGTCGATAGTGATTCTCCATATAAAAATATTACCCGAATTGATGCAAAGCACTACTATATTACTCCAAGGCATACAATTGTTGGTGAAATTATTATGCCCACACCTTGTGATCTCCTCAATTGGTCTACTCGAAGTGGAGGAGTCGTCTCAAATCAAGTAACTGTTGACTTTGAGGTAATCAATCATGCTGAATCTTGCGCAGACGTCATTACACCTCAGCGTTTCAGTGTTCCATTTGATGCTGATGAGGATGCTCTCATAACTGCAACTTTCAATGGACGAACTGTTGACCTCAATCTTGTCCCTGCCTTACAAGGAGAAGTTCCAGAGGATTTTGAATTATTTATTAAAGGTTGAGGCACTTGTTTCCTGATATGCAAGAGAAACTTAAAGATAATTGGAAGACACTCTCCTTACTTGTTGGAATTCTTATAATTACGGGCTATCTAACCTATTCATATACGACTTCACGAGGTATTTTTTCAGGTCTGTCAGATGACCTTAAGATGATTGATCCCGACGTTGCTTCTCCATATACAGATATTAACGGTGAAATAATTGAACTAGTTAGTTTCAAGGGAAAGCCACTTATCATTAATTCGTGGGCAAGCTGGATTCCATTTTCGCAGTCTGAGTTACTCCTTTTGTCAGAAGTGAAGAAGAAAAAAGGTGAGTCTGTCGAGATTTTAGCAATAAATAGAATGGAGAGTCTCAGTACAATGAAAGCGTATCTTGCTTTCATTGGTACTCCTGAAGGGCTTGTTGTTATAGCTGATCAAAGCGACCATTTCTATAAGGCAGTCGAAGGATATGCAATGCCAGAGACACTGTTCTATAACAGAGATGGGATACTTGTTGGACACAAAAGGGGAGTTCTATCAAACGATGAACTGCAAGAATACGTTGAATTAATCTTGAGGTAGAGCGGGATATAAAAGTTGTTGGAGATAGATTATTTTGAAAAATAAAAGAATTATGGTATAATATAAAAGGAGAGGTTTGACAGTTGCGACCACCAGAAATATTTGGGCTACGAATCAGTCGTTCGTAGTAAAGGTTGTAATAGTTCAAGCTATGTTTAGAGCAATTGGAGTGCTACTCATACTTTGGTATTTGTCATCACTCTTCTCTCAGTCGTTTTTAGCATTGGATAGCGCACTCACTGCATCATTTCAAGCAGTAGAATCAGCAGCAGTCCAATCTCAAAAACAATTTGAGAAATAAACTCACAGGCCGGAATTCGTTTTCCGGCCTTTGTTGATTTTAAAATTCAGTATACAATGTTCAGTATGAGTCCTTCTTCTAGAAAATTTCTTGAACACACATTCTTTTTTGTAGTACTTTTTGCATCGGGATATTTAGTTTGGAAACTTTTTTCACCGTTTATGGGAGCTATTGCGCTTGCTGCAATAATTGTAACGATATGTTACCCACTGTATGAAAGAATAATTCATGTTATTCCAAACCACAGCACGACACTTGCGGCCCTGCTTTCTCTTGTGATGATTGTTGTGGTTATTTTTCTCCCCCTTATTTTTCTAGCTTCATTTATTTTACGTGAAGCACTTTCCATATATGAACTCGTTAATGTTAGCAGTAGTGTTTCTTTTCTTGGTTTTCTTTCACAAGCAGAGCTTTTTCTGCAGAAAATAATCCCAACATTTACATTCGGTACTACTGATGTAGTTCAACAAGCCGCTAGTTTTGTAGCAAGTAACCTGGTTAGTATTTTTGCTGGAACTGCATCTACAATATTTCTTTTTTTTATAACACTTGTCGCGGCATACTATTTCTTCAGAGATGGAAAAGTTTTCACTACGTACTTAGTGTACCTAAGTCCTCTCAAAGATATTGACGATGAGCTTATACTAAGACGACTAGCAGTTGCAGTGCGATCAGTTGCACTCGGGAGCGTTTTTATCGCTATTGTTCAAGGTGTCCTTACTGCGGTGGGTCTCTCAATTTTCGGTTTTGATCGTGCCATCCTTTGGGGTTGTATTGCAGCTTTCGGTGCTCTTATTCCTGGTGTTGGAACAACAATTGTATTCGTGCCGTCTATTATTTATCTATTTGCAACAGGGGAGCATCTGTCTGCTGTAGCGCTCGCTCTATGGGGCGCACTTGCAGTTGGACTCATTGATAATCTACTTGGACCATATGTAATGAGTCGGGGCAACAAAGTTCATCCATTCTTGCTTCTTATGTCAGTCTTGGGCGGAATTGTACTATTTGGCCCTGTGGGATTTATTATTGGTCCAGTGATCCTAAGTCTTTTCCTTGTTTTCCTAGAACTTTACAATGTGCATAGTAATGAACTTTAGGGTTAGTATCAAATATCAAAATGGGTTTATTGAGTAATCGAACTTTATATAGCGTTGTCGTCTTGTCAGCGCTCGCTGTTCAGCCTGTGGTCGGTAAAATTCCTCACACCGTATACGAACAAGCGCTGCCTGAAGTGGTTGTATCAGAAACAACTAAAACAGAAAAAATATCACCAACAATTCTTTTTGTTGGTGATATTATGTTGGGTCGTTTTGTTGAAACACTTACAAAGAATAAGGGTCTGATGTACCCATTCGATCATGTTGTCGACTTGCTTTTTTCTGCAGACCTCACCGTTGGTAATTTTGAAGGAATAGTTAGTAAAGATCATTTCCAGACACCAAGTGGCAGTTTTCGTTTTTCAATAGAAAAAGAAAATCTTAGTCACCTGAAGGATATTGGGTTTGATGTTGTTTCACTCGCAAATAACCACAGTCTTGATTTTGGAAATGAAGCACTCTCCTACACAAGGGAGTACTGTTCAGATCTTTTACTCGTATGTGTAGGTACACCAAATGCTCTTGATGAATATTCAATTGCATTCAAGTCTTTAGAAGAGAAAAAAATTGGTTTCGTATTTCTTAATACAATTTTTCAGAAGATTGATACAAGTCATTTAGAGGAGGTGCTTGAGGCTGTTGCAACTGAAAGCGACGTTCAAATTGTTTTTATTCATTGGGGAGATGAGTACCAATTAGTTCATAATGATGACCAGGAGGCGCTCGCAATGTTATTAATTGATCATGGTGTTGATGCTGTTATTGGGCATCACCCACACGTTGTCCAAGACGTCGGTTTGTATAAAGGAAAACCTATTTTTTACTCACTAGGAAATTTTGTTTTTGATCAATATTTTAGTCAAGAAGTTCAGGAAGGTCTTGGTGTTGAAATGACAATACATGATACAGGTCTTGAATATAGACTTCTACCATTTTCAAGTTTAAAAAGCAAAAGCCAACCAAGAATTTCAACTGATGAAGACGCTAAAGCTTTATTTAAACGAATTCTCAGTGGCATTAAAAGCGAATTTCAAGTAAATCAATCAGAAGGTCTCATAAACGTGAATATAGAGTCGTAGGGTTGCATGTTTTGCGAACCCAGCTATGATAGTCCAATAACTATAAATTACATGAATCTATTTAATAAATATGAGGCAGTTGGTATATTACTTAGTATAGGCCTCATGGCACTTGTCTTAACTATACTCAATACACAAGGGAATACACTGGCATTGAATGATTCAATAAAACCTGAGACACAGAGCGCTGTTGTTGCAGTTGCTCAAGAAAAGCCACTGAGCAGCAAGGAGCTTGAGAATGCACTTAGAGATGCTTCAACGGGTGAGGGTGAATTAGTTAAACTTGTTATTGATGATGTTAAGATCGGTTCCGGTGAAGGGGTAAAGAATGGGGATTCTGTTACGGTAAATTATATCGGCACTACACAGGACGGTGTTCGTTTTGACAGCTCATATGAAAGGGGCACACCGTTTACATTCACTGTCGGTGCCGGGAAAGTTATCCAAGGGTGGGAGAAAGGATTGATTGGTATGAAAATAGGTGGTGAGCGTATCCTCGTGATTCCAAGTGATATGGCGTACGGAAATCGCCAGATTGGTTCGATTCCTCCAAACTCAACGCTCATATTTTCTGTAGAACTTCTTAGTGTTAAGTAATGGATCTTCCTGTCCGATTTGAGGTGATTAAACATCAGTCAGGTACCCTCGCAAGGGCTGGTGTCATACATACAATTCATGGTGATATTGAAACACCGGCATTCGTAGTGGTTGGCACAAAAGGAAGTGTAAAGAGTCTTATGAGTGAAGATCTTACTCAGTATGTAGGTAATCAAGTCACTCTTGCAAATACCTATCATCTTTTTTTGCAACCTGGACACAAAATTATCAAAGATGCAGGGGGGATTCACTCATTTGCAAACTGGAATATGCCAACAATGACTGATTCTGGTGGCTTCCAGGTTTTCTCACTTGGTGCTGCGTTTGGAAAGGGGGTAACGAAATTTGCAAAAGGTGATGTAGAAAGTGATACCTCTGTCCCAGTTAAATCAGAATTAAACCTTTACAGTAAGAAGCAGGCTGAAGATCATGGAAAGTTATGTATAGTTGATGAAGATGGTGTAACATTCACATCACATATTGATGGATCGATGCATCGCTTTACTGCTGAGAGATCAATTGAAATTCAACATGCGATAGGCGCAGACATCATTGTTGCTTTCGATGAGTGCACTTCACCAACTGCCCCTTATGAATATCAAAAGGAAGCAATGGAGCGTACACATCGTTGGGCAAAGCGTTCAGTTTTGGCTCATAAGCGAAATTTTGAAGCATTAAGAACTCAAGGTTTATATGGGGTTGTACAAGGGGGGCGCTATATGGACTTGCGAGAAGAAAGTGCAAAAGCTCTTTCAGCAATGGATTTTGATGGATTTGGAATTGGCGGTTCTTTTAGTAAAGAAGATCTGGGAGAATCACTGAAAATCGTAAATGGGATATTGCCAGGAGATAAACCACGACATCTTTTAGGAATTGGTGAACCAGAGGATATTGTTCAGGGTGTTCTCCAGGGGTGCGATACGTTTGACTGTGTTGCACCTACGCGGATAGGAAGAACAGGTAGCATTTATGTATACACGGGACTTACGAAGGAAACACCATGTGGAACTTTTATGTATCCCGAAACAAAAAAAATAAATATTCGCAACGAAAAATTTACAACAGATTATTCTCTACTTGACTCACTTTCAGATGGATATGTTGCACAGCATTATACAAAAGCATATGTAGCGCATCTTTTTAGAGCTGGTGAAATTCTCGGTCCACACCTAGCATCAATTCACAACCTCCACTTCATAGTTAATTTTACAAAAAAGCTGCGTGAAAGCATTCTTGTAAATAGCACCTTTACATAAGAAACGTATCTGGTACAGTGGTGACACTTTAACTTAAGCAAGGAGAAAGAAATGCTTGAGACGATAGAGCAGCTCATTCAAGTACACCCAGATCGTACAACGTTTTTCTCGGTGATAGGTCGGATCTTTCCAAGGCATAGTCATGAGTTCCATCTGATAGAGTTCGCATACAATACGGCAAAAAAGGAGTTTCGTGATAAGTATCGAGTAAGAGGCGAAAGATATTTTGAACACCTCCGCCGCGTCGTTTTGATCATCGTTCTTTACCTGGGTGTCCGGGATGTAAACATCATCGTTGGTGCTATTCTCCATGACATTATGGAAGATATCCCCGGATGGACACAGGACCGTCTTGCGCAGAGATTCAATAGTGATGTTGCACAGCTGGTTTTCTGGGTATCTGAGGAGGATCTTGCATACTATAACGAAGATAAACGTATGCGAGACTTTGAGTTCCACTGCAAGCTAAGTGAAGCACCACGGGAAGCTCAAATTCTTAAACTTCCAGATCGTCTCGACAATCTCATGACTTTGTGGGCAATGGATATTGAGTCTCAAAAACGAAAAGTTGATGAGACATACAATGTTTATTTACCACTTGCACGACGATTTTCAATTTTGTATCGAGAAATTCTCGCCGCACTTCAAAAGGTGGAGCGATCATGGAATGATTCCTCAAATCAGCAGACGATTAAATTTTAGTACCGTGGTCTTCCTTTTGGACCACGGGGCTTTTTTTATTTACCAGTGAACTGTATACTCACGTTATGAATTTCGAGCTTTCAACAGAAAAAACACCTGCTGGTGATCAACCAAAAGCAATTAAAAAAATTGTTGATGGATGTAAAGCAGGAATGAAGCATCAGACATTGTTTGGAGTAACAGGCTCAGGAAAGACCTTTACTGCTGCCAATGTTATTGCGCAGTTACAAAAGCCAACACTCGTTATTGCTCACAACAAAACGCTTGCTGCACAACTTGCTCAAGAGTATAAGGATTTTTTTCCTAATAATGCAGTACATTATTTTGTTTCATATTACGATTACTATCAACCAGAGGCATACATGCCTATCTCGGATACATATATAGAAAAGGAGGCAATGATCAATGAAGAGATTGATCGCCTTCGCCACGCCTCAACACAAGCACTACTCACAAGAAAAGACGTAATCATTGTAGCCTCAGTATCGTGTATCTATGGGCTCGGTTCGCCGATTGAATACGAAAAAGTACATAAAAAAATTGAAAAAGGTTATAAAAGCAGTCGGTCTGAGATGCTCAGGCTTCTTGTTGGAATGTATTTTGAACGAACTAATGCAGACTTACTTCCAGGTCATTTTAGAGCGGTAGGTAACACCGTCGAGATCATGCCGACAAATGAGCGTGTAATATATCGGTTAAGCTTTAACGAAGACACAGTTACAGAAATTACAAAAATTGATGCAATTTCAAGAACAATAATTGAAGAAAGTGAAGTTTTTTTTCTTTTTCCAGCAAAACACTTTGTAACACCTGAAGCCGAGCGCAAGCACGCAATGGTTGATATTAAAAAAGAGCTTGACGTCCAGTTGAAAAAATTTGAAAAGGAAGAAAAACTTCTAGAAGCTCAACGCTTAAAAAGGCGAACCGACCATGATCTTGCTTTAATACGTGAGATCGGGTATTGCAATGGTATAGAAAATTACTCACGCCATTTTGATAGACGTGTTGAAGGTGAAGCGCCCTTCACTTTGCTTTCATACTTTCCGCACACAAAAGACGGTAAACCGGATTTCTTCACTGTCATTGACGAATCACACGTCACTATTCCACAAATTGGCGGTATGTATGCCGGTGACAGATCGAGAAAACTGACACTTGTGGAACATGGTTTTAGGCTTCCAAGCGCAATTGATAATCGACCACTTAATTTTGCAGAGTTTGAGGATCGTGTTGGGCAACGTCTTTACACATCAGCAACACCAGGTACCTATGAATTTACACACGCTGAGACAGATGAAGGTCAAATTATAGAGCAAATAATTAGACCAACAGGTCTCGTGGATCCAATTATTGATATTCGACCTATTACTGAAAGAGGGGGGTATCCAGGGCAAGTTAAGGACTTTATTGAGGAATCGGTAAAGGTAATTGCAAATAACGCACGTGTTCTCGTAACAACACTCACAAAGCAAATGGCAGAAGATCTTTCAGAATTTCTTACTGAGCGTGGAATTCAATCTAAATACATTCATAGTGACATTAAAACTATGGAGAGGATTCAAATTCTTACAGAATTTCGAAAAGGCGTTTTTGATTGCTTGGTTGGAGTGAATCTGTTACGAGAAGGACTGGACCTCCCTGAGGTGCAATTGGTAGCAATTCTTGATGCTGATAAAGAAGGTTTTCTTCGTTCTGAAACGGCGCTTATTCAAACAATTGGACGCGCTGCAAGGAACCTTGATGGTAGAGTCATTCTGTATGCTGATCAAATGACAAAGTCATTGACACGAGCAGTAGAGGAGACACAGAGAAGAAGAGATATACAACTTGCTCACAATGTAAAACATGGGATTACGCCACAAACAATCGTTAAGGAAATCAAAGATATAACTGAACATCTAAAAACTGAGCACGATAAAACTATATCTCTACTTCTTTCTGTTGACCTCGATCTCTATAAAAAGGATCCAAAAGGAACAATTAAAGATAAACGAGATCAGATGGAAAAAGCTGTTGAAATTCTTGATTTTGAGACCGCCGCCATTCTTCGTGATGAGATTCAAGCACTAGAAAGCCACTCACTAAAATAGTTATTGACACTGATAGGGGTGAAGTCTTCAGTTTTTTCTATATAATGGATAACAATGGTTGTAAAAGCTAAGAAAGGCCCCGCAGTACGTGCAATTACGAAAACTGTGCCAACGCGGGCGAAAAAAACTCGAAAAAAAGAAAGTACTGCTTCGGTTAAAATTGATGTTGCTAAGGTCAAGACAAAGAAAAAAATTAATGTAAAACTTTTAAAAAGTACACAGAATCCTAAAATTGTAATTACTGATAACTCTGTTAAGAAGAGTAAGGAAAAATTGATTACAAAGGCACAGTTACAAATTGTTTGTTTGTCGCCTTACAGATTCCCATCTCTTAACACAAAAACAGTTGCTCTTGCAGCAAGAATAGCAGGTGTATTTTTTGTACTCGCAGGGACCTTTTTTTCACTTTTGAATCTTCAGTACATTGTTGATCCCGAAGTAACAACCGAAAGTCGCATGAGTGGTGCGAATTATACGCGGACTGCACAGCAGGCAAATTTTATTGGTATCATTGATACCTCAAGAATCTTGAATACTGAGACACAACCTGCTGTAAGGCTTTCACCAGGGACAGGCACTCCGTTTGCAAATGTCGTCCCTGTTACTGTTTCCGTAGGTAACGCAAGTGAGGTAAAACTTATTGCAGAAAGAAAAAAGGATGGCCGTTTGATTCCTGTTGGCTCTGCGGTGCGGATTGATAATAATAATTGGAAATCACTTTGGGATACTCGACAGTATGATAATGGTGAATATAATCTCAGAACTGTTATAAAAAATTTACATGGTTCATATGAGCAGATTGATTCGGCAATATATTCAGTGGCGAATAAGCTTCCTGAAATTATTTCCCCTAGAGAGGAGCCTAAAGATGAGAATGGTATTATGGACAATACGAATCAGGACAAAATTAATTCTGAATTAGTAAAAATCACTGATGATTCAATAGAGAAAATTGCAACAACAACGCAGAATTATGACGATGGAGGCACTAAACAAGTTGAAAATGATGAACCTTTGATGGTCCCTGAAATAAATGAACATAAAGACCAAGTTCTCCTTATTTTGCCCAACGATAGGTATCTTTCTAATAGTATCCTTTTGAAGATATTGGCTAATGAGGCATCTGAGATAAAAGTATATGCTCGGGGAGAAAAGACGCGAACGCCTTACTTTGTAGGCTCTGCCACTCGTTCCGATACTGATTATTGGCACTTAACTTGGAATACAAAGAAGGTTCCAAACGGACGTTTTGAGATAACTGCACATGCTGTTGTTAATAACGAGTCTCGCCAGAGTCTTCTTAAGACAGTAATTGTCAAGAATGAAATTGAGGCTTTGTCACCTGTTGTTACCCTTACAGAGATTGTAAAGCCCGAGGAGAAGTATGTGCAAAAAGTTTCTAGCTCAACTGATTTTTTAAAACCTAGTGTTGGAATTGATTTCTCTAAAAAAAGTCCGTTTTCAGGCTATGTTGATATTATTGTAACTGCTCCTAGGGTTGATTCAGTAGAGATTTTTGCAAAACCAAGAAGTTCATTGACGGCACAATTTCTTGGCCTAGCAAGAAGAGTCTCTTCATCAGAATGGAAATATACTTGGATTACAAAAGAGTCACCAAACGGCGATTATGATGTCTACGCACGTGTTAAATCTCCGTATGGCTTTATAGAAGGTAGCAAAAGTCAGGTTACAGTACACAATGAGCTGATGTCTACGTTTACTCCTGAGCAGGAATTAAAAATCGAAACTCTAACAAAAGCTGACGATTCCCTTATTTCATTTAAAGATGAATCACAAGCTAAAGTCGCATCAGAAATCATTTCAGTCACTAATAATGATCAGTCAGCTCCACCAAAAGTAGTGTATGTACAAGCTGTCAATTCATTTATAAATTCTGTTGAAGCAGATGATGAGATAAAGTCAGAAATCCAAACAATTTTGACTGACTACAGGTCGTCACTTCACAGTAAGCTTAATGATCTTGCAAAAGCGGAACGATCTGGTAGTGAAAACGAGCGCCAGCGCGTTAAGGAGAGTATCAAGGAAATACAACAGGATGCACTAAGAAATTTTAATCAAGAAGACGAGCGAAAAAGTGTTGCTAATGATGTTAATTCATACATTTCTCAAGTTACTGCGCAACTTGAAGAAGTAACAATAAAAAATGAAGCAATACTTAAAGAACGAATTGGAGATGCTGTCATACTGGACTCAGATAAGGATGAGATTTCTGATTACGACGAAGTAAATCTATATAATACGAATCCATTTTCTGCTGACACGGATGGGGATGGTTTTACGGATGGTTCAGAAATCGCACGGGGCTATAATCCACACGACAGCAGCAGTGAGGCGCTTGTAGTCTACGAGTCACCGAAAGATTCAGGAATTACTCGTGAGGATCTTCTTGTTGTTGAGTCGATAACAGCGTTATCAGACAACGTTGATCTCACAGGCCTCGAAACTCCAAAACGGGCAATTATTTCAGGGCGAGCTTTACCAAATAGTTTTGTTACGCTTTATATCTATAGTACTCCAATTGTTGTGACAGTACGAACAGATAGTGATGGTGGATGGAGTTACATTCTTGATAAAGAACTTGAGAATGGTACACATGAGGTGTATGCAGGAATAACGGACAACGCCGGATATGTTGTGGCGCGAAGTAACCCACTTCCATTTGTTAAGACAGCTGAGGCGTATACCAATGCGGCAGTAACTGAAAAAATTACCGTTCAAGCAGATCCGTCATTTTTCAGAACAAACGCTCTCTTTGCTATAGCGTCGATTGCGATAGCGGCCATTGGTCTCGTCCTCCTTCTCCTTGGTTTGCATGTTAGAGAGGAAGAGTCTGTTCTTGCTCGTCTCTAAATTCTATGAAAGTCCCACTAACACACGTACTTAGAAGTGGCTACGGGTATGTAAGAAAAAACCCTCAGTTTCTGATGACGTTCATGCTCATCATTGTTATACCGGTAGCTTTTCTTTTAAGTGGGCAGCAGTTCTTGAAGGCTGCGCAGCAAAATCAAGAACGACTTGAAAAGGATAGAATCGGGATAGTGCATGACGTTTTTGCTTCTTTTCTTAGCGCTGTAGACTTTGAGCCTGAAAGAATCCAGGGTGAGATTACTCATCTCCATGAGCTTAACCCTGACATTATCAAATTCATTGTAGCGAAGGAAGAAGGTGCAACTATCCGAATTATTGCATCTCAAGATACTGAGCTTGTTGATACACTTGCTCATGATGAGAATTCATTTAGATTTGCAGCGGTTCATCCTAATGAATCAATCATAACACCAATGGCGTACAAAGGTGTTCGCCATTGGCAAAGTGTTAGGTTGGTACAGGCAGCTGGAAATAATGACTATTACATTTTTACTGAGACTTCACTTGAACATATCGATATTCTTTTTGCATCAAGAATTATGACTGCCTACTACTGGCTCATTGGAATTCTTTGTGTTGTCATGTTTCTTTTGATTCGGCATGTACGTCTGATTGACTATGCATATCTGTATAGAGAAACAAAAAAAGCGAATGAGATGAAGGACATGTTCACAAATATGATTGCACATGAGCTCAGGGCGCCACTTACTGCAATGCGAGGCTACGCTAGTTTAATAAGGGAAAGCAAAGATACAAAAGAAGATGTCCGAGAGCATGCCAAAAAAATTGAGGATGCTGCAGGACGTCTTGTTCTTGTGGTGAGTGATCTACTTGATGTTGCAAGGATACATTCGGGTAAACTTTCTGTTAAGAAGACAAGTACAAATATTCAGCGCACTATTCACGATGTTATTGATGCAATGCAGGGACCTGCACAGGAGAAAAATATTAATTTGTCTCAAGAAGGCATTCGTGATGATTTATTTATTATGGTTGACGAGAAACGACTTTTTCAGGCGTTGACAAACCTTGTCAGTAATTCAATTAAGTACACTCCTGCAGGAAGTATTACTGTATCGCTTGATCAGCGCACTGATAGAATTGAAATTCGAGTCAAAGACACAGGGACTGGTATAAGTGCCGAAAATCAAAAAAGTCTGTTTTCTCCATTTTTTAGGGTAGGTTCAGACGAGGTTAGTCAGACTGTTGGGACAGGACTTGGAATGTGGATTACAAAACAACTCATTGAACTAATGGATGGATCTATTGGTGTTGAGTCAATTCGTGATGTTGGAACTCATATTGTCGTTACATTACCTAAGTAATGCGTAGTTTCCAAACACTGTCTATCACTGTATAATGTTTTTATAAACCTTACGCACCATCGTAAGGGGTGAATGTATGGCAACCAAAAAAGAGAAAAAAACAGAATGGGAGGACCCTGGTGATAGAAAAATCATTATTCGTGGTGCGCGGACGCATAATCTCAAAAACATATCAGTTGAGTTACCTCGGAACAAAATGGTTATATTTACGGGTCTTTCTGGAAGTGGAAAATCATCCCTCGCATTTGATACAATCTTTGCGGAGGGTCAGAGACGATACATCGAGTCGCTGTCATCATATGCACGACAGTTTTTGAAGCAGATGCAAAAGCCAGATGTTGATGAAATCAGTGGACTTTCCCCAGCAATTTCTATTGATCAAAAATCTGCTTCAAGGAACCCTCGGTCAACGGTTGCAACAATAACGGAAATATATGACTATCTTAGAATTTTGTATGCACGAATAGGTCAGCCATACTGTATTGATACAGATGTCCCAATCCAAAAATTATCACAAGATGAAATTTTATCTATTATCCAAAAATCAATCGAGGATAGAGAAATTAAGAAAATTAAAAATGACACAAAAAATATTTTAGGTGTCGAAGTAAGCTCCGCAAGAGTAGCGATTTTTTCACCACTCGTTGTTGGAAGGAAGGGGGAATATTATCAAATGCTTTATGACCTTCTTGGAAAAGGATACGAAGTTGTGAAAATTGATGGTGAAATCAAACAGTTGCGGGAAAAAATTGTTTTATCAAAAACAAAACGTCATGATATTGACGTTCTTGTAGATGAGATCTATGTTAGTGAATTTATCAACTCTCCTAAAAACGCTAAAGAACGTCTATCTGAGGCGGTTGAATTAGCACTTCGTGAATCAAAAGGGCTTGTCAAGGTCCGAACACCAGATGGAGATGAGCGACTGCTATCAGCAAAATTTATTTGTCCAATCGACGGTTCCTCATTTCCTGAAGTTGAACCACGTCTTTTTTCGTTCAATTCACCTTATGGTGCATGTCCAGAATGTAATGGGCTGGGTACGGCAGGGATCTTTAATATTGATGTTTGCTCAGCATGTAACGGGGCGCGATTAAGAAAAGAGGCGCTTCGCGTATACCTTGGAGGAGATGGAGGAAAAAACCTTGGCAAGAATATTGTCGATTTTACAAACATGACGATTGGTGAAGCGGCACAATTTATTTCTGAACTGAAGCTTTCGAAAAAAGATCAGGACATAGCATGGCCAGCTTTACGAGAGATTATTGAGCGACTTGAATTCATGAATAACGTTGGGATTGAATATCTGACTTTGGGTAGGCGAGCGAACACATTGTCAGGAGGAGAGGCTCAACGAATACGACTTGCATCACAGCTTGGTTCTGGACTTGTTGGTGCTATGTATGTTCTTGATGAGCCTACAATTGGACTACACCAAAGAGATAATGATCGACTCATAAAAACACTGACTGAACTTCGTGATCTTGGAAATACAATAATTATTGTAGAACACGATGAGGACACTATTTTTGCTGCTGATTATCTTGTAGATATCGGACCAGGTGCAGGGATTCATGGGGGACACGTGGTTGTAGCGGATTACCTACCAAAACTTCTGGCAGAAGAAAAAAATATTTCAAAATCAATAACACTTGATTACCTTCGTGGTGACAAAGCTATAGAAATACCTAAAGAGCGAAGAAGTGGCGAAAAAGGATCAATAAAAATTAAGGGAGGGAAGGCGTTCAATATTAATAATTTAAACGTAGATATTCCTCTCGGACGACTTACGGCGATCACTGGAGTTTCAGGAAGTGGTAAATCTACATTTATGTATGAAATTTTGCATAGAAATCTACGTTCTCGTCTTGATAAAAAATATAGGAATGCACGCACCTATAATGCAACAAGTGTAACAGGAACTGAATATTTGGGTCGGTCGATACTTATCGACCAGTCTCCTATCGGAAGGACTCCACGATCGAATCCTGCAACATATACAGGTGCATTTTCACACGTGCGGGACCTCTTTGCCGCATCAGGAGAAGCGCGGGCGCGTGGATGGAAACCAGGTCGTTTTTCATTTAATGTCAAGGGTGGACGGTGTGAGGCGTGTCAAGGAAATGGTGAAATTGCTGTAGAAATGCATTTTTTGCCAACAGTCTACGTAACGTGTGATGTCTGTGATGGGAAGCGATTTACAAAAGAAACACTCGAAGTTTATTACAAAGGTAAAAACATTGATGATGTGCTTCATATGACCATTGAGGAAGCGGACGCATTCTTTTTAGACATACCCGCAATCCATGAGAGGATGAAATCATTATTGGATGTCGGACTTAGTTATCTTGAACTTGGGCAAAGTGCTACGACACTCTCTGGGGGTGAGGCTCAGAGAGTGAAGATTGCATCGGAGCTCTATAGACCACACACACAAAAGACGCTCTATCTACTCGATGAACCAACAATTGGTTTGCATTATGAGGACGTCAAAAAGTTAATTGAGATTCTCCAAGAGCTTGTCGACAAGGGAAACACCGTTATGGTCATTGAACACAATCTTGATTTAATTAAATGTGCTGATTACGTCATTGATATTGGACCTGAGGGGGGAGAGAAAGGTGGAACACTTGTTGCAAAGGGAACTCCTGAAGAGGTTGCAGAAAATTCAAAATCATTTACAGGGCAATACCTTAAAAAATCACTTTACGGACGGTAATTTCTAGTTTATTTACCAATAGAATTTTATGAAAAAAGAAGACCTCGTAAAAAATATATTACCAGGGTCACCAGGTGTGTATTTTTTTCTAGGAAAACATAAAGAGATTTTATATATTGGAAAAGCAACGTCACTCGCACAGCGTATTAAAAGTTATTTTGATGATAATATTGCTGAAAAACGAAGTGTACTTATTGAAAAAATGGTAGACGATGCAAGAACTGTTGAATGGACAGCAACAGACTCAGTACTCGAAGCTATGCTCCTTGAGGTGAATCTTATTCGCACCCACAGACCATATTTTAATACTAGATCAAAGGACGATAAGAGTTACAATAATTTAGTAATAACAAACGAAGAATTCCCACGTGTATTAGTTGTTCGTAGTAAAGACTTGTCTGATAAATATACTGCAAACGAATTTAAATATATTTTCGGACCCTTTCCAAATGGAACTCTCTTTAGAGCTGCGTTAAAAATAGTTCGTAAGTTATTTCAATTTTACGATACGAGTAAACCGCTTAATAAAATCAGGTCTAAAATGGCAAACGGACAGGTAGATTTCAATAGACAAATAGGTTTATATCCTGAAGTGCAAAGTAGGATTCAATACAATCGAACAATTCGCCATATACGATTATTTTTTGAAGGAAAAAAAGAACAGATTATTAAAGAACTTGAAAAAGCAATGATGAAGGCTGCAAAATCTGAAAAATTTGAAATTGCAGCTGTACACAAGAAGAAAATTTTTGCTCTTAAACACATTCAAGATGTTGCGCTTGTGACGGATGACAAAAAGCTATACCAAGATTCAAAGAACTTTCGTATCGAAGCTTATGATGTAGCACATTTGTCTGGTGGTAGCATGGTTAGTGCAATGACCGTTTGTATTGGTGGTGAACTCGAGAAGGCAAGTTACCGGAAATTTATTATCACTACATGTGACGGTCCAAATGATCCCAAGGCTCTAAGTGAGACGCTTGAACGCAGACTTGCACATAATGAATGGTCACTTCCTAATCTTATTGTGGTCGATGGTAATACTATTCAAACTAATGTTGCAGAAAGACTTCTTAAAAAACTAAGCCATAATATCCCCGTTGTAGGAGTTGTGAAGGATGAAAAACACAAACCAAAAAATATTTTAGGATCTAGAAAACTTATTGCAGAGCATAAAGATTCAATTCTTCTCACAAATGCAGAAGCACATCGATTCGCTATAGCTTTTCACAGAAAAAAGAGAAAAATTTAATACCAGAACTTATACTTATGCAATATAAAGCGCATTTATATTCATTTTGTGTAGTAAACTTAGTGAAATACTTATGAATAATTTATATGGACATACAGATTAACGTAGTTAAAATTTTAAAACGTAAAATTAGCATTAAATTTGTCATTGCCACATTTATTGGAACTTTAATATTAATTTGTATTGCTTCTTATATCTTCCTTGGTAAAGATTATTTTTTTGCACCAAAACAAGTTGATTTTATTAACGATACTAAATCTTTTGATACTAATGTACCAAATTTACTGGAGATAGAGGGTAAAAGAACTGATTTCGGGTCAGATACACCAACGGATTTTCCAACAGATGTTCCAATTGAGAGTGGAATGAGTTTAATAGAAAGCTATAGTCTTGAATATCCAGACAGGCTACAACTTAGCATAACTTTCGATTCTGCTAAAAGCGTTAAAGAAAATTATGATATATATAAGGATTTCCTTTATGAAAATGCCTGGGAACTTTCTAATGCATACGAAAATAATCAGTCATCTCTTTTGTATTCGACAAATGGAGAAGATTATATGGTTATTAATATTACAGAAAGTATTTTTTTCACATCAAGTAGTTCTCAAGTAAGTATAAATGTTTTTTATGCCAATCATAATGCAGCACCTTCATCTGAGAGTATTTATGATTCGATCATCACTAAAGAAGAATCACACTACCTTGATGAGTCTGAATTAAAAGTTTTTTTAGAGACAAACACACCAGAGGCTCAAGCACTACAGATTTTATTAAAATCTAAGCCTTCACAACAATAACAATATAGCTTTTATACCAATCATGAAAAATTTCTTTTTAGTTTGACTTTCACAATCTTTTTTTTCACTATATTTTCTGATGTGCGCGCTGCAGGCCCTGTTTTTGAGAATGTTGCAATTAGTCCTACGTTTAGTAACATACCAACTTTAGTTACTCTAGATTTTTATCCAGCTAATTTAGAGAGGAGCGATTATACATCGTATCTAATTCTGTACAGTATTGATGGTGGCGGTTTTGTATATGATGACCAGGTTAGCTGGTATGGGGGCAGCTATTCAATTTCATTTACTCTGGGTACACTCTTGCCTGGGAATCATACAGTCACACTTCAAATACTTGGCTCTGGAGTAGCACCGAACGGTGGAACGCAACTTGCTCTTTGGTCATTTTCACCATGGTCTTTTACTGTCGATCCACCACCTCCTCCACCTGAAAATGGTCTCTGCGCTATTCCAGAAGTTCATTATTTCTGTGCATCAGGTACGGCAGTAGGTCAATTCTATATGGGGAATGCGGCAGGAGGGATGTATATGTGGCAATGTTCAGGTATAAGTGGTGGAACGAGTGATTCGTGTTTTGAGTTTGATTTTCCAGGGCCTGTTTTTCCTCCTCAAGATGGTGTATGTTCCCAAACTCACTATGGTTGCCAAGTCGGTTCTTCCATAAAACCTTCCCAAAATGGTAGTACCTATAACTGGGACTGTCTTGGGACAAATGGGGGAGTCACAATTTCTTGTTCTGAAGCTGTCATACTCACTCCACCTCCAACCAATTCATGTACTGGCCCAGGGTTTGCAGGGTCAAGAATCTGTCCGGGGGCTGATTCTGAACTTTTAGTTAATACTCCTCGAACCCTGTCTTCCTCCTGTACAGGTGTGAAATGTGAATATAACTGCAGACCTGGTTATGAATATGACGGAACCACAAGTAGTTGTGAAGCAACACAATGTAACGATGGTATAGACAATGACGGTGATGGTAAAATTGATTATCGTGCTCCACGAAGAAGTGGTGTAAGCAACGATCCGGGCTGTACATCAATCCTTGACAACAACGAAGCAGATTTATTTGGACTACCAAAAATTTCTGCAAGTAGAAAAATTATTAATACTGGAGCAACAACGACATTACTCTGGAATACAAGCAACAACGACGAATCACTTTGCTCACTTACTGGAGGCCTCATTTCAGGAAACCCCCTCTCACCAACTGCAGGTGATGTAGAGACAGGGTCAGTTGACGTCACCATCACCGCCCGCACCACCTTCACCCTCACGTGCCCAAGCGGCACAGCCTCAGTCACCGTCGACATCCTCCCACGAGGATTCGAGACGTAAAACAGCGTACCCATTGCGTTTTATCCACTCACACGGTATAGTAGCTCCCACATAT
>JAIPIB010000009.1 GCA_021734905.1 Minisyncoccota bacterium | reverse complement strand
ATTTGTGGGGGTGACATTCCCCCTTTTGCACGACCCTCCTTCGCCCCCCCCCGCGCCTCCGGCGCGGGGCGGTTCTGGTCTGACTTCCGATGAAGTCTCTATGTGCGGTGAGATTATAACCTTTGTGCGAACCTTTTTCGAGCGGAAACCCTGACCATCTCGCGCCTCGCAGACTCGGCGCTCGCCCCGCGATTACGCGGGGCCGCCCTTCGCCTGCCGCTTCCCATGCATTTTTGTTTTGGCGGTGGAATGCATTGAAGAATGGAATGGAGCGGCAGGACTCGAGCGGGAACGGCTTAAATCTTCCCGCCTAACGGCTCAAATGGGAAGGAATGAGCCGTTCGATGCAAATACGAAAAGTGCCTCGCCAAACCAATTTCCAAAAGGAATGGCGAGGCTCAGAGTTTATATGTGCTTGCCCGCCCTCCCACCGCGCACATAATCCCAGCCGTTTTTAGGAAAAATTATAAAACGGCGTGGATTGCTCCCTCAGAATTTACTTACTACTGGATGGTGAATGTAACTGGCTTAATTGCACCGTCAACCTGGAGACTATGAGTGCCGACACTCTTCATTTCTGTAGGAACGACAAAGCTGAAAGAAGTACCTGACGGGTCTTGATAAATTGAATTATCTGTTGTCCCCCAAAGATTATCAAGGCTAAATATCGTTCCGTAAAGATTTGATCCATATACAGTAATAGTGTCACCCACTTTTACCGATGTTGGATTGAGATATGAGACGGTTGGGGTCGTTGATGTTGGCGAACTAGCCAGAATTTTAACTCTCACGACATTACTCGTTCCGATATTGTTAGTAACGTACAAATCATAACTTTGTCCTGCTACCAATGAAGACGGCACAACAAAATTAAAACCATTATCGTTAGACATTTCAGAAGGGGGCAGAGCGGAAACTTTAGTACTTCCAATAAACACTGTCGTTGTTATGGTTCCGTTATTAATTAGATTAGCGCCCCAGACGTGAGCAGTCTCTCCGCTTACCATTACAAAGTTTTGTCCCGTTACGGAACTTGCCGTAGTAATAGTGGGCGTAATTTTAAATGATGAGATCATTTGATTAAAAACGGGATCTTTGTCGACATCTAGAACCGCCCCTCCCTTACTGAAGAATATTCTAGGAATTATTTTATATGCTCCCCCGTTACTCATAGCACAATATTCAACAGCACTGGCGCGTGTCTGCATTCCGCTAAAATCATTACTTACATCGCCTTTAATAAAGGACGTGCCGTTGATAGTTACTTGGGACGTTTTTATGTTGGAGCCAAGATCTTTACAATTTCCAGACGTTACGTTTACACCGAGCACGCGGTTAGCGTCACTCGCCTGAAACGAAATGGTTGCATAGCTACCAGCTACATTTTGTTTACGTACTTCGTACTGTGATGGATATTGCATCTGAAATCCATCTTTAGCATATGTTTTCCAGTCAGAGATTTTAGAATTCGAAGTCTGTGTAACTGGAGCTGTTTGGTTTTTGGTCTGTGTCGTCTGAGTTGTTTGAGGCAACACAGAATTCTCGGTTACGGGTTGATTTGTTGTCTGTGCCGTTGTGCTTGTAGGAGTAATTGGTGTCTCCACCTTTTTATTTTCATAAACATAAATTCCGCCACCGACCAACAAAATGGCGATGAGTGCGAGAAGCAAGGGCATAACAAATCCTCTTTGTGTGTTTTTCATATCTTTATTTTAGCAGTTTATCAACTGAAACATCAAGCGCTTGTGCAAGGCGTTCTAGTTGTTGAATAGTGATATTTTTCTTTCCGTTTTGATTTGCGGAGGAGGGGAGATTCGAACTCCCGAGGGCTTTCACCCTGGCGGTTTTCAAGACCGCTGCACTAAACCACTATGCGACTCCTCCATGTTTTACAACAGACCGATAGTACCAGAAATTCGACCTAAATCAAAATGTGATATGCTGGGCACATGAGACTCATGGGAATTGATTATGGGACCAAACGTGTTGGGATTGCCCTGAGTGATGATAAAGGAATGATGGCCTTTCCGCACTCAGTCATCCCCAATGACGGGACCCTTTTGAAATCTATTGAAAAAATAGTTTTAGAGGAGAAGGTAGAAAAGATTGTGATTGGGCATTCTTTAGGTAGAGAGGGAACACCAAATGCCGTACATGCAAAAGTTGAAGAATTTATTCAAGACTTAACGCTCAATATAGGACTTCCTATTGAGCTCGAACCTGAGCAGTACACTACACAAGAAGCCATCCGTTTTCAGGGAAGAACTGACATGACTGACGCTGCAGCAGCGAGCGTCATTCTCAATAGTTATATTATGAGAATACAAAATACAAAGAAACATGATTAATTATGACGATTTTTCGAAAGTAGAAATTCGTATAGGGGAAATAATCTCCGTCGAGATTGTGGAAAACGCGGACAAACTCCTCAGGTGTATGGTTGATGTTGGTGACGTTGATGCAGAAGGGAATAGTACACCACGGCAAATACTCTCTGGGATTCGTGAATACTTTGAAGACCCACAAGTGCTTGTAGGGAAAAAATTTCCGTACGTTGTCAATCTTGAGCCACGTACAATACGCGGATTTGAAAGTCAGGGAATGATCCTTGCAGCAAGTCATGAGGATGTTCTTGCACTTCTGTCTCCTACAAGCGATGTCCCCTCTGGAACAAAAATTAAGTAATGATATGGTGACGATGCAGCGCATTCGTTGAGTAGTGCTGTAGATGTAATTTACGAACTACTGCTCCCAACGTATAATAGAGATACGTTTTATGTCAGTTCTTTCGCTTGTACATCAGATTTCTCCGCCACCGCGAATAATGGCGTTTCCTTGCGTTGGTGTTGATATTTCTGATACATCACTTAAATATGTAAAGTTTGAACGAAATCATCCCACTGACGAAGGTCTTATCCTGACGCATTGGGGCGATGTTGAAATTCCTGCCGGTATTGTTGAGCGGGGGAACGTTCATGATGTTGCAAAGCTGGCAGGAGTGCTCAAAAAAATGAAGGATTTGTGTGGAGCTCGGTATGTAAACATCTCACTTCCTGAAGAACGCGCCTATCTTTTTGAAACAACAATTGCCACCAATACTCCCACAAAAGATATACGAAACCTTTTAGAATTTCGACTCGAAGAAAATGTCCCACTTTCTCCGCGAGACGCATATTTTGATTACGATATTGTTGGTGAAGATACAAAAATGCGGATGACTCGTGTTGCGGTAACTGTGTATGCAAAAGATACAATACACAATTATTATGAAGCCTGCCAACAAGCTGGACTTGTTGCCGCTGCTTTTGAAATTGAAGCACAGGCTATCGCTCGTGCATCTATTTCTCAAGCACTTGACGATACATCCATGATCGTTGATTTTGGGAAGACTCGTATGGGTGTAGGTATTGTCCATAGAGGGATGCTTATGTATGCGTCGACACTTGAAACTTCAGGAAGTCAAATGAGTCAAGATATGCGTTCAGTGCTTGGAGATATTGATGAGTCCGAAATAACAATAATTAAAAATACGAAAGGGCTTTCCAAGACAAAGGACAATGAAGCAGTTGCCGCCCTCCTCATGAAGACCGCTGAGGCGATTGCAGATGAACTTGGAATCCGCATTCATTATTGGCATACTCGTGGTATAGAACCTGAGGCACGCGCCATAAAAAAAATTATCCTTTGCGGAGGGAGTGCAAATCTCTATGGACTCCCAGAATATCTTTCTGATGTGCTAGGAATACCTACAGAGCGAGCTCAGGTTTGGGGGAATGCTTTTTCTCTAGAGGAGTATGTACCACCAATTACGCAAAAATATTCATATGGGTATGCGACAGCGATTGGTTTGGCCTTAAGAAATTTTATGTGATGTATGATTAATCTTATTCCACCAGAAGGTCAGACAGTAATGCGACGCGAATACATGTTTCGTACTCTTGCAGCGTTCTCGCTTCTTTTTGCCGGAGTATTTGTACTCCTTACTGTATCGCTCATCCCAACATATGTACTCATTGAAGCACAAATTAATGAATTCCAATTTGAGATCACACAGAGCGAGCAGGGTGGAGGATCTTTAGATAAGGTTAAGCAGGATGTTAATCTCACCAAAGAAATCATTACACAGCTAAAAACACCAACTTCACCAGTTGTCATTAGCGAAGCGATTGATGCTATTCAAAGTCTAGCGCCGCAAGGAATTTTCTTTAAGACATTCACAGCCGATGGATCGAAAGGAAATACTATACAATTACAAGGGACGTCATTGACGAGAGACACACTTTCTCGATTTAAGCAGGTGGTGGAGAAATCAGATATGTTTAATGCTGCAGAAATTCCGATTTCAGATCTAGCGCATGACGCCAATCTTCCATTTGTTATGACTATTACTCTTGCGGGGGATAATTAAAAATATCGTATGCCTTACCAAAATTCAAAAATAATAGCAGTAATCGGAATCTCTGTTTTTATGGCAAGTGTGATCGCGTGTGTGGTGGTTTTGTTTGGTATCTCAAATCAAAAGGAACATCTTCAAGAAATTAACTCAGAACGAGAACAGGTACTCGCAGACCGGGAGGCTATTGTGGCAGTTACGCGATCTCTCGAAGATTCTCAGCATGAGCGAGAATCTCTTACTACTCGAATTCTTAAAGAAGAAGACGTTATAGATTTTTTGACGAGCATCGAATCAATTGGTAAGGATAAAGGTGTTTCTTTTAAAACAAATTCGCTGACAGTACAAAAGATCAATGATACCTTCGAGTCTCTTGTTGTTGATATTGGTGTTCGTGGGCAATATGCATCTGTTCTCTATGTATTAAAAATACTCGAGCACATACCGTATCAATCTTCAATTGGAAGTGTGCAGATACATAAAGAAGAAGGGGGAGAGTATCCTGTATGGAGTGGAACGATCAAGTTGAATGTCACTAAATTTAAAAAGACATGAAATTCAATTTAAATATATTAAAGCGAGGAGAAAAGATTCCTCAAGTTCGTTTGAAGAAACGATCCGGAGGATATGTAAATCAAGTGCGTGATTGGACAATTGGTCTTGGCCTTGCAGGGATTACGTTTATTGGTGGAATTTCCTACATCGCATATGATGCATATGTACAATTTTGGAAAGTCACAGATTCAGCAAATGTAGGCGGAAAAGTAGAAACGTATAATGAGAAAGAAGTGAAAGCATATGCTGCAATTTATGATGATAAAGAGAAGGAATTTGAGGCATTGCGAGGAATTAGAAAAACATTTATTGAGCAAGAGAAAGAGGTTTCTGTAGAGGTAAGTCAAGACGAGGTACTTGCGAATGATGGATCTGAACAGTACACTAGCCCTGTTCCGTCCCTATAGTTCTCAATAGATAGAATAGAAGACTGGGTAGAATTCGAGTTTGAATCGGACCAAGGTACACTATAATTTAGCTATCCGCCCTTATAGTTCAATGGATAGAACAGGAGACTTCTAAGCTCTTGATGTAGGTTTGAGAGTCTGGGAGACTCTCAAAGACCTTGCCAGATATTTTGTAAAAATATCGACAAGGTGTACTGATCATGTAATGATCGATTTCGAACCGAACCAAGTGTACAATATAAATATAGCCCTTATAGTTCAATGGATAGAACAGGAGACTTCTAAGCTCTTGATGTAGGTTCGATTCCTGCTAGGGGCACATACTAGCGAGACCTACTGAGAGGCTTAAACGCCTCACAAACAGCAGTAAGTCCAGTTAACAATAAAGACCACCATCGGTGGTCTTTATTGTTCTTCGGGACTGGAAAAGGTAATCTGTCCTTGAGTCATGACACTGTATTCCTTAATTGTTATATGTTTCCTGTTAGCTCCAACATAAGATACATTTCCCCTCACCTCTACCCATGCACCCAGCAGAGATTTTAAAACTTCTGAATCTGGCTTCTCTTCAAAAGTTGCATCTATAGTATCTCCCTCACCGTTATACTTAAAGCCAATATGTCGCTTGGATGCATCAAGGTCAACTTTACTTATTCGTCCTGGAATAATTTCATAGAATTCTCCATCCTCAACCTCTTCAGCAGGAACTGCCAGTTCTTGCATTTTTCTACTTATTTCTGGTGTAATGGTGATCTCCTTTTTGTCAGGGGCAGTAAATTTACACATATCGCCTTCAGTTGATACTGACTGTACAATTGCAGCAGTGGCTTTTAGGAAAGCGGGGCTTTGTAAAAGCTCTACCGCAACTTCATCTCGTATCTCCACTATCTGTGCTGGGGTTAATTGTCTGATATCATCGGGTTCTTTTGAGCTTACAAATTGGAAAAGTGTAATCATCAGAGCCGAGAGTGCAATAAGGTGCTGGTACTCTCCAGTCTTCTTATTAAAAATAAGAATACGTTTTTTAAACGAACTCTTTTCGAAGGCAGCAACATAAATGATTATGTCGTCATTCCCAATATTTATTCTCTTACTTTTCTTAAGTGAATGAACTCCAGCTTTAAGAATGTCCTCAAGACCCTGTATTTCTTTAGCAAGGGCATCAATCTCCATTACACCTTCAAACGAAGGTCCATGAAAAACTATTTCAAAAAGATATTTTTCTATCTCATCATCTGTGAATATCTTAGTCTGCATATCATTTTGTTACTTCAGCCCCCTTCATGAACTCAATAATCTCCTGATCGATGATGATGTCTTGAGAACGTATTGGCGATTTGAGGTATATTCCATCCATACTTTTGCATCGACTAAGTGCAACATATGTTTGACCGTGAACAAAAGCCCCATCTGTTAAATCAATAGCTACAGATTCGTACGTCTGCCCTTGTGATTTGTGAATGGTAATAGCCCACGCAAGCCTCATTGGAAACTGCTTGAAAGAACTGACTATTTCTTTTTCTAGCTTTATTTCCTCATGATTGTAGTTGTATCTAATCTTGTCCCATGACTCTCTTGAGACTGAATGCTCCACACCATCGATATTCACTCTAATTGAATCACTAGTTAATTTCGTAATGACTGCAAGAGTGCCATTTACCCACCGAGCTGGCTTTTTAAGATCGTTCTTTAGCATCATCACTTGTGAACCAACTTTTAGCTTAAGTTCTTTTTCTGTAGGAAAGGCACTCTGCTGTATATCCCCCGTAATCTCTGCAACATACGTATGAATATCTCCAGGCAATTTTGCTAACTTGGCGCTGTTAATGCCCGAGACAGTCGCATTTGTGCCAGCGAGAGTAACAAACCCATCTTCAGGCATAGTCACATTCTGTCTTTCGTTTATTTTCAGAAGAGCAGACTCCGTATCTACCCCATTTCTAATAGCGTTGAGTAACTCTCGAAACTCCGGATCTTTTTGTCTAAAGATGTAATTTAGTTCATAAATTTTAAGTTGTCGTTCTTTAAAAACTGGTGCGTTGAAAAAGAAGACTCCACCATACGTATGGTCAAAATACCTCTGTAGCTGACCATCAGTAACAACAGGAGGTAACTGGTACAGATCACCAAACATAATAATCTGCACACCTCCAAATGGAAGTTTGTTACCACACGCTAATTGCATCTTCACATTGATAGCTTCCATCAGGTCTACCCGAACCATTGAGACCTCGTCAATCACAATTGCGTCAACGTGTCGTAATATCTCCTTTGTTTTGTAATCAATTTTTATTTCCTTTGGATCTAGAACCTCGGGCGCCAATTTAAAAAATGAATGAATTGTTTGTCCACCTACGTTCAAGGCTGCGACTCCTGTAGGAGCAACCACAGCAACCGATTTTTGAGTGTGTTCGGTAAAGTACTGTAATAGAACCGACTTACCAGTACCAGCCTTCCCAGTAATATATACCGTCGAAGAAGTTGTCTCTAAAATTTCAAAGACTTTCTTTTGTTCATCACTCAAGTCAATGTTAGAAATATCCTCTCGTTCAACATTCAACTTTTTAGGTAGCGTCTGTTTTGTAAGAGGAGCGACACCTGAAACAGGTTGAACTGGAGCTTTATTCCGAGACGCACCAAAAGCGTATGCGACAACTAGCCCTCCGATAATCAGTAACCATGACATATCTATTCAGTTTCGAGTTGCTCAAAAGTCAGTTTTGGCAATGAATTAACTATACCTACCGTTCGCACGCTTAGATTGATCACACTAAGAAGAAGGTCGAGTATGTAGCGCTGATTTCTTGTTTCAATCGCCCAGTCATTTGGGTCATTTAGAATACCGCTATTTTTGTCTATCTTTACTTGGTATCGTTCCATTATCCATTCAATAGCACTTCTACCATTCAAAACATACTCGTGGGCTTCGTCGGGTATGTTTTCAATTTTTATATGGTTGTTGTAAATGAGGGTATCTTTTTTTTCTTTGTTTAAAAATTTTATTTTATCAACTCTATAGTCATTATGTTGAGTCCCACTAATTTTCACTCCCTCGAAAGGAGGGACGTCTTCGTAATTTACGTGTAATTCTGCTAATTCACGGCCGGCTTTTGCAAAAGTCCAAAAATCATCTTTTTTCTTTACAAGAGGCAAGCGAGGTAACATTTTCTGTAGATCATTAGCAAACTCCAGTTTGTAGTCACGACTGTGCAATAAAGCATAGACATAATAAAAGATGTCTTCTTTAGTAACTTCTGAGCCGTATCTCTTCTTGGTCTCTTTCCAAATAAAATCACTTACACCGTCACGACGATTATAATTTTGCTTATTTCCGTCATCAAAAAGCCCTTCCTGATTAATTGTAATTTCCTCATAAGAATATAGCGGGAAGCACTGCCCGTTGAATTGAAGTTGTAAATCTGGAATGTGATTAGTCATTAACACAGAAAAGGTATTTTTTGAACCCACTCCCGATACACATATGACTTTGTTAGTAAGGGATTTATTCGGAAAGAGTTTTGGAATTAGGTACTGAGTATTATTCCATCCCTTATTAAAATAGAGATTTTCCTTAACAAACGGACGATGCAATGCTGTAACAATACAGTCTGGTTCATACTTATATCTTTTCCCTTTTTCAAGATCCCATTTAATTTCCCGAGTCCAAGTTATCATTGGATTTGTAAAATCAATAAAGTCATCCGCTTTTGCGGAGGGGACATTTTTTGTTTTGTCGGTAAATTTGGCGAGCTCGTCATTATAGATTTTGATAGTCTCTTTCATATTCTCCGCGACCCTTTCTTTACTGAACCCATAAGCCCACGCATCTCTGTTGGTTTTTACGCCACTACTATAAAGATTGGTAAAGAAAGTATTTTGATTTTTTGCTTTCTTATCACCTAAAGGTATATAGGAACCGAATGATGAATTACGCAAATTTATCCAGTCACCATGTTCATTGGGATCTAATTTAGTTAATTCCATTTCTGGATTTACAATAGTCTTGAAGTGACTGATGGTTTTCAATTTTGTTTTTCGGTCAAGATAATCACCAATATCATGATAGTAAATATCCGCCTTCTCTTTTTTGTGAGCAGGATTTTTAACTAGCAGGGTAATAGAGATTGTGTTTCTAGAACCGCTATCAAAAATTTTACCCCCCTCTCGTCTTGATAGCTCTCCTTGAGTACGTTGATTTCCTCGAAGATTGAAAACATAAATTGTACTAAATTCTTTTTCAAGTGATTTGCGTAAGCCTCCTTGTGAATTCCCATCAAGCCATGAGCCATTGGACACAAATCCTATTACACCACCATCATCGCTCAGACGATCTGAACTCCAACGAAATGCTTTGATATAAGAGTCATACAGCGCATTTCGCAAACTTGCGGTTGATTCTTTTACATACGTTTCTTCAATTCTGCTCTCCAATCTCTCGTACTTTTGATTTTGGGCATTATCGTTAGCCGTTTGTTGACCTACCGAATATGGAGGATTCCCAATAATAACTTGCAGTGGGGTGTTCTTTTGTCTTTCAACTCGTTCACTATTTTCAGCCAAGGCAGTACTGAAAAGTTTAGCGTCTTGATTTTCATTGAGCTGAAAGGTGTCAGTGAGAGCGATGCCTTCAAAGCTTTCATATTCAGCCTTACCAACCAAGTCATGATACGCATTTTCAATGTTTACTGCCGCTATATAATACGCAAGTAATACGATTTCGTTTGCAAAAATTTCATTTTTGTATTTTCGCTCTAAGTCCTGAGGTGAAATTACACCAGTCTGTAAAAGTCGAGTAATAAAAGTACCTGTACCGGTAAATGGATCAAGAATGTTTACATTTTTATCACTAAGACTTCGTCCAAATTCCTTTTTAAGCACATCGTTTACAGAGTGGATAATGAAGTCCACTACCTCAAGTGGGGTATATACAATGCCGAGTTGTTCTACCATTTTTGGGAAGCCAGTTTTAAAGAACTTATCGTAAAGCTCAATAATAATTTTCTGTTTTCCTTCAGCATTATCAATACCTTCTGCTCGCTTACGAACAGAGTTATAGAAACTTTCCAATAATTCAACGTCTTCCTTTTCTACTGCTTGCGCTTCAATGGTCTCAAGCATTTGTTGCATCGAGACGGATACGGCGTTGTTCTTTACAAAAGAGTATCCTTCGAAGAGAGCTTCAAAAACTGGCTTGGTGATAATGTGTTGAGACAACATTTCGATAGCCTGCTGTTGAGTAATAGAAGGGTTAATATTTTTACGTAAGCCAGTAAGGAATTCAGCGAATGCTACCTTATGTGAACCTTCTTCATTCACTAGCTTTGTGATTCTTTTGATTTGTCTTTCTGCAATATCAGCAACACTTCGTGCCCACTGTTCCCAATACCTTCGGTCACCAACTTTCTGAACCATCTTTGCGTAGATGACATTCTGTAGTTCATCAAAGCGCATACGGGTTTGGACCGTTGCCTCCTCAAGACCTTTTTTAGACTTCTCGGTATCGTTTGTTGGATCACCGTCACCATCTGGGTCAACTCGTCCTACAAGAATTTGCTCTGGTCGTTTTTTATTAAAATCAATTTTATTTACGATAGCATTGAATCGGTCATCGTGAGCTCGAAGAGCATTTAAAACTGTCCAAACAACTTTATATCTATTGTTATCGTCGAGTGCCTTTTCTGGTTCTATATCACTAGGAACGACAACTGGAATGATGATGTAGCCATACTTTTTACCTTCAGACTTACGCATGACTCTTCCTACTGACTGAACAACATCAACTTGTGAGTTTCGGGCTGAAAGAAACATTACAGCGTCTAGAGATGGCACATCAACGCCCTCACTAAGACATCGTACATTTGTGAGTACTCGGGATTCTTTCGGGTCTTGTGGTTCTTCTTTCAGCCATGACATGAGCTGATCTCTTTGAGTAGCCGACATTGAACCATCAATGTGATCCGACTTAAGATTCACCATGTGTTGCTTCTTCAATTCAGGTAATGACCCAACATAAGTATCACTCGCTACATTAAAAGTGTCAGTGATTTTCTTTGAGACTTTTATGCTCTGACAGAAAGCTACAGCTCGACGCATTGGGTCAGGGTCATTTTTCTCTAGGAGACCTTTGTCACCGAGTATCTGTTTTGACATTGCATTCACGCAACCAATCAGTTTTGAGATGTCATCAATTCCAATCTCATTACTCTCGTCCTTAATCATTGTCTGAACTTCAGATGTTATGTCGTCTTCAGACAATGTGAGAATGAGTACTTTGTAGTCTGACAAGAGATCGCGTTCAACTGCCTCCCCGAAACCAATACGATACATTTCTCCACCGTACAATTCTTCATTGTCCATTGAACAAAGAATCGCATTTGATTGTTCTGCTTTAGTCTTTGACTCCTCTCCGTACAGACGTGGAGTAGCTGTCATGTATAGTCTTTTGCGAGATTCGAGGAAATTATTATCGTGAACCTTCACAAAAGTAGATTCATCCTCGTCTACCAGAGTCACTCCCGTTGTGCGATGAGCTTCATCACACACGATTAAGTCGAAACTTGCGTACTTACTCCCGATACTTTTTAACCGCTTCTGTGTTTTGGAAATGACATCAATTGATTGATATGTTGAAAATACAATGGTGAGACCTGGCTTTGAGGTCATTTCTAAATATTCAAATTGTTTAATGATACTTTCAACATTTGTTGAGGCTGGTAGTGCCAAGTCAACGACACTGTCGATTCCTGTATCTTCACTCTTTTCTTTCTTGCGGGTAACTTTTGAATCGGAGCAAATGCAGATTGGATTGATGGGTTCTTTTGAATCCGCAGTCCATTCACGCAGTGTTTGTCCCAACAGAGCAATAGACGGGACGAGAAACAAAACTAGTCCGTTCTGTCCTGCAACTTCTTCAGCAATCCTCAATGATGTAAATGTCTTACCCGTACCACAGGCCATAATAAGCTTGCCTCTGTCAGCCTCTCTATAATGTTCAATTGTTTTAATGAGGGCTTCCTTTTGGTGAGAGCGTAGCTCCTTACCAATTGAGCGTGCTTTCTGACCAAAAATTCCTTTATCAATTTTTTCCCAATCTACTGGAGACTCCTGTAATTCACTCAGATTCAATCTGATTACAGGAGGATTTTGATTAATCAATGTTTCTTCAGCTTTTGCTGACCAATTGTTTGTGGTTGAAATCCAGAGTCGTTGTTTAAATTCAACTGATACACCCTCACCATCTTTGAAGCTTCTTCCTGATGTAGACAAGAAAGTATCCACCTCAGCTTTACTGATTCGCGCATCCTTTTCAAAACACTTACACTGGATAGCCCAATAATCACCATCTTTAGTTTGAGCCACCAGATCAATTCCAATATCATGCCCACCAAACTCTGTCCGATGAGGAAACTCGTCCCACATCCAAGTCTTTTCAATTTGGTAAGCATACTTTGGGTCAGTCATGAGATATGACTGCATGAGTCTTTCAAATCGGTCTCCTTTGTCACGTTGTGAAAACGAATCACCTCGGTATTTATCTAGAATTTGATTGAAAGTCATAATTTATTTAAGTAATTCATTAGTAGATACTCCTAATGCAGTGGCTAATCGTGTAAGAGTTGAGAGTGTGGGGTTTCTTTTTCCACTTTCGATATTACTAACAAAACCTCTACTTACACACAACTCTCTAGCGATATCTACTTGAGATAAACCTTTCTCTGTCCGTATCTTTTTTAGGTTGTTCCCAAGCTTCTCTGACTCATTGATATGCATCTAACCAATATAACATAATGTTATCTTAAAAGATAACATTATTTGATGAGTGAAATCCGCTTATTTGCTACATTTATCTTGCTTCGTAGGCACGATAGTAATTCTCTTTTCTCCAACATAGTCCCTTCTCGTAGGATGTACTTTGCATAGTTTCTGATGTCTATATCAGCGACCCTCACTTTTGTCTCCTTGATACCAAGTAGTCCTGACTGAAATCTCTTATGCCGTTCAATCTCAATCTTGATGCGCTCTTTCATACCAATGGAATCTAAGTCAATTTGATCCATGAGGTTTGCTAGCTGTTCAGTAAGTTCGTCCTCATTGATATATCCAGATTCGCACTTCTTATCCTTGCGTCCCGTACAGCCGTAATACACATATCGATGTACGTTTCCATTCTTTTGATGTTTGAACTTCTCGTCAGCGGTGATACCAGATCCACAGAGTGCACAGGTCATTAACTTGGTGAAGGCAAACTCCTTAGTATCACCTTTTGTGACTTGTACCGAGATCTTTTCTTGCACTTGATCAAACAGTGACTTAGTAATTAGTGGTTGATGTGACCCCTGATACCACTGTCCGCCACCTTGAGGATATTCGAAGGTTCCGTAGTAGAAATGGCTACGAAGCACCATGTATAAATTTCCAAGATGTAGATGTTTACCATTCTTGGTTTTAAACTTCATTTCGTCCCGAAGCCAGAAGTAGAGCTTGCGACCACTATAGTTTTCATAAGCTACTTTCTCAAACATCTTCCTGATGATTGGTCCCCTATATGGATCGACCTCAACACAGCATCGCTTCTCAGTATTCTTGCTACTCAGATATCCAGTTGGTGGACTACATGGCCAGAGTCCCATTTCACAGCGTGCTCGCAGACCTCGTTTGATATTCACAACCTTATTGTCATTCTCAAGTTTTGCTTGGGAACCTAGAATCATCAGGAGGAATTTTTCGTTTGGATTGTTACTAAACTTCTGTCCATACGTTCGTATCTCTTGGAGCATTCCTGAGTCCATAAGGTCGACGATTCGACCAAGGTCTCCTGCATTTCTCGAGATACGGTCAGGTGCCCATGTGAGGATGGCGTTGAATTTTCCATTCCTTATCTCATCGACTATTTCATTAAAAACTGGTCTTGCTCCTGCTTCCTTGGCAGAGTGTGACTCTTTCTTTATCTCTACAACCTCCAGATTGTCTCGAGTTGCCATTTCTAGCATCTCTTTAATCTGTGAATCTATAGAGAGGATTTGCTGTTCCTCACTCTCAGTCGATTTTCGGGCATAGAGGCAGTACTTGATTGATATTGCTACGGGCTCTACTCTTGGCTTAAACCCTATTGGGGCTTCTGTTTTGCTCATACCAACACTAATGACGCAGACTCTCCAGAGAGTCTAGGAGGGCTAGTTGTTGGTAAGAAGTCGATAATTTGAGTGAAAAATCCTTTATTTAAGCTGTTTTTTGTTGTATAATGCAAATCTATGATGCCTGACGTAAACCTAAACATCGCTACTTTGGTAGATTACCCTGACCAAACCTGTTTATGGAATTTTATTTGTGCAAACGAATCTTTCGTATCTATTTATGGAGTAATTTTTACAATCGTCATTTCTCTCGGTGTCTATATTTACGGCCTCCAGGATAAGAGTGAGAAAATTACTCTTACTAAGAAAACTAATATAAAAAGGGTCATAACTCTTTGTCTCAGCTTTTTTGCCTTCAGCTTTATACTTTTACCAAATTCCATTTATGAATTGGTAAATTTTTTACTAGTTGGAGCCATCATCTTGAATCTATTTATTGCATTCAATGAGGTTTTTAAATTCAATGAGAATGAACTTTCTGGAGAGAGGGCTGTAAAAAAATTTAAAGAAGGTGTCATACGGGAAAAGTTAGCGCAGTTTGAAGCTTTAAAAATTAAGAATGATTTGCTGAACAAGAGCCTTGAAGAAAAGAAAGGCGGTAAAGACATAGAGCGTTTTCTTTTTGATGAGAATACCGACTCCTATCATATTATTCGATCTGAAAGTTCTGGATATATCACCAACGTTGATTTAAACGTACTGTTTGCAAAAGAAATCGACCAAGCGTCTTCTAAGAAACTTTCCTATTACATCCCATATCACATTTCAAACGGGTCCCCGATTGAGTTCGACACCATTATTCTTGGGGTCAAAAAAGAAGACGGATTGGACATTGATGAAGAACGTCTGCGTTCCTTCATATCAATTAGTGATGAGTACGAAAACCCTACTTCATACTTAGAGGCTGAGACACGATCTTATTACAATGCGATGTTTTCATTTATCAAAATGGAAGACTCAAAAGGTCTGGAGTTGAAACTGAAGGAATTCTCAAGCTTCGTAGACCACTTCACAGACAAAGCAGACTCTTATGTTGATATTATTCAGTTTATCAACGACGACATTATATTCCCACTTCAGAAGTATTCTTTTAAACAAGGAGATATTGATTGCATTAGAAAGATAGTCTCGTTTTCTTTAGGCTACATTTATCAGTCGCTGAGTAAGAAGTCTGTCCAATCCTTTAATATTTTTCTGCGAAATTTCAGTCATGCTTTTTACCAGTCTTACGGACTCACCCAACAAAACCAGTCCGAATTTCTTGATATTTACTTTAGATGGTTAAGTGAGGTATCAAAGTATTCTATAAAATCAAAAATTCAAAAAGATGGCGATTACATTGAATATGGGACGAAGCTACTTTCTAGTCTCAATGGGTCTTTAAAAATTGCTTTTGATAAAGGTGACTTAACTGTATTTGAAAAAACGCTTGATTTTTTAAATGATTCGTTTTTACGAGAAAGTTATGAGCACGACGAAGATGTATTACTTGATGAAATTATCTTGATAAAAAAAGCTGTCATCTTTGGTTTTACAGCATGGGTTTATAAAAATTACTCAGTAAGGAAAAACCAACCTTTTTATAAAGATGCTCTTCAAACGTTACTTGCCACAGTTTCAAAAGATGCCATCTTTCACTATCGCAGTAGACAGGATGACTTAAACTACTATCTTTCAGTTTATTTAAAAACAGCAGAAATTTCTGAAAGTAAAGGGTCGTTTGGTTGGGATAGTTGGGATCTACCTGAAGGGAGGGTTTCCACTATAACAATTCGAGATGACATAAAACGGCTTCTTGCAGATAGAATCCTTAAACTAATAATTGATACTCCTGCATTAACTATTGATATCAAAGATCAGAACTACAACGACGAACTCTCTCTTATCAAGGAAGGTAGCCATCAATTCGATCCCTTACTTAATCAGTCAAAAGATTATTTTACTGCTACTTCGGCACTTACAGACGAACAGTTTACTGCAACAAAGATAAAGTTTTATGAGGTCTTCACTCAAATTAATCAAAAATATGAAGCTGACGTGCGAACAAAAATAATTGAACAACCACTTAATGACTCAAAATTTAGTGAATTTGCAAAAGAAAATTTTGAGTCCTACAGCACAGCTCGTGTTTTGCATAGGATACAAGATTTCGTTAGAGATCCCATAAAGAAAGCTGACGGTTTTGGTTACAATATCCTTTTACGGAAAGAACAATTTGTTGCTGAAACAAATGTCCACTACACTAACGAAAATCAATTCGGTGAAGATCTAGCTAGATCAGAAGATAATAGAATTCTTGAATCAATTTACAAAAAATTTACAAAAATTCCTACTGTCAAAAAAGACAAGATCACCAAGTTTATCTTAGCTGAAGACAATTTGAAGGCAATCATAATCTGGGTCAATGGTTACTTAAATCTCGAAGACACGAATCCTGAAGACTTTAAACCTTACTGGAACGAGTCCGATTCTAAAAAAGATAACGGACCGTACTATCAAGGGTCAATTGGAGGTACCCCTGTCTTTATCGTGTATAAGTTTCAGGAACATAAAACATATCCAGATGCAATTTTTGCTCTTAAAAATGAGGCTTTTTCAATTAGTGAGTTTGAAATCGAGCGTGATGCAAACCTTAGCGACGCTAATACAAAATGGGCAGACTCCGTACAAGATTGTATTACAATGTCCATCACTAACCTCTCTAATGTTGAAGACGCACGGACTAAGATAGTTGAAAAGTGGATAGAAAACGAACCTGCTAGTGTTACAGATAAACAGGCGAAAATAGAAGAATTAAAGACAAGTGTACTCTTTCATTTCTATAAAGGTCTTTCTGTCGATTCAATTGCAATTGATGAGTCAAAAGTGCTGTTATTCCACATAAAATAGCTGTAGATAACAGTAGCTTCGCAAGACCCAAGAACTAAGCTAAGGTACAGACGGGTAGCGATATTTTTGCTATCATGTTCCTCACAATAAAGACCTAACCCCCAAGTACCCCTTGGGATATGGTCGGAATATAAAACCGCTACAGTATAGAAGACTCCTCGTCAGAGTCACTGTAGCGGTCGTGTCTGGGAAACTGGATATGGGTCTGGTCGAAAGACTGGATCGCAATGGCGGGGAGTCTTCTGTCTCACGACTCAAGATTCTTCGCCTAATTCGTTATTAGGCTAAATCCGCTACAGTGACCTATGAAGAATTTAATACGAATAGGTTTTTTCCTATTCACCCTTTCGGTATATGCACCATATGCATACGCTACCGACTACAACTATCTCCCTGCTGATGTAGGGATAAAGCAGGATGAAGCACTCTCAGCTCTGGAGTATCGACTCAAAACGCTTGAAGCACAAATCGCAAACAGCCCTCAAGTATCAATCGATACTATCAATGCTCGTATCAAAGCTCTTGAAGCAGAACGTGACACCGAAAAGCGATATGTCACAGGACTCTATGGAAGCTACGGTATTGGGAATCAACTTGATACCAAGCTCGCCGAGATTGATGCAAAGTATGATGCTCAAATAAACGAACTTGAAGACGAGAAAGATGAGTACGAGTCAGATGCGTCTGCTCTCGCAAAAGCTGAGAAAGAAGCAGAGCAACTGCGTCAGCAAATCATCGAACTTCAGAAACAGAACATCGCTCAGAGTGAAGACTATCTCGATCTACTTGATGAACAATCAAACTCAGATACTACTGTATACACTGATGCTGATATCTACGAGGGATTCATGTACATGGACTCACTTCCACTAGAAGAAGCATCTGTATTCTTTGGAAGAGTGAAAGCAAGTAGACCCGATGTGGCTCAACGTATCACTACTCTCTATGATCTAAAATACCCACACGGAAAAGTTGGTACTGCACAGCATGATGAATATCTTGAGTCGCTTCCTGAAGCAACTCCTATTGCACCGCAGACAATCACATCAAAACCCGTTACCTCACCAGAGATGGTTGCACCAACAGTAGAAACTCCAATCGAAGCCACTGCCACATCGCCCATTCCTGAACCAGTGATTGAACAAGTTCCTGTACTCGAGCCAATACAAGAGAGTTTCGTCGACAAAGTGGTTGGATTTTTCAAGAGTTTGATCTCGTGGTGGTAGTCGTCTGGGGATAACCGTTTCAACATTTTTTCTCAGAATTTCAGAAACCCCTTAAAACATATACGAAATCTTAAATTCGGACTTTTTGTCTCACAAATCTCATTTTCCTTGCTGAGTTTTACACTTCAGTGATACGCTTGAAGTAGAAGCACTAATTACATCAGACCTGATTCAATGAGCTTAAGCCACTCACTGAATTAAATAAGCCAATAAGTAAATCGTGACCTTTCCATACTGTGTATGAGAAGGTATTTCGATTTCTTTGCGGTTCGTCGAAAAACCACCAGAGAATCGAAGTTATGCTTCGGGAATCTGGTGGTTTTTTGCGCTTCTGATTAATCAATTAATTAGAAATGTATGTCTAAAGATATGTTCACTATCGAGTACGTTGATATAAACCTACTCAAATTATCAGAATATAACCCTCGGAAGCACTCTAAGGAAATGCTCGAACAACTCGCTCGTTCTATCGTTGAGTTTGATATGCCACTGCCGATTATCGTAAACAAGGCAGAGGCACGACTCAACATTGTGATTGGCGGGCACGCAAGAGTAAAAGTCGCCAAGGAGTTAGGTCACACCACCGTACCAGTGGTGTATGTAGACATCGCTGACATTGAGAAAGAGAAGATGCTTAATCTAAAGCTGAATAAAATCAGTGGTGAGTGGGACTTCGATCTTCTTGCAACCTTTGATGAATCATTCCTTACTGAAGTCGGATTCACTACCGAAGAACTCGATAAGATTTTCGAGATAGAAACGGTAGAGGGAAAGTTCGACAGTGCCGAGGAGCTCAAGAAGCTTGGCATCACCGTTGTTGCACAGACAGGAGATCTCTACGATCTTGATGGGTCGAAACTACTTGTAGGTGACAGCACTATCGAAGCCGATATGCAGAAACTCTGCGGTGAGGAGAAAATAGACATGGTCATGACTGACCCACCGTACCGCTTAGACTACCTCCATGGAAAGACTCGTCACGGTAAGCCAACGGACGGATTCGGTTCAAAGAAGAATCGAAAATACATCGGCACTGACGTGTTACCTGATGATTTTACCACGCTCTGGATGCAAAACGTAGCGAATGTAGCAAACAAGGATTTCTCAATCATCTGCTACGAGAATTGGAAGAACATTCGTGAGATTTGGGGAGAAATGGAGAAGCACTGGAAAGTACGCAACATGATTGTCTGGCATTTGCCGAACAGAAATCAAGGATACGCTGGTGCACACAAATTCTTCTCAAAGCATGACATCGCTATGGTCGGTACAAGCGAGGAGTTCGAGCTGCCGAATGAAGAACCCGAAAAGACTGAACTACTCCAGAACGAATACGAAACAGCGTTATTCGCCATCTCAGGGAAACCGCATTGGGAGTCATACGAGAAAGGCAAAAAGTATTGCCCGACTGACTTCATCGAATACAAAGCGGCGGATGAAAAATCATCTGGTCAAGCAATCATCTTCGGTACCAAGCCAATTGAGATTCTTATTCCGTATATCAAGAATCTCACGAAACGTGGTCAACTCGTACTTGAACCATTCGGTGGAAGTGGCTCAACACTCATTGCCTCAACCAAGCTCGACCGTCGATGTTTCATCATGGAGAAAACACCGATGTATGCCGAAGTAATTATGAACCGTTGGGAGAAAGCTACAGGCAAGAAGCGTAAGAAGATCAATTAGTATGGCGGGCGTATCGAAGCTCGAGAAGCAGAAGCAACTTCTGCTTGAGCAGTTACGTGTGGTGCCGATTGTGGAGTTGGCGGTAAAGCGAACGGGTATTTCCCGAGCGACTTTCTACCGTTGGTGCAGTGAGGACGAAGCATTCAAGACTGATACTGAAAATGCCAAGGTTGATGGCATTGAAAACATCAACGACATGTCTGAAGCCCAGCTCATTGGCATGATGAAAGAGAAGAAGTACCAAGCTACAGCGTTGTGGCTGAAGCACAATCATCCACGATTTATGTCACAAGAGAAACAAGACCATCTTCGCCGTGCACAGAAGAAACATGAATTGCGAGAGGATCAACAGCGTCTAGTGAAAGAAGCACTCGCTAGGTACAAGTAATATGAAACAATTATCTCCCGAGTTAATAAACGCTATCGCCACTGATACGGCGGTGCGTACTGCAATCGTGTATGAAAGTCACGAGGCGTTTTGCAGTATTTACCTCAGGAGACACTTGAAGTATGACTTTGCGTTCTTCCATAGGGAGATGTTCCGCATTACCGAGAAATACCAACACAAGCTCAATGTGTTCATGGCATTTAGAGGTTCAGGAAAATCCACCATCCTGAACCTTTCTAATGCTCTGTGGAGTATTACGGGAAAGCATAAAAAGAAGTTTGTATTGATTGTTTCAAAGACACGAGTACAGTCACAATCTCACTTTGAGAACATCAAACAAGAGCTCCAAGAAAACGAATTGCTCAAACACGACCTAGGTCCCTTCCAGGCAACTAAGGAAGATTGGGGTGCATACACGATAGAGATTCCAAAGTACGGAGCAAAGATTATGTGCATTGGTGCGAACCAGAACATTCGAGGACTAAAATATCGAGACCACCGTCCTGACCTCATTATCTGTGACGATATCGAAGACATCACCTCATTTGAGTATGGCGAAAAAGTGGAACTGCTATATGAGTGGTTCATGGGAGAGCTTCTGTCTATTGGCGATGAGACTACGAACATTGTGGTGCTCGGGAATCTGCTCAATCCTAGATCCATTATGTGCAAACTTGCGGTTGCTATACGAAAAGGTGAAATGCCTGGACTCTTTCGAGCGTACCCACTTCTTGATGACCGAAACAGAATACTCTGGTCGGCAAAGTATCCAGACGTGAAAGCAATTAAAGATATTGAAAATGGTTTACCAAAACCTCAGAGAGGAGAACTCTACTCAATCTTCGCTCGTGAGTATCTGCTTGATATGTCACACGTACGGGGAGATAACCAAATGGATATAAAACATGCTACCCCGATCAGAGCGGGTGGAACAACACGGAAAGGGTTTGAAATATCAGCTCCGCTCTGGGCTCTCGGTACCATCATGGAGATGGAGGATGAAAATTGGGTAACCGTGCATTATGAAGACGGGTATCCACTCGAGCGGTTCCAAGGAAAGCAAAAAGTAGCTTCCCAAGCAAACTCTAAGTCCATGTACCAGTCAGGACTTCAAGTACATACAGATAGACCAAATAGACTATGGTAATAGGGTGAAATGGAGGTAGAGACAGTTCCATATTTTTTATTATAATTAATGGGTATGAGTGAGAAGCATCTCAAATCCCACCAGTACTACAGTGACCTCTACGACCGAGGGACGGTTGAGCAGTGTAGGCGAACGGAGAAGAATTGTGACGAGATGAGTCTTCCCGAGGACAAGAAATTCAAGAAGACGGAACTGGAAAACATGCGGGCAGGCGTAAAGCGACTGTATCTCTATGCACAGACGGGAGAACGATACCAAAAGAAGTCAGAGACTATACGAGCGTGGATGGATGCAGACACAAAGATTGATGAACTCCTCGAACACGCACAACCACCAGAGGACATCCGCTGTCTCACCTGCCGAAACAGAGTCGTCCCAACATTCAAGGAACTCTGGCACGGAGACTCAAAAGAAAACCGTGTACTCTTTATGTTCGACTGTCCCAACAAATGCCTGCCTCGTCGGGCATTTTTCAATGATGGTGAAGAGTGGCGACCTGAACCAAGACTGTGTCCGCATTGTATGACGAAGCTCACCATTACTGATAAAGACGATGGCATCAAATCAATCACAACATTCTCGTGTCCGAAGTGCGGGTACACGAAAACTGAAGAGTATGAGTGGCAACAATAGATGAACACTTTGCAGAAGACCGTGACCGTTTTTGTCTCACACCTGAAAAAGGTGCTGAGTACGCCGACTCCAAGTGGCGTATGGAAGGGTTAGCGAAACTTGGTGAGGAGTTTAAAGAAAAAGAAAAGCAACGAGCAGAAAAGCTTCTCGAGAATCCAAAAGGCTTTCACCTTGAAGGTAGGGGCTACACTTGTTTCATCTGTCACGACAGTACCCCTGAGGGAGGTAACTGGTACGACAAATGGGGTATCAAATGCCTCGTGTGCCAGAACGCAATTGATAAAGGAGAAATCCCAGCCTCGCTCGCCAAGAACAAAAAGAGTTGGTACACCAAGTATGACTTTGAAAGTGCATTCAACGTTAAGAGTCCAACCCTACGAAAGTGGGTCAAAGAAGGAGTCCTTAAGTCTCGTACGATAAGCCACTATGGAAAAGGCGTTCACTATGAGCTGTATCTCATCAAAGATAACAAGGACTTCCTGCCACCGAAGAAGCTCATTGAATCCCATCCTGTATCAGAGGAAAAAGACGGCAAGATATGGAGTCACCAAGAACCTTGGTACAAGTTCGTAGATCCCTTTGAACATCTGAAAGGATACAAGATTATGAACTATATGCGTCTGGTACCGCCTGAGGAGATGGCGGAGCGTAAAGCGGAGGAAGATCGTAAACGGGAGGAAAAGCGAGCTCGGAGGGAAGCTCGCAAGAAGATGCCTCGTAAAGTGAGACGAAAAAGCAGTAAGCCCTAAAGTGTCTTATTCTGTCTCATTTCTCCAAAGTACCCATATTCTTCAATAGTCCCAAATACCCCTAAGAAACCCGAGTGAGACTGTGGTTCTGTAAAATATGTAGCCCTACCGAGAGGCTTCAAGTAATTCCACACTGAACCGCTTGAATACCCTTATGGTGCTTGATAGGTGGTTTTCCGATACGTTGAGGGGGCACAAAACGATACTTCACCGTCCGTAAGGGAGGAAGAAGGTCGCGCCGAAGGCGCGACAACAGACAGAAAATCCCGTCGCTTCGCGACGAAATCACTGGGCGACGGTACGGAAACGTGGGCGGTTTTGTCACGAACCGTATGGTTCGTTCCAATTTTTTGGACGAAGGAAGCGATTTCATTGAAATCGGTGGATGAGGACAAAAAAGTGGCTTGTTTTGTATCCATAACCCACTCACGCAAGGGTTCGACCCAAGTATTTCTCCGTTGTTCAAAATCTTTCTTTTGGGACTTAAAAGTGAGTGAGGCGCGCATACTCTCGTCTTTCTTTTTCAAATATATTTCCTTCGGAATATCGCCATCTAAATATGCAGACACGAGTTTTTCCATGCGGGCCTCATTCGCTTTTAGTTTGTCCGAAAGATTTTGAACGTCACTGTGCGATACCAGAGTTTCTTCTTGCTCCCACTTGTCTAGCTCTTTGAGCATATACTCTGTATACCTATCGCACAGTGAAAAGGTTAGAAAATCTTTGTATTATATCGGGTTCCATATAGTAATGATTTTACCATAGTTCTTAGAGTTGTCTGGGAAGTGCGCGGTAAGAGACTTGGTCACCTCACTAAATATTTTAGTTCGATTCACTCCTAAAATATTAAGTTCCTCGACCCCGGAGATTTTGCTCGGACCAATGGCGCAAAATCTCCCTTCAAGCCTCTCACCACATTAGTGAGACACAATAAAGCCAGACAAAAAGTCTGGCTTTATTGGTCTAGTGCGCGGTAAGAGACTTGAACTCCTGACCTTCTCGGTGTAAACGAGCTGCTCTACCAACTGAGCTAACCGCGCGAATAACATTGAAAAGTATATCCGAAATGGAGCATTATGCAACAAATCAAATATAGCGGTATACTCTCTGTATGTTTTCCGAAATATTTTGTGTAATGAAGGGGAAGGTGCAACGCGTAGGGTATCGTGATTGCGTTGAGCAATATGCAAAGGAAAATGCAATATATGGTTGGATTAAAAATACTGAAGATGGATCAGTTGAGGTAGTTCTTCAAGGGACTCCTGAGGAACTTAAAGCTTGCATTGAAGTTTTGAATCAAGGGTCACCACTAGCAAGAGTAGATGGATTGTCAGTTGATTGGAGAACTCCAGAAAAACAATTTGATGAATTCAGGGTGCTCTAAGAGTAAGGATTAGAAGAAACTTTATTTCATGTAGTGAGTTTATATACATTAAGTATGGAAATATTAAATACACCACAATGCGTCGGTTTCATCATGGATGGAAACAGGCGGTGGGCAAAAGCACAAGGCTTAAAAACCTTTGACGGCCACGCTAAAGGATATGAGGTACTTCAGGAATTAATAACAGCGGTGCACGCCGCAAACATTCCACACATGGTGTGCTACGCATTCTCGACAGAAAATTGGAAACGTACCGAGGATGAGGTTGGATACCTCATGAATCTTTTGAAGCATGCATTTTCTGAGTTCAGGAAAAAACGTAAGACAGATACTCGCAGAATTAACATTCGTGTCATTGGAGAACGAGAACGACTTTCACCAGTACTTCAGGATGAAATCTCTTTCATTGAGGAACAAAATTATGATGACCCTGAACTCACTGTCTGGATAGCTTTCTCATACGGCGGACGGGCTGAGATTGTTGACGCAGTAAATCGTGCATATTTGTCGGGTCAGAAAATTACTGAAGAATCTTTCGGTTCGTTTCTTTGGACGAAAGATATGCCAGACCCGGATCTTGTGATTCGTACGAGCGGGGAGGAGCGACTTTCTAATTTTCTACTTTGGCAAACAGCATACAGCGAACTCTTTTTTACAAAAACATTATGGCCAGACTTTGGAGAATCTGAATTTCAGAGTATTCTAGAGCAGTACACAAATCGAAAGCGAAGAATAGGCAAATAAAATGATTAAAAAAACACCAGAACCAGAAGTTATTTACGAGGACAATGACATGCTTGTCATTAATAAGCCTGCAGGAATGATTGTCCATAATGACGGAAGAAATATAGAGCCAACTGTAGTGGACTGGTTTTTAGTACGCACCCCAACAGCCAAAGATGTTGGGGAGGGTGGATTTGCGCAGGACGGATCACCCCTTGAGCGTTCTGGCGTAGTGCATCGGCTTGATAGAGAAACTTCAGGCATTCTTGTTCTTGCAAAGACACAAGAAGCATTCGTTTATTTAAAGGAGCAATTTCATGACCACCATATTAAAAAAGAGTATAGAACGGTTGTGTACGGAACGATGAAAGAAAAATGGGGGACGATTGCTCGTCCTATTGGAAGAAGCACAAAAGATTTCAGGCTTCGTTCAGCACAGAGAGGTGCACGAGGTGCTCTTCGTGAGGCTCTGACAGACTGGGAACTAATAGGACAGACGAAAACACATGCATATTTAAAGATAGCTCCTAAAACGGGGAGGACACATCAAATTCGTGTACATCTTAAGGCTGTGGGGAGACCGATTGTTCATGATGAGCTGTATGCGCCAGACGAACTCAGGCATGGAGAGAATCTTGGATTTTCACGACTTGCGCTTCATGCGTATAGGCTTCAGATACGGCTGCTTAATGGGGAAGAGCAGACCTTTCTCGCACCTCTCCCCGCTGATTTTGAGACGGCAAGCACCGCTATTGCGACTCAATGACTCTTGTGTTAAAGTACAGCACGCTTTAGATAGCTACACGTATGTAGCATAGTAGGTAGTAAACTCACCGTTTAAATAATTTATGAATACAGCATTTGCAGGCATTACAATTTCTTCTGTTAACATGGAAGATCGAAAGAGTCTCGGCATTAAGTCTGGCGATACTGTTCGTGTCCACCAGAAAATTGAAGATAAGGGGAAAACACGTATTCAGATTTTTGAAGGTCTTGTTCTCGCTCGAAAACACGGAAGTGAGCCAGGAGCTACGTTTACAGTGCGAAAGGTGGTTGATGGTATTGGTGTTGAAAAGATTTTCCCACTCTACTCACCACGTATAGACAAAATTGAAATTATTCGACGAAGTACTGTACGGCGCGCAAAACTTTATTACATTCGAGAAAAGGTTGCTCGCGAAATCAAGCGACAAATGCGACGAATGCGTCTCATGAATGTTTCTTCAGAGTCAGAGATTGAGGTAGAGCGTGGGAAAAAAGAGGAAGCTGAGGCCGCAACAAAAGCAGCCGAGGAAGCTCAAATTGCAGAAGAAGCAAAAGTAAAAGAGCAGGCAGAGATAGCAGCAAAGGCAGCTGAAGAGGCAACAGCCACAGAAGTTGCTGAAGTTCCAGTGGAGTCAGTAGCGGAAGTTGTTGCAGAAGTAGCAAAAGAAGAGGAGGTAAAATAAATTAAGGAATCAAAAAACAAAAAACACGAGCCATTTGGCTCGTGTTTTTTGTTTTAATTTGCAAAAGTGTTAAAAATCCTTAGAATGAGAGGACTCAATAATATGAGTTACGCCCAGGTGGCGAAATTGGTAGACGCACTACCTTGAGGTGGTAGCGCCTTCACGGGCATGCTGGTTCAAATCCAGTCTTGGGCACCAATAAAAAGACTCAGCGTTACGCTGAGTCTTTTTATTGGTCTTAGGATTTGAACGGACGGAGGAATTTATTCCGAGTCGAGCCTACGAGCACTTAGTATTTTGAGAATGGAATGAATCGAAATACTTAGTGACTTGGAGGTCAAATCCAGTCTTGGGCACAAAACGAGAAAAGCACCCCTGTGGGTGCTTTTCTCGTTTTGTGAGGCGGAGTCATGTTTTGTTGACTGCAAGGAGACAGAACCCTCTCAAAAATTCCATAGTATACTTACCATTATGCAAACATATATTGTACGCAGCCGAGCAGTCATTATCCATGATGGAAAATTACTTGTTGTCCGTCATGCGGGTGGACGTGATTTCTATGCATTGCCTGGAGGGCACCTCGAGCCAAACGAAAGCCCAAAAGAATGCATTGAAAGGGAGCTCATTGAAGAACTTGGAATAAAGCCAAAAGTTGGAAGGCTTCTCTATATTTATACGTACACAAACAAGGAAGACGTTCATGCCGTAGAATTTTTCTTTGAAATTGAAAATGGCATGGACTATCTTCTACATGCTGACGTGGAAAAAACACATGCTCATGAAATTGATGAGGTCCGATGGGTGTCAACAGAAGATCAGATAAAAGTGCTCCCCACTGAATTCCAAAATGAATTTACCTCAGGAGTAGTACTCAATGACGAGACCCGCTTCTTGAAAGGGTAAATGTGATAAACCTCGACATTTAGTCAGAAAACAGCTATAAATATGCGACCAGACATGGCGGCTATAGTTTAGTGGTAAAACTCCGGTTTGTGGAACCGGTATCGAGAGTTCAATTCTCTCTAGCCGCCCACGAAGTAAAAATCCCCGCAAGGGGATTTTTACTTCG